>NZ_QPKI01000009.1 GCF_003339685.1 Halomonas sp. DQ26W | reverse complement strand
GATAGCGCACGGGGGTGCTCAAGCCGACCAGGTGGGACGGGAAGGCGATGGGCACCTGCCAGCGGACGCTCTCCTGGGCGTTGGCGGTGCTTGCCAGGGTGGCACTTGCCAGCACAGCGGCGGATGCGACACCGAGTGTGACGGGGCGGATGCGGGTGGCGAGAGTCGGAATGAACGGCATGAAGGCTCCTGGTACGTTATTTTCAGTGCAGCTCTGTCGGTGCAGCGTAGTCAGTGCAGCAGCTGCTAAAACGACGTTGTTGGTCTGCGTTGGTTTTCTTGTGATCGCCGCAGCATGCGGCTTTATTGGCGCCACATCAGGTGGCGCTTGCTAACTTAACAGCACATTCCATGCCAACTATTAAAACGCGTTCTAAAACAGATGCCTGTCGATTTTTTCGCGGGAGTGGGAGTGCAGAGTGTCCGTATGTACGGACAACTATAGACTTTGGCCGCAGCGTATTGTGTCTGTTTTCTGGTCAGGTGTCCGGTTTACTGGACAGCTTGGCGAGCTTTTCGTAGAGCACCGAGCGTGGTATGCCCAACAGGCGGGCCGCTCGGGATTTGTTGCCGCGGCACGCATCCAGAGCGTTCTGCAGTGCGGTACGCTCGGCTTCGGCCACCACCTCGGCCAGGGCCCGGATGGGGGCGACCGTCGTGCGTGTGTGGTCCTCGCGAGGCTGATAGGGAAGGGCCGCCAGGAGTTCCGGCGCGTCGATCACGCGGCACGCTTCGTTGAGTGCCAGTGTCTGTTCCAGGGTATTGCGCAGCTCACGGATATTGCCCGGCCAGTCATGCTGATGCAGCAAGGCCACAGCCTCGGCGGTGATCTCGGCGCGGCGCTCGCCGCTCTCCATGGCCAGCTTGCCGAGGATCGTCTCACAGAGGATGCCCAGGTCTGCCAGGCGCTCGCGCAGCGGAGGCACGCGAATGCGCAGCACGTTGAGCCGATAATAGAGGTCGGAGCGAAAGCTGCCTTCTGCCACCATCGCTTCCAGGTCACAGCTGGTGGCGGCGATCACCCGGACATCCACTGGCTTGATCTCGTTGGAGCCGAGTGGCTCCACTTCCCCTTCCTGAAGGGCCCGCAGCAGCTTGGCCTGTAGGGCCAGCGGCATGTCGCCCACTTCATCGAGGAACAGGGTGCCGCCATGGGCCAGCTGGAACTTGCCCTGACGGGGGCGCCGATCAGCCCCGGTAAAGGCCCCTGGGACGACGCCGAAGAATTCTGCCTCCAGCAGGTTCTCGGGCACGGCGGCCACATTGACGGCCACGAACGGTGAGTCGCCGCGGGGCGAGGCAACATGGATGGCCTGGGCCAGCACCTCCTTGCCAGTCCCCGTCTCGCCCAGAAGCAGCACCGGCGTAGCGCGGGCGGCGGCCAGCCGGGCACGACGCTTGATCTCGAGCACCGCTGGGCTGGCGCCGATGAAGTCACCCATGTCGTAGCGGGCGCCGCGTTTGGCCAGGGCACGTCGGGCCGCAGCCAGGTCGTTCTGCAGGCGCCGATACTTGCCGATCAGCGGAGTCAGGGGCTCGAGATCGTCGAAGACGATAAAGGCCACGCCACCGCTGACCTTGCCGCTCTCCCGGTCGTGAAGTGGCAGGCGCATCACCACCAGTTGGTGGTCCTGAAACTCCATGATATCGAGCAGGATAGGCCGGCCGTTGCGAATCACCTCGGGCATGCGCGTATGGGGAACGACCTCGGAGACCGGTCGGCCGATGGCGCTAGCGGGATCCTCGATGCCCAGCAGGCGACAGTAGCTGTCATTGATCCAGGTGAGTCGAGCATCGGCGTCTACCGAAATGGCCCCGGTGCTGGCATGCTCGAAGAGAGGAAAAAGCGGCCTGATCGCCTCGAGCGTCAGCCCCCCACTCAGAGAGCCGGGTAAGCTGGCCTTGGTGTCGCTGCCGCTAGGCTTGCCCCGAGGCATATCCGCAGACTCCAATATGGCCGCCCTCCCGGGCGGCGGTTTCGGGCCGCTGATCAGAGCACGGCGGTTTCGGGCCGCTGGTCAGAGCGCGGCGTTTTCGGGCCGCTGATCAGAGCGCGGCGATTTTGTCGCGCTGTTCGACCAGCAGGCGGCGGGCGGCCTGGAAGTCGGCCAGTTTGCCGCGCTCCTTCTCGACCACGGCATCGGGTGCCTTGGCGACGAAGCTCTCGTTTCCAAGCTTCTTCTCGATGCCATCGATCAGCTTGTCCTGCTTGTCGATCTCCTTGCCCAGGCGCGCCAGCTCCGCATCCTTGTCGATAAGCTCGGCCATGGGCACCAGTACCTCCATTTCGCCTACCAGTTGGGTGGCAGACAGGGGCGCCTGTTCGTGGTCGTACAGCCAGTCGACGCTCGCCAACTTGGCCAGCTTAGGCAGGAACCGGCGGTTGGCCTCCAGACGCGCCGGGTCGTCCGGGCCGCCTTTGGTCAGTAGGACCTCCAGCGGCTTGCCCGGGGCGATGTTCATCTCGGCGCGGATATTGCGTACTGCCACGATCACGCCCTTGAGCCACTCGATATCGCGGGTCGCCTGCTCGTCAATCTTGTCGTTCTCCGGCTGAGGCCAGGGCTGATTCATGATCGAATCGCTGCCGTCGCTTCTGGCCTTGCCGGCCAGCGGTGCGACACGCTGCCAGATCTCCTCGGAGATGTAGGGCATCATCGGGTGAGCCAGGCGCAGGATCGCCTCCAGCACGCGCACCAGAGTGCGTCGTGTGCCGCGTTTGGCGGAGGCCGAGGCGTTGTCGTCCCACAGCACCGGCTTGGAGAGCTCCAGGTACCAGTCACAGTACTCGTTCCAGACGAATTCATAGAGTGCTTGCGACGCGTGGTCGAAGCGGAACTCCTCCATCGCCTTGGTCACCTGGGCCTCGGTCTGCTGCAGGCGCGAGACGATCCAGCGATCGGCCAGCGACAGCTCGACGTCGCCGCCCTGACCTTCGAGAGAGGCGCCGCAATCTTCGCCCTCGGCGTTCATCAGTACGTAGCGCGTGGCGTTCCACAGCTTGTTGCAGAAGTTGCGGTAGCCGTCCAGGCGGCCCATGTCGAATTTGATGTCGCGGCCGGTGGTGGCCTGGGAGAGGAAGGTGAAGCGCAGCGCGTCGGTGCCGTGGGGCTCGATACCCTCGGGGAATTCGTCGCGGGTGGCCTTGGCGATCGCCTTGGCCTTCTGAGGCTGCATCAGGCTGCCGGTGCGTTTGTCCAGCAACTCGTCGAGGGTAATACCGTCGATTAGGTCGATGGGGTCGAGCACGTTGCCTTTGGACTTGGACATCTTCTGGCCCTGGCCGTCGCGCACCAGGCCGTGAACGTAGACCTGTTTGAACGGCACCTCGCCGGTGAATTTCAGGGTCAGCATGATCATCCGCGCGACCCAGAAAAAGATGATGTCGAAGCCGGTGACCAGCACGCTGGAGGGGTGGAAGGTCGCGAGCTCCGGGGTCTTCTCCGGCCAGCCCAGGGTGCCGAAGGTCCACAGACCCGAGCTGAACCAGGTGTCGAGCACGTCCTCGTCCTGGGTCAGCGCCACGTCGGCGGCCAGGCCGTGCTTGTCGCGGGCCTCGGCCTCGGTGCGGGCGACATAGACGTTGCCTTCCCTGTCGTACCAGGCGGGAATGCGGTGGCCCCACCACAGTTGGCGAGAGATACACCAGTCCTGCAAGTCGCGCATCCACGAGAAGTACATGTTCTCGTAGTTCTTGGGCACGAGCTGGATGTCGCCATTCTCCACCGCCTCGATGGCCGGCTTGGCCAGGCTCTCCACGGCAACGAACCACTGGTCCGTGAGCAGCGGCTCGATGACGTCGCCACTGCGGTCGCCATAGGGCAGGGTGTTGTTCACCGTCTCGACCTGCTCCAGCAGGCCGGCGGCCTCCATGTCGGCGACGATTTGCTTGCGTGCCTCGAAGCGGTCGAGCCCGGCGTAGGCCTGGGGCAGGCTGGGGTCGATGTCGGGCAGCGGACGGCCCTGGATATCGAAGGCTTCGGCCTGGGGCAGGATCGCCGCGTCCTGGGTGAAGACGTTGATCAGCGGCAGGCCCTGGCGGCGGCCCACCTCGTAGTCGTTGAAGTCGTGGGCCGGGGTGATCTTCACGCAGCCCGAGCCCTTCTCCATGTCGGCGTGTTCGTCGGCGACGATGGGGATGCGGCGGCCGACCAGGGGCAGTTCGATGAACTTGCCCACCAGCGAGGCGTAGCGCGGGTCCTCGGGATTGACCGCTACACCGGTGTCGCCCAGCATCGTCTCGGGACGGGTGGTGGCGACGACCAGGTAGCCCAGGCCCGCGTCGGTGGTGACGCCGTCGGCCAACGGATAGCGGAAGTGCCAGAAGCTGCCCTGCTGGTCGCGGTTCTCCACCTCGAGGTCGGAGATCGCGGTGTGCAGGGTCGGGTCCCAGTTGACCAGGCGCTTGCCGCGGTAGATCAGGTCCTCTTCATAGAGGCGCACGAAGACTTCCTGCACCGCCTTGTAGAAGCCGTCATCCATGGTGAAGCGCTCGCGGCTCCAGTCGACGCTGGCGCCCATGCGGCGCAGCTGGCGGGTGATGTGCCCGCCGGACTCGTGCTTCCACTCCCACACTTTTTCGATGAAGGCGTCACGGCCGAGGTCATGGCGCGTCTTGCCCTCTTCGGCGGCGACCTTGCGCTCCACCAGCATCTGCGTGGCGATGCCTGCGTGGTCGGTGCCCACCTGCCACAGGGTGTTGTTGCCCTGCATGCGCCGCCAGCGGATCAGGGTGTCCATGATGGTGTCCTGGAACGCGTGGCCCATGTGCAGGCTGCCGGTGACGTTGGGCGGCGGGATCATGATCGAGTAGGGTTCGCCCTCGCCCGAGGGGGCGAAGCGGCCGTCGGCCTCCCAGCGCTCGTACCAGCGGGATTCGATCTGCTCGGGTTGGTAGGTCTTGTCCATGGGGCGTTCCGGGTCCAGAAATGATCGCCGCCGGTCGAGGCGCCGGGCGGCAGGAAGTCGTCGTAGAGCGTTCGAAAAATGGGCTCGATTATAGCGCGATGAGGCACTTGGCGTCAGCCAGCCCTGCCTACTGAACTTCGCGGACCGGGGCTGATCCGGCGGCAGGCCTGCGAGGAGGCGCTGTGAACCCATCCCTGGGCGCTACATTCGCCATCCATGGCGAATGACCTCCTCTCCGGCCTGCCCCCGGCGCCCCTCACCTAGGCGGCGCAATGGGCAAGCGCAGCCAGTTTTCGTAACAGTCTTAGCCGCGAAGCTGATGCGCCTTGACTGGATACCCGCGCTGCTTGTAGGTCTGCCAGCACTCCCGCTTGGCGGTGAGCACCTGCTGGTGCTGGTTGATGATCTCGGCGACCCGCTCGAAGCGCGAGAACCACTCGGGGATGCCGGGGTCGAGGTTGAGCATCGCCATGGATGTATCGGGAACCGGTTCGGGGGGATGCTCCCAGCCGATGGTCACCGCCACGCTGTCAGCCATGTCGCTGCCGAGAAGGGCATGGGGCAGGTAGGCGTCGGGGCGGAAGGTCCATAGCCTGTCGTCGAGGTCGCGGGCCATGGCCTCGTCCTCGGCATGCAGGTGCAGCCGGAAGCCCTTGCCGGCGATGGTCTCGGCCAGGCGGCAGGCGAAGTCGAGGCGTGCCTCGAAGGTGGTGTCGGGGAGAATATAGAAATCTACTTGGGTCATCTGGGATCTGCCTGGGGGCTTTCCCGCAGGGCAGGCCTGCGCGGAGGCGCTGTGAATACTTCCCTGTACGCTACCGACGCCATCCCTGGCGTAGGACCTCCGCTACGGCCCGCCCTCCGGCGCCCCCGTCACGGTGGCGAGGGCCGCGGTCCGGGTGGACGTCAGTATGTCCACCACTGAATTTCTGATATCACACCAGGCGGGTTAGCCACCCATGCGTGTCTTCGGCGCGACCGTACTGCAGGTCGAGCAGCTTGGTGCGCAGGCGCTTGGCGATGGGGTTGTCGCTGCCGGCGGCCAGCCGGATACGGCCCTCTTCGGTGACCAGTTCGCCCACCGGGGTGATCACCGCGGCGGTGCCGCAGGCGAAGACCTCGGTGATTTCACCGGAGGCGGCGCCCTCGCGCCACTCGTCGATGCTGATCGGCCGCTCCTCGGGGGAGAGCCCTTCGTCCCGGGCCAGGGTCAGCACCGAGTCGCGGGTCACGCCCTCGAGGATGGTATCGGTGAGGCGTGGGGTGGCGATGCGACCGTCCTTGAAGACGAAGAACAGGTTCATGCCGCCCAGCTCCTCGATCCACTTGTTTTCGCGGGCGTCGAGGAAGGCAACCTGGCCGCAGTCGTGGGCGCTGGCCTCCTTCTGGGCGGCCAGCGAGGCGGCATAGTTGCCGCCGCACTTGGCGAAGCCGGTACCGCCGGGGGCAGCACGATTGTAGTGGCTGGAGAGCCAGATGGAGACCGGCTCCACGCCACCCTTGAAGTAGGCCGCCGCCGGCGAGGCGATGACGTAGTAGTCGACCTCGTGGGCCGGGCGCACGCCGAGGAACTTCTCGCTGGCGATCATGAAGGGGCGCAAATAGAGGCTGCACTCGTCGGTTTCGCTGGCCGGCGTGGGCACCCAGTCGTGGTCCTGGGCCAGCAGTGCCTTGAGGGAGCCGTTGAAGTCCTCGTCGGAGAGTTCCGGCAGGGCCAGGCGACGGGCACTGCGGCGGAAGCGCTCGGCGTTTTTGTCCTGTCGGAAGGTCCAGATGGAGCCGTCGGCATGGCGGTAGGCCTTGATGCCCTCGAATATCTCCTGGCCGTAGTGAAGCACGGCAGCGGCCGGGTCCAGGGTCAGCGGGCCGTAGGGGCGCACTTCGCGACCGTGCCAGCCGGCATCGAGGGTCCAGCGCACGTGAGCCATATGATCGGAGAAGTAACGACCGAAGCCGGGGTTCTTGAGGATGTCTTCACGGATCGGTGTCGCCGTGGGAGTGGCGTTGGGTCGTAGGTCAAAGCTTGCAGTGGGCACGGCAAAGGGTCTCCGCAGTCCCTGAGACAGCCATCCGACTGCACTCAAGGGGCGATACAGGAACATCGAGCCGGTGTGAGCCGGCTCGATGCGTTGTCAATGGTTCAGATGTAAAGGTTGCCGAGCGCGATGGCAACCCTCTTGGCTCAATTGTCGCCAATCTCGACGCGAGCATCCGCTTCCCGGTCAAGCAGGTATTGGGTCAGCAGGCCCACCGGGCGGCCGCTGGCCCCCTTCTGCTTGCCCGAGGTCCAGGCGGTGCCGGCGATGTCGAGGTGCGCCCAGGGGAACTTGTCGGCAAAGCGCGAGAGGAAGCAGGCGGCGGTGATGGTGCCGGCCGGGCGGCCGCCGATGTTGGCCAGGTCGGCGAAGTTGGAGTCGAGCTGCTCAAGGTACTCCTCCCACAATGGCATGTGCCAGGCGCGGTCCCAGGCGGCTTCCCCGGCATCCAGCAGGTCCAGCGCCAGGTCGTCGTCGTTGGAGAGCAGTCCCGTGGCATGGTGGCCAAGGGCGATGATGGCCGCCCCGGTGAGGGTGGCGATGTCGATCACGCTGGCAGGCTCGAAGCGCTCAGCGTAGGTCAGGGCGTCGCACAGTACCAGCCGGCCCTCGGCGTCGGTGTTGAGTACCTCGACCGACAGGCCCTTGAGGGTCGTGATGATGTCGCCGGGCTTGGTGGCCCGGCCATCGGGCATGTTCTCGGCGGCAGCGACGATGAAGACCAGATTGAGCTTGGGCTTGATCGCAAGGACAGCCTTGGCGGTGCCGAATACGCTGGCCGCGCCACACATGTCGAACTTCATCTCGTCCATGGACTCGCCGGGCTTGAGCGAGATACCGCCGGTGTCGAAGGTGATGCCCTTGCCCACCAGTACGTGGGGCGCTTCTTCTGAGTCTTCTGCGCCCTGATACGACATTACGATCAGTCGCGTGGGCTCCTCACTGCCGCGGCCTACGGAGAGCAGGCTGTTGGCACCCAGCGCTTCCAGCGCCGCTTCGTCGAGGATCTCGACCGTGAGCGCGGCGCCCGAACCCTTGCCCAGTACCTCGGCCTGTTCGGCCAGGTAGCGTGGCGTGCAGACGTTACCCGGCAGGTTGCCCAGGGTGCGGGTCAGGGCGACACCCTGGCCGACGGCATCACCGATACGTGCGCCTTCCCGGGCGGCTGCGGCGTTGCCCCCTTCACTGACCAGCAGCGTGACACGGGCCAGCCTGGGGACCGGTGTCGGCTGCGACTTAAATTCGTTGAAGCGGTAGACGGCCCGGTGGGCGGACTCGGCGACCATGCGCGCCTTCCAGTCGCAGGCTCGGTCGGGAACCGGGACATCGGTGAACGCCACCGCGACGTCCTCCACCGGCAGGCCGGCCAGGGCGGTGAAGGCGGCGTCCAGCGCCTTGATGAAGGCTCGCTCGTGGCACTTGGCCTGCTCGCCCAGACCAACCAGCATCAGGCGGTCGGCGCCCAGGCCGGGGGCAAACGGCACCAGCTGAACGCTGCCTGCCTTGGCATCGAAGTCTCCGCGCTCGATCAGCTGTCCGATCAGCCGCTCACTGGCATCGTCGAGTTTGGCGGCGGTGGGCAACAGGTCGCCCTCCTTGAACACCGGTACCACGAGGCAGGCCGTTTCGGCCTTGGCGGGATTAGCCGTCTGAACTGGGAATTCCATTGTGACTCCACAAGACAAGCGAAGGGGGATTCTGGATAATGCCGGCACGGCTCCAGGCCATTGCCGAGTCACCCCAGTGTACTCAAGGCATGGCGCCATTGCATGGAAGACGGCTGCATGATCATTTTTCGTTACCTGACCCGCGAGATTCTCCTGACGATGGCCGCCGTTGCCGGCGTCCTTCTGCTGGTCATCATGGGTAGCCGCTTCATCCGCTATTTTGCCGATGCAGCGGAGGGAAACATTCCCGCCAGCATTCTCGGTAACCTGATGCTGTATCACCTGCCGGGGTTTCTCGAGCTGATTCTGCCGCTGGCATTTTTTCTCGGCATCCTGCTCGCTTATGGCCAGCTTTATCTGAACAGTGAGATCACCGTGCTGGTTGCCTGCGGCACCAGTCCCGCGCGACTCCTGCACGTCAGCCTGATACCGGCCACCCTGGTGGCGATTCTGGTGGGGCTATGCAGCCTATGGTTGACTCCCGCCGGGGCGCTGCACAATGCCGTGATGCTGGAGGATCAGCGCAGTCGGCTGGACTTCACCGCCCTGGCCCCGGGCCGCTTCCAGGATTTCGGCGGTGGACGTACCGCCTATACCGAGTCCTTCAGCAGTGATGGCAGCCGCATGCAGGAGGTTTTTATCAGCGAGCGTCAGCGCAGGCGGGACGGCACCCCCGAGAGTGCCGTGACACGGGCGACAAGTGGTTACCAGACCGTGGACGCAGAGACCGGCAGCCGGTTCCTGGTGCTGGCTGACGGCGAGCGCTACAGCGTCGACCCAGGGCGATTCGAGGCCGAACGGCTCGAGTTTGCCACCTATGCCGTGCGGCTTGCGCTGGGTGGCGACCGGCGTGCGCTGGAGTCGCCGGATTACGCCTCCACGAAAGAGCTGCTGAGTGATGACACCAGCCAGGCGAGGGCGCAGCTGCAGTGGCGGCTCTCCCTGCCAATCATGGTCTTCATCCTGACCTTGATGGCGATGCCGCTGTCCCGGGTCAATCCGCGACAGGGGCGCTTCGCCAAGCTTTTGCCGGCCATTTTCCTGCATGTCTGCTATCTGAGCCTGCTGCTGGCGGCATTGGATGCCATCGGGCGCGGTTCCTTGCCTGCTGCGATAGGTATGTGGCCCATTCACGCCGCCTTCTTGGTGCTCGGTCTGGGCATGATGGTGCGTGCCCAGAAGAAGGGAATGCGCTGATGGTGACGGATCGTCTCGATCGCTATATCGCCCGCAATGTGCTTGGCGCCATTCTTGTGGTACAGGTGCTGTTGCTGGGTCTTGACCTGGTGATTTCCTACATCAACGACCTGGACGACGTGGAAGGTGACTTTGGTGCCTTCCAGGTGCTGCTTTACCTGATCATGCGGCTGCCCTGGCGCTTCTATCAGTATGCCCCGGTGGGGGTGCTGATCGGTGCCCTGGTTGGTCTGGGCAGCATGGCATCGAGCAACGAACTGACGGTGATGCGGGCCGCGGGCCGCTCACTCACCCGGATACTCTGGGGTGTCATGAAGCCGATTATCCTGGTGGTGGTGGCGGTACTGATCGTGGCCGAGTATGTCAGCCCGCGCACCGAGCAGTTCGCCAGCGCCTGGCGACTGGAACAGATGCAGGGTGAAGGCGCGGTGGTGATGCAGCGCGGCGGCTGGCAGCGCGAGGGCGACAGCGTCTATCGCTTCGGCGCCATACGCGCCGACGATACCGTTGTCGACCTGACCCGCTACCGTTTCGAGGGCCATGAGCTGCGCGAGGCCACCGTGGCCGAGCGTGCCGTCTGGCGTGACGGTAACTGGGTACTCGAGGGCGTGGCCACGACGCGTTTCGATGAGGGGCGTACCGCGGCCGAACACCTAGCCGAGCAGGGGTGGGAGACCAGCTTGACGCCAGCTCAGCTCAACCGTCTGCTGCGCCCCATCAACAGCCAGGCGCCCAGTGAGCTCTGGGCCTATGCCCGTTTCCTGCATGACCAGGGGCTGCAGGCTACTCAGCCACTGCTCTATTTTTGGCAGAAGATGCTGATGCCGCTGACCATGGCGTCGCTGGTGCTGGTGGCAGCCTCCTTTGTCTTCGGCCCGCTGCGTACCGTGGCGGCCGGCACACGGGTTTTCTACGGCGTGGTGACCGGGCTCTGCTTCAAGTATCTGCAGGATCTGCTGGCACCTGCGTCCACGGTATTCGGCTTTTCACCGATATGGGCTGTGCTGGCGCCAACCCTGATCAGTGCGGCCCTGGGGTTCTATTTCCTGCGACGAACAGGCTAGGAGTCTATGCAACGACGTTTCGATCAGCTCGACGAAGTATGGCCGGCCGGTCTGGGCAAGCGAATGGGTGCGATGGTGTACGACGCGCTGCTGGTGCTGGCTATCTGGATCGGCATCACCACTGTCCACGTGGCCTGGGTGAGGCTTGTGCTGGAGTTGCCGCCTGAAACGGTAGGGGCCGGCCTCGCCCAGGTGCTCTCGCTGCGCCTTGCCCTGGCACTCAGCGCCTACGTCTTCTTCGCCTTTTCCTGGACCCGTGGCGGCATGACCTTGGGGATGCAGGCCTGGCGATTGCGCGTACAGACCGACGACGGGTGCTCGATCACCTGGACCCAGAGCCTGGTGCGCTACCTGGTGGGGTGGGTGTCGTTGGCGGCTCTTGGCCTTGGCTACTGGTGGATTCTCTTCGATGGGCAAAAGCGCAGCTGGTCCGATATCGCCTCCGGCACCCGGGTGGTGGTGGTGCCCAAAGCCCGCCGGTGACATCACGAGGGCAGGTGGCCGGAAACAATGACGTCGATCAAAAAATGTCCGATCGTCACTTGCGATAGTCTATGCGAATCATTTACATTAACCTTGTAGGCTATGACGAGGTGATGGCAAATGTACGTATGTCTGTGCAAAGGCGTATCCGACCACAAGATTCGCTCGGCCGTCGAGGACGGAGCACGTAGCTGGCGCGAAGTGCAGGGCGAGACCGGCTGTGCTACCCAGTGCGGCAAGTGTGCTTGCCTGGCCAAGACCATCACACGTGATGCCATCAGGTCGGAAATGCAGGCATCGGCAGCCGGCCTGGCATATGCCGTATAGCCTTCTCCTCTGGGGCTGACGCGGCGGGCTGTGCCGGCTCCAGTCCCGATGCCAATCTCTATCATTCTTGTTGGCTTTTGTCCAAGCTCTTGTCGTGGTTGGACTTTTTTGTCAGTGTAGCCAATACTGATCTATCCCCCGACACCCGACGAGAATGGAGAAGCGCAATGAAAGGCGATGCCAAGGTCATCGAACATCTAAACACCGCACTCGGCAACGAGATGGTCGCGATCAATCAGTACTTCCTGCATGCCAAGATGTACAAGGACTGGGGTCTCAAGGCGTTGGCCAAGTGGGAGTACGACGAGTCCATCGAGGAGATGCAGCATGCCGACAGGTTGATCGAGCGTATTCTTTTCCTGGAAGGCATTCCCAACTTGCAGGATCTAGGCAAGCTGCATATCGGTGAGAACGTGCGCGAGATGCTCGAATGCGATCTCAAGATCGAGCACGAAGGACGTAACGACTATATCGAAGCAATCACCTATTGTGAGCAGATCAAGGACTACGTGAGCCGCGATCTCTTCCGCGACATCCTTGCCGATGAGGAAGACCACATTGACCACATCGAGACAGAGCTCGGCCTGATCGACAAGGTCGGTATCGAGAACTACATGCTCAAGCAGATGCAGGAAGCGGGCGACGAGTAAGGCCTGCCGCAGGGCTGCGTTCTCTTATTCCCTACCCTCACCGATCTCTTCCCTAACGACACTATCCTAACGACACCGGTGCGCTGTGCCGGTGTCGACGTTTTCCTTTTCTTGCTCGCTCCGGGAAACCGGCGTCAATGTTCTACGCTGGTGCATGTAGGCGTGCCAGTCGTCGCGCACTGTACCCGTACGTTGCCCTGGCCGCCTTGCCCTGCTTTATATGGGTGCGCACGCCACGCTTGATTACCTGTGTGTGTGGAGTTGGCAAGAAAGCTGCATATAATAATCGTAACCAGAACCTGCGAGGGCAGCCTTGATGAGTCGTTACCTTTTACCTTCCACCGGCCTGCTGGTCGGCGCACTCGGTCTTTCATTGGTCGGGACATCGCTCGTCCAGGCCGACGAGACCCGCATTCGTTTCCAGCTAGATTGGCGTTTCGAGGGTCCTTCGGCCCCCTTCCTGATGGCCGTGGAGCGCGGCTACTTCGCCGAGGAGGGGCTCAGGGTCGAGGTGGATTCCGGCAGTGGCTCTGCCGGCGCCATCAATCGTGTCGCCTCCGGGGCATACGAAATGGGCTTCGGTGACCTCAATGCCCTGGTGGAGTTTCTCGCCGAGAATCCCGATGGGCCTGGCATCCAGGGGGTCTATGTGGTGTATGACGGTAGCCCCGCCTCGGTCTTCGCGCGCAAAGATCGCGATATCGAGTCGCCCGCGGACCTTGCCGGCAAGTCCATCGCCGCACCGGCCTTCGATACCGGCTACCGGGCCTGGGGCATCTTTGCCGCGGCCAACGACCTCGACGCCGACGACGTCGAGTGGCAGAACGTCGACCCGACCCTGCGCGAGACTCTGCTGGTACGCGGTGACGTGGACGCGATCACCGGCTTCTACTTCACCAGCCTGCTCAACCTGGAAGGGCGAGGGATGAGTGAAGAGGCGCTCACCATCATGCCGTTTCCCGACTATGGCGTGCCGCTCTATGGCAATGCCATCATCGCCAGCCAGGCTTTCTCCGAGGAGCACCCCAAAGCCGTCGAGGGCTTCCTTCGCGCCTTCAACCGTGCCCTCGAGGAGACCCTGGCCGACCCGGATGGTGCCATCGAGTATGTCTACAACCGTGACTCGCTGATCGACAGGGAGATGGAGATCCGGCGACTCAAGCTTGCCATCGGCAGCGTGATCGACACCGAGGACGCTCGCGCCAATGGCGCCGGGGCGGTGGACGAGGAGCGATTGCGCAACGCCATTCAGCTGGTGGCCGATGCCTATGAGCTACCGTCGGTGCCCGAACCCGAGCGGGTCTTCACCTCTCGTTTCCTGCCGCCTCAGAATGAGCGGATGATCTTTCCTGGCCGGGCGGAGTAGCGGCATGCTGGAAACATCCCAGGACCTGTCCGCCGACGGGGCTGTGGAGCCGGGGCGTGGTGGAGCCGCCGACACGCCCTTCGTTGCCTTTGACGAGGTGAGCCTGGCCTACGACGATTCGGGCAACGCCATCGAAGACATCACGCTTTCCATCGATGAGGGCGAGTTCGTTGCCTTCGTCGGCCCCAGTGGCTGTGGCAAGTCGACGTTCATGAAGCTGTGCACCGGCCTGCATGGCCCAACCGCAGGCCAGGTGAGGGTCGATGGAAAGCCGGTCGGTGGCCCGCTGAAGATATCAGGCATGGCGTTCCAGAATGCCAACTTGCTGCCCTGGCGGACCACGTTGGATAACGTCCTGCTGCCGCTGGAGATCGTCAAGCCTTACCGCTCGCAGTTTCGCAAGCGCCGGGCCGAGTTCGTCGGTTGGGCCCGTGAACTGTTGCGCACCGTGGGTCTCGAGGGCTACGAGGACCAGTTTCCCTGGCAGCTCTCCGGCGGTATGCAGCAGCGGGCGTCTATCTGCCGGGCGCTGATCCATCGCCCGCGGCTGCTGATGCTTGATGAACCCTTCGCTGCCCTGGATGCTTTTACCCGCGAGGAGCTTTGGTGCGTGCTGCGCGACCTGTGGGAGTTCCAGCGTTTCACTGTGGTGCTGGTGACTCATGACCTGCGCGAGGCGGCCTTCCTGGCCGACACCGTGTATGTCATGAGCCGGCGCCCGGGGCGCATCATCGAACGGCGCACCATTGACCTGCCGCGGCCGCGTGAACTGGCGATCACCTACGAGGAGCCGTTCACCGGCCTGGTGCAGAGCCTGCGCAAGCAGATCGGCGAGATTCGCGGGACCTGATCGAGGACGTGACATGCAACTGAGTGAAAAGAGCCGCCAGCGGATCGCGCCCTGGGCAGCGGTGGCGATCCTGGTGGTGATCTGGGAAGCCACGGTGCGTCTGCTCGACGTGCCGGAGTTCATTTTTCCCGGGGCCTGGGCCACGGCGCAGGCGCTGGTGACCTACGCCGGTCCCATCGGTATGCACTCCTGGCAGACCTTCTGGACCACCATGGTCGGCTTTGGCATCGGCGTGGCGGTCGGCCTGCTGCTGGGCTTCATCATCGGTTCGTCGAAATTTCTCTACCATGCCTGCTACCCGCTGCTGGTGGGGTTCAACGCAATTCCCAAGGTCGCCTTCGTGCCGATCCTGGTGGTGTGGTTCGGCATCGGCTCGGTGCCAGCGATCCTTACCGCCTTCCTGATCTGCTTCTTCCCTATCGTGGTCAACGTGGCCACCGGGCTTGCGACCCTGGAGCCGGAAATGGAGGACGTACTGCGGGTACTTGGGGCCAAGCGTCTCGACGTGCTGCTCAAGGTGGGGCTGCCGCGCTCGCTGCCCTACTTCTTCGCCTCGTTGAAGGTGGCTATCACCCTGGCCTTCGTCGGCACCGTGGTGTCGGAAACGGTGGCCTCCAACCAGGGTATCGGTTACCTGATGATGAGTGCCGGCTCGCAGATGCGCATGGCGCTGGTATTCGCCGGACTGATCGTGATCAGCGCCATGGCGATGGTGATGTATGAGCTGTTTGCCGTGCTGGAGAAGCGGATGACGGGGTGGGCACATCGGGGGCAGCGCTAGAACGCCTTCTCCAGGTCGAAGCGCGGCACCGTTTGGCCCTGTACTTCGACGGTTTCGGTGAACATGGCGATTGGCCGTACCCACAATCCGTACTCGCCGTAGAGGGCGCGATAGACCACCAGGGCGTCTTCGCTCTCGCTGTGGTGGGCGACGCCCAGCACCTCGTAGCGGTTGCCCTTGTAGTGGCTGTAGATGCCGGGAACGGGATAGGGGCGTGTCATCGTAGACTCCATGCTGTGAGGCGGGGTTGGAGGGTCACTTGCCGGGGGCGGCGGCGAGCCTGGCCAATCTGGCCAGCACCCGCGAGACGGCAACGAAACCGAAGCTGCCGGTGACGAAGGTGGCTGCACCGAAGCCCGAGGCGCAGTCTAGCCGTGTCGGCTCGCCGGTCCCCGGTTTCTGGAAGCACACCTCGCCATCGTTGCCCGGATAGACCAGTTGTTCTTCAGAATAGACGCACTCCACCGAGAAGCGGCGCTTGGGGTTTCGCGAGAAGCCGAAATCACGGCGCAAGCGTGCACGAACCTTGGCCAGCAGCGGGTCGTGCTCCGTACGGCTGAGGTCCGCTATGCGGATGCGTGTCGGGTCGGTCTGGCCCCCGGCGGCACCGGTCACCGTGATCGGTAGCTTGCGGCGCTTGCACCAGGCGATCAGAGCGGCCTTGGCCAGCACGCTGTCGATGGCGTCCACCACGTGGTCGGCGTCCTGGGGTATGCGCTCGGCCAGGTTGGTGGGGGTGACGAAGGCGGTATCCGCCACCACCTCGATGCCCGGCTGGATCGCCCGGCAGCGCTCGGCCAGGACCTCCACCTTGGGTCGGCCGATGGTTCCGTCCAGGGCGTGGAGCTGGCGATTGACGTTGGAGACGCAGACATCGTCCAGGTCGATCAGCGTGAGCTTGCCGATTCCCGAGCGGGCCAGCGCCTCCACCGCCCAGCTGCCCACGCCGCCGACACCCACCACCACCACATGGGCGGTGCGGAAGCGCTCGGCGGCACGGGCGCCATAGAGCCGACGGATACCGCCGAAACGAAGGTCGTGGTCATGCTGGGTGGCAGGGTCGCCGTGGCTCGAGAATGGGGCTGTCATGATCGCTGGTCCGGGCTCCCGTCAGGCGGTGGGTTCGGGCTGTGAAGCGCTACAGCTGGCGCGGTTTGCCGGCAGGTGACCGCTCCAGCCGAAGCGTTCGAACAGGGCCGACATGGGGTCGTCCAGGGCGCAGCTCAAGGTCAGCCGATACGCCTCGAGCGGATGGTCGAAGGCCAGACCCACGGCGGCCAGCAGCAGCCGCGGACACGCCAGCTGTTCCTTGAAGAAGCGGTTGTGGGTGCCCTTGCCGTGCTTGGCATCGCCGATGATGGGATAGCCCCGCTGTGACAGGTGGCGGCGTATCTGATGGCGGCGCCCGGTCACGGGGCACGCCTGCATCAGCGAATAACGGCTCTGGGGGTAGCGGTCCACCTGCACCGGCAGCTCGACGCTATCGAGTCGCTTCACCTCGGTCATCGCCTCCATGGCGGGCATTTCCGCCTTGGGGCGGCTGCCGTCCTCCTCGCGCAGGGGGTAATCGAGCCGGTCGTGCTCGGGGCCGACACCGCGAACCACTGCCAGGTAGCGCTTGGCGACCCGGCGCTCGCTAAAGGCGTCCGCAAGCTTGGTTGCCGCGGCTGCCGACAGAGCGAAGACCATTGCCCCCGAGGTGGGGCGGTCCAGGCGGTGCACCGGATAGACTCGCTGGCCGAGCTGGTCGCGTAGACGCTGCAGCAGGAATTCGCGCTCACCCCGAGCCAGGGCCGTGCGGTGCACCAGCAGCCCGGCCGGCTTGTGCACGGCGACCAGATGCTCGTCCCGATGGAGAATCGTCAACGCTTCCGACATGTCAGCCTGGCTCGTGGAACGGGGGCGCCATTGTCGCCGCCATGCGAGGCGTTGTCACCTCATGCACTGTCCTGCCGCCTCGACCACCTGGCTGCCGGGCATGTCGTCATTCGCCGTACTGGCAGTTGCCCCGCTGAAGGATGCCATGGGCAATGCGCTCGATGCCCTGGCGGTAGGCGGCCTGGCGGTAGGAGATTCCCTCCTTCTCGGCTCGCTCCAGTACCAGGCGGCCCTGGCTTTCGATCTGTTCGGCCAGGCGCTGGTTGACGGTCTCCTCCGTCCAGCGCTCGCCGGTACGGTTCTGTACCCACTCGTAGTAGCTGACAATGACGCCGCCGGTATTGACCAGCACGTCCGGCAGGACCGGTACGTCGCGCTCGATGAGCGCTGCCTCGGCCTTGCTGGTAACGGGGCCATTGGCGATCTCGAGCAGGGCCTTCGCCTTTACTTGCTCCACATTGTCGCTGTGAACCTGATCTTCGAGCGCGGCGAGCACCAGGACGTCGACATCCAGGGTCAACAGGTCGTCGCGGTCGAGATGCTCGACATCCTCTGCGATGCAGACCGAATCATCGCAGTAGACGAGGTCATGCAGCCGCTGGTTCTGTGTTTTCTGCTGCATGATCGGTTCCGGGTCCAGACCTTCGTTGCTGTAGATGGCCCCACCCGAATCGGAAAGGGCGACGATGCGATAGCCGCGTTCGTAGGCCAGCCGGGCAAAGTGATAGGCGGCATTGCCGAAGCCCTGAATGGCCAGCGTCGTATCTTCCGGCTTGCGCTGCCCACGCTTGGCCCACTGGTCCAGCACATGCAGGGCGCCGCGCCCGGTGGCCGCCACCCGGCCATGGGAGCCGCCCAGCGACGGGGGCTTGCCGGTTATGGCAGCAGGCTCCTTGCCGCGCACGATATGGTTGTATTCGTCGGCCATCCAGCCCATCACCGTGGCGTTGGTATTGACGTCGGGTGCAGGGATGTCGCGGCGTGGGCCCATCACATCGGCAATGGCACGAATGTAGCCCCGGGCGAGCCGCTCCAGTTCGAGGCGGGAGAGCTGCTTGGGGTCGACCTTGACACCGCCCTTGCCGCCGCCATAAGGCAGGTCGACGACGGCACATTTCACCGCCATCCAGAAGCTCAAGGTGGTGACCTCGAGCTGATCGACGTCGGGATGGAACCGAATGCCACCCTTGGCCGGGCCCAGGGTGGTGTCGTATTGCACTCGCCAGCCGGGAAAGACGCGCAGCCGGCCATCGTCCATACGCACCGGTACACTTACCTTTAGCGACAGGCTTGGCTGCATCAAGCGTTGGATGACGTCATCGTGTACGTCGAGTGCATTGAAGACGTCGTCCAGACGCGAGCGGGCATCGGCGAAGAGATTGGCATGATCCATTTGCCGTGACATTGTGATCCTCCATTGCCGTAAGCGGTTAATGCTCGATAGATAAAAGCGTAGCAGCCATTCCTCCTCGCCATGGGTGGGCCAGGAATGGGTACGAAAAACTTCAGTCGATTACAGGATGAAGCACTATCTTGGGCAAACAGGACGTCAAGGATCGACAAGGGAGGGAAGCCGTGAGCCCGCTGATGCGAAAAGCACTTTTCTGGTGTGGCAGCTATATGCTGCTGGCGATGATTCCACTGATTGTGGCATTGATAGTACGACCTGAGGAGAGCCGGGCGCTGGGTGCCGTTTTCGGCGCTTTCCTGGGGTTGCTGGCACTCGGCGTGCTGGCCATGCAGGTCGTGATATCGGGGCGCCATCGCTGGTTCGCCGAGTCGCTGGGCTTCGACAATATCCTGCAGTTTCACCGGCAGACGGGCATCTGTGCCCTGCTGCTGGTGCTGGCTCATCCTATCCTCATGATCACCACGCGACCCGAATGGATCGAGTTTCTCGACCCGCGTGACGAGACGCTCAGGGCGGTAACGCTGATCCTGCTGCTGGCAGCGACGCTGCTGCTGGTGGCGAGCTCGCTGTGGCGGACCCGTTTCGGCCTCGCCTACGAATGGTGGCGGGCGCTACATGGCATGCTGTCGCTTTTCATCGTTTCCGCTGGCCTCGGCCATGCGCTGATGGTGCAGAACTACACGGCTGGGATGGCGACTTCGCTGGCGCTGATCGGGATCATCGCCGTGCCGCTGCTGCTGTTACTGGATTCGCGGCTGTTCCGGGTCTGGCGCAACCGCAAGCGCCCCTGGCGTGTGGTCGACAACCATCAGGAACGGGGTGATGCCGCCACGTTGACCCTGAAGGCCGAGGGCGACCATCGCCTTGTCTTTGCACCGGGACAGTTTTTCTGGATCACCCTGGGCAAGACGCCGTTCTCGCTTCAGCAGCATCCGTTCTCGATGGTGTCATCGGCTGCCGATAGCGACAGGGTTGCCTTCACCGCCAAGCGACTCGGTGATTTCACCGATACCCTGCCCGACGTCGAACCGGGTGCCCGGGCCTACATCGAAGGCCCCTATGGCGCCTTCGTGCCGGATGCCGACGATGATGCAGGAGCGGTGATGATTGCCGGGGGCATTGGTATCACACCGATAATGAGCATTCTTCGCACTTGGAGGGACTGGGGTAAGAAAGCGCCACTCTGGCTGCTGTATGCCAACGATACCTGGGACGAAGCCACCTTTCGCGACGAGTTGGCCGAACTCGAGGAGATCCTGCCTCTCGAGGTCATCTATGTGATCAGCGACCCGAAGCCGGAGTGGCAAGGCGAGAGCGGCATGATCGACGAGGCGCTGGTGAGGCGTCGGCTGCCTGCCGACGATGGACGGCGCGAGTACTTCATCTGCGGCCCCGGACCGTTGATGAATGCCGCCGAAAAGGCGCTACTGCACATTGGCGTCGCGCCCACCCGTATCTATTCCGATCGATTCGATATCGTCTAGGCTTTGTACGAAAACTGCCTGCGCTCGGCCATGCGGCGTTAAAAATCGACTCAAAATGCTCATTTACACCCCGTAAACTCCGCTTTTTCGCCGATTTTTGCCTTGCCTGACCTTCGCTCGGCGACTTTTCGTACATAGCCTAAGGAGCCACCATGCTGCACCTCTACGCTCACCACGCCGGCACGTTCATCGCCATGCTGCTGGTGATAATCGCCTTTCTGGCCGCACGCCTGGTCGCTGGTTAGGTGCCATGGGCCACCGATGGCCCCGCCACAGGCGGTCGCCATCGGGGCCTGCCATGGCCGGTCGGGGCCACCGTCTTGGCAGTGGGCGACTACTCGGCGCTCAGGCTCAGCACATAGGTGCCGCTGTCGCCGCCGTTGAAGGAGCGCGCGATGGCGCGGTATTCGCCGGGCTCCAGGTGCGCCTCGATACGGGCATCGAGGTTGTTGCCGCCATCGTCATCGTTCAAGAATAGTCCTTCTCCCTCCAGCTCCAGGAAGGCGTCCAGCTCGCTGGACATCATGTCCAGGCGGTAGGTGCCGGCTTCTTCCAGTTGAAACGTATAGGCATCCCGGGCTCCCGCTTCCAGCCAGGCTTCGATGGGTTGGCCGATTGCCAGCTGACCATCGTCGGGGAGTTCGTCCAGTTCCACTGCGGAAGCCTTGAGTTCGAACAGGCCGCTGCCGCTGAAGCTGTGGCTGCGGGCGGTAACGGTGTAGCCTCCCGGCCCCAGGTTGTAGCGGATACGTGCATTGAGTCCTTCACCGCCGTCGTCGTCGCTGGTGAAGACGTCCTCGCCGCGTAGCTCGAGGAAGGCATCGAAGTCGTCGGAGAGCATGTCGATGGTGACGAGGGCGGGAGACTCGAGGGTCAGCTGGTATTCCAGCGCCTCGCCGTTGAGCCAGCCATGCAGCGGATCGTCGATCGCCAGCTCGCCGCTGTTGCGCAGGGCGGCGCCGTGGGTGAGTTCATGAAGCTCGACGGTGAGGGTGTAGAGGCCGCTCTCCTGGCCATGGGCGGTGCGAGCGGTGAGCTGGTATTCGCCTGGCTCGAGGAAATCGGCGATGCGTGCGTCCAGGTTGCCGGCGCTGTCGTCATCCTCGCGGTGGTAGCCATGAGCCCCTTCCAGGGCCAGGTAGGCGTCCACTTCGCTGGAGCGCATCTCGATCTGGTAAAGCCCGCTCTCTTCCACCGTCAGGGTGTAATGATCCGGCCCGTCCTGCAGCCAGCCGTCGGCACGTGACGGTACGCTCAGGGTGTCGCTGGTGGTGAGTTCCATGCTGCGGCTGGTAACGCTGAAGGGCCCATAGCTGTGCAGGTCGTTGCCACTCACGATCAGGGTGTAATCACCGCTTTCGTCGATGCGGCGGCGCAGCGCCGGTGTCTGGGCCGGGTCGAGGTAGTCAGTAGGGGCGTAGGTGGATGCCAGCAGCTGCTCTTCATCGTCATACAGCGACAGGGCGCCCTGCAGGGGACCGCCGAGCTCGATTTCGACCAGCGCTCCCTCTTCGAGCGGCAGGGTGAACCGGGTGAAACGGCTGCCATCCTTGCCGTTGAGCTCACTCTGCGAGGTGATCTCACCACGCTGGTGTTCGCCCAGCTGGATGCGCTCAAAGGCGGTCATGACGCTAGCGTCATCCGCCGCCGTTTCGGTGGAAGTGGCGACCGCCGGCAGCTGCCAGCCGACGATCAAGCCGACGGCTGCGCCGCCCAGGGCGACCAGGAAAAGGGGAGTGGCACGGTTGGCCATGGAAGCTTCCTTGTTCGATGGCGAGCATCGGTGATAGGGGCGCCCGGCTATTTCGGGCAATGTTTACATTTCGTAACCATTATACGGGGCTTCTTCGTTGAGGGAAAGTGGGGAGCACTTGCCGCTTGAAGTGAGCCCCGTGACCCCCAACCTCTCCCTGAGCAAGCCAGGAAAGCCTCCGGCCAACGTTAAACCGACCGTTCTACCAACCAACAGGAGTCATCATGTCCTCAACCGTCTTGATCACCGGTGCCAATCGCGGCGTCGGCCTGGCACTGGCCCGGCACTATCATGGCGAGGGCTGGCAAGTGATCGGGGTCTGTCGCCAGACATCCGCCGAGCTGGACGCAGTGGCCAGCCGGGTGGTGGAAGGTATCGATGTGACCCGTGCCGCCGATATCGCCCGACTCGCCGAGGAGGTGAAGGATCAGCGGCTCGACCTGCTGATCAACAACGCCGGCCTGCTGCGCGACGAGTCCCTGGGCGAATTGAACTTCGACACCATCCGGGAACAGATGGAGATCAATGCCTACGCGCCGCTCGCCGTGGTCGAGGCGTTGCTCGACAACCTGGGGGAAGGCAGCAAGATCGCCAACATCACCAGCCGCATGGGTTCGATCGCCGACAACGATTCCGGTGGCCGTTATGGCTATCGCGCCTCCAAGGCGGCACTCAATGCCTTCGGCAAGTCGTTGGCTATGGACCTGGCACCACGCGGGATTTCGGTCATCCAGCTCCATCCCGGTTTCGTGAAGACCCGGATGGTAAACTTCGGCGGCCAGATTTCGCCGGAAGAAGCCACAGCCGGTATCGCGGCACGTATCGCGGCACTGACTCTGGAGACCACAGGCACCTTCTGGCACAGCAACGGCGAACCACTTCCCTGGTAAGGCGGGAAGGGGCGCCAAGCGGCGTCGCCGCGACTCGTCCCGGCGCAGGTATTGGCGGGGAGTGGCAGATTGTGTGTAGGCTAACGGTTTCCTTGGCCATGAAGCGCGCCCATGCTGCCATCTCCTACCGACCAGCCAGCCGTCGCTACCGAATGGGGCGAGGGTGTCGTGGTGCTGCTGGCCGCGACTTGGGTACAGGTGCTGTGTAGTGCTGGAATGCTGCTGGTACCGACCCTGGCACCGCAGATCGCCGCCGCTTTCGGCGTGCCGACCGGCTGGGTCGGGCTGCAGGTCAGCCTGCTCTACGGGGTGGCGATGCTCACCTCGCTGCAGTCGGCGATGTTCGCCCGGCGCCTGGGTGGCTGTCGGGCTAGCCAACTGGCCATAGCGCTGGTGATGGGGGGCTGCGCATTGGCCTTGATCGGCACGCCGCTGGCGCTGCTCGGCACCACCCTGATGCTGGGCCTTGCCTACGGCATCACCAGTCCGGCGGCGGCGGAGCTACTGTCCCGCTTCACGCCGCCCGAACGACGTAATCTCGTCTACTCCATCAAACAGACCGGCGTGCCCCTGGGCGGCGTGCTGGCAGGCTTGATGGCACCGCCGCTGGCGGCCTTATGGAACTGGCAGGCGGCTTTCCTGGTGGTGGGTGTGGCCTGCCTGGCTACGCTGCTGCTACTCCAGCCGCGGCGCTCCCGCTGGGATGCTAGCCGAGATGCCAACGTACGCATGCAGAGGGCCGGCAGCCTTGGCGTGCTGCGTCGCTCCCGTGCCATGCGCTGGCTGGGCGCCACCGGCTTCTGCCTCTCCGCGGCGCAGCTTTCGCTGCTCAGCTTCGCGGTGGCCTTCATGGTCGAGGAGCTATTGCTGAGTCTGGTCATGGCGGGGGCCGTAGTGTCGCTGGTGCATGTGTCCGGGGTATCGGGCCGCCTGGCCTGGGGCGTGCTGGCCGACCGCCTGGGGGGCAGCCTGCCAGTACTGTTCGGCCTAGCCGGCGTTATCGCCGTGATCTTCTTTCTGCTGGCCGTGCTCGGCACCGCGGTGCCTACCTGGCTGACGATCACCCTGATGGTGGTCGCCGGCGCCACGGCGGTGGGCTGGAACGGGGTCTATCTGGGCGAGGTGGCGCGGCGCTGCCAGCCCGGTGAGGTGGGTGAGGCCACGGCTGCCGTGCTGGTGCTTACCTACATGGGGGTACTGGTGGGCCCGGCGCTGTTCAGCCTGATCGTGTGGCTCAGCGGCAGCTACACCGTGGGTTTCCTGCTGCCCACGCTGACCGGTACACTAGCTGTCTTCTGCCTGTTGAACTGCGTACGCAGCGATGCGTCGCCACGCGCCGCCTGAGTCGCCCACCAGGCTGGTCTCGCTCACGGGGCGGCGTCATGCTTTCCGTCGCCGCCCTGACGCGCAATGCTGAAAGTGGCCGAGGCACCTCGTGTTGCTCCAGACCTACAGCGGGCGTTAAATGCCAGTGATAGCTAGATCCAGAGCTCCAACAATCTGATCTCTTAAGTGCGCGAGGGAGCCAGCGGGATTCTTGAGGTGCTTTTCTGACACTGAGGAAATTTGCGGAGTCAGCAGTAGCAACTCTTCGCCGTCGAACGCTATTTCCGGAGTAACACCCTGCATAGCTTGTCCGCCGAAGGCTGAGCGCTTGCCAAGTGGAATAACAAGGCGAGTTGCCAGGTCTGTCAGAAGGGGGCTTTGGATATTCACTAGGTATGGGTAGTGCGCCTTACTGGTTTTGCTTGGGTTGGGGTAAACGTGTTTTCGGGCGCACCTACGCTCTGCTCCACTGCGCCGAAGAATCGCGACAGTAGTGGTCGAAGTTGGTATGCCAACCGGCTACCACTGGAATGGAAAGCCGTCGGGCGGCCCGCCTCGCCTACCAGTAGGGCTTATGGCGACAAGGCTGACACTGAGCGATGACGGTCTGGCGACAGTGCC
Source organism: Halomonas sp. DQ26W (assembly GCF_003339685.1). GTDB lineage: Bacteria > Pseudomonadota > Gammaproteobacteria > Pseudomonadales > Halomonadaceae > Halomonas. The sequence continues at coordinate 91,937 of NZ_QPKI01000009.1, read as the reverse complement.
ATGATGAAGACGTGACACCAGGCAAGCGTGGCCAGCGCCTGGGCCCTCTGAATCCCCGATGATTGCCGGCAGGATGACAAGGGACTACAGCGAGCCCCACCATGGTCGGCTCGCCTTGCAGCGCACAATTCGCCATGCTGTGCCTTCACGATGCCCGGAGTCCGTCATGAAGCATTCCCCCGCCTATCGTCTTGCTGCCACGATCCTGCACGGTTTCGACGAATACCGTTCACGTTTCAAGGAAATCACCGCGGATGCCAGTCGTCGCTTTCGTGATGCCGCATGGCGGGAGGCACAGCAGGCCTCGGCGGAACGCATCAATCTCTACGACGAGAAGGTTGAAGAAACCCTCGACAGGCTCAAGCGATCCTTCGCCGACGAGGATCTGACCCATTGCGAATGCTGGCGCGAAGGCAGGAATCATTACGCCGAACTGATCAGCCAGCGGCTCGACTACGAGCTGGCCGAAACCTATTTCAATTCGATGTTCTGCTCGATTTTCCATCACCGTCATATCCGTAACGACTGGATGTTCGTCTACAGCTCTCGGGATGCGGCGGCGCACCACTCCGGCATCGAGCGCTGTCGCCGTCTACCGGTAGACGGGAAATGGCAGAAAGCCATTCGCTGGGCATTGGCGGATGCTCCCTTCGAGACACCTTTCGATAACCTGCAGCGTGATTCCAGGCTGGCTGCCGAGTTCCTGCTTGGCCACCTGCCGCCTACCATTCTTGACGCGCCGGATACCGAAATCGAGTTGCTCAAGAGTGTCTTCTACCGCAACAAGGGTGCCTATCTGGTAGGGCGTATTCGAGGCGGCGGTGAGCAGGTGCCGCTGGTGTTGCCGGTGCTACATGATGAAGGGCAGGGGCTGCACCTGGATACGGTGCTCATCGAATCCGACGAAGTCTCGATCATCTTCTCCTTCACCCGCGCCTACTTCCAGGTGGAGGTTCAGGTGCCGGGCGAGTTCGTCGATTATCTGCAGGAATTGATGCCCGACAAGCCCGAAGGGGAGCTGTACGCCACGATCGGTTTCTTCAAGCATGGCAAGACGGAGTTCTTTCGCGCACTCAACCGGCAGGTAGCCAAGCGCGAGGACAAGTTCATCATCGCCCCCGGGGTGCGGGGCATGGTAATGGTGGTATTCGTGCTGCCGTCGTTTCGTACGGTCTTCAAGATCATCAAGGACCGTTTCGATCCTTCCAAGCGGATGAGCCGGGAGAACGTGCGCGAGAAGTACAGCCTGGTCAAGCGGCACGACAGGGTCGGGCGCATGGCCGATACCCAGGAGTTCTCTAACTTCATTGCCCGCAAGGATCACTTCGCGCCGGAGTGCCTCAAGGAGCTGCTCGAGGTGGCGCCATCCAATGTCCAGCTCAAGGGCGATAAGGTCATCATCAAGCACTGCTACACGGAGCGGATGATGACACCCCTCAACATCTACCTCGAGCAGTGCGATGAAGCCGAAATACGGGCGGTACTCAAGGATTATGGTAATGCCATCAAGCAGATGGCGGCTGCTAATATCTTCCCTGGTGACATGCTGCTCAAGAATTTCGGCGTCACTCGCCACGGCCGAGTGATCTTCTACGACTATGACGAGGTCAGCTACCTCACCGAATGCAATTTTCGGCATATTCCGGAGGCGATGTATCCCGAGCAGGAGCTCTCCGACGAGCCCTGGTACTCGGTGGGGCCGAATGATATTTTCCCCGAGGAATTCGGCCCCTTCCTGTTTGCCGACATACGGCTGCGCAAGCTCTTCTATGAGCTGCACCCGGAGCTGCTCGACGCGGATTACTGGAAGGGATTGCAGCAGGCCATTCTCGATGGGCGGGTCATCGACGTCTATCCCTACCGCAACAAGCAGCGGTTCGCCGGCAGCGAGGAGACTGGTCTGGTCTACTGATGCGAGCCGCTTGCAGACTTGCCGTTTCAACGCGTCCCACAGGCAGCAGCAATGACGAGGCAAGGTATGGCTGAGGAGAGGCGCCCTCATCTGGTGGTCTTTACCGGCTCGGGCATCAGTGCCGAGAGCGGTATCCAGACCTTCCGTGCCAGTGATGGCCTTTGGGCGGACCACCCCATCGAGGCGGTGGCCACCCCCGAAGCCTGGCGTCGCGACCCTCGGCGGGTGCTGGAATTCTATAACACGCGCCGGACTCAGGTACGTCGGGCTCGGCCCAATGCCGCTCACAAGGCCCTGGCAAGACTGGAAAAACAGGGTTTCCGGGTCAGCATCATCACCCAGAACATTGACGACCTGCACGAGCGTGCAGGTTCGCGCAATGTGCTGCACCTGCATGGCGAGATCCTCAAGGCGCGCTCCACGGTAGACTCCCGCATGCAGTATCGACTCCCGCGTGGCGGCATCGAGCTGGGCGATATCTGCGACAAGGGGAGCCAGCTGCGCCCGGACGTGGTGTGGTTTGGCGAGAGCGTGCCGCACTTTGCCGAGGCTTGTGAGATCGTCGGCGAAGCGGACCTGCTGCTGGTGGTCGGCACCTCGCTTGCCGTCATGCCCGCCGCTTCATTGCTGAATCATGCCCCCTTGGAGGCCCCATGCGTGCTGGTGGATCCCGACGCCGAGGCCGTTTCGCCGCCCGGTGTGGCACGGCTGAGCCAGCCTGCCGGCAAAGGGGTGACGCAGCTGGTGCGCCATTGGAAGCGGGAGGGGCGGCTTTGGATGCCGGAAACCCTGATAGGCTAACGCCGTATCGCCAAGCGCAAACACTTTCCGGACAAAGCCGAGGACACGGAAAGGCATGATAGAATGCCGCCCCTTTCAGCACCGCGACAGGCTTTCATGTCGAACCAGACTCTCATGTCGAACCGGAACCCCGGCGATTTGACCGCCCGCGACCCCGCCACGGGCCATCCTCGGCCGCCGCGGCGTGAGTTCAAGGCGCGTGGCAGCTTCGTCGAGCGCTGCCCCGGCTGCAATCTGCCCCGCCTGAACTGCCTCTGCCCCTATCGACTCGCTGTGGAGAGTACGGTCCGTGTCTGGCTGTTGACGCACCCTCTGGAGCACCACAAGCCGACCAATACCGGCCGGTTGATCCATGACGTGCTGCCCGCCACCGAGGTGTTTACCTGGTATCGAACAAAACCGGACGAGCGGTTGCTGGCACTGCTTGAGGACAACCGCTTCGCTCCCTTCGTGATCTTTCCCGATGATCAGCCTGACTACGCCGACCGCGTGGTGGGCCTGGACGCTGTCGCGGGTGTCAAGGGTGAGGGGAAGATGCCGGTCTTTATTCTGCTTGACGGTACCTGGCGCCAGGCGCGGCGGATCTTTCGCAAGAGCCCTTACTTAGATCACCTGCCGGTACTGCCGCTGGCGACCGAGCGGCTGACCCGCTATCGGCTGCGCAAGCCAGCATCGGCGGCACACCTCTGCACGGCCGAGGTGGCTGCCGAACTGCTGCGTCAATCGGGTGATACCCTGGCCGGTGACGTGCTGGATGACTATTTCGACGCCTTCAACGACAGCTACGCCGCCAGCCGACGCTTCGAGAAGCTTCAGGAGCCGACGCCCGCCATGAAGCGACTGCAGGACCATCGCACCCGGTAAGCCTTCAGTCAGTTGCCCCGGCCACTCGAACGCAGGCGCGCCCCGCCTCCTTGGCCTGATACATGGCCATGTCGGCCCGATGCACCAGCTGGTGCGGCGTGTTACCCGGCTGCCAGGCGGTGACGCCGGGAAAGAGAGGTAACGCTCCTCGTCAACTGCCGAACAGCGCCCCGGCGATGCGGAACCCGGCGATCCAGGTGCCGGCGGCGGAGCCCAGCGTGGCGAACAGGAATACCAGCAGGGTGCGTGAGACCCGATTGCGCCACCAGCCCTTCAGCTCGATGACATCGTGGCGCAGGGTGGAAAAGTCGCGCACCTTGGGCTTGCGCATCCACAGCTCCACCCCGGCGGCGACGAAGCCGGCGCCGATGGTCGGGTTCAGCGAGGTGAGCGGTGCCGCGACCATGGTGGCCAGTACCGTGACCGGGTGAGCCAGGGCGGCCAGGGTGGCGAGCCCCGAGAGCACGCCGTTGATCAGGAACCACTCGCCGACCAGCTGCCAGCCCAGTTCGGTGTTGCGCGAGAAGCCGATGGCGAAGCCGGTCAGCACCAGGGCCGTGATCAGCCAGGGGAGTGAGCGCCAAATCCTCGACGGTGGCGGCGTGACTTCCAGCTTCTCTCGCTCTTCCCGGGGCGAGGTGGGCAGGGGTTCGCCGAAGCGCTCGGCCATGCCCTTCATATGCCCGGCACCGATCACCACCAGCACATTGCGATAGCGCCCGGGCGGGGCCTGCTCGGCCAGACACATCACCATGTAGCGGTCGCGCTCGGTGATCAGCGGTATGTAGAGCGCCTCGGACTCGGCGGCGAATTCGTTGAAGGTGGACTCCAGTACGTCGCCCTGCTTCAGCCGTTCGATCTCCTCGGGCTTGATCTCCTGGCGCGACAGTACGCTGCCGAGTAGCCCGGTGAACAGCGACATGCGCTGCCACCAGGGCACGTTGTGGTAGATGCGCTTCAGGGTGATGCCCACGTCGCGGTCGATCAGCAGCAAGGGCAGCTCGTGCCGGCGTGCCTCCTCCAGGGCGGCACGCATCTCGGCACCCGGCTCGATCCCCGACTGCTCGGCGACTCGCTGCTGGAAGGCGCCCAGCGCCAGGCTGGCGGCTACCATGCCGGCCTTGCCCTGGCGAAAAATTTCAAAGAGATCCTGCTTGCCCAGGGCGTCCGGGTCGCTGAGGTTCTGGTGGCGGGAATCACACAGCTCGATGGCCACGGCATCGAATTCACCGGAGCCGATCAGGCGGCGCACGTCATCGGCGCTCTGTGCCGAGACATGGGCAGTGCCCAGCAGGGTGTAGCGCGTCCCGCCCAGCTCGATGACTTGGCGCGGGCCGCTGAAGTCGCCTTCCTGGCGGGGGTCGGTCACGGTGTCCTGGGAGTGGGTCATGAACGCTCGGGGTTGAAAGGGGATGAATGCCTGATTATCCACGAAGCCGGCCCGCGCTCCAAACCCGGCCTGTCAGAAGTAGCATCAGACTTATCCAAGGAAACGCTGAACAAATAGCCGAGCGAGATGAAGCGCAAGGCGCACGGAGCACAGGAACGGAGCATATGGGGTATATGTGAGGATTCCGCGCACCGCGCAACGCAGCGATTCGCTCGTGTAGGCATTTGTGCAGCGTTTCCCTAACGGCGCCAGAAGGCTGGGGTAAACAGCACCAGCACCGTGAAGATCTCCAGTCGGCCGAGCAGCATTGCCACCACCAGGATCCATTTGCTGAGCGTGGGCATTTCGCCGTAATTCTCTGAGGCTTCCCCGAGTGCCGGGCCCAGGTTATTGAGCGCAGAGGCCACCGTCGACCAGGCCGTGACCTGGTCGACGCCAGTGGCCATGACGCCCACCAGCATCAGGAAGAACAGCATCACGTAGACCGAGAAGAAGCCCCACACCGCCTGGGCGATGCCGTCGGGCACGCTCACCTTGCCGATCTTGACCGCGATCACGGCGTTGGGGTGGATAAGGCGCATGACCTCACGCATGCCCTGCTTCAAGATCAGGATGATGCGGATCACCTTCATGCCACCGCCGGTGGAGCCGGAGCAGCCGCCGACGAAGGCCGCCACGAACAGCAGGAAGGGCAGCGCCCCTGGCCAGAGCGAGAAGTCGGCCACACTGAAGCCAGACGTGGTGGCGATCGATACCACCTGGAAGATACCGTGACGCAGGCCGCGCTCGGTATCGTAGGTGCCGGTGAGCCACAGCGAGATCACGGTGATGACGGACAGGAAAGCGAGGAACATCAGCAGGAAGCGGGCTTCCGGGTCCTGGAAATAGTGGCGGATGCGCCGGCCGCGCCAGGCCAGGAAGTGGAGGCTGAAACTCATTGCCGAGATGATCAGGAAAAACATGCAGATCAGCTCGATGGTGGCGCTGTCGAAGTGGCCGATACTGGCGTCATAGGTGGAGAAGCCGCCGATGGCCACGGTGGAGAAGCTGTGGCCCAGGGCATCGAACCAATTCATGCCGGCGGCCATGTAGGCCAGGAAGCAGGTGACGGTCAGGGCGGCGTAGATGTACCACAGCGCCTTGGCGGTCTCGGTGATGCGCGGTGTGAGCTTGGAGTCCTTCAGCGGCCCCGGGATCTCGGTGCGATAGAGGGCCATGCCCCCGACACCCAGGGTCGGCAGTATCGCCACCGCCAGCACCACGATCCCCATCCCGCCGAGCCACTGCAACTGCTGGCGATAGTAGAGGATCGACTCCGGCAGGAAGTCGATGCCGGTGATCACCGTGGCACCGGTGGTGGTCAGCCCCGAGAAGGATTCGAAAACCGCGTCGGTAGGAGACAGCGCAGCGTCCCCGGTCAACATCAGCGGCAGCGCGCCGAACAGCCCCAGTACGCTCCAGAACAGAGCGGCGATCAGGAAGCCATCGCGAGTGCGCAACTCCTTGCGAGCCAGTCGATTCGGTAGGTACATCACCAGCCCGGTCACCGCGGTGATGATGATCGCAATGGCGAAGGCATCCCACTGGGCATCGCCGAACAACAGTGAGATCAGGATGGGCGGCACCATGGTCAGGCTGAACATCATCAGCAGCATGCCCAGGATGCGCAGGATGATGCGCAGGCTCATGCGGTGATGGCCTTGGCGACAGGCGTGCGGACGATAAACGCAAAGCAGCAGCGTGACATCAGAGGCGCCCCGTTGGCATCAGAAGAAGGTCAGGCCGACCTGGAAGAGGCGTTCCACCTCGCGAATGCGGCGCTTGTCGATGACGAACAGGATCAGGTGGTCGCCCGACTCAACTACCACGTTGTCATGGGCGATCAGCACCTCCTTGCCGCGTACCAGTGCACCGATGGTGGTACCGCTGGGCAGGTCAATATCGCCAATGGCGCGGCCCACTACCTTGGAGGATTGCATGTCGCCGTGGGCGATAGCCTCGATGGCTTCGGCGGCACCGCGGCGCAGCGAGTGCACGTTGACGATGTCGCCGCGGCGCACGTGGGTCAGCAGGCTGCCGATGGTGGCCTGCTGCGGGGAGATGGCGATGTCGATCTCGCCGCCCTGGACCAGGTCGACGTAGGCAGCATTGTTGATCAGCGTCAGCACCTTCTTGGCGCCCATGCGTTTGGCCAGCATCGACGACATGATGTTGACCTCGTCGTCGTTGGTCAGTGCGCAGAAAATATCGCAGTCCTCGATATTCTCCTCTTCCAGCAGCCGCTTGTTGGTGGCACTGCCGTGCAGCACCACGGTGCGGTCGAGGCGCTCGGCGAGCACGGTGCAGCGCTCGATGCCGTGCTCGATGATCTTGACCTGGTGGCTGTGCTCGAGATGCTCGGCCAGCCGCTCGCCGATGTTGCCGCCGCCGGCGATCATCACCCGTCGGAAGTCACGGTCGACCCGACGCAGCTCGCTCATCACCGCACGGATGTCGCGGCGGGCAGCGATGAAGAAGACTTCGTCGTCAGCCTCGATTACGGTGTCGCCGCGAGGAATGATCGGCCGGTTGCGTCGGTAGATGGCTGCAACGCGGGTGTCGACACTCGGCATGTGGCGGCGCAGGAAGCCCAGGTCCTGGCCCACCAGCGGGCCGCCGTAGAACGCCTTGACCGCCACCAGCTGCACCAGCCCGCCGGCGAACTCCAGGACCTGAAGCGCGCCTGGGTGTTCGATCAACCGGCGGATATGGTCGGTGACCACCTGCTCAGGGCTGATCAGCACGTCGATAGGCACCGCCTCGTGGGCGAACAGACCCTTGCGGGTGAGGTAGGCGGTGGCGCGGACACGGGCGATCTTGGTCGGCGTGCGGAACAGGGTGTGGGCGACCTGGCAGGCGATCATGTTGACCTCGTCCTGGCTGGTCACCGCGATCAGCATGTCGGCATCTTCACAGCCGGCCTGGCGCAGCACCACGGGGTAGGAGCCCGGCCCCACCACGGTGCGTATGTCGAGCCGGGTGTGCAGCTCGCGCAGCCGTTCGGCGTCGGTGTCCACCACCGTGATGTCGTTTTCCTCGCGGGCCAGATGCTCGGCCAGCGTGCCGCCGACCTGGCCGGCGCCAAGAATGATGATCTTCATTGCTGTCGGGTCCGTGAAACGACTCTGCGACGCCGATTTGGCGCCGCAGCATGGTGGCTAGCATAAACCAGCCTTACACCGGGTAACAGACCGGGCCTGGCGGAGGGCGTCCTCAGTCCAGAGTGAACCCCACCTTGATCGTCACCTGCCAATGACCGACCTTGCCATTCTCGATGTGGCCCCGAGTGTCCGTTACTTCGAACCAGCGCATGCCGTGCAGGCTGTGCGACGCCTTTTCCAGCGCACGCTGGATGGCGTCCTCGATGCTCTTTTCCGAGGAGCCGGTCAACTCGATATGCTTGTAGACGTGATCGCTCATGGATGCTCCTTGCCCATATGATCGATGACAGAGCCATTTTAACCCTGCTTTTTCAGTCTGGCATAAAAAAAGCCGTCATGACTCTCCGGTTCTGGCAGCAACTGGCGACCGTCACCGACCGGCCGACCCCAGCTTAACTCCTGGGGAGTGGTAGCGATGGCGCCTGCCGTACGGGCGAGGAATGCCTCGATCTGTTCGTCGTTCTCTTCACGAAGCACCGAGCAGGTGGCGTAGACCATCGAACCGCCAGGTCGCAGCAGCGGCCAAAGGTTGTCAAGCAGGCGTGACTGGAGTTCGACCAGCTTGGGGATGTCCGATTGCCGTCGCAGGCGCTTGATGTCCGGGTGGCGGCGGACCACGCCGCTGCCTGAGCAGGGGGCGTCGAGCAGGATGGCATCGAAGGGCGTGCCGTTCCACCAGTCTCGTTGGGTGGCGTCAGCGTGCAGCAGTGTTGCCGAAAGGCCCAGTCGGGCCAGGGCGTCCTCTACCCGGGCGAGACGTGTGGCATCGCTGTCCAGCGCCAACAGGTCCACGTCGAACAGTTCCAGCAAGTGGGCGGCCTTGCCGCCGGGGGCGCAGCAAGCATCGAGTACACGCCCGCCGGGACGTGGTGCCAGCACTGGCCCGAGCAGTTCGGCGGCGAGCTGGGCGGCTTCATCCTGTACGCTGACATCGCCTTCGGAGAAGCCGGGCAGTGCCTGAACGTCACAGGGCGTGTCCAGTACCAGGCCGTCGGGTGAGTGATTACAGAGCCGGGCCTCGTGGCCTGAATCGATCAGCCTGGCCAGGTAGGCTTCCCGGTCGCCTCGGCGGCGATTGATGCGCAGCGTCATCGGTCCCGGTTCATTGTTGGCGGCGGCGATGGCGCGCCAGTCGTCGGGCCAGGCCTGGCGCAGCGCCTGGAGCAGCCAGCGGGGATGCAGCAGAGCCACGCCGGGGTCCCTGTCGACCTCGGCCTGCAGCGCCGCGGACTCCCGCTGCAGGCGGCGCAGGCAGCCGTTGAGCACCTTGGTCGCCCACTCCTTGCCCAGCAGCCTGGCTGCACCGGCTGTCTCGCCCACGGCGGCATGGGCCGGAATGCGCATGTAGAGCAGTTGGTGAATACCCAGCAGCAGCAGGGCCTGGATATCGGCATCGCGGGCTTTGAAGGGGGTCTTGAGCAACTGCGCGGCGAGCGCCTCCAGTCGAGGCAGCGTGCGGCAGACGCCGTAGCACATCGCCCTGAAAAGGGCGCGGTCCCGGGTGACGACCTGGTGATCATCCAGGTCGGCCAGGGACCCCTTGGCGGTGATGACTGGCACCAGTGTGCGGGCGGCACTGGCCCGCACCGCCTGGCCGCTGTCCTGAACAGCCTTTCCCGCACGGGAGGAGGGCGTCGATCGATGCATCAGGATGTCTCCTCGATGGCTTGTCCGAATAACAGGCCGGGTGCCAGGGTGTTGCTGCGGGCGTTGAGCAGGTCACGGGTCGCCAATGGCTTGCCGCCGGGCAGCTGGGCGCGTGTCACACGCAGTACCTCGGTGCCCTCCCTGCCGCAGGCGATGCGCAGGGCATCGGGGTCATGTTCGAGCAGGGTGCCGGGGGGTAGAGGTCGCTGACCATCATGACGGGACGTGGCCGTTGCCATCAACAGGCGCAGGCGCTGCTTGCCATGGGTGCACCATGCCACCGGCCAGGGATTGAAGGCGCGCACCCTGGCGGCAAGCACCGCAGCAGGCTGGCGGAAGTCCAACTCGGCCTCGGTCTTGCTGAGTTTGGCGGCGTAGGTTACGCCTTCCTCGGGCTGGGGGGTTGCCGTCAATGCACCATTCGCCAGGGCGTCGAGTGCCTCGACGATGGCCTCGCCGCCGAGGGTGGCAAGGGTGTCGTGCAGTTCGCCCCCGGTCGTGGTGGCCGAGATGGGGGTGCGCCTGATCAGCAGCATGTTGCCGGTATCGAGTCCGGCATCCATTTGCATGATGGTCACGCCGCTTTCGCTGTCTCCGGCCTCGATTGCCCGCTGGATGGGAGCGGCGCCGCGCCAGCGCGGCAGCAGTGAGGCGTGCACGTTGAGACAGCCCCTTGGAGGAATGTCCAGTACCGCCTGGGGCAGGATCAGGCCATAGGCGACCACTACCATGATGTCCGCCTCGAACCCGGCCAGCACGGCTTGAGTTTCTGGCGTCTTGAGGCTCTGTGGCTGCAGCACCGGCAAGTCATGCTCCAGCGCCAGTGCCTTGACCGGGCTGGCAGTGAGTTTGCGGCCACGTCCGGCGGGTCGGTCGGGCTGGGTGTAGACGGCGACCACGGAGTGGCGGCTTTGCAGCAGTGCAGCCAGGCTGGAAGCGGCGAAGTCGGGGGTGCCGGCGAAAACGACACGCAGGGGTGGGGGCATGATTTCGAAGCCTTGCCAGTGGGCGATGTTTCCCATCATAACGGAGGCGGGCGGAAACGACGAAGGCCGACTTCGTTACGTCGGCCTTCGGGTAGAAAAAATGGGTTCTACGCAGACTGGCGTGAAGAGGCCGAAGGCCTCCCGGCGGTGTTGCCGAGGTTCGCGTCCATCACCGGCGTTCCAGCCTCCGCCAAGGCGCCTGGCGGCGCCAGTCGCGATGCGGAGCAGCGCTCCAACAGCGGCTTTCTCCACCGACGGCGCCACGCCGTTGTTGGAGTATCTTCAGCTCACGACTGGAGGCCGAAGGACTCCCGGCGGTGTTGCCAGTGCCAGCGAACATCGCCAACGCTGTGGCCTCCGCCAAGGCGCCTGACGGCGCCAGTCGCGATGGAAACCAGCGCTCCGACAGCGATCCTCTCCACCGACAGTGCCACGTCGTTGTTGGAGTATCTTCAGATCACGACTGGAGGCCGAAGGACTCCCGGCGGTGTTGCCAATGCCGGCGACCACTGCCAGCGTTTCAGCCTCCGCCGAGGCGCCTGGCGGCGCCAATCGCGATGGGGACCAGCGCTCCGACAGCGATCCTCTCCACCGACAGTGCCACGTCGTTGTTGGAGTATCTTCAGATCACGACTGGAGGCCGAAGGACTCCCGGCGGTGTTGCCAATGCCGGCGACCACTGCCAGCGTTTCAGCCTCCGCCGAGGCGCCTGGCGGCGCGAGTCGCGATGCGGAGCAGCGCTCCAACAGCGACCCTCTCCACCGACGGTGCCACGCCATTTTGTAGGAGCATCTTCAGATCACGACTGGAGGCCGCGACTCCCGGCGGTGTTGCCAATGCCGGCGACCATCGCCTACGCCGTGGCCTCCGCCAAGGCGCCTATCGGCGCCTATCGGCGCCAGTCGCGATGCGGAGCAGCGCTCCAACAATGATTCTTTCTACCGACGGTGCCACGCCGCTGTTGGAGTAGCTTCAGCTCACGACTGGAGGCCGCAGGCCTCCCGGCGGGGTTGCCAGTGCCGGCGACCATCGCCTACGCCGTGGCCTCCGCCAAGGCGCCTATCGGCGCCAGTCGCGATGCGGAGCAGCGCTCCAACAGCGACCCTCTCCACCGACGGCGCCACGCCGTTGTTGGAGTATCTTCAGCTCACGACTGGAGGCCGAAGGACTCCCGGCGGTGTTGCCAATGCCGGCGACCACTGCCAGCGTTTCAGCCTCCGCCGAGGCGCCTGGCGGCGCGAGTCGCGATGCGGAGCAGCGCTCCAACAGCGACCCTCTCCACCGACGGCGCCACGCCGTTGTTGGAGTAGCTTCAGCTCACGACTGGAGGCCGAAGGCCTCCCGGCGGTGTTGCCAACGTTCGCGGCCATCACCGGCGTTCAAGCCTCCGCCAAGGCGCCTGGCGGCGCCAGTCGCGATGGGGACCAGCGCTCCAACAATGATTCTTTCTACCGACGGTGCCAAGCCGCTGCAAGAGTAGCTTCAGCTCACGACTGGAGGCCGCAGGCCTCCCGGCGGTGTTGCCAACGTTCGCGGCCATCACCGGCGTTTCAGCCTCCGCCGAGGCGCCTGGCGGCGCCAGTCGCGATGCGGAGCAGCGCTCCAACAACGATCCTCTCCACCAACGGCGCCACGCGCTGTTGGAGTATCTTCAGATCACGACTGGAGGCCGAAGGCCTCCCGGCGGTGTTGCCAACGTTCGCGGCCATCACCGGCGTTCCAGCCTCCGCCGAGGCGCCTGACGGTGCCAGTCGCGATGCAGAGTCGGGGCACCGAACCGAGCGCTCCAACAAGGAGCGCCTGCGTCGCTATCGCCGAGGCGTCCTTCCACAATGCAGTCTGTGCAGAGCAGATTCACGCCAAAGTGTGAAGAACCAAAAAATGCGGGGTTCAGGCGTCCTGCATCTGCTTGTGGCGTTTCTGCATCTTCTTCAGCACCCGGTCCCGCTTCAATGGAGAGAGATAGTCGACGAACAGCACCCCTTCCAGGTGATCGTATTCGTGCTGGATACAGTGGGCCAGTAGTCCTTCGGCATCGAGCTCGTAGGGCTTGCCGTCCCGGTCCAGCGCCTTGAGGTGCACCTTCAGCGCACGGGGAACCTCGGCGTAATACTCGGGAATCGACAGGCAGCCCTCGGACATGAGGTCGCGCTCGTCGCCGGTCGGCGTGTACTCGGGGTTGATCAGTACCAGTGGGCTGGCACGGCTGTCACTGACGTCCATCACGATGACGCGGCGATGGACGTCGACCTGGGTGGCGGCAAGCCCGATACCGCTGGCTTCGTACATGGTCTCGAGCATGTCGTCGACCAGCTGGCGCACCTCGTCATCGACTGCATCGACCAGCGCCGCCTTGGTGCGCAGCCGTTCGTCGGGGAATTCGAGGATAGGTAATATGGCCATGGCGTTGGAACCACCGTTATGCTGTCATCAGGGATTGCCTTATTCTAGGGGGCTGGGGCTCGGGGTGAAACCGCCCTTTCGCCTATTATTTCGATAAAATCAGACTATAACACGGTGCTCAGGTTCCCGGCGGGGGTGGCGTAAGGCCTCAGGGTTGCCGGGATGGGTCGAGAGCAGGGGGGATTGGCGGATGGCGGAATGCATCGACAGGGCAGGGCGCGGCTGGCTGGCTGGCTGTTTCAGGATTGTCTTGATAAGCGGCGGCTGTATCGTGATGTTGCTCGGCGCAGCGTCGGCCAAGGCTCAGGGCCTCACCTGGGAGGAGGGGCTACGTGGTGACGCTCCCGACCGATATACCGTGGTGCGTGGCGATACCCTCTGGGGTATCTCCGGGCGCTTCCTGCAGCACCCCTGGCAGTGGCCGGAGGTGTGGCAGGTCAACCCCCAGATCCGTAACCCACACCTCATCTATCCTGGCGATGTGGTCTACCTCTATGACTGCAACGGCCGCCCCTGCCTTGGCCTCGAGCGCGGGCAAGGCATTGTCCAGCTCTCGCCGGAGGTGCGGCGTATTCCTGCCCGAGAAGCCATAGAGCCGATCCCCCTGGAGATGATTCGTCATTTCCTGCGCGACCATCGGGTCATCGACGGCCCGGAGGCGCTGGACGAGTTGGCCTATGTGGTGGCCGGCGACGACCGTCGCATCATCAGCGGGGCGGGTGATCGGTTCTATGCGCGTGGCCAGATCCCGCGCGGCCCCCGGTACGGCATCTATCGCATCGGCGAGCGCTACATCGACGCCGTGTCTGGTGAGCTGCTGGGCTTGGAACTGGAGGGCGTCGGTGAGGCACGGGTAGAGCGCTCCGAGAAGGATATCGTCGTGCTCGAGGTGCTGTCGGCCTCTCAGGAGGTGCGCAACAATGACATCATCCTGCCGCTGGAGAGCCGCGAGCTGATCAGGGAATTCGTCCCCCGCGCCCCGGATAGCACGGTCGGGGGTCGCATCCTGGCAGCGCCCGGTGGTGTACGCTTCATCGGACGGCTGCAGGTGGTGGCGCTGGATCGCGGCCGCCGCGACGGTCTGGAAGCCGGTCATGTACTTCAGGTCGAGCAGCAGGGTGAGCGGGTCAACGATCCGCGCAGCGGCGAGGTCCTGCGGCTGCCCGGTAACGAGGCGGGCTTGATCATGGTATTTCGCCCCTATGAGAAGATGAGCTATGGCCTGGTGATGCGCGCTTCCCGCGCGCTGGAAGTCGGTGACCGGGTGCACAATCCCCGCCATGGGCGTGGGGTGGCGCTGCGGTGAAAGTGGTGTCACCGGGCGCGCGGGAGTGGCTGGCGGTGATGCGCCTGCCGGGAATGGGGGCGTCACGCCTGGCCGAGCTGGTGACGACAGACCCGGCCTGGCCCGACGGCTGGCTGGCACGCCTACCGCGACAGGCCGCCTCGGCGCTGCGGCTGTGGCTCGATCATCCCGCTCGCAGCCCCCTAGACGCCCTGGTCGATGCCGACCTGGCCTGGTTGAACGCCGATCCGACCCGACACCTGCTCTTTCCCGGCCACGTGGCGTGGCCGGCGCTGCTCGGCCAGATTGCCGATCCCCCGCCGGTACTCTGGGCCCTCGGCGATCTCGACGCACTATTGCCCCCTGCGCTGGCGATCGTCGGTTCGCGGCGACCTACTCGAGAGGGCCTGACCAATGCGGCGGCCTTTGCTCGCGAGCTGGCACTGCGGGACTGGTGCGTGAACAGCGGCCTGGCGCTGGGCATCGACGGTGCCGCGCAGCGCGCTGCCTTGGAAGCCGGCGGGCGCAGTGTGGCGGTGCTGGGTTGCGGCGTCGATGTGATATACCCGCCCCGCCATGCGGGGCTGTACCAACAATTGCTCGATCGCGGCGGTCTGGTGCTTTCCGAACACCCGCCCGGTACTCGGGCGCGGCCAGGCTTCTTTCCCCGCCGCAACCGCATCGTTACCGGACTCTCTCTTGGCGTGCTGGTGGTGGAAGCCGCAGAAAAGAGCGGCTCGCTGGTCAGTGCACGGCTCGCCGTCGAGCAGAATCGCGATGTTTTTGCGCTGCCCGGCTCGATCCACAACCCCCAGGCTCGGGGCTGCCTGCAGCTGATTCGCCAGGGGGCGGTGCTGGTGCGGCGGCTCGACGATATTCTCGAAGAGCTGACCCACTGGGCGGCGCCCGCCTTCACGACGCTTTCCTCAACGGCGCTTTCCCCGACGGCCTCTGAGTGTGCTGCGTCAGGCGATGGCGGGGGTGACCCGCTGCTGCGCTGGCTCAGCGATTCCCCTTCACCGCTGGATGCACTGGTAGCTCTGACCGGCCTGGCCGTACCCGACTGCCAACGCCGCCTGCTGGAACTCGAACTGGAAGGCCTCGTTGCCCAGGCGCCGGGCGGCTGGGTGCGCCTGCCGGGTGGGGTTTAGGAGCCTGTCGGGCTTAACACTGATCTACTGCGAAATCCGGATTTTCGGCCAATTCCATTCGATTTGTTTCGTTAAAGAGCCCCACTATTCGCCTCTACAGATCGATAAACTTGTCTCGAAAACCGTATCTCTCGCTACGATCGGTCAAGCCCGACAGGCTCCTGAGCGTGATAGCATATTGGCCGGCCGATATCCGTGTCTTGCCGGCCGGATGTAGGGAGCCGTAATGTCTGTGTTCGTAACGTCGAGGGTCAACCCGGTATGCCTCAGGTAACGTCTCTTTCCAACGCCGTGGCCGCGCTGCGTGCCGGCGGTATGATTGCTTACCCCACCGAAGGCGTGTGGGGGTTGGGCTGTGACCCCGACAATGACACGGCCGTGGCACAACTGCTGAGGCTCAAGCAGCGTGACCCGGCCAAGGGGCTGATTCTGATCGCCGCCAGCATCGAGCAGTTCACCCCATGGCTCGAGGGCCTGCCGCTGGAACTGCATGCCCCGTTGGTCGCTTCCTGGCCGGGGCCTCACACCTGGTTGGTGCCGGATAACGGCCGCACCCATGCGCTGGTGCGTGGTGCCCATGATTGTGTAGCCCTGCGGGTCAGCGACCATCCCGGCGTGGTGGCACTCTGCGAGGCCTTCGGCGGCCCCTTGGTGTCGACGTCGGCCAACCGTGCCGGCGAGCCCTCAGCGCTTAGTGCCAAGGAGGTCCACGAGGCCTTTGGCGACGAGCTCGACGCCATCGTCGAAGGCGAGCTCGGCGGGCATGATCGCCCGAGTACCATTCGCGACCTGCGCAGTGGTCGGGTGCTGCGCGCCTGACGGCGGGCTCGGCGAAAGGAGACCTCATGGCACGTGCCAACCTTGAAGACGTCAAGATCTACCTGCTCGATCTACAGGAGCGGCTGTGCCAGGCCCTGGCCGCGGAAGATGGCGAGGCGCACTTCCACGAAGACAGCTGGCAGCGTGATGCAGGGGGGGGCGGCCGCTCCCGGGTGCTCGAGCATGGCCGGATCTTCGAGAAGGGCGGCGTCAATTTCTCCCATGTCTTTGGTGACCTGTTGCCCCCCTCGGCGACCGCTGCCCGCCCTGAGCTCGCCGGGCGCGGCTTTCAGGCAGTCGGCGTTTCCTGGGTGATGCACCCCGAAAACCCCCACGTACCGACCAGTCATGGCAACGTACGGTTCTTCATTGCCGAGAAAGAGGGCGAGGTGCCGGTCTGGTGGTTCGGCGGCGGCTTCGACCTGACACCCTTCTACCCGTTTCACGAGGACGTGCTGCACTGGCATCGAGTGGCACGGGATGCCTGCGCCCCCTTTGGTGATGACGTCTATCCGCGCTTCAAGGCGTGGTGCGATGACTACTTCTATCTCAAGCATCGCGAGGAAACCCGCGGCGTCGGGGGACTCTTCTTCGACGATTTCAACGAGTGGGGCTTTGATCGCAGCTTTGCCTTCCAGCGGGCCATCGGTAACGCTTTCCTTGCGGCCTACCTGCCCATCGTGCGTCGTCGCAGCGAGATGTCCTGGAACGAGCGCGAACGTGACTTCCAGCTCTACCGTCGTGGCCGCTACGTGGAGTTCAACCTGGTGTGGGACCGGGGCACCCTGTTTGGTCTTCAGAGCGGCGGACGCACCGAGTCGATCCTGATGTCGATGCCGCCCCTGGCCCGCTGGGAATATGACTGGACGCCCGAGCCCTGTAGCGCCGAGGAGGTGCTGTATCGGGATTACTTGCATCCCCGAGATTGGTTGAACGAGGAGGAGCCTGTTTCATGACCGACCGCTACTGTGTCTTCGGCAACCCCATCTCGCATTCCAAGTCACCAATGATCCATGCCGCCTTTGCCGAGCAGAATGGTGAGGATATCGACTACATCGCCACCGAGGCACCGCTGGATGATTTTGTCGGCGCCTGGCGCGCCTTTACCGCCTCAGGAGGGTGGGGAGCCAACGTCACGGTGCCGTTCAAGGAGCAGGCGTTTTCGCTTTGCGACACGCTGAGTGAGCGTGCTCGGCGTGCAGGGGCGGTGAATACTCTGCTTTTGGGTACTGACGGCCTAACCTACGGGGATACCACCGACGGAGTGGGCCTGGTTCGCGACCTGGAGCACCATGGGGTGAGCCTGGCGGGTGCCCGGATCCTGGTGCTGGGGGCTGGCGGAGCGGTCCGGGGGGTGCTCGAGCCGCTGCTGGCGGCCGGTCCGGCCAGTGTGCTGGTGGCCAACCGCACCGCGTCCAAGGCCACGACCCTTGCAGTGGACTTTCACGACCTGGGCGCGATCCAGGGCAGTGGATTCGAGGCGGTGACAGGCCAGTTCGACCTGGTAGTCAACGGTACCAGCGCGAGCCTGGCGGGTGAGCTGCCGCCGCTGCCTGAGGACCTCTTTGCGGACGGCGCTACCGCTTACGACATGATGTACGGTGCCGAGCCGACGGTTTTTTTACGCTGGGCCAGCGGTCTTGGGGCCGTTCCGGTCGACGGGCTGGGCATGCTGGTGGAGCAGGCCGCGGAATCCTTTCTGCTGTGGCGCGGAAAACGTCCGTTGACGGAGTCGGTGAGAGAGAGATTGCGGCGGGCTTTATAAATGGAGCTTGTCGGACTTAACGCTGATCTGCTGCGAGACCCGGTCTTTCGGCCTATTTGATTCGATCTGATTCGTTAAATAGCGTGCTATTGGTCTCATCAGATCGATAAACTTGCCTCGAAATTCAATTTTCTCGCGATTAGCGTTCAGTCCTCAGCGTCGTTTGACGTAGAGCCCGGCCATGCAGACGACCAGACCAGCCACGGAGAGCAGCATTCCGCCGTTGACCAGCAAGGGCTGGCGTTCCACCCAAGGCACGAAGGGCTGGGATGTGTCGCGGCAGATGCCGTCCAGATAGTCCCAGTACCCACCCTGCATCAAGGTGCATTCGCGTACGTCACTGAGTTCCCAGAAGTAAATGCCCATCAGCGTCAGTGGGGGCACTATCAACAGCAGTAGTCCAAGTTTCAGCATTCGCTTTCCAGAAGTGGTTTAGGGGCGGGGGCAGTTGGGCGTTCGCCCGGCCTGGCGTGCCTGCTCGTAGCGGCTCATGGCGCTGCCCATCTGAGCCTGCAGCCCCTGCATGCGCTGGCCATGGCTGGGGTGGGTGGACATCCACTCCGGCGGCTGGCCACCATTGGCGCTCATGTTCTCCCAAAGGGCCAGACTCGCGCGTGGGTCGAAGCCCGCATCGGCCATCAGGCGCAGGCCAACCACGTCGGCCTCGCTCTCGTGGCGGCGCGAGAAGGGCAGCAGAATGCCGTACTGGGCACCGAGGCCCAGCGCACCCATCAACTGCTGGCCGCCCTGTCCCTGCATGCCCGAGGCGGAGCCCAGCACCGAGAGGGCAAGCTGGGTCGAGGTGTGGGTCGAAACCCGTTCATTGGCATGGTTGGCGATGACGTGGCCGATTTCGTGGCCCACCACGGCGGCGAGCTGGTCCTGGGTCTTGGCGATATCGAGCAGGCCGGTGTTGACGCCCATGTAGCCACCGGGCAGGGCGAAGGCGTTGGCCTGCTCCGACTCGAAGACACGGATCTGCCAGTCCTTGTCGCGCTCCCGCTCCGGCAGTTCAGCGACGATGGCATTAGCCACGCATTGGGCATAGCGCTGATGGGCCTGGCCAGCCGCCGGTAGGTCCTGCTGATACTGCGCGAAGGCCTCGCGCCCCATTTCATTGAGCTGCGAATCGGACATCAGCGTGAGCTGCTGCCGACCGGTGGGTGAGGTCGTACAGGCAGCGAGGGTCAGGACCAGAGCGGTCATGGCAATAGGGCGAATCCAGCGCATAGCGAAAATCTCCTGTGTCCGGGACTATTGAGACCCTGGACGGGGATGACGGTTCGCCACAAGATACCCCGTACCACGGTAAGGTCAACTGTGACCGCGCTTAGCCATCGAAGAGGAGCCGCCGCCAATGGATTCCGAACTCACCCGACGCCTGTCCCGCCTGCTCGATCACGTGGAGCACTGGTTGCCCCCGGTACCCGAGGAGGTCGACTGGGAACGCGATGTGGCCGCCCTGTGGCAGCGCCACGCCCTGGGCGGGCGGCTGCTGCCGGTGCCGCCCCGCGATGCCCTGGCACTGGACGACCTGCTGGGCATCGAACGCCAGAAGCTGGCGTTGATCGACAACACCCGCGCCTTCCTGCAGCGGCTACCGGCCAACCATGCCCTGCTGTGGGGCTCCCGTGGCAGCGGCAAGTCGTCGCTGATTCGTGCTCTGCTCAACAGCCTGGCGGCGGAAGGGCTCAGACTGGTACAGGTCGACCGCCATGACCTCTCCGGGTTGCCGACCCTGGTGGAGCAGCTACGTCATCAGCCCCAGCGTTTCGTCGTCTACTGTGACGATCTCTCCTTCGAGGGCCACGATGACGCCTACAAGGCACTAAAAAGCGTGCTCGACGGAGCCCTGACCGGGCCGCCGGAGAACGTGCTGCTGTATGCCACCTCCAATCGCCGCCACCTGCTTCCCGAATCGTTGTCGGACAACGAGGCGTCGCAACTGGTGGGAGACGAGCTGCACCATGGCGATGCCGTGGAGGAGAAAATCTCGCTTTCCGACCGTTTCGGCCTGTGGCTGGGTTTCTATCCCTTCAATCAGGACACCTACCTGGAGGCCTGTTGCCACTGGGTCACCCAACTGGGCAGTGCCAAGGACTGGGGGAGCGAAGCCCGCGCCGAGGCGATCCGCTTCGCTACCCTGCGTGGTGGCCGCAGCGGCCGCGGGGCCTGGCAGTTTGCCAGCCACTGGGTGGGGCGTCGTCGCCTGCACGGGAAGTAGCCGCCAGACGCGCCCCGGTTCCGTCAGCGTTTACCCGCGAGGTATCAGCCTGCCGTCCTCTCCCACGCCCAGGCGGATGGTGGGGGTGAGCAGGCCCGCGGGCAGGGTCATGCCCAGGCCGTGCAGGTCGCCGGGGGTGATGGCCAGCTCGCTGCCGGCGGGCAGTTCGCCCTGGCGGGCCAGCTGGCTTGCCAGTTCCACCATGGGGGCCAGTCGCTCGCGGCCGCCATCGAGCAGGTCGAAGGCCACCGGCAGGCGCAAGTTGGCATCGTCACCCGAAGTCAGGGTCACGTCCTGCTCGTAGTTGCCGCTGACCGGTTCGACGCCCGGCATGTCCAGCGTCCAGCGAAAGCCTGACATTTCCACCGGCGGCATCCCGGTGGGCAGCCCCAGACCCATGGCCAGGGTCGCCTGCACCGGCAGGCTGCCGGCACCGAGACTCGACAGCGCCAGTGACATGATATCGCTGGTGTCGAGGCGGGCATCCACGGCGTAGGAGCCGATACGTACCTCTTCGACCCCCAGGGAGGTGACCGCCAGGCGGAAGGCGAACAGGCCGGTCTGGGGCAGTGCCAGGCAGCCGGTGAGCAGCATGGCCAAGCTCAGCGGGGCAAGTGGGCGCCAGCGCCGACGGCACAGGAAGAATTTCGTCAGTAAGCGGGTCAGGATCATGCAAGGAAATCCTTGCCCGGAAGGGCAGCAGCGAATGGCAAATGGGCGTATTTCAGGTTTGGTGGGTCTTGCTGTCAAGAAAATTTCAGCAACGGAACAGTAACCGGAAAGAGCCAAGACACGACGGGGAAGCGGCGCCGCCTACCGGGGGTCGGCGACGCCTGACGCGGTGGGTGCTTCAGCGACGGCTCTTGCGAGCCTCCTTGGTACGACCCAACTCACGCTTCTTGGCTTTCTCGCGATCGCTGGTGTCGGCCATGGGGTCGAAGGGGTTGCTGCCGGAGCGGAATTCAAAGCGAATCGGCGTGCCGCGAACTTTGAGCACCTTGCGGAAGGTATTGATCAGGTAGCGCTTGTAGGCTTCGGGCAGTGCCTCGGTCTGGTTGCCGTGCACCACGATGATGGGCGGATTGCTGCCGCCCTGATGCGCCATGCGCAGCTTGATGCGGCGGCCTTGCACCAGGGGGGGCGAATGCTGGCTGACGGCATCCTGCAGCAGGGTGGTGAGACGGTTGGTCGACCAGTGGCTATTGGCGGACGCGAAGGCGCGTTCGATGGAGGGATAGAGGTCACCCACCGCAGTGCCGTGTAGGGCCGAGATGAAGTGCAGCTCGGCGTAGTCGGCGAAGCCCAGGCGGCGCTTGATCTCGGCGCGCATCTTCTCCTTGGCCTCGGTCTCCAGCCCGTCCCACTTGTTGACCGCCAGCACCAGGGCACGTCCGGTGGTCAGCACGTAGTCGAGAAGATGCAGGTCCTGCTCTACTAGACCACTGCTGCCATCCAGCACCATGACGGCGACATGACACTCCTTGATCGCCTCCAGGGTCTTGATGATCGAGAACTTCTCGAAGGTCTCGCGGACGTTCTTGCGTCGCCGCACGCCGGCGGTATCGATCAGCACATAGGGCTTGCCGCGGCGTTCGAAGGGGATCTCGATGGCGTCCCGGGTGGTGCCGGCCTCGTCGAAGACCACGACCCGCTCCTCGCCCAGCAGCCGGTTGACCAGGGTCGACTTGCCCACGTTGGGCCGGCCGATCACGCCGATGCGAATCCCCTTGGTGCCGGTGTCGGCAGGGATGCTCTCGTCGCGTTCGGGAAAGCGCTCGAGTACCGTCTCGATCAGGGTGGTGACGTTGCGACCGTGGGCCGCGGCGATGGGGAAGGGATCGCCGAGCCCCAGCGCCCAGAAATCGGCCATGGCCGAGTGCTCTTCCAGGCCGTCGGTCTTGTTGACCACCAGCCAGGTCTTCTTCTGGTTGACCCGCAGGTGGTTGGCGATGGCCTCGTCGGCTACGTTGAGGCCGGCCCGGGCATCGACCATGAACAGCACGATGTCGGCCTCATCGATGGCCGCTAGCGACTGTTCGGCCATGGCGGCGTCGATACCTTCCTCGTCCCCGCTGATGCCGCCGGTGTCGATGACCGTATAACTCTTGTTGCCGAGCAGGCCGTTACCGTACTTGCGGTCGCGGGTGAGGCCAGGGAAGTCAGCCACCAGAGCGTCCCGCGAGCGGGTCAGGCGGTTGAACAGGGTCGACTTGCCCACATTGGGCCGGCCGACCAGGGCAATCACAGGCGTCATCGGCGGATGTCCAGGGCTTCCAGGCGACCGTTATTGGCCAGCACGTAGATGCGCCGCTCATCGGTGACAGGCCGCACACTGATGCCCGAGCTGTCTATCCGGGTTCGGGCGGTGAAGCGACCGCTCTGGGTATCGACCAGATGCAGGTAGCCCTCGAAGTCGCCCACCACCAGGTTGCCGCCGGCGAAGGCCGGGGCGGTGAGCCAGCGCCCTTCGAGATCGCGGTTGCGCCACACTTCCTCGCCGCTGCGCGCATCGATGGCGATCAGGTGACTGGCTTCGTTGACGGTGAAGAGGCGGTCGCCGACCAGGACCGGTGTCAGGTGGCTGGAGTGTTCACGCTCCCACAGAATTTCACCGGTGTTGGCCTGCAGGGCCACCAGGCGTCCGTTGTAACTGGTCACGAACAGGCGTCCATCCGGCGTCAGTACCGGCTGGCCGCCTAGATCGACCATGCGATCGACCTCGCTGCGGCCCTGTGGCACGGCAATGCGCCGCTCCCAAAGTGGCTGTCCACTGCGATTGTCCAGGGTGACCAGACGACCGTTGGCGAAGCCAGCGAAGGTCACTGGGTCGATCACCGACGGCGTGCCGGTGCCGCGCAGGGTAAGGGCGGGTTCGGTGGTGCTGTGCGACCAGCGCTCCTGGCCGTTGCTGCGGTTCAGGGCGGTGATGCTGCCATCGACGCTCTGCACCACCAGCAGCTGCTGGGTAGGCTGGGGAGCGGCCAGTACTTCACTGGGAACCCGCGAGCGCCACAACACGTCACCGTCGGCCTGGCTGAGCGCCAGCACTTCGCCATTTCGCGTGCCCAGGTAAATCTCGCCGGCCACGGCGGTCAGGGCGCTGGAAACGCCGACATCGAGGTCCTTTTGCCACAGCCGGCTGCCGCTGTTGGCATCGAATGCCATTACCCGGCCGCGCTCGTCGGCGGCATAGAGGGTGCCGTCGTCCAGCGACGGGGCAATGGGGTACTGGGCCCGCCCCAGTCCCTGGCCAACCCGCTGGCGCCAGTCGCTATGCAGCTCGGCGGTGGCATCGAAGCGAGTGAGTTCTTTGGGCGAATAGCGTGGCTCTGACTTGTTGGCGCAACCGGCCAGCAGGCCGATAGTGAGCGTGGCAACAATGGCCAGGGATGCATTGCGCCGCATGATAGAAATCATAGTATCGCCTCTTCAACACCAAGATCTTCCAGCTTGAGCTGGACACCATAGATCGGTTGGTCACGCTGCTCGGCGTGGGCCAGCGCTTCACGCCAGGCCTCGCGCGCCTGGTCTTGGCGGCCCAACGCGAGCTGGGCGTCACCGCGAATATCGGCCCGCTGGGCAGCAAGCGCGTCGGGGATGCCGCTGCCGAGGGTATCGAGAGCCGATTCGGCATCGCCCTGGGCGATCTGCAGTCGCGCCAGGCGCAGTCGCGCCAGACCCTGGAGGTACTCACGCCCGCTGGTCTCGATCACCGCGCGCAATGCGGCCTGTGCGGCATCGTGGTCGTCCTGTTCCACGGCCAGGCGAGCATCGATCAGCCGTGCCATGTCGGCATAGAGCGTGCGGCCATGGTTGTCGACGATCTCGTCGGCAAGCGTGCGGGCTCGGGCAAGGCCTTCGCCATCCAGCGTTTCCGAGTCTGCCAGGTTGACCAACTGCTGGTAGCGCAGCGAAGCCGCCTCGGACTGGTTTTCCTGATAGTTCTGCCAGGCGTTCCAGCCGAATATGCCGGCAGCGGCGAGGGCTACACCGGCGACCAACGCGGTGCCGTTCTCCTTCCACCATCGCTTGATAGCATCCAGCTGCTCTTCTTCAGTTCTCAGCTCCGCCACGGGCGGTCTCCTTTACAGCATGTCCGGTTCGGGTCAGGCGATCGCATTATCCAACAGCTTTGCCTGACAACAATGTGGCGAGGTCGGTGCCTATCGAGCGCCGATTCAGGCTCTGCTGATCACGCGCTTCGCGCAGGAACTTCAGGGTCACTCGATCATTGGCCAATTCATCCTCACCCAGCAGCAGGGCGAGGCGGGCACCGCTCTTGTCGGCCTTCTTGATGCGACTCTTGAAGCTGCCTCCCCCGCAGTGCAGTTGCAAACGCAGGTCAGGCAGCGACGTGCGTAGCTGCTCGGCCAGCAGCATGGCGCTGGCAGTGGCGTCATCATCCATGGGCAGCAGGTAGACGTCCAGCTCCTCCAGGGCGCTTGGGGGCACCAGCTCCAGGGTCTGCAGCAGCAGAATGAGCCGTTCGATGCCCATGGCGAAGCCCACGGCCGGGGTCGGCTTGCCGCCGAGTTGCTCAACCAGGCCGTCATAGCGTCCGCCAGCACATACCGTGCCCTGGCTGCCCAGCGCCGTGGTGGTCCATTCGAAGACGGTACGGCAGTAGTAGTCAAGGCCACGCACCAGGCGCGGATTGATCACGTAGTCGATGCCGGCCGCCTCAAGCAGGGCCGTGAGCTGCTCGAAGTGCTCGCGGGATCCGTCGTCCAGGTGGTCCATGAGCCGGGGCGCATCGGCCAGCATCGGCGCCATGTCAGGGTTCTTCGAATCCAGGATGCGCAGCGGGTTGCTGGTCAGGCGGCGCAGGGAATCCTCGTCGAGCTGATCGCGGTGCGCCTCGAAATAGGCCACCAGCTTGTCACGATAGGTGGCACGTGCCTCGTTTGAGCCCAGTGAGTTGAGCTCCAGGGTGACATGCTCGAGCAGGCCCAGTTCCTTCCACAGCCGTGCCGAGAGCAGGATCACCTCGGCGTCGATGTCGGGACCGTCCAGGCCGAAAGCTTCCAGACCGACCTGATGAAACTGCCGATAACGTCCCTTCTGCGGGCGCTCGTGGCGAAACATTGGGCCCTGGTACCACAACCGCTGGGTCTGGTTGTGCAGCATACCGTTCTCCATAGCGGCGCGCACGCAGCTTGCCGTGCCCTCTGGGCGCAGGGTCAGGCTGTCACCATTACGATCCTCGAAGGTATACATCTCCTTTTCGACGATGTCAGTGACTTCGCCGATGGAGCGGGCGAACAGCGCGGTCTGCTCGACGATTGGCGTACGAATCTCGGCGTAGCCGTAGCGCTGCATCAGCGACTGCACCTTGCCCTCGAAGTACTGCCATAGCGACGAGTGCTCCGGCAGCAGGTCGTTCATGCCGCGAATGGCCTGGATCTTTTTCTTGCTCGGCTCTTTATTGCTGACTGGGGACTTGCTCAATGCTGACTCCTTGTTGTCGCCCGGCTCACTGGCTGCGGGCGAGCACATCCTGTTCGGCCTGCTCTTTCAGGCGTACCCGCTCGCGAATCAAGCGCTCGAGGTCATCGACCAGATTGTCGTTGCTCAGCTTGGAGGCGGGCTTGCCGTCGATATAGACGAGGTTGGCGGGCGAGCCACCGGTGAGGCCGACATCGACCTCCTTGGCTTCACCAGGGCCATTGACCACGCAGCCGATCACGGAAACGTCGAGTGGCGTCATGATGTCATCGAGCCGCTCCTCAAGTGCGTTCATGGTGCCGATGACATCGAAATTCTGGCGCGAGCAGCTGGGGCAGGCGATAAAGTTGATACCCTTGGCGCGCAGGCGCAGGCTCTTTAGCATGTCGAAGCCAACCTTGATTTCCTCTACCGGGTCGGCGGCGAGCGAGACACGAATTGTGTCGCCGATGCCGTCCATCAGTAGCATGCCCAGGCCAATGGAGGACTTCACGGTGCCCGAGCGCAGGCCGCCTGCCTCGGTAATGCCCAGGTGCAGCGGCTGCTCGATCAGCGTGGCAAGCTGGCGGTAGGCGGCCACCGCCATGAACACATCCGAGGCCTTGACGCTGACCTTGTACTCCTGGAAGTCGAGTCGGTCGAGATGGTCGATATGGCGCATGGCCGATTCGACCAGGGCTTCCGGTGTCGGCTCACCATACTTGCGCTGCAGCTCCTTCTCCAGCGACCCGGCGTTGACGCCGATGCGGATGGGAATGCCGTTATCGCGGGCGGCACTGACCACGGCGCGAACTCGCTCTTCCTTACCGATGTTGCCGGGGTTGATGCGCAGGCAATCGACGCCGAGCTCGGCGACGCGCAGAGCGATCTTGTAGTCGAAGTGAATATCGGCCACAAGCGGTACCTCGACCTCGCGCTTGATGCGGCCGAAGGTCTCGGCGGCCTCCATGGTCGGCACCGAGACCCTCACGATGTCGGCCCCGGCGGCTTCCAGTTGGCGTATCTGGGCTACGGTGGCGGCCACGTCAAGTGTGTCGGTGTTGGTCATGCTCTGCACGGAGATGGGGGCACCCCCCCCTACCGCAATCTTGCCGACATGTATCTGGCGGGACTTACGTCGAATGATGGGCGATTGAGCGTGCATGGTGACGGAATCATTCTCCCAGAGTGAAGCGGGCAACGTTGTTGGCACCGGCGCGTGCAGCAAGATCGACCGATTCGTCACGCCATATCAGCTCGACACCGGTGGCATTGCCGATAGTCATGCGGAAAGGCGGTTCGCCCTCCACGCTGGCGGTGGTGCCGGGCTCCTGGAGCCCAACGAAGATGCGCTGGTTATTGGCATCGAAGATCTCGGTCCAGGATTGCTCGTTGAAGGTCAACTGCAGTTCCCGCACATCGCCAGCAGCAGGGGCCTCGACGGTTTCGGACTCCTCCTCGGTGACGATGTCGGGCGTTTCAGCAACTTCCTCGGCCACCCCTTCGACGGGCGCGGGAATCGGCTCGCCGGTGTCGCCGACTACCGCGAGCCGCTCGGCCCCAGTCGGGTCGACCTGGGGGGACGGGGCGGCAGGTGCCTGGGAGCCGATCGGGTCGACGCCTTCCTCGGGCAGCGGTGGCAGGGACTCTGCGACTGCGGGAGGCGGCTCCTCTTCCACCACGGTAGTGGTGCCATCGAGGTTGTCCACCGAGACAGGGCTGCTGTCGCCCAAATCTAACAGCTCGTTACCACCCCGGCTTTGCCACCACACCAGGGTAAGCCCGATCAGACCGGCAATCACCAGCAGGGTCACCAGCTTGAACAGCCAGGCACCTATACGTGAGGGGGGGCGGGAGACGTTCACTGGAGTCACCCGCTGCTCCATTTCCTGGCTGCTGAAGCGGTTGGCATAGGATTCAAGAACGGGTCCATCTTCCATGCCCAGCAGGCGGGCATAGGCACGCAGGTAGCCGCGACGGTAGGCGGCAACGGGGATCTGCTCGTAGTTGTCCTCTTCCAGCCCGCTGACAACGGCCGGCCGAAGGTTGAGCGCCGTAGCAACTTCTTCGCGGGAGAGACCCTGGTTTTCTCGCTCCCGGCGCAGTAGTTCGCCGGGAGAGGCCTGGGACCCGAAGTCGACGGTATCGATATTGTGATTGTCGCTCATGGCTGAGCATCCTTCGTCATGAATCGTTGATCAAGGGGCGTCACGTACGGTGTCCGGGTCAGGGGTGACGGCTGTGCTCCCGCTTGGGGCCACGGCAATTTCGTTGGCCAGCGCCCGGGCATTCGGTGTCATTCCCGCCAGCCGGATGAAGGCATCCAACTGATGGCGGGCACGCTCCGGATTTCCTAGCGTCAGCTCCAGTTCGGCCAGCGCAAAGTAGCTCCTCGGACTGCGCGGTTCGAGGCTCTGGGCGCGCTCGAGGTTGCTTCGAGCCTTGGCCAGATTCCCCATCTCCCAATAGCACTGCCCCAGGTTGGCAAATAGCTGGGCACGGTTGGCGTACTGGGTGTCACGGGAAGCCATCTCGAGCTGTTCGCAGGCCTCGGCCGTGCGACCTTTGTCATAGAGAAAGGCAGCGTAGTTGTTGCGCGCTCGGCTGTAGTCTGGGTCCGCCTTCAGGGCCTGCTGGAAGGTCTCGTCGGCCAGTTCGTCTTCGCCCTGTCGCTGATAGACAATGGCCATGGCCTGAAGTGCCTGAGGATTTCTTGCATCGCTTTCCAGGGCGCGATTGAGCGCCGCGATGGCGCGTGGAAGGTTGCCCTGCTCCAGGTAGGCCATGCCCAGTTCGGTGAACGCCTCGGCGGGGCTGCTGCCATCGCCCCGCTCGGGCTGGCTGGCACAGCCGGTCAGCCACAGCGATCCGGCGAGCATCGCCATCAGTGAAAGCGGCCTGAGTCGGGAGGACAGGGAGGGGCAGAGCGTCATGGCATCCTCATGCAAAGAACTCATCGGGCAGTGGTGGCGGGTAAAAAAGCCTGTCCATCAAAGCGCCGTGACGTGTTGAAGTCAAGGCGCCTGCCCGCTTCAGTCGGCGTCGATCTGTATCGAGCGAATATAGCGCGCATGCCGTTTGGTGCGATCCTTGACCCGACCCACCAGCTGACCACAGGCGGCATCGATATCGTCGCCGCGTGTACTGCGAACCGGGGCCGTGTAGCCCAGTTCGTAGAGCCACTGTTGGAAGCGCATCGTCTGGTTGCGTGACGGTGTCTCATAGCCCGAGTGGGGGAAGGGGTTGAAGGGAATGAGATTGATCTTGCAAGGCAACTCGCGCAACAGTTCGGCGAGTTGCTCGGCATGCACCTGCTGATCGTTGACGTCCTTGATCAGGGTGTATTCGATGGTCACCATCCGCGTGTCGTCGCACTTGGCAAGATAGCGCTGACAGGCGTCCAGCAGGGAGCGAATGTTGTACTTGCGGTTCAGTGGCACCAGCTTGCTGCGCAGCTCATCGGTGGCGGCATGCAACGAGATGGCCAGGCTCACGTCGAGCTCGTTGCCCAGCTTGTCTAGCATGGGAACCACGCCGGACGTTGATAGAGTGACGCGACGCTTGGAGAGGCCGTAGCCGTTGTCGTCCAGCATCAGCTTCATGGCCGGCACAACGTTGTCGTAGTTCAACAGCGGCTCGCCCATGCCCATCATCACCACGTTGGTGACGGGGCGGTTGGCGGTGTCGCGGCGTGGGCCGAAGCTGTTGCTTGCCACCCAGACCTGGCCGATGATCTCGGCGCTGGAGAGGTTACGTTGAAAGCCCTGCTTGCCGGTGGAGCAGAAACTGCAATCCAGCGAGCAGCCGACCTGGGAGGAGACGCAAAGGGTGCGCCGCTTGCCGTTCTCGGCGGGGATCAGCACGGTCTCCACATAGGTGCCGTCTTCCACTTCCAGCACCCACTTGCGGGTACCGTCGCTGGAGGTGCCCTCATAGGCCACCACCGGCCCACGAATCTCGGCCACCTCGGCCAGGCGCGTGCGTAGCGCCTTGGACAGGTTGGTCATGGCCGCGAAGTCGTCGCAGCCTTCGTGGTGGATCCATTTCATCACCTGGGCGGCACGAAACTTCTTCTCGCCAATGGTGAGGAAGAACTCTTCCAACTCCTCGCGAGTCATGCCGAGCAGATTGGTGCGTTGGGAAGCGGTGGCGGTCATGGCATCACATAGGTCGGGGCAGGACGAGAGCGGGGGCATGACCCCCGCTCGCAGATAGCTGCCATAGGGGGCTGCTGATTTCTGCCGCGAGCGAAGATAGGTTGGTCGCCGCCGGAGCGCAAAAACCGGAGCCTATGCGGTACTAGGTGAGGATTTTGAGCACCGCCGGCGGCCAAGATATCGAGCGCAGCAATAAATCAGAGTTCCCTTAGCGCGGGCAGATTTCGTCGGCATTGAAGAAATACGCCACTTCTCGCTCGGCGGATGCCGGAGAGTCGGAGCCATGCACAGCATTGGCATCGATGGTCTTGGCGAAGTCGGCGCGAATGGTGCCCGGTGCCGCTTCCTTCGGATTGGTGGCGCCCATAAGCTCGCGGTTCTTGGCGATGGCATCTTCGCCTTCCAGCACCTGCACGACGACCGGACCCGAGGTCATGAAGCCGACCAGGTCCATGTAGAAGGGGCGCTCCTTGTGCTCGGCGTAGAAACCGCCGGCCTTCTCTTCGGAGAGGTGCAGCATCTTGGCGGCCACGACCTTGAGATCGGCCTTCTCGAAGCGAGCGATGATCTCGCCGATGGCGTTCTTGGCGACAGCGTCGGGCTTGATGATGGAAAGAGTGCGTTCGGTAGCCATGGGGCCTGTCTCCGTTGGTAGTGCGTATGGGGATAGCGCCACGCTGCGCCGGTCTCTCAGAGAAGCCGGCACGGCGCGGCGCTAAGAATAAAGTTGCGTTCTGCGTCGCAGGCCAGGGCGCGACGATTCAACGCATAAACAGTGGGCGCAGAGTATAACGCTCCCGGCGGGCGTTGAACAATCGTACAGCCTTCGGGGGCGGAACATTCGCTTGGCCGCTACGGCAGGGGGGTGGTTGAGGGTGTTACACCGTGAAACTTTCCCCGCAGCCGCACTGGTCCTTGACGTTGGGATTGTTGAAGCGGAAGAAGCGGTTGACCCCCTCCGAGACATAGTCGACCTCGCTGCCGTCGAGCAGCTCGAGCGCGTCGGGGGCAACGAAGACGGTTACGCCATGATCCTCGAAGGCGATGTCGTCATTGGCCGCTTCGTCGGCGAAGTCAAGCACGTAGCTGTAGCCCGAGCAACCGCTGGGCTTGACCGAGACCCGCAGGCCCAGTCCCTGGCCGCGCTCCTCGAGCACCCGTTGGATCTGCTCGGCGGCGGCGGTGGTGATCGAAAGGTGCGACATCTTCATTCTCCTGCTTGTGTGGGTAGGCATGGCCGCCTAGCGGCGCAGGCCCGGAAGAGCATGTTGCAGGGCGTCCAGCGCCTTGTCGATATCGGTTTCGGTGGTGAATCGTCCGAAACTGAAGCGAAGCGATGCCAGCGCGAGAGGGCGCGGTACGCCGATACCCTTCAATACATAGGATGGCTCAACACTCGCCGAGTTGCAGGCAGAGCCAGTCGAAAGCGCGATATCGCGCAACGCCATCAGCAGCGACTCGCCGTCAACACCCTCGAAGGCGAGGTTGAGAATATTGGGAACCGCGATGCCGATAGCCGTATTGCGGTGAATGCCATCCAGATCCGACAGGCCGTCAAGCAGACGGTTCCGCAGTGCCAGGATGCGCGCCTGGTCGACCTCGCCTTCCTGGGCGGCCAGGGCGAAGGCTTCCCCCATGCCGACGATCTGGTGAGTCGGCAGGGTGCCGGAGCGCATGCCGCGCTCGTGCCCACCGCCATGAATCAGCGGCGCCAAGCGGATATCCGGGCTGCGTTTGACGTAGAGTACGCCCACGCCCTTGGGGCCGTAGACCTTGTGGCCGGAGAGCGACATCAGGTCGATGCCGAGAGCGCTGACATCGAGCGGTATGCGCCCCACCGCCTGTGCGGCATCGACATGAAACAGGGCGCCGCCGGCATGCGTCACCTCCGCCAGCCCCGCGAGGTCATGGATACAGCCCAGCTCGTTGTTGACTGCCATCAGCGAGACCAACACGGTGTCCGGGCGTATGGCGTCACGCAACTGATCGGCGGTCACGCGCCCGTCTTTCCCCGGAGTCAGCCAGGTTACCTCGAACCCTTCGGTTTCCAGTGCCCGGGCGGTGTCCACTACCGCCTTGTGCTCGATGATCGAGGTGACCAGGTGGCTGCCCTTGTTACGGTTCGCACGCATATAGCCGATCAGAGCCAGGTTGTCGGCTTCGGTGGCGCCGCTGGTCCAGACGATTTCGCGTGGGTCGGCGCCGATCAGGTCGGCGACCTGGCGGCGGGCATTCTCCACGACCTGCTCCGCCTGCCAGCCGAGCATATGGCTGCGCGAGGCGGGGTTGGCGAAGATGCCGTCTTGGGTGAGATGGCGCTGCATCACGTCGGCGACGCGGGGGTCGACCGGGGTGGTGGCGGCATAATCGAGGTAGACGAGGTCGCTCATGGGCTCGCGGGAGTCTCCATACGGGATCGGGTGAGGTGTCCGTCGGCGCTCAGGGCGCAGAGGTCAGGATGGTGTCTGCATCCTGGCGGCCGCGCTGACGCTTGGCGATACGGCGTACATCGCCATTCTCGACCAGCTGGCCGAGGGTGATACCGTCGAGAAAGCCGCGGATCTGCTCGGAAAGGTCGCACCACAGGTGGTGTGTCAGGCAGGTATCGCCCTGCTGGCAGTCCGACAGACCCTGGCAGCGAGTGGCATCCACCGACTCGTCGACGGCACCGATCACCTTCGACACCGAGATATCCTCCGGCGGGAGCGCCAACAGGTAACCACCGCCGGGTCCTCGAACGCTCTTGACCAGTGCTGCGCGACGCAAGCGAGCAAAGAGCTGTTCCAGGTAGGGCAGCGAGATTTCCTGCCGGCGCGAGATATCGGCCAGGGAAGTCGGGCCTTTATCGCTGTTCAGGGCCAGGTCGAGCATGGCGGTGACGGCGTAGCGCCCCTTGGTTGTCAAACGCATGGTGGGCTCGTCGAACGCATGGCAGCGTACCTCCGCGCCTTGGTATGGGGCTGGCGCTCAGTGTGCGGCGCGGCCGGTGCAGCGGCCGCGGAAGTCATGGCGCCATTATGGTAAAGCCCGAGTGTTGCGGTCAACCATTGCCCTGCTGGGGGCCGTGCTTAGTGTCGGCCTGTGGCGTGCGCTGTGTTGGCTTTGGCGGGCCGCAGCAGGCGTCGACATCGTCGAGTATTTCGGCAAAATCTTCGTCGCGCAGTTCGGGCAACTTTCCATCGCGGTAGCCGGCGTCGAGCTTGCGTAGCGTGACGCACATCCTCTCTATGCGTTCGTCCACGGCATGCATGTGGTCGAGCATGGCCTGGATCGAACGTGCCACCGGGTCAGGCATGTCCTCGCTGACGCCGTAGGCGTCAAAGCCGAACTTCTGGCAGATCGCTTCGCGCCGTGCCGGGTCGATGTCGAGTACCGCGGCTACATCTGGCTCCTCGCGCTTGACGATCTTGCCAGGGATGCCCACCACCGTGGCGCCTGCGGGCACCTCCTTGGTCACTACTGCATTGGAGCCCACCTTTGCTTCGGCACCCACGGTGAACGGTCCGAGGATCTTGGCACCGGCCCCGACGATCACGCCCTGTTCCAGGGTCGGGTGGCGCTTGCCCTTGTGCCAACTGGTGCCGCCCAGGGTGACACCCTGATAGAGCGTGACATCGTCGCCTACCTCGGCGGTCTCGCCGATTACCACGCCCATGCCGTGATCGATGAAGAAGCGTCGGCCGATCTTGGCTCCGGGGTGAATCTCGATGCCGGTCAGCCAGCGCGAGAAGGTCGACAGGGTGCGCGCCAGCCACTTGAGATGCTTCTTCCATAGCCAGTGCGCCATGCGATGGAGCAGCAAGGCGTGCAGCCCCGGATAGTTTGTCAGTACTTCCAGGAAGTTGCGTGCCGCCGGGTCACGGGCGAATACGCTGTTGATGTCCTCGCGCAGGCGTTGAAACATCTGGCGGTCCTTGGGTGGCGGTTGCACGGAGCCGGTAGCGGCATCTGTCGGGTGACTTACCATATTGGGGGCGTAGGGAGCCGGCTTCAAGACGACGAGGTGTCGCTGCCGTCGACATCGTGCCGTCGCCCCTCTGGCTGGGCTACCTGTTTCTCTGTGCTGGTGAGAATACCACGCAGGATGTTGAGCTCCATGCGCTCGGGGCGTGCCCTAAGGGTGAAGCGGCGAAGCCGGGCCATTAGTTGCCGGGGCAGGGCCGGGTCATGGAAGCCGATGGAGATCAACGTGCGCTCCAGGTGGGCGAAGTAGTGTTCCAGTTCCTCGTGGCTTGCCAATGGTTGGTGTGGCTCGATCTCGGCACTTCCCCCTTCCTCCTGCTGAGCCAGCCAGGCCAGGCGGCACTCGTAGGCCAGCACCTGCACCGCCGCGGCCAGGTTGAGCGAGCTGAAGTCCGGGTTGGTCGGGATGTGCACGTGAGCATGGCAGCGTTGGAGTTCGGCATTGGAGAGGCCGCTGTCCTCGCGACCGAATACCAGTGCGATCCGCGATTTGGAGCCGGACAGCTCTTCGGGCAACCGGCTCCCCAGCGCCCGGGGAGTGATCATCGGCCAGGGCAGGGTGCGTGAACGAGCACTGGCGCCTACCACCAGTGTGCAGTCGGTAACGGCCTGCTCCAGGGTCTCGACCGTACGGGCGCCATGCACGATATGATCGGCCCCGGAGGCGCGGGAAATGGTGTCGCTGGTCAGTGGCTCGCAGCGCGGCGCCACCAGGGCCAGGTCGACAAGCCCCATGTTGTGCATGGCGCGGGCGGTGCCACCGATATTGCCGGGGTGGCTGGTGCCGATCAGAACGATGCGGATGCGGTCGAGCATGGTGGTCCTGCCTGTCGCGTCACGGTAAAAGAGGGCGCAGAGTCTACCATGTCCGCTTGTGGTGATGGCACAGTCGGGCCGACTCTGCTAGCATTCGCGCCGATACGTTCGACCTGTACGCTTCGTTCGAACAAGCCTGTTCTTTAACACCACCGACGCTCCAAGGCCCGATCATGCATCCGATGGTCCAATTTGCATTGCGCGCCACGCGCAGTGCCGCCGAACAGTTCCTGCGCATTCGTGAGCGCATCGAGAATTCTCACGAGGAACACAACCTCGATCGCCTGCTCGAGGACACCGCTCGCAATGCCGAGACGCTGATCGCCCATCAGCTCAGCCGCGGTTATCCGCAGCACGGTATTTCCGGCCGCTTCACCCCCCACCGTGCCGGCGAGGGAGAAGGGCTGGACATCGAATGGCGGATCGAGCCCTTCCATGGCTATTCCAGCCTCGGTGTGGCCGGCAAGGGCTTCGCCCTGTCCCTGGTCTGCCTGGTAAAGGGCCGCCCGGAGCATGCGGTGGTGGTATGCCCCTTCAGCGATGATGAATATCTCAGTAGCCGAGGCCGCGGTGCCCAGCACAATGGCAAGCGTATTCGCGTGGCCAAGACCACTGCCATTGCCGGCGCCAGCCTGGCCATGAGCCTGCCTGAGTTCGACCAGCGCAGCCGTCATCTGCCCGCTTACCTCACTCTGGTCCAGCAGCTCGGCCCCCTGGTTCAGCTCCAGTTGGCCACCGGCAGCGGCCTTCTCGACATGGCTGAGCTCGCCGCGGGCCGCGTCGATGCCGCCTTCGTGCTGGGTCTGGAGGAGCAGGACCGCCTGGTCGGCAGCCTGCTGCTCAAGGAAGCCGGCGCCCTGATGGGCACACCCGACGGACAGCCCTCGGTGGAAGACGACGGCAGGCTCATGGCCGCCGGTCCGCGCCTCTACAAGGCTTTGGTGCAGCAGCTCAAGCCGCACTTCTGAGTCGTTCAGGGTGCCAACGAAACCGCCCCCGCAGCGATGCTGCGGGGGCGGTCCTCGTTCTAGCCAAGGACAAGCGCCTTATGGTAGCTCTTCCTCGCCTTCTTCCAGGTCTTCCTTCTTGGCCGGGATCAGGTCCTCGCGCTGCAGCTTCACCGCGAGCAGCAGCGCCGCGGCGACATAAATGGAGGAAAAGGTACCCACCACGACGCCGATGATCAGTGCGATCGAGAAGTAGTGGATCATGTCTCCACCCAGCAGCAGCAGTGCCATCAGTACCAGCAAGGTGGTACCGGACGTCGCCAGCGTACGGGACAGGGTGAGGTTGATCGCTTCGTTGAAGATCGCCTGCATGTCGTCGATTCGCGACTTGCGAATCGTCTCGCGGATACGGTCGTAGACCACGATGGTGTCGTTGAGCGAGTAGCCGATTACCGCCAGCAGGGCGGCCAGCACGGTGAGGTCGAAGTCGAGCTGGAATAGCGAGAAAATGCCGACCACGATGATCACGTCGTGCATCAGCGCCAACAGGGCGCCGATGGCAAACTTGTACTGGAAGCGGAAGGCGACGTAGAGCATCACCACGCCGAGTGCCACCAGCAGCCCAAGGCCGCTTCGGTCACGTAGCTGCTCACCCACCTGAGCGCCCACGAACTCCGCACGGATCAGCTCGACGGTGTCGCCTTCAGCGCGCAGCAGGCTGACGACGCGGTCGCCCACTTCGGGGTCGAAGGCCTGCTGCAGGCGGATCAGTACCTCTGTGGAAGCACCGAAGGTCTGCACCGAGACGTCGCGGAAGCCGGCATCCTCCAGGATCAGCCGGATGGCCTCGAGCGAAGGCGCCACGCTGTAGCGCACTTCTACCAGGGTGCCGCCGGTAAAATCCAGCCCCAGGTTGAGCTGCTGGAACAGCAGCGAGACGATCGACGCCAGGATCAGCACCGCCGACACCGCGAAGGCGATGCGGCGCTTGCCCATGAAGTCGAATTGTCGATTGATGAGGGTTTTCATTACCACCTCTTATATCCAGAGCTTCTTGACTGGTTTGCCACCGTAGGTGAGGTTCACCATCGAGCGTGTCACCAGCAGGGCGGTGAACAGCGATGTGATGATCCCCAGCGACAGAGTCACCGCGAAGCCCTTGACCGGCCCGGTGCCGATCGAGAACAGGATTACCGCCACCAGCAGGGTAGTGATGTTGGCATCGACGATCGAGGTGAATGCGCGCTCGTAGCCAGCGTGTATCGCCTGCTGAATCGACAGCCCGCTGCGCAGCTCCTCGCGTATTCGCTCGAATATCAACACGTTGGCATCTACTGCCATGCCCAGCGTCAGCACGATGCCGGCGATGCCGGGCAGGGTAAGGGTCGCACCCAGCATCGACATGGCGGCAATCAGCAGGGTCAGGTTGAGCGCCAGGGCGACGTTGGCGAAGATGCCGAACACCTTGTAGCGGACCAGCATGAACAGCACCACCAGCAGCAGGCCGATCTGCACCGACATCACGCCGCGCTGAATGTTTTCCGCACCCAGGCTCGGGCCGATGGTGCGCTCCTGCACGAAGTAGATCGGTGCCGCCAGCGAGCCGGAGCGCAGCAGCAGGGCCAGCTCGGCCGCTTCAGTGGGCGAGTCGAGCCCGGTGATGCGGAAGCTGTTGCCCAGCGCGCTCTGGATGGTGGCCAGGCTGATCAGGCCGCGCTCGGTGTAAGGCTCGCGAACGGTGACTTCCTCGCCGTTCTCGATCACCGTGCGATCGCGTGTCCGGTGCTCGATGAACAGCACAGCCATGTTGCGACCGATATTGGTGCGCGTGGCGCGGTTCATCAGCGTGCCGCCGGTGCCGTCCAGGTTGATATTGACCTGGGGCCGGCCGTTCTCATCGAAGCTGCGGCTGGCGCTGGAGACGCTATCGCCGGTGATGATCACGTCGCGCAACAAGTCGGCGTTGCGCGAGGGATCATTACGGAAGCTGAACGGCTGGGTCTCGATGTCCGGCGTATCAGGGTGAGCCTCGAGGCGGAATTCCAGGTTGGCGGTCGCACCCACCACCCGCTTGGCGGCCACGGTGTCCTGCACGCCGGGCAGCTCGACCACGATACGGTCGGGGCCCTGGCGCTGCACCATGGGCTCGGCTACACCCAACTCGTCGACCCGGTTGCGCAGGGTCGTGAGGTTCTGGTTGACGGCGTAGTCCTGGAGATCGTTGACCGCCTGCTCGGTCATGGTCATGACCAGTTGGGCGCCACGTCCATCGCCGGCGCTCTCGTAGTCGAAGTCGCGGAACTCTCGGGCGATCAGCCGGCGGGCGGTATCGCGATCTTCCTGGTTGGTGAAGGTGATGGTCAGCGTGCGGCCTTCGATCTCGGTGCCGCGGTAGCGGATGCGTTCGCTGCGCAGTTGTTCGCGCATGGCGCTGGCATTCACTTCGAGCCGCTGCTCGAGTGCCGCATCCATGTCCACTTCCAGCAGGAAGTGCACGCCGCCGCGCAGGTCGAGCCCCAGGGTCATGGGTGAGGCGGAGAGCGCCTGCAGCCAGCCGGGCGTCGCTTCGGCCAGGTTCAATGCCACGACGTACTCGTCGCCGAGCATGCTGGCAATCATGTCGCGGGAGCGCAGTTGGTCATCGGGATCGTCCAGGCGGATCAGGACCCGGGTGTCCTCGCTCTCCACGCTCTTGATGTCGATCCCGGCGTCGACCAGCGACTGGCGAATATTGTCGAGCTGGCCAGCATTGATGGTGGCATCACCGCGGGCACTACTGATCTGTACCGATGGGTCTTCCGGATAGAGGTTGGGCAGCGAGTAGACCAGGCCTACTAGCAGCACAATGCCTATCAGCAGATACTTCCACAGGGGATAACGATTGAGCATGCGAGCCCTGCCCTTGGTTGCTGAAAACGGGTTGCTGAAAACGGGTTGCTGAAAAAGCAAAGAGCTGGCTGAAACAGCGGCTACCGAGACGACAATACGGCCGTATGCCCGTTGGCGCGAAGAGCGCCTGGGGCATCGGCCGGATTGCGACCCTCGCCGTTACCCGACCGGGGAGGGTCGATCGGCAAGGACGAGGAGCGTCGAAGTCAGATGGACTTGATGGTGCCCTTGGGCAGCACGTTCGCCACAGCGCTCTTCTGTACATTGACCTCGGTATTGTCCGCGATTTCCAGGGAGATGAAATCATCGCCAACCTTGGTGATCCGGCCCAGCAGACCACCGCCGATGACCACTTCGTCGCCCTTGGAGAGGCCGCCGACCAGTTCACGGTGCTGCTTGGCCCGCTTGGCCTGAGGGCGCCACAGCAGGAAATAGAAAATCAGTACGAAACCGACCAGCATGACGATCTGAGCGATGCCGCCACCGGCGCCACCAGCGTCCTGGGCCATGGCCGGAGAGATGAAGAAATCCAGCATGAGAGGCGTGTCTCCTGAGAGGG
Source organism: Halomonas sp. DQ26W (assembly GCF_003339685.1). GTDB lineage: Bacteria > Pseudomonadota > Gammaproteobacteria > Pseudomonadales > Halomonadaceae > Halomonas. Next base: position 52,735 of record NZ_QPKI01000009.1, on the reverse strand, counting down.
TAAGTTAAGGTTGCGTGCGAGAAACGTTGACCGAGCGATGCTGCGGGCCGGTGGGCCACGGCAGTCGGTCGATCATCAATTCGGTGCGGCAGGTACCGGCAGCCCCCGCTGCCCATAGTAGCCTTCCACGAAGTCCGCCAATGTACCCGCTTCGATGGCACCGCGCAAACCGGCCATGAGCCGCTGATAGTGGCGCAGGTTGTGGATCGTATTGAGCATCGAGCCGAGCATTTCGCCGCAGCGGTCCAGATGGTGCAGGTAACCGCGGGAGAAGTGCTGGCAGGTATAGCAGTCACAGCCCTCTTCCAGGGACCCCGTGTCGTGGCGGTGCTTGGCATTGCGGATCTTGACGGTGCCTTCGGCGGTGAAGAGGTGGCCGTTGCGGGCGTTGCGAGTGGGCATCACGCAGTCGAACATGTCGATGCCGCGGCGCACGCCTTCCACCAGGTCTTCCGGCTTGCCCACGCCCATCAGGTAGCGTGGATATTCTTCTGGCATCCATTCGGGCAGGTAGTTCAGCACCCCGATCATCTCCTCCTTGGGTTCGCCCACGGAGAGGCCGCCGATGGCCAGACCGTCGAAGCCGATTTCTAGCAGGCCGTCGAGGGAGCGGCGGCGAAGCTCGGGATACATGCCGCCCTGGATGATGCCGAACAGCGCCGAAGGCGAGTCGCCATGAGCCTCGTGGGAGCGCTTGGCCCAGCGCAGCGAGCGTTCCATGGAAAGCGCGGCTTCCTGCTCGGTGGCCGGGTAGGGCGTGCACTCGTCGAAGATCATCACCACATCGGAGCCAAGCGAGCGTTGCACCGCCAGCGACTCCTCGGGACCCATGAACACCTTGCTGCCATCCACCGGCGAGCGGAAGTGAACGCCCTGCTCGGTAATCTTGCGCATCTTGCCCAGCGAGAAGACCTGGAAGCCGCCGGAGTCGGTGAGGATCGGCTTGTGCCATTGTGAGAAGTCGTGCAGGTCGCCATGGGTTTCGATCACCTCGGTGCCCGGGCGCAGCCAAAGGTGGAAGGTGTTGCCGAGGATAATCTCGGCCCCGATCTCCTCCACCGAAGCGGGAGTCATGCCCTTGACCGTGCCGTAGGTGCCTACCGGCATGAAAGCTGGCGTTTCCACCGTGCCGCGGGGGAAAGTGAGGCGGCCGCGGCGGGCACGGCCGTCGCTGGCCAGCCGCTCGAAGGACATGAAGGATTCGTTACGCATGGCTATCTCGGTATAAGAACAGGGCGTGCTGAGCAGATTCGGGCGAGGCAAGCCCCGGTGAACTCACGGCGCTTATCGGCTGTGAATGAGTCGGCGTTGAACTCAGCATGATCGAACTCAGCTCGTCTTGCGGGTCAGGAACATGGCATCGCCATAGCTGAAGAAGGCGTAGCGCTCGGCGACGGCCTCGCGATAGGCGGCCAGCGTTGCCTCGTACCCGGCAAACGACGACACCAGCATCAGCAGCGTCGATTCGGGTAGGTGGAAGTTGGTGATCAGAGCATCCACGCAGTGCCACTCGTAGCCTGGGTAGATGAAGATATCGGTCTCGCCGCTGTAGGGGGCGATCTCGCCGTCGCTACTGTTGGCGCAGGCGCTCTCCAGGCAGCGCACGCTGGTAGTGCCTACCGCGACCACGCGGCGACCGGCGGCGCGGGCGGCGCGGACCTTCTCGCAGGCTGCCTCGCCCACGTCGATCCATTCGCTGTGCATCTGGTGCTCGCGGATGTCGTTGGCGCGTACCGGTTGGAAGGTGCCGGCCCCCACGTGCAGGGTGACGAAGGCACTGTCGATGCCCTTCGCTGCAAGACGTTGCAGCAGCGGCTCATCGAAGTGCAGCCCGGCGGTGGGGGCGGCCACGGCACCGTCGCGTCGCGCGTAGACGGTCTGGTAGCGCTCGCGGTCGGCCAGTTCGTCCTCGCGGGTGATGTAGGGCGGCAGCGGCATATGCCCATGACGCTCTAGTAGCGTGATCAGCGGTGTCTCGCCCAGGAAGTGCAGCTCGAACAGCGCATCGCGGCGGCCCTCCACTACGGCATGGATGTCGCCCTCGAAGATCAGTTCGGTGCCGGGCTTGGGCGACTTGCTGCTGCGCAGATGGGCCAGGCCGCGATAGGCGTCCAACGGACGCTCCAGCAGCATCTCCACCTTGCCGCCGCTGGCCTTGTGGCCGTGCAGCCGCGCGGGAATCACCCGGGTGTCGTTAAACACCAGCAGGTCGCCGGGCTCGAGCAGGCCGAGCAGGTCAACGAAGCGGCGGTGGGCGAGATCACCGGTTGGGCCAGCCACGCACAGCAGGCGGCAGTCGCTGCGCTGCTCGGAGGGGTAGCGAGCGATCAGATCCTCGGGAAGCTCGTAATGGAAATCGGCGCGCTGCATGCAGGTTCGGTTCCGCAGGAAAGGTCGTCAGAAGCGGCTGGCGGGCAGCCGGACAAGCCCGCAAGGATACCGAAAAATGACCGCGTCGTCAGGCAACCCGATTGACCTGCCGTGAAGGCCACGTATAATGCACCGCGCTGCCGGCGTGGCGGAATTGGTAGACGCAGCGGATTCAAAATCCGCCGGGTGCAAGCCCTTGTCGGTTCGAGTCCGACCGCCGGTACCACTTGAAAAACAGTCGCTTACGAGCGGCTGTTTGCATTTCTGGCCTTCTGCTTTCCAGCCCTTTACGTGTTCAACACCCCAAGCCATCTTCACCGCTATGATAATGTGAAGCAGTGGCGCTACCGGCGAGGGTGTGAGCATGAGTATGGAAGACCGGGAGGAGAGCTGGAGGGAGGGGGATCGGCGGGAGGGCCGGCCGCCGCCGGGATGGTTGAGGCGTGGCCGCGGAAGTGCCGGCGAGGAGTTCGCGGACGAGGCGGACTTTCCACCCCGTGCGCATCAAGGCAGAAGCCGCTCGGTGGAGAAAGCCGGGCGGCGTGGTTTCCACGTGGTGAGCTTCCTTATCGGCAGCGCGGTGACCTTCGCCCTGCTGATGGTGGTACTGAACCTCTCTCCAGAGGCACTCTTTGTTCCCTTCGAGGCGACTCGCAGAGCGCTGGAGACCCTTGGCGTGATGTGAGCCTTCCGCTATTTCCTTGATATGCCTCAGTATCGACGTCATGCTGGTGGCTATACTGATTTGCGAGGAGTGCGTCATGGGTGTGAAGTGGTTCGCCACGGCATTGATCGTGCTGGGGGTAGGTTTGACCCTGTTCGGCTTTCAGACCCAGAACCCGGCGATGTTCGTCGGGTTGACGCTGGCCGTACTGGGCGTCGTGGTAATCTTTACAGGCCGCCGAAACCGGCCGTGAAGGCCTGACAAGGCCCGAGGTCGGGCTTATCATGTCGCTATCGTCACAGTCCTTCTCCCCAATGCGGGCGAAGGGCTGTTTTAGTTGTAGGGCCGGCAGCGTGTTCACCTCGCCGACCGGCCAAAAGGAGGTCGTCATGTCACCCCGTCCCCCCATTCTCATCAACCGTCTGGATGCTGATCGCCTGCAGCGTCTGATTGATCAGGTGGATGAGAAAGACCGCTTCGTCGCCGACTGCCTTGAGGAGGAGCTCGAACGGGGCCAGGTGGTCGACCCGGAAGAGATCCCCGATGATGTGGTCAGCATGAACAGCCAGGTGCAGTTCACCGACCTGAACCGCAATCGGCAGATCATCCGCACCTTGGTCTACCCTCATGCCCTGGCCAAGACCGAAGACGGTATCTCGGTCATGGCGCCCATCGGCGCGGGGCTGATCGGCCTGCGTATCGGTGACGTCATTGACTGGCCGCTGCCCGGAGGCGGCGAGACCAAGCTACGCATCGACGCCATCCTGTGGCAGCCGGAGCGGGAAGGGCAGTTTCACCGCTGAGGACATGAGCGGTGCTGAAGGGCGGCGTCGGCTGCATCGAGGAGAGGATCGGAATGCCGTTTTCGCTATGGATGTCGCTGGTGGCAGTCTGTGCCATGGGGGCCATGTCCCCCGGGCCCAGCTTGGTGCTGGTGCTGCGCCACACCCTGGGCGGAGGTCGCGCGCCGGGAGTGGCGGCGGCGCTCTTTCATGCGCTGGGCGTGGGGTTCTATGCCCTGTTGACGGTATGGGGGCTGGGAGCGCTGATCGCACGCTTCCCGGCCCTGTTCCAGGCGATCACCTGGGCGGGCGCGGCCTACCTGGCCTGGCTCGGCATCAAGGCGCTGCGCGCCGGGCGGGTCAGCGCCCTTGAGGCGAAGGCCACGGCCACGACCCGCAGCCAGGCGGCGCGGGAAGGCATGCTGGTGGCGCTGGGCAACCCCAAGCTGATCCTGTTCTTCATTGCACTGCTCAGCCAGTTCGTGGCCCCGGATATGAGCCTGGCGGCGAAGGCGATCATCGTGCTCACTGCCATGATCATCGACGGCGGCTGGTATGTGCTGGTGGCGGTTTCACTGACGCACTCCCGGGTGCTGCCTTGGCTCCAGAGCCGCGCCCACTGGATCCATCGCATTACCAGCGTGATGCTGCTGGCCCTTGCCCTGCGGGTGGTAGTCGGCCCTCTCGGTTGATAGCGTTGACAGCCGCCCCGGCCCTAGCGTCGGGGATGATGATAGCCTCGAGGCTATTCGCAAGCGGAAACCCCCATGAACGTGTTGTCGATAGAAGAAGAGGACCGCGCCCTGGTCGTTGTTCTGGACGAGGATCCCGATGTAGTGGCAGTCCTGTCGCTCCAGCTGCATGTGCTGGGTATGGAAAGCCGCTGCTATCGTCGGGCTGACCTCCTGTTGGAGGAGATCTCCGAATGTGACCCTCAACTGGTCATCATGGGGCTGGAATTCGGCGACCCGGACGGGATAGCCCTGCTGCGCCTGCTGGCCGAACGGCGCTATGCAGGCTGGGTGTTGCTGCTGGGCGGCGTCGAGCGCAAGATTTCGCGCATCGCCGAACGGGTGGGGCATACCCTGGGCCTGCAGATGCTCGGTTCGCTGGAAAAGCCGATGCGGTTGGCCGAACTGCGCCAGCGGCTGGACCGACTGCATTTGGGGCGCAAACCGGCCATTGCGCCCGAGGATGACCCTTTCTTCTCCGCCGCAGAGCTCGACCGAGCCTTGGAGCGGCACGAACTCACCCTCCACTACCAGCCGCAGTTCGAGCTCGCCACGGGCCGCTTGAGCGGTGTCGAGGCGCTGGTGCGCTGGTCGCACCCCGAGATCGGGCTGATCGGGCCGGCCAGCTTCCTGCCCATGCTTACCGTCGGCCAGAGCCGTCGCCTGACCTGCCACGTGCTTGAGCAGGCGCTTGCCGATGCTGCGCAGTGGGCTAGCATGGGCGTTGTACTGTCGTTGTCGGTAAATGTTACCGCCGATGACCTCATGGAGTCGCAGCTACTCTCGATGATACACCATTGGCGGCCGGGCGAGCCGCCCCAGGTGGTGCTAGAGATCACCGAGACCGCGGCCATGGATGACGAACTGCTGGGCTCGGAAATAGCCGCCCGGCTGCACCTCAACGGGATGGAGGTGTCGGTAGATGACTTCGGCGTGGGGTTCTCCTCGCTGTCACGCTTGCAGATGCTGCCGATCAGCGAACTCAAGATCGACCGTAGCTTCGTGAGTCACCTGCAGCAGGACTCCCAGGATGCGGCCATCGTCGAGGCGGTCGCCCTGCTGGGGCGCCGCCTGGGTATCCGGGTGGTGGCCGAAGGGGTCGAGGAGCTCGACTGCCTGCCGACCCTGGCCCGTTTTGGCTGTACCCATGTGCAGGGTTTTGGCCTGTCGCGGCCTGTCCCCGCCGACATGATTCCCGAGTTGGCCTCGGATCAGTCACCGATCCGTGCCAGGATCGTCGCCAGCGTGGCATCGGCCGGTATCACACCGTAGGCCGGGCTGGCTTCCACGCCAAGGCGCGAGCGGCAGAAGGTCTCGGCCACCTCGTTGGGGGCATGGCGCAGCAGCAGTGACGCCTGCAAGCACTGTGCCAGGCGCTGGGCCAGCCAGCGTGCCCTGGCCTCCAGTGCGCCGGTGGGCAGCGCCAGGTCGCGTTCCAGTCCAGCCAACGCCAAGTCGAAGTCCGGCTGCTGTCCCCGGGCCGCGGCCAGCTCGGCCCGCAGTGCCTCAATCGACTCCGGGTGCCGGGCCAGTACCCGCAGCACGTCGAGACACATCACGTTGCCCGACCCCTCCCAGATCGAGTTCACGGGCGCCTCACGGTAGAGCCGCGCCAGCGGCGTCTCCTCCACGTAGCCGATGCCGCCCAGGCACTCCATGGCCTCGGCCATGAAACCGGGTCCGCGCTTGTTGTGCCAGTACTTGGCTAGTGACGGCAGCAGCCGGGCCAGGGCGGTTTGTCGGTCGTCTCCTCGTGCAACCCCGTCGAAGGCATGGGCGGTGCGCATGGCGAGGGCGATCCCGGCTTCCACCTCCAGCGCCAGGTCGGCGAGAACGCTACGCATCAGCGGCTGTTCGGCCAGCACTTTTCCAAAGGCGTGTCGTTGCCGCGTGTGGTGCCAGGCTTCCGTCAGGGCCAGGCGCATCATACCCACCGGTGCAGTGGCCGCGTCCAGCCGGGTTTGTTGGACCATGTCGATGATGGTCGCCACGCCGCGGCCGGGATCGCCCAACGGGGTCGCCCAAGCGCCACGATACTCGATCTCGGCGGAGGCATTGGCGCGATTTCCGCATTTTTCCTTGAGCCGCTGCAGCTCGATGGCGTTGCGCTCTCCGTCCGGCGTGAAACGCGGCACCAGGAAGCAGGAGAGGCCGTCGTTGGTCTGGGCCAGGGTGAGAAAGGCATCGGACATCGGCGCGCTGCAGAACCACTTGTGACCGGTTAGTCGCCAACCCTCGCCGTCGGGTTCGGCGCGTGTGGAATTGCTGCGTACATCGCTGCCCCCCTGCTTCTCGGTCATGGCCATGCCAAAGGTAAGGCCTCGCTTTTGTGCGGCTGGCAGGGGGCGGGGATCATAGGCGTTGGCCAGCAGGCCAGGTGCCCAGGCGGCCTCCACGTCCGGACTGTGGCGTAGCACCGGCATGGCAGCGTGGGTCATGGTCACCGGGCAGCAGAAGCCTGGCTCGGCCTGGGTCAGCAGGTAGAGGGCGGCGATATGGGCCTGGTGGCCCCCGCGCCCCTCCTCCTGCCAGGCCACCGCATGCCAGCCGCCCGCCATCGCCATCGTCATCAGCTCGTGGTAGGCGGGGTGGTAGTGCACTTCATCCAGGCGTCGGCCGTGGCGATCGAAAAGGTGCAGCTCCGGTGGGTGGCGGTTGGCTTCCTCTCCCAAGGCTGCGACTCGGGTGCTGCCGGTTTCTCGGCCCAGGGGGGCGAGGCGCTCGGCGACCCACGGCGGGGCCTCCCTGGCCAGCGCCTCGCGCAGCGGCAGGTCCCCGGCAAGCAGGTCCCGGTCGCCCCGGGGAGCGGGCTGGTTGAGCACCTCGTGGGTCGCCATGCGGGTTCGGGGGGACGAGCGGTTCATGGCGGAGCTCCTTGGGAAACACTGCACAAATGCCTGCGCGAGCGAATCGCTGCGTTGCGCGGTGCTCGGAGTCCTCACATATACCCCATATGCTCCGGGTCCTGTGCTCCGCGCGCCTTGCGCTTCATCTCGCTCGTCGATTTGTTCAGCGTTTCCCTTGCGGTCAGTATTTCAGGGGATTGTTCCGAAGCATGGTCAGTGCATCGGGCGGGGTCAATGTGACGTCGAGCGTGACGACGGCGGCACCACTGGGTAGGCTTGTGGCTCGAACCTGCGGAGGTGACCGTGACGGCCAAGACCCCTCTCGACCCGATTCTGCCGACGCCGCTGGTGGCCGATGAGTCCATCCAGCTGGTGGATGCCCGCAACCGCCCCTGCGGTAGCGCCCCCCGGGCGCTGATGCGCCGCTTCCAGTTCTGGCACCGGGCCACCTACGTGGTCATCCTCAATCGACAGGGTGAGATCTGCGTTCAGCGCCGCACCCTGATCAAGGAGGTGTTTCCCGGCGGACTCGACCTGGCCGCGGGGGGCGTGGTCGGTGCCGGCGAGGCCGTGCATGTGGCGGCGCGTCGTGAGCTGGCCGAGGAGCTGGGCATTTGCGGCGTCCCCCTGAGTCATGCCGGGGAGTTCCGGTACGACCGGGGCGGCAACCACATCTTCGGCAGTCTTTATCTGGTCGAGTACGATGGCCCTCTCACCCTGCAGGTGGAAGAGGTCGCCGATACTTTCTGGTGTTCCCTGGAGGAGGCGCTGGCGCTGGAGGAGATCACACCGGATACCCGCCAGGCCGTGGACGAGCTGATCGCGTCCGGTTGGCTGGAGACGGGGCGATGAATGCATTGACGTCGGTGGGGGACCTGGAGGCCGTGATCGCCACTCTGGACCGGGTGGTGCTGGGCAAGTCCCGGGAGGTGCGCCTGGCCCTGTGCTGCCTGCTCTGTCGCGGCCACCTGCTGATCGAGGACCTGCCGGGGCTGGGCAAGACCACCCTGGCCCAGGCGTTGGCGCGGGTTACGGGGCTCGATATGCAGCGCCTACAGTTTACCAGCGACCTGCTGCCCGCCGACGTGCTGGGGGTGTCGGTCTTCGACCCGCGTGAGGCGAGTTTCCGTTTCCACCCCGGGCCGATTTTCCATGGCCTGGTACTGGCCGACGAGATCAATCGCGCCACGCCCAAGACCCAGAGCGCACTACTCGAAGCGATGGAGGAGGGCCAGGTCACCGTGGAGGGCGAGACCCGCGCGCTTCCCGATCCCTTTTTCGTCATCGCTACCCAGAACCCCCAGGACCAGGCCGGCACCTTTGCATTGCCGGAGTCGCAGTTGGACCGCTTCCTGATGCGGCTGTCGCTGGGCTATCCCGATTTTCGCGCCGAGCGCGATATCCTGCGCGGCCTGGCGGGTCGTAGCCGGCTCGACGAGCTGGATGTGCTGCTGGACGGCGAACGCCTGCGCCACTGGCAGACGAAGGTCGCGACGATCCATGTCGCCGACCGTGTGCTCGACTACGTCCAGGCCCTGGGGCGGGCCAGCCGTGAGCGCCCCGAACTGGCCTGGGGGCTATCGACCCGGGGCCTGCTGGCGCTGGTGCAGGCAGCACGTGGCTGGGCGCTACTGGCCGGACGCGACCATGTGCTGCCCGAGGACGTACAGGCCGTCTGGAGGCCGGTAGCCGGCCATCGCCTGAGCAGTGGTCATCGCGAGGAGGGCGAGGCGCTGGCCATGCACTTGCTCGGTCGTGTACCGGTCCAGGCCTGACCATGTCCACGGCCAAGGTCGGCGCGTCAGTACCCGGTAGGCGAGGGGCGAGCGTCCCCAGGGGGCTGCGTGCCTGGCTCGGTCGACGCCTGACCATCGCTCCCGGCGAACCCCTGCCGCAGCGTCGGCTTTTCCTGCTTCCCACTCGCTTCGGCCTGGTCTGGATCGCCCTGGTGGCAGTACTGCTGCTTTTCGGCGTCAACTACCAGAACAGCCTCGCTTATGCGCTGGCCTTCTGGCTGGCGGGGCTGGCAGTGGTCGTACTGGTGCGTACCTGGCGCAACCTGCTGGGTGTCACCGTCGAGCTCCAGTTGCCCCGGGAGGCCTTCGTCGGACGCGAGTCGCGGCTCCGGGTGGTGATAAGGGCCGCACGCCCGCGAACCGCCATCGGGCTTGTTCTGGACGTTCATGGCGCCACGCTGCCGCGCCTGGAAACTGAGGCCACGGCAAGCCTGCCTTGGCGCACCGGGCAGCGTGGTTGGCAGTTGCCGCCCACCCTGCGCCTGGAGACCAGTTGGCCACTGGGGCTGGTGCGGGCAGTGGCCTGGGTGCAGCCAACCACTGAACTACTCGTCTATCCGGCACCGCTGGAGGTGGCGGGGCCGGAGCGCCGCCAGCTCGGTGAAGGGCTGGACGCCACCGACTTTGCCGGACTGCGCCGCTTCGAACGTGGCGATAGCGCCACGCGAGTGGCCTGGAAACAGTGGAGCCGCAGCGGCATCCTTACCACCAAGGTATTCAGTGTGCCACCTCGTCAGCAGCTGTGGCTGGATTACGCCAATTGCCGGGGCAGCCCCGAACGCCGCCTGTCACTGCTCTGTGCCCGGGTGCTGGCGCATCATCGAGCCGGGGATCGCTATGGCCTGCGGCTGCCAGGGCTGGAACTGCCCCAGGGGGAGGGCGAAAGCCAGCGGCGGACTGCATTGGATGCGCTGGCGCTGTTCCCGGCCGCCACCGAAGGAGCGGACGGCGAATGATCGACTGGCTGGTGGGTCGCCGTCGTCAACCCCCGGAGGTGGCGGTGTTGGCAGACGGGCACGAACTCGGTGCCGGCATGCTGCGCCAACTGTTTATTGGCCAGTGCCTGGTGCTGGCGCTGCATCTGATCTGGATGCCGGCCTGGCTTGTAGGGCTGGCCTTGGCTGTGGCGATCTGGCGCTATTTCCAGCTGCGTCAGCGGGTGCCTCGGGCTGGGCGTCTGCTGCGCCTGGGGGGCGTTGCGCTGCTGCTGGGCGCGCTATGGCTGCAGTACGGCGTACTGCACGACATGGATGGGCTGATCGGGCTGCTGCTGGGCGTCTACCTGCTCAAGCTGCTGGAGACCCACAACCGACGCGATGCACGGGTGGTGGTGGTAATCGGGATCATCGCGACCAGCGTTGCGTTCCTGCACGAACAGGGGATCCTGATGGCGCTGGGCGCCCTGATGGCGCTGGCCTGGCTGCTGCAGTCGCTGACCCGACTGGCCGGTGCCCCAGATGCACGCTGCGCCTGGGTCGAAGCCGGTTGGCTGCTGCTGTTTTCGGCGCCATTGATGGTGGTGCTGTTCCTGGCCGTTCCGCGCCTGGGTCCGCTATGGAGCATGCCACAGATGGATCGTGCCTCCACTGGGTTGTCCGACCAGGTGTCACCGGGAGATATCGCACAACTGTCGCGCAGCGATGCCCGGGCCTTTCGCGTGTCATTCGACGGCGAAGAGCCAGCGACCCATGAGCGCTACTGGCGTGTCTATACGCTCTCCGGCACCGATGGCAGGCGCTGGTTTCGCGCGCCGCCCGACGAGTTGGCCGCCACGCTGGGTCAAAGCGAAGGCGCGTTCGTCCGCGAGGCGCGCCGGTCACCCTGGGTAGATGAAGCAGCCGAAGCAGGCCGCTTTCGCGCCGAGCTGCTGCTGGAGCCGGACAGTCGGCCCTGGCTCCCCTCGCTGGGCACGCCGCTGGCCAGCGACAGCGAACAGCGCTACCTGGCCGACGGCACCCTGGAGCGATTGACGTCGCAGAGCTCACGCAGTCTGCTGCGCCTGGAGAGCAGCGGGGCGGCACCGGCCAATGCCGACCCCGCTGGCGACGCCTGGAACAGCCTGCTGCCGAGCCAGGTCAATCCCCGGACCCGGGCGCTGGGTGAGCAATTGTGGCAGGAGAGCGGGGGCGATAAACGTGCCTTTCTGGCAGCGATCATGGCGCACTTCGGTGAGTCCCCCTTCCGCTATACGCTCATGCCGCCACGCCTGGGCTCCCGCCATCGGGTCGATGAATTCCTGTTCGAGAGTCGAGCCGGCTACTGCACCCACTACGCCTCGGCCGCGGCGACCCTGATTCGGGCAGCGGGAATTCCGGCACGGCTGGTGGTCGGTTTTCTGGGCGGTGAACGCCATCCGGATGGCTACTTCACCGTCCGCGACTACGACGCTCACGCCTGGGTCGAGGTGTGGCTCGATGGCGCCTGGCAGCGCCTGGACCCCACGGCTGCTATTGCCCCCGAGCGGATCGAGCTGGGTCCCCAGGCCGTCGAGGGTGGCGCCGAGGTCTTTCTGGCCGACTCGCCCTTTTCCTCGCTGCGCCTGCGCGAGCTGGGCTGGGTCAACCGCCTGCGGCTGCGGTGGGAGAGCCTGGAGTACCAGTGGCAGCGAGGCGTCATCGGTTACCAACGGGCCACCGCCAGGGAGTTCATGCTGGGCCTTGGCGAACGGCTGGAGGCAGGATACGGCTGGCTCAGTACATATCTACGCTCGGCACTCTGGAGGGGTGCGGCCTGGCTGGGAGGCACAGTGCTGGGGCTGGCTGGCCTGACATGGCTGCTGCGTATCGGCTTGCACCAGCGCCGCTGGCGTAACGAAAGCGACATGCTGGGGTATCTGCGGGGCCGACTGGTGTGCCTGGGCCTGGGACCTACCTCCGGCGAGACCCCGGCCGGCCACCTGCTGCGTGTTGCCCCGGCACTCGGCTCCGTGGGGGCGGCCCTTCGCACCATTGCCGAGGAGTATGAGCGATTAGCCTATGCACCGCTGAACGAGGCGGAAAGGAGCGCTGGTCGGCGGCGGCTACGACAGGCCACCAAGGAGATAGGGCGGTACTTGGCGACGCCGCGCTATCGAGCCCGCCGGGCTGGTGCCGCGGGGGATGACGTGGCATCGTGAAAGGATGTCAGCAAGGCAGGCGACCTATGGCCATTCACGAACACGAATGCCGCACCTATCGCGGCGAGCCCTTCAATCTGCAGGCCCTCAAGGGGCAGGTGCTGCTGATCGTCAATGTGGCGAGCCGTTGCGGTTTTACGCCACAGTTGCATGAGCTGCAGCGGCTCTATGGCCGCCATCGCGATCGTGGTTTAACCGTGCTGGCTTTTCCCTGCAACCAGTTTGCCCGTCAGGCGCCTGAGTCGGCCATGGATTTCTGCGCCTTCAGCTCGACCCGATACGGCGTCACCTTTCCGGTCATGCAGAAGGTCAAGGTCAACGGTTCGCAGGCTCATTCGCTCTTCAAGGAGCTGAAACGCGAGGCGCCGGGTGTGCTCGGCACCACGATGATCAAATGGAATTTCACCAAGTTCCTGGTGGGCCGGGATGGCCGGGTGATACGGCGCTTCGCGCCGGGCGAGCACGGCGTTACTCTGGAGCTGGCTCTGGAGCTGGCCTTGGATGAGACCTGAACAGGCGCGACCCTAACTGGGAGACTCACCGCGTTCGAGCATCACGCGCATCATCAGTTCGTTCCAGCGGTGACGGGTCATCATGGTGGTCAAGCCGGAGAACAGCGCCCAGCTCTTGCGCCGCCAGCCCTTGAGCCGCATGTTGTGGGCGACCAGGCGTTTCATGAGCTGATAGTCGTCGAACTTGCGCCACTCGCTGGCGACCGACATCTGATTTCGCGACAGCACAGGGGCCAGTTCCAGGCGGAAGATCCACTCCAGTTGATGAAGTGTCAGGTCGTGGCGCTGGATCACTTCCACCATGTGCGTGAACTCACGCTCACCGGGTTCACGGTCCAGCCATAGCGGGGCGAGTGCCAGCCACAGCTCGCCGCGCTCATCGACCAGCGTCTGTGCATCCATCGTTCTCTCCTGCCTGCGCGTTACCCGGGAAATGTATCCTGCCCCACTCGAAGGCCCGGCTCAAGAGCGGACAGGAGGGATGACGGACGCGAGCAGCCTGCCGGACTTAACGCTGATCTGCTGCGAAATCCGGGCTTTCGGCCAATTTCATTCGATCGGATTCGTTAAATAGCGGGCTATTCGCCTCATCCGATTGATAAACTTGGCTCGAAATCCGACTTTCTCGCGACGACCGGTCAAGCCCGGCAGACTGCTAGAATGCCACCACAGCCCACTCACATCCGCCCGATGCTGCTGTGCCAGCGGCGGGCCATGACAATGAGGTTAGACGTGATCATCAAACCCAAGGTTCGCGGTTTCATCTGCACTACCACCCACCCCATCGGCTGCGAGAAGAGCGTGCTCGAGCAGATCGAGGCAACTCGTGCCCGTGGATTTGACCCAACCGCGGGTCCGAAGAAGGTCCTGGTGATCGGTGCCTCAAGTGGCTACGGCTTGGCGGCGCGTATCACCGCGGCCTTCGGCTACGGTGCCGATACCCTGGGGGTCTTCTTCGAGAAACCGGGCAGCGAGAAGAAGCCCGGCACCGCTGGCTGGTACAACAGCGCTGCCTTCGACCGGTTCGCCAAGGCCGAGGGGCTTTACAGCAAGTCGATCAACGGCGATGCCTTCTCCCACGAAGCCCGCGAGACGGCCATCGAGCTGATCAAGCAGGATATGGGCCAGGTCGACCTGGTGGTCTATTCGCTGGCGTCGCCGGTACGCAAGCTGCCCGACAGCGGTGAGCTGAAGCGCTCTGCCCTCAAGCCTATCGGCGAGACCTACCGCGCCACCGCCATCGATACCAATAAGGATGTAATCATCGAAGCCGAGGTCGAGCCGGCCACCGAGCAGGAGATCGAGGACACCAAGGCCGTCATGGGAGGCGAGGACTGGGAACTGTGGATGGATGCCCTGGACCAGGCCGGCGTGCTGGCGCCCGGGGCACGCAGCGTCGCCTTTAGCTACATCGGCACCGAGATCACCTGGCCCATCTACTGGCACGGCGCCCTGGGCAAGGCCAAGGAGGACCTGGATCGCGCCGCCGGCGAGATCGACGCCAGGCTCAAGGCCACGGGCGGCGGCGCCAACGTGGCGGTGCTCAAGTCGGTGGTGACCCAGGCCAGTGCCGCGATTCCGGTGATGCCGCTCTATATCGCCATGGTCTACAAGGTGATGAAGGAGAAGGGGCTGCATGAGGGCACCATCGACCAGCTCAACCGCCTGTTCGGTGAGAGCCTCTATTCACCGCAGGGGCAGGGCGGCGAGTTCGTCACCGACGAAGCCGGCCGCCTGCGCTTCGACGACTGGGAACTGCGTGACGACGTACAGCAGGCGTGCAAGGACCTCTGGCCCAAGGTGACCAGCGAAAACCTGTTCGAGATCACCGACTATGCTGGTTATAAGCACGAGTTCCTGAAGCTGTTCGGATTCGAGCGGGACGACGTGGACTACGATGCCGATGTGAACCCCGAGGTGACCTTTGATGTCGTGAGTTTATAGCCTGCTGATACGAGACTGAGATGCTCGCGTTGCAGGCAGAAGAAGGAGACGACGATGGACACGAAGGAAAGCAAGACCGCTCAAGAGGAGTACCAGCACCTCAAGGAAGTGAGGACGCCGGAGGACTTCGAGCATCCCGAGCCTGATGCCGCTCAGCCGGAGGCCAGGAGGCCGGCCAAGGGTTGGCACTGGCTGCTGCTGGCAACGGCGGTATTGGCGGGTGGCTTTCTGATCTACCGGCTGTTCTCGGCGCTCTTGGCCTGACCGTTTGCTGCCTCCACCAACACCCTGCGTCCCTGAGTCGCGGGGTGTTTCGTCACTCACCCTGCATTCGTCACTCACCCTGCATTCGTCGCTAACGCTGCCGATCGAGTAAGATCACAGTCCCGTTCCGGCTCACGGCGTAGCGTTCCATGCCCGACACCCCCACCGTCACTCTTAGCACGTCAGCGACCCGTCGGGTCGGGGCGCTGACGTTGCCGGGCTTCTCCCTGCTTGCCCAGGCGTGCGCCCTGGAACCGCTGGTAATGGCCAACCAGCTGGCCGGCAGGCGTCTCTATCGTGTGCTGGCTTATAGTTCCGGCGGTGGCGAGACGCCAAGCCTTGCTGAACTCAGCCTGGCGGCGGGCAAGCCTTTCGACGAGGCGGAAGCCGAGCTAGACATGCTGGTCGTCTGTGCCCCGACACCTCTGTCAGCGAATGCCGATGGCGCCCTCGTTGCCCGCTTGCGCGCACTGGGCAGAAGCGGTGTCGTGTTGGTCGGCGTGGGCGGTGGCACCGAGCTGTTGGCGCGTGCCGGTGTGCTTGATGGCTACCGCGCCACGCTGCCGTGGCAGCGCTTCACCGCCTTCACCCGCGACTTTCCTCGCGTCCGGCTCTCCCAGCAGCTGTTCGAGATCGACCGTGACCGGCTCACCTGCGGTGGCGGTACGGCGGCCATGGACATGATGATGACGCTGATCGCCTCCCACCACGGCAACGAGTTGGCCGAGCGGGTCTCCGAGCATTTCGTGCTGGAGCGGATCCGCATGGCAGACGAGCCCCAGCAGGTGCCGCTGCGTGCCCGCCTGGGCCATGCGCCGGCGCCGCTGGTGGATGCGGTGATGCTGATGGAGGCCAATATCGAGGAGCCTTTGACCACCCACGAGCTGGCCGAACACCTGGGCATCTCCCGGCGCCAGCTGGAGCGGCTGTTCAAGAAGTATCTCCAGGCCGTGCCCGGCCGCTACTACCTCGACCTTCGCCTGCAGGAAGCCCGGCGACTCCTGCGCGACAGCGACCTGCCCGCCGGCGAGATCGCCATGAAGACGGGCTTCTCCTCCCCGGCGCACTTTTCCACCGCCTATCGCAATCATTTTGGGGTGACGCCCCGGGAGGAGCGGCTGCACTAAGCACCGCCGGCGGCCGTGCCGACAGCCATTTTCACAAGATGGAGTCCCATAGCTGAAAGCCCGGATGGCTGGGGCTCCGTATACTCGAATGACAGTAGCGCTTCGTTTGCCCTTTTTTGCTGGAATGGAGACCGACATGAGCCAGACCCCGACCCGCGCCGACTTCGATCAGTACATGGTGCCTAACTATTCTCCCCAGAAGGTCATCCCGGTGCGCGGCGAGGGCAGTCGCCTGTGGGACCAGGAGGGGCGCGAGTATATCGATTTCGCCGGGGGTATTGCGGTCAACTCCCTCGGCCACTGCCATCCGGTGCTGGTCGAGGCGCTCACCAAGCAGGCGAACACGCTCTGGCACCTCTCCAATGTCTACACCAACGAGCCGGCGCTGGCCCTGGCCCGGACGCTGGTGGAGCGCACCTTCGCCGACAAGGTCTACCTGTGCTCATCCGGTGGTGAAGCCAACGAGGCGGCGCTGAAGCTGGCGCGCCGCTGGGCCCATGACAACGGCGGTGAGCACAAGAGTCGCATCGTCTCGTTCTCGCAGTCGTTTCACGGACGTACCTTCTTTACCGTCAGCGTCGGCGGCCAGCCCAAGTACTCACAGGGCTTCGGACCGGTGCCGGGCGGCATCGTCCACGGCGAGTTCAATAACCTCGATAGCGTGCGTGACCTGATCGATGACGACACCTGTGCGGTGATGGTCGAGCCGATGCAGGGCGAGGGCGGTATCGTCCCGGCGACCCAGGAGTTCCTGCAGGGGCTGCGCGACCTGTGCGACGCCCACGATGCCCTGCTCATTTTCGACGAAGTGCAGACCGGCGTGGGCCGTACCGGCTCGCTCTACGCCTACATGGAATTCGGTGTGACCCCGGATATCCTGACCAGTGCCAAGGGCCTTGGCGGCGGGTTCCCGGTGGGGGCGATGCTGACTACCGATCGTGTCGCCCCGGCGCTTGCCATCGGCACCCACGGCTCCACCTACGGCGGCAATGCGCTGGCTTCCGCCGTGGCCCTGGCCGCGGTCGAGTACATCGCGACGCCGGCGGTTCTCGATGGCGTCAAGCAGCGCCACGACCTGTTCCGCGAGCATCTGGAGGCGATCAATCGCAAGCATGGCGTGTTCAAGGAAGTACGCGGCATGGGGATGCTGGTCGGCGCCGAGATGGCGCCCGAATACACCGATCGGGCCAAGGACATCCTGCCGCTGGCCATCGAGGAGGGGTTGATGGCCCTGATCGCCGGGCCCAACGTGCTGCGCATGGCGCCGTCGCTGGTGATTCCCGAAGCCGATATCAGCGAAGGCATGGCGCGCCTCGAGCGGGCCGTGGAGCGACTGGTGACGGCCAAGTGAAGGCCGGCCAGACCCTGCACGATGCCGCCAACCGACCCGGAGACCCTGCCATGATGGTCGTACGCCCCGTCCGGCCGGCCGACCTGCCGGCACTGGAGCGGCTGGCGGGCACCGCCTCGCCGAGCCTGACCAACCTGCCGGCCCATCGCGACAGGCTGGAGGAGCGCATCGCGCGCTCGCGACACTCTTTCAGCCGCGAAGTCGATTTCCCCGGCGACGAGCTTTATACCTTCGTCCTCGAGGACCTGGAGCGCGGCGAGGTGGTGGGTACCGCCACCATCCGCGCCGAGGCCGGGGCCCGCGAGGCCTACTACACCTACCGCCAGGAGACCCTGATCCATGCCTCGCAGCAGCTCAACGTGCGCCGCGAGGTGCAGACCCTGGCGCTCTCCCACGAGGTCTCCGAGACCACTCAGCTCTGTGCCCTGTCGATCGAGCCGCGCTACCGCGGCACCAGTGCCGAGAGCCTGCTGCGCCGGGCCAGACTGATGTTCATCGCCCAGTACCCCGAGCGCTTCGCCGAGGTGCTGGCGATGGCCTTTCCCGGTTACCTGGACGAGCAGGGCGAGTCGCCGTTCTGGAACAGCGTGGGGCGCCATTTTTTCGTGCGCGACTACCACGAAATCAACTACCTGGCCGGGGTGCGCTCGAAGAGCTTCATCGCCGAGGTGATGCCGCAGTTCCCGCTCTACCTGGCCTTGCTGACGCCCCAGGCCCGGGCGGCGATCGGCCGTGAACACCCGGACCACGAAAGCGCCATGGCCGAGATGCTGGCCGAGGGCTTCCTGCGCTCGCGCCATGTGGACATCTTTGATGCCGGCCCGGTGATCAAGGGTGAGCGCGACCGCCTGGCGAGCTTTCGCCGTGCCGCCTGGCACCCGGTGCGGGTGCGCCCGGCCCATGTGCTGCCGGATGCCGAGCCAGCCATGATCGCCAACCAGCGGTTGGGTGAATTCCGCTGCGTGGTGGCCCGCTACGCGCTGTCACCCACCGGCCAGCTGATGCTCTCGTCGGAGCACGCCGAACTGCTGGGCGTCGAGGAGGGGCGTGCGGTGCTGGTGGCGCCGTTGGCTCTGGCAGCGGACGAGGCCGAGCTGGGCTACGACGAGGGAGAGCTGTGATGCGCATTCGAGCGATTGCCGAGTCCGACCTGGACGAACTGCAGGCTCTGGCGCGAGAGACCGGGGTGGGTTTCACCTCGCTGCCCGACAACCGCGAGTTTCTCGCCGAGAAGATCGACCTGGCGGTGACCGCCTTCGAGCAGTGCTCCCCGTCGGACCGGCGCAACTATTTCTTCGTGCTGGAGGACGAGGCCAGCGGTGCGCTGGCGGGCTGCTGCGCCATCGAAGGGCAAGTGGGGCGAGAGGTGCCCTTCTACCATTATCGCCTGGGCACCCTGGCCCACTCATCGGTACAGCTCGACCTGCACCGTACCATCGATACTCTCTTTCTCAGCTCTGACCACACCGGCGATGCCGAAGTGGCATCGCTGTTCCTGCGCCCCCAGTACCGTGGCGAGGACCGGCGCCATCAGCGCAACGGCGCCTTGCTGTCGATGATGCGCTGGCTGTTCATCGCCGAGTTTCGCGATCAGTTTCCCGACAAGGTGCTGGCCGAGATGCGTGGTGTCTTCGATGAGCGGGGCAAGAGCCCCTTCTGGGAGTGCCTGGGCAGCCACTTCTTCCCGCTGGATTTCGACGAGGCGGACCGCCTGACCGGGCTGGGGCAGAAGAGCTTCATCGGTGAGCTAATGCCCAAGTTTCCCATCTATACCCCGTTCCTCTCCGATGAGGCACGCGCCTGCATCGGCCAGGTGCACCGCGATACCCGCCCGGCGCTGGCCATGCTCAAGAAGGAGGGGCTGCGCTGGGAAGGCTTCATCGACATCTTCGACGGCGGCCCCACCGTCGAAGCTTATATCGACGACGTGCGCGCGGTGCGCAAGTCGCGCCGCTGCCGGGTGGAGGTCCATGCGGGCAGCGAGCCACCCGCTGCACGGCCGCGATGGCTGGCGGCAAGTACCGACATGGCCGCCTTCCGCGCCGCCTGGGTGGCGAGCGGACCCAACGAGGACGACACCATCACCCTGAGCGAGCAGGAGGCGCAGCGGCTAGACGTTGCCGCCGGCGACCCCTTGCGCGTACTGGATACCGAGGAGACACCATGAAAGCCATGCAGCAACTGTCGATCGACGGCACCTGGCAGGCGGGCGCTGCGTCGCGCCTCACCAAGCAGGACCCGGTTTCCGGCGAAACCCTGTGGCAGGGAAATGCCGCCAGCGACTCCCAGGTGTCGGCGGCGGTGGCTGCCGCCCGTGGTGCCTTTGCGGATTGGGCACGGCGCTCCTTCGACGAGCGGCTGGCGGTGGTGGAGCGTTTCCGCGGGCTGCTGGAAACCCACCGCGAGGACCTGGCCCGAGCCATTGCCGCGGAAACCGGCAAGCCGCTTTGGGAAGCCCGTACCGAGGTGGGGGCGATGATCGGCAAGGTGGCGATCTCGGTGCGGGCCTACCATGAGCGCACCGGCGAGCGCAGCCGTGACGTGGGCGACACTCGTGCGGTACTGCGTCACCGACCCCATGGGGTGATGGCGATATTCGGTCCCTATAACTTCCCCGGACACCTGCCCAACGGGCATATGGTGCCTGCGCTGTTGGCCGGCAACACGGTGGTGTTCAAGCCCAGCGAGCAGACCCCACTGACTGCCGACCTCACCCTGCAGTGCTGGCAGGAAGCGGGGCTGCCCGCTGGGGTGATCAACCTGGTGCAGGGTGGCGCGCCGGTGGGCCAGGCGCTGTCGTCGCACCCGGGTATCGACGGCCTGCTGTTCACCGGCAGCGCCAAGGTGGGCGGGCTGCTCAACCGGCAGTTCGCCGATCAGTTCGACAAGATCCTGGCCCTGGAGCTCGGTGGCAACAACCCGCTGGTGGTCAAGGACGTGCACGACCAGGATGCTGTGGTGCTGACCATTCTGCAGTCGGCCTTCCTCTCCGGCGGCCAGCGCTGCACCTGTTCCCGTCGGCTGATGGTGCCCGAGGGTCAGGTCGGCGATCACCTGCTTGACGCTCTGGTGGACGCCATCGGTCGGTTGCACGTGGCCGGCCAGTTCGCCGAACCGGCACCGTTCTACGGTGGCCTGGTCAGCCCGGCGGCGGCCCAGGGGCTGCTCAAGGCCCAGGATGAGCTGGAGGCGCTGGGTGGTGTGGTGCTGGCACGCATGGAGTGCCTGAAGGAGGGCACCAGCCTGCTGTCGCCAGCACTGATCGACGTCACCGGCCTGGATGTACCCGACGAGGAGCACTTCGGTCCGCTATTGAAAGTATACCGTTATAAAGACTGGGGCGAAGCGATCACTATCGCCAATGACACTCGCTATGGTCTCTCCGCCGGCCTGATTGGCGGCGAGCGCGCTGACTGGGATCACTTCCTGCTGCGCATTCGTGCCGGCATCGTCAACTGGAACCGTCAGACCACCGGCGCCTCCGGCGATGCCCCCTTCGGTGGGGTGGGCGACAGCGGTAACCATCGCCCAAGTGCCTTCTACGCAGCCGACTACTGCGCCTATCCGGTGGCCTCCATGGAGAGCGGCGAGCTGCATCTGCCTGACCAACTGCCGCCGGGGGTGGTGTTATGAGCGACGCTGTGACGCTGCACGACGAGGGCTACCGGGAAGTCAATTTCGATGGCCTGGTGGGGCCGACCCACAACTACTCGGGCCTGGCCCACGGTAACGTGGCGTCCATGTCCCACGGCGGACTGGTCTCCAATCCCCGTGAAGCCGCACTGCAGGGGCTCGCCAAGATGAAGTCGCTGATGGACGCCGGCTACGCTCAGGGCGTGCTGCCGCCCCAGCAGCGTCCGGACCTCGGCGCCCTGCGGGCGCTGGGATTTTCCGGCAGCAATTCCGAGGTGTTGGCCCGGGCGGCCAGCGAAGCGCCCCAGGTGCTGCGCGCGGTGTGTTCGGCTTCGAGCATGTGGACGGCCAATGCCGGCACGGTGACACCCAGCCGCGATGCACCGGACGGTCGGGTACACTTCACCCCGGCCAACCTGCAGTCGAGCTTTCACCGCTATCTGGAGCCGGAGACCACCGGTCGCGTGCTGGCGGCGATCTTCCACGACGAGAGCCACTTCGCCCACCATTCAGTGTTGCCGGCGACCCCGGCTTTCTCCGACGAGGGAGCGGCCAACCATACCCGCCTCTGCGGTGAGCACGGTGACCCCGGGGTTCACCTCTTCGTTTACGGCCGCCAGGCCTTCGGCGGGCGCATCGAGCCGCGCAAGTTCCCGGCCCGCCAGACCCTGGAGGCGAGCCAGGCCGTGGCGCGACAGCATGGCTTGAGCACCGACCAGACAGTATTCGCCCAGCAGCTTCCCGACGCCATCGATGCCGGCGTGTTTCACAACGATGTAATCGCGGTGGGCAACGGCCCGGTGCTGCTCTATCACGAAATGGCCTTCCTCGACGAACAGGCCACGCTGGATGAACTGAGGGCCAAGATGGCGACGCCCCTGATTCCTGTGCGGGTGCCGTTGGAGGCGGTAAGCCTCGAAGATGCCGTGGCCTCCTACCTGTTCAATTCCCAGCTGCTCAGTAACCCGGACGGCAGCATGACCCTGGTGGTCCCCGGCGAGTGCCAGGAGCGCGAGGCGGTGTGGCGGACCATTCAGGACCACCTGCTGGCGGGTAACAACCCTATCGGCGAAGTCGTCGTCAAGGACGTCAAACAGAGCATGCGTAACGGTGGTGGGCCTGCCTGCCTGCGCCTGCGGGTGGCACTTTCGCAGGTGGAGCGATCGGCACTGACCGGCCGGGTGCTGCTCAACGACGGGCTTCATGACGAGCTGACCGCCTGGGTCGAGCGTCACTATCGCGAACGCCTGGCCCCCGACGATCTGGCCGACCCGCAACTGGCCGACGAGACCCTGACGGCGCTGGACGAGCTGACGCGGATCCTGGAGATCGGCTCGGTCTATCCGTTTCAACTGGGCTGAGCATGACGGCAGCGAACTCGCCCCTGGCCTTGTACCGGGAGGCGGTGGAGCGCCAGGGCTTCGCCCCGTACGAGGCACAGCGGGTTGCCGCCGCCCGCCTCGACGCCTGCCGTCGCGCCCTGAGCCGCCTGCAGGAGATGCAGCTGGCGCGGTTTGTCGGGCTGCCTGCAGGCGAGTAGAAGTGTTGAGAGAATTGAGTCAGCTTTGCTGCCAAACCGGCTTCGTTATTCGCCAAGCAGCGGCCCGATGCATTGCATGAAAACCGCGATCTTGGGGTCGTAATCACAGTAGTAAGCGGCAATGTTGGCTCGAATCCACTCGTCACGATCCAGCCCGGCCCATGAGATCACGTAACCGCAATTGATGATCAAGTGTTCGAAGGGAAGTCGCTGCGCCCTGGCGTTACCTTGTCCATTAGCAGTGGCTATCGGCCAGGCTCAACGTTGGCGATATTTTTCCAGAGTGGCGGCTTTGCTGGGAAGAGCGCGAGGCGCGTCGGATGTGCTGAACCCCTCCAGTTGCAGACTGGCTGCAAAGTTGCTCTGCTTTACTTTGGCAAAATAGTCCTGCTTGGTCTTGAGGGATACCTTGGTCATAGGATTGCCTCGATTTCACCGGTTAGTTCGTGTTTTAACGCATATGAGCCCTTGATGCTTCCTTGCCGAACGGTGCCGGGGCACCAGCCTGTCGCCGGTGCCCTGGCTTGAACGACTAGCTGGCGCTGCCACCTCCGCCGACGATGCCGCCGCGCAGACCGCTCTGGTTGTCGCTGGACCGAAGATGCCGGGAGACGGCGTCTTCCGGTGAACCGGCCATCTCGCGGAACATGCCCATGGAGCCGAGCAGGGCGGAGGACTCGTAGGGCACGAAGACCCGCTCGCCGTTCTTGGCCATGTTGGGCAGCCCCTTGATGTAGCTCTGGCCGAGCAGGTAGCCCACGACGGTGCGCTTGTGCTCGTCGCTGTCGCCGATGGCGTTGAGTACCAGCTTGATCGACTCCTGCTCGCCCTGGGCGCGCAGTATGGCCGACTCCTTGTCCCCCTGGGCGTTGAGGATCGCCGACTCACGCTGGCCCTGGGCCATGGCGATGGCGGCGGATTTCTCCCCCTCGGCCTCAGTGACGGTGGCACGCCGCTTGCGCTCGGCGGCCATCTGCAGGCGCATGGCGGACTCCACCTCTTCGGGCATGGCGATGTCCTGAACCTCGACCCGCGAGATCTTCACGCCCCATTTTGAGGCGGCTTCTTCCATGGCGGCCTGGATCTCGTTGTTGACCTCGGCGCGGGACTCGAACAGCTTGTCGAGCTCCATCTTGCCGACTACCGAGCGCAGTGTGGTCTTGGCCAGCACCTCTACCGCCTGGCTCATGTTCTCTACTTCATAGACGGCGCGCTTCGGATCGATGATCTGATAGTAGAGCGCGCCGTTGATGTTCACCGTGACGTTGTCGGTGGTCACCACCGGCTGGCCCGGGAAATCCATCACCGTTTCACGACGGTCGATACGGACCTCGCTGCTGGTGATCGGGTGATAGTCCTCGCCCATCTTGCGATAGCGAACCATGGTGATGGCGCGGGGCTGCTCAATGAAGGGGATGATGATATTGATCCCGCTTTCCAGCAGCCGATTGAACGACCCCAGCCGTTCGATGACCATCACCTCGGACTGGCGGACGATCACCAGCCCCTTGGCGATGATCAGAATGCCAATGACGACGATAATCAGGGTGAGTATCAGCCCGGGGCTGAAGGGTAGATCCGTATTCACGATTTACTGCTCCTTAAGTATTGGAAGAGAAGTCTTGCAGAAAGCGACTCGTTGCACGCTTTGGTGAGGGCGCCTTGGAGGGCGGTCACCCATGGATTGGGGTGGAGTTAACCATAAATCACAGCACGGGTTACTCCTGCTGGCAGTGGCTGACGATGGCCGTGGTGCCCTCGAACTGCTTGAAGATAACCAGGGTGTTCTCCGGCAGGTCGGTCTCGCCGGTTTCGTCGACGCGCAGCCGATAGAAGTCGCCGTTGATCTTGACGCCACTGGCACCATCGAAGTCACGCTTGAGTGTCGTATAGGTGCGGCCCTTCTCAACGCCGGTACCGGTGGTACCGTAGGCAACGCCCCGTGGTGAGAACCACGGCCGGATGACCATCACCGCCAGCGGCACCAGCAGCCCCGAGAATACGCCCATACCGAGCAGTTGCCAGGGCAATGACAGACCCAGGGCGGCCAGTGCCGCCGTAAACGCGGCGGCACCGCCAAGAGCCAGCAGTACCATGCCGCCCGACGTGAGTTCTGCAAGCCCCAGCAGCAGGGCGATGGCAATCCAGATCAGGGCAGGGTTCCAGTCCATGGGGCGTTCCGTAGCTCGGGGCAGAATGTAACTTGGAAAAAATGAGGTAGAGCGCGTGTCAGGAAATCACCACGAGGGTACTCGGTTACCGCGTCGTGGGCTATGCCCGCGAGAGACTTGCCTTTCTGGATGACCTGATCGCCTCATTCAGCTAGGTAGCGACGCCCCCTCATAGTTGGCCAACCCGGGCTGGATTGGCTCTGAGGAACTTGTCCCGTGTCAATGCCTCAAAGTATGGCAACTGGAGCAATTGCTCCAGGTGCCACCTGGAGGTTTCAGAATGGGATTGTCAGGTGTTTCGATCCACATCCAAAGGAGCTCTCGATGACCCATCGTCAGCCGCGTCATCCGCACCATAACGACGAGATCCGTATGATTTCCACCAGCCGCTACCAAGGCATGCCAAAGTGGACGCTTGCTCTGGGTGCAGTCGCTTTGGCCGGGGCCGTGCTGCTGGCCCAGCCGGCGTATGCCGGCAGCCATGGCCATGGCGATGATCATGGCAATGATCATGGCCACGAGGATCAAGGCGAAACCTATGCAGATAACGAGCATGCCGACAACCCGGCTGTGCAGGCCTATCGCGAAGCCAATGATCGCATGCACGAAGGCATGATGGGCGACTTCACCGGCGATGCCGACGTGGACTTCGCTCGTGGCATGATCCCTCATCATCAGGGTGCCATCGACATGGCCAATATCGTGCTCGAGCATGGCGAGGACGAAGCGATTCGCGACCTGGCCCGTGAGATCATCGACGCTCAGGAAGAAGAAATCGCCTTCCTCCGGGACTGGCTAGATGAGCGCGGTCACGACGTCGACTGACCCCCGCCGGGGGTAGTGGTAATCTGTGCAGGCGGCCTCCGGGCCGCCTGTTCGCGTCAGGTACCTGTCGCGCTGCCATCCTCGCCCGTAACCAAGGAGGTCCGATGACACTGCTGACCTGGATCGGCATTGCCCTCTGCCTGGCCCAGTCGGCGATGTTCTCGGGACTCAATCTCGCCTTCTTCTCGATCAACAAGCTGGAACTCGAAATCGAGGCCCGAAAAGGCAATCGTCAGGCTCGTCAGGTACATCGGCTGCGTCAGGATTCGAACTACCTGCTGGTGACGATCCTGTGGGGCAACGTGGCGGTGAACGTGCTGCTGGCCCTGCTCTCCGGCTCGGTCATGGGGGCTGTGGCGGCCTTCCTGTTTTCGACCGTGATCATTACCCTATTTGCCGAGATACTGCCTCAGGCATTCTTCTCGCGCCATGCGCTGCGCATGGCCGCCCTGCTGGCACCAATGATTCGCTTCTATCAGCTCGTGCTCTGGCCGGTGGCGCGTCCCACGGCCTGGGCGCTCGATCGCTGGCTGGGTCCGGAGGCGATCCCCTACTTCAAGGAGCGGGATCTGCATCAACTGATCCGGCTTCACATGGAGTCGTCCGAAACCGAGATCGACCGGGTCGAGGGGCGCGGCGCCATGAACTTCCTGACGCTGGACGACGTGCCTCTGGGGCGAGAGGGAGAACGGCTGGATCCCGACAGCATTATCGTTCTGCCTTTCCACGGTGCCATGCCGATCTTCCCCGAAATCCAGCGTACCCGTCACGATGCCTTTCTGCGGCGCCTGCAGGCCAGCGGCAGGAGCCGGGCGGTGGTGGTAGACGAAGCCGGTGAGCCGCGTCTTGTCATCGATGCCGATGCTTTCCTGCGGGCAGCCCTGTTCGACGCCAACGGCTTCACGCCGCTGGCCTATTGTCATGGTCCCATTATCGTGCGCGATCCAAGCATCCCGCTGGGCGATGTGATTGGACGTTTCCGGGTTCATGCCGCCCATCGCCAGGATGACGTACTCGACGAGGATGTGATCCTGCTCTGGGGCGAGGAGAAGCGCATTCTTACCGGCTCCGATGTGCTCGGCTATCTATTGCGCGGCATCGCCAGGAACGCCCCCTCTCACGGGATAGTGACTTGTGGGTCGTAGCCGCCTGCACTCACAGAAAGCAACCTTTGGTTGCTAATAATAATTAGGCAACTTCTTGCCCGCTGGGCAATAACTTGCCAGATTCAGGCGTCGCAACCGTGTCGGGTCCGGTGCCGGCAGATCGCGTTGCAGGCGCTGCTTGTCGATAGTCTTGACGGCAGAGCGGGGTAGCATCCATGGTAACGGCGGTGTCCGCAGGCTTACATTTTGGCGAATATCAGCTTGCTCGGATTTACCGCCGACGGTCCCCCCACACGGCTCTACGACCTGGAAGTAGCGGAGGGGCTGCACAAGTATGTTGAGGTGGGTGGGAGCACTACAGCTTCAGGCGTTCTTTCACCCGGCCGAAGGCGGCCAGGGCGAACTCCAGGTCGTCGCGGGTCAGTGCCGCCGACATCTGGGTGCGGATACGGGCTCGGCCCTTCGGGACCACGGGGAAGGAGAAGGCGATCACGTAGACGCCCTCCTTGAGCATCTCCTCGGCGAAACGGGCGGCCACGGTGGCGTCGTGCAGCATCACCGGCACGATGGGGTGCTCGCCGGGCAGCAGCTCGAAGCCCAGCCGCTCAAGCCCTTCACGGAAGAAGGCGGTGTTCTCCTTGAGCTGGCTGCGTAGCTCACGCGATTCGGCGGCCAGTTCGATGGCCTTCAGTGCTCCGGCCACCACCGGCGGGGCCACGGTGTTGGAGAACAGGTAGGGGCGCGAGCGCTGGCGCAGCAATTCGATCACCTCGTGCTTGCCGCTGGTATAGCCGCCGCTGGCGCCGCCCAGCGCCTTGCCCAAGGTGCCGGTGGTGATATCCACACGATCCATACAGCCGCGGTACTCATGGGTGCCTCGGCCGCCATCGCCGATGAAGCCGGTGGCATGGCAGTCGTCGAAGTGCACCAGGGCATAGTAGCGCTCGGCCAGGTCGCAGATCTCGTCGAGCGGGGCGATATAGCCATCCATCGAGAAGACGCCATCGCTGGTGATCAGCTTGAAGCGGGCGCCATCGCGATCGGCGGCCTTGAGCTGTTCTTCAAGGTCGGTCATGTCGCGGTTGCGGTAGCGATAGCGCTTGGCCTTGCTGAGCCGCACGCCGTCGATGATGCTGGCATGGTTGAGTTCGTCGGAGATCACGGCGTCTTCCGCGCCGAGCAGGGTCTCGAACAGGCCGCCGTTGGCATCGAAGCAGGAGGGGTAGAGGATCGTATCCTCAGTGCCCAGAAACTCGGTGAGCTTCTCTTCCAGCTGCTTGTGCAGGCTCTGGGTGCCGCAGATGAAGCGCACCGAGGCGAGGCCGTAGCCCCACTTGTCGAGGCCGCCCCTGGCGGCGGCATTGACCTCGGGGTGCTGGGCCAGGCCCAGGTAGTTGTTGGCGCACAGGTTGAGCACCTCCTGGCCGGCATTGATGCCAACATGGGCGCCCTGGGGGGTGGTCAGCTTGCGCTCGTGCTTGTAAAGTCCGGCCTGGCGAATAGCCTCGAGTTCGCTGCGCAGGTGCTGCTGAAAGGCTCCGTACATGTCATGACTCCCAGTTGAGAACGACCTTGCTTGCTTCACCGCTCAGCATGGCATCGAAGCCGCGCTGGAACTCGGTATAGGGCAGGCGATGGGTGATCACCGGCGAGATGTCGAGGCCGGATTGGACCATCACTGACATCTTGTACCAGGTCTCGTACATTTCGCGGCCGTAGATGCCCTTCAGCGTCAGCATGTTGAAGATCACCGTGTTCCAGTCGATGGCGATCTCCTCGGTGGGGATGCCGAGCATGGCTATCTTGCCGCCGTGGCACATGTTGGCCAGCATGTCGCGGAAGGCGGCGGGGCTGCCGGACATCTCAAGGCCCACGTCGAAGCCTTCGGTCAGGCCTAGTTCGCGCTGTACGTCGGGAAGCCTCTCGTGGCGCACGTCCACGGTGCGCGTGGCACCCAGACGCTTGGCCAGCTCGAGGCGGCTTGGGTTGAGGTCAGTGATGACGACGTGACGTGCGCCGGCATGGCGACATACCGCCGCCGCCATGGCGCCGATCGGTCCTGCGCCGGTGATCAGCACATCTTCTCCGAGCAGGTCGTACTGAAGCGCCGTGTGTACGGCATTGCCCAGCGGGTCGAACAGCGCTGCCACGTCAAGGTCGATGCCCGGCGCATGTTCCCAGACGTTGGACATGGGCAGGGCGACATACTCGGCGAAGGCACCGGGGCGGTTGACGCCGATCCCGCTGGTGAAGGCGCAGAGGTGACGACGTCCCGCCAGGCAGTTGCGACAGCGCCCACAGACCACATGCCCTTCGCCGGAAACGATCTGCCCCGGTTTGAAGTCGTTCACGTTGGATCCCACCTCGACGATCTCGCCGACGAACTCGTGGCCCACCACCATCGGTGTCGGGATGGTCTTCTGGGCCCAGCTGTCCCAGTTGTAGATGTGCATGTCGGTCCCGCAGATGGCGGTACGCTTTACCTTGATCAGGACGTCGTTGATACCGACCGTGGGGTCCAGTACCTCTTCTAGCCAGAGGCCTGGTGCTGCCTCTTTCTTGACCAGTGCTTTCATATCTCTACCTTTTTTGTAGATGATGGCTTGTCGCCATGCGGCTTCTGGACCGTGGTAAGGTTTTCGAACCGTAACGAACATTGCTTGCTTGAGCGAGCGGCTGGTAATTCAAGCCAGGGCGTTTACTATAAGAGAGATAAATCCAGTATCGCAGAATATCTCCACCATGCAAGAATATATTCCTTCATAATGGAATTCCGTGGCTGTGTACTGCGGTCTTAGAAGGTTGTCGGATCTGACCGATCGTAGCGAGAGATTCGGGTTTCGAGTCAAGTTTATCGATCTGATGAGGCGAATAGTGGGCCTCTTTAACGAAGCAGGTCGAGTGAGATTGGCCGCTATTAATGTAGACACAGGTATCGATGGCATAGGTATCGGTATAGAGGAGCGTGGTGTTGAACGACAGAACGAGGGCAGCCGAGCCGCAGGGAGAAACGGGAAGTCAGGTGCTTTCCAGCCGCGTCATCGAGCTGCGCAAGAAGCGCAACCTGACTTTGGAGCAACTGGCGGCGGCTTCGGGGGTCAGTCGCTCAATGCTCAGTCAGATCGAGCGTGGCCGGGCCAATCCCACCCTGGCGGTGACGCTGCGTATCGCCCAGGCCTTCGACATGAACATCGGCGACCTGGTGGACCAGCCCTGGACGGCCTCACGCATCGAGGTGGTGCGCAGTGATGATGCCAGCCAGCTCTTTCGCGACGACCACGAGTGCCGCATTCGTACGCTCTCGCCGCTGCACATGGAGAAGAACGTGGAGTTCTATGAGATCCGGCTCGCGCCGGGAGCGCGCCTGCAGAGCGCCGCCCACTTCGATGGAACCCGGGAACTGCTGACCGTTAACCAGGGCCGCGCGCGGATTGTGGCGGGAGAGAATCACTGCGAGCTGAATCCGGGCGACTCGGCGCATTACCATGCCGACCTGGAACACACCATTGAAAACCGGGGTGAGGGAGAGTTGCTTAGCTTTCTCGTCGTGACCTATCAATAAGGATGTGGCGTAAATCAGGCGCAGTGCGGATAACGTACGGTTTGGGAGAGTGTCGTGACGGAGCTGGTGTATTGGCTGGACATGGCGGGGGTGATCATCTTTGCGCTATCGGGCGTCATACTCGCCTGTCGCTCGCAAATGGACCCCTTCGGCATGCTGGTTCTAGCGGCGGTGACCGGTATCGGTGGCGGTACCCTGCGCGATCTGGTG
The DNA here is from genome assembly GCF_003339685.1 of Halomonas sp. DQ26W. Classification (GTDB taxonomy): domain Bacteria; phylum Pseudomonadota; class Gammaproteobacteria; order Pseudomonadales; family Halomonadaceae; genus Halomonas. The sequence goes on along the minus strand of NZ_QPKI01000009.1, from coordinate 22,186 downwards.
CTGGGCATACGCCCGGTCTTCTGGGTAGTGGATCCCACCTACCTCTGGGTGATCCTGGCCACCGTCGGGGTGTCGATCATCGGTTTCCACTATATTCATCGTCTATCGCGAATTTTCTTGCCGGTGGCTGATGCCTTCGGCCTGGCGCTGTTCACCGTTATTGGTGCCCACAAGGCCCTGCAACTCGACGCGCCCGGTGCGGTGGCGGTGCTTATGGGGCTGTTGACGGGCGTGGCCGGCGGCATGCTGCGTGACGTGCTGGCGCGACGCGTGCCGATGGTGCTGCGTCAGGAGGTATATGCCACGGCCTCCATTGCCGGGGGCATCACCTATGTCGTGTTGTTTGCGCTCGAGGCTCCCTGGGTCTTGACGATCTCCCTGGCGCTGCTGGTGACGCTTGGCCTGCGCTTGGCGGCCATCCACTGGCATCTGTCGCTGCCGGTGTTCGCCTGGGTGGAGATAGCGTCTCCGGCACCGGCGGTAGACGATATGGGGCGTGGCGAGACGTCACCACCGTCGGTTCGAACCAAGGCGAAGGTCAGGATGATCCGCCAGAAGCGTGGCCGCAGTGGGTCTGAAGACAGACAGGATGAGGCATAGGCCTTCTTACCGGTGTGTCCCCCGTCCCTCTGGAACTGCCTGCTGCGTTGTGCTGTTGCCAGGCGCTACCCGGGGTCTGAATTGTCGGTGATTGGGCTATGATCCAGAGGGCGGCTGGAAAAGCCGATCAGGCGCTGTGCGGAAGACTCTGTGAGCTGGGGGGAGAGTTCGGCCACGATGTGTCGGTACAAGGGGCGCAAGGTGTCATGCATGTCCCGTTCGGCTTGGTGCTGATCGATGTAGTAGGCTGCCCGGGGTCCGCAGTAGTCAATCACACGGCCTACCTTGTGAAAGGCTAGGCCCGACATCTTGAGCAGTCGTGAGAAGCGTGGCTCCATCATGGCGAACACATGGCGTCTTCCCGACAGCCCGACGATGGCGGTGGCTGCGAGGAACAGGCTTAGCCCCAGTAGCGGTGAGAAGGGCTTGACATCATGGCCGGAGAGCTGCCGGATGTCGTGTTCATTCAGGCCGATGACACAGTCCCTGCTTCGACGGAATGCCGAGTGGACGGCGAGGCGGGAAACTTCGCAGATCGTGGAGCGATGAAACAGACTGGGATGCAGCTTTGGGTGGTCGAGGCTATGCCCGCAACTCTGCTCGAGTGGCAGCGTGTTGAGTGGCTGAGTCGCGTTGCCGGGAATCAGTACCACCCTCAGGCAGCCGGTATCGATCCCGCTGGGGATGTGGTTCAACAGGCATAGAATGGCATGCTTGTCGTGGGCATCGTTCTCGAACGGGATATCGGTGTTTTCCCCCAGATCGTAGTTCAGCTCCTGGCGAAATACCTTGTGCCGAAGGGCGTAGGCTCGATAGCGGGACGCCTTGTCATGGGCGATCGAGAATCGGAACTGCTTGGCGAAAGACGCCAGCGGGTTGTTCTCATCCAGGCGCTGGGCCTTTCTTGCTGTGTCGTTGGTCATATCTCACCGGCATCCTTTCCTGTTGAACTTCCATTGGTAGTTCAGGCCCGGTTGGTATCGCCCAGGGCCTCCGGAATGACATCAGTCAGTAGCACCGGTCGGCCAAGATGGTAGCCCTGCCCGTAGGTGATCCCATAGGATTCGAGCAGCGGGACCAGCGCTTCCTGATCCACGAACTCTGCGATGGCCTGCTTGCTGAATCCGGCGGCAATATCGGCGATCGCACGGACGATGACGCGGCTGTCAGGATTGGTCGGCAGGCTGCGGATGAAGGCGCCGTCAATCTTGATGAAATCCACCGGTAGCTCGCCGAGATAGTGGAAGCTACTGAAACCGACACCGAAGTCATCAAGGGCGGTGCGACAGCCAAGGTCGCGGATGGATTGAAGTACGCCACGCGCCGTTGAGAAATCGGTGACCGCGGCGGTCTCGGTGATCTCCAGGATCAGGTAGTTCGGATCGGCGCCACTGGCAGCAAGCTCCTCAATCAGGTACTGCTTTAGTCCATCGTCATGAAGCGTCTGTCCCGAGAGATTGACCGCCAGGCTGATACCCTTGTCCTGTACGTGCTTCAGTGCCTTCAGGCTATGGCGAAGCACCCATCGATCGAGTTGAATGATCTGGCCGCTGCGCTCGGCAATGGGGATGAAGTTCAGTGGCGCAATGAGTGCTCCCTTGGGGCCTCGCATGCGCAGCAGGATCTCGTAGTGACGAACATTCCTGTCGTTCAATCGGACGATGGGTTGCACCATCAGTTCGAAGCCATCCTCTTCAATGGCCTGGCGTATCCGCTCTACCCAATAGACCCGCTCCTGAAGTTCATCCTTGGCATTCTCGACGGTAGAGAGCAGATGCCAACGCTGTATTCCACTATCCTTGGCCTTGTACATGGCCAGGTCGGCGCTGGCCATCAGGTCGGCGGCATTGCTGCCATGGTCAGGATAGAGGGCGATACCCAGGCTGGCAGCGGCACGGTGCCGCTGACCGCCAGCGTCCAGGCCGGTGTTCTCGAGTTGGGGGAGGATCTGCTGGGCGACGCACATGGCCTGTCTGGCATCGGCACCTTCCAGCAGCAGGGCAAATTCGTCGCCGCCCAGCCGTGCGATAACGCCACGATGCCCGAACACCTGAAACAGGGTGTCCGCCACCATATGCAGCAGGCGGTCGCCGGTGTGATGGCCGCTGAGTTCGTTGACGTCCTTGAACTGATCGAGATCGAGCAGCAGTACGGCACCGCAACGTCCGCGCTGCATGGCAATGGCGAGCGCCTCATGGAAATAGCGGCGATTGTAGAGTTCGGTCAGGGGGTCCCGTTCGGCAAGCCAGGTCAGGCGGGCTTCCGCCACCTTGCGTTCGGTGATGTCGAGACCCACCGAGATACGGGAGGCGCCCCCCTCGAGGCGTGTCGGCAGTGGGGCGTGATACCAGGCGATGGTGCGCTGTCGTCCTTCCATGGTGAGCAGACTGCGCTCTTCCTGAATGTTGCTCTCGTCGAGGCTGGTGCTGTCGCGAGCGGCGAACACATCGTCGAACAGGCGGCCCAGCAACTTTTCCTTCTGGGTGGCCATGATCGAGAGAGCGTAGTCGTTGACCAGGCTGATGCGGCCATGCTCATCCTGAATGATGATGAAAACCCGCGCCGTATCCAGCAGGCTGCTGACGAAGTCGCGCTCCCGGGCAAGTTCTTCGACGCGCTCGGCCAGTTGAGCTCCCCTGGCACCTACCTCTCGCTCCAGGGTTTCCAGCTGGTTTGAAAGCTCGAGCGTGGTGCCTTCCAGCACGTCGATCTCGTCGGGGAGGCGGCTGCGCGGGGTGGGGATGGCGCTGCGGGCTTGGCCAAAGCCGCCATGGGCGAGGGCTGGCAACACGCCGGCAAGCCGGCGCAGTCGTGACATGGGGCGAAGCAAAATGGTCAGCAGTAGGAGTTCGGCAGCGAGCCAGCCGACGATGCCGGCAGCGAGGAGGGTTCGAGTGTTCTGGTTGATGCCGCGAATCTGCGGGGTGATATTGGAAGCAAGCAGGAAGAAACCGCTGCTGCGATGATCCTCATCCGAGGCCATATGGACGGCAGAGAGTTCGATATCGTGTCCCTGGTGTTGCAAGTGTAGGGGGGACTGGAGAAGCTCGTTGAGGGAGGTTTTCTCGGCCGCCGTTTCCAGAAGAAGTAGATAGGCTTTCTGGCGTGTCATGGCGATCAGGTTGCCATTCCAGCGATCCAGGTGTCGCTCTGGCATCGTGGCCGGCTCTGGCGTGCCGGTGACCAGCAGAGCGACATCACTGCCCGACACCTGCTGGATCTGCCGGGTCACGTCTGCCAGCGAGCGTGACAGCATGACCATGCCCACACTCATGCCGTTGACCAGGATTGGCACCGCGGCATATTGACGGCAGTCGGTGGCACAGCGCAGCGCTGAGATGGGGAATTCGGTCGACATCACCTGGTCGACCCATGCCTGGATCGGTCGCTCATTGTCGGGCTGCCCCTGGCCCCACTCCGCCAGTAGGCTGCCCTCGGCATCGAATACCAGAATTTCATCGATGCCCGCTTCGAGTTGGAGGGTCGGCCACTGCGAAGAGAGGGAGCGAAACAGCGCCTCCGCGTTATCATTCTGTAGCGCGGGGCCCAGGTCAGGGGAGGCGGCGGTCAGTGCGGCCAGCTGCTGCAGGCTGTCTTCGGAGCGTTGGAGTGCCAGTTGGATCTCTCGGGCCTGCCGGGCGCTGTACTCATCGCGACTCTCCTCGAACTGGCGGGTGAGATTGGCATGACCGAGCCAGGTAAATAGCACAACCAGTGCCAGGAGCAGCAGGCTGCTCAGGGTGATGACTCGCCATGTGAGGCTCAGTCTATGGCGTATTCCCTGGGATCTCGATGCGCTCATGCAAGCCCTATCCCTAGCCAGTGTTGAGAAAACCAGTATGGCGGATCAGAAGCGAAGCGAAAGCTGGAACAACACCATGTTCCAGCGCCGTTGAGTCTCGGTCGTGTCCGGGTTGTCCTGTAGCGGCAGCCAGCCGGTGCCGTCGATATGGTGGTACTCGGCTGCCAGCAGCACCCTGGGGGCGATATTCCACTGCAACCCCATGGTGATGTCATCGGCATATCGTGAGTGAGCAGGGCCCAGGCCCTGAGCCTGGTAGGCGCTGCCCGAGCGGTCGCTACGGTCGATTACCAGGCTGTCGTAGCGCAGTAGCCACTGCCAGTCGGGATGAAACCGGTGGGTATATTGCACATACCAGCTCTCGCCGGTGGTATCGGATTGGCGTATGTCACCGGAAAGTGAGACGTTGCGTATCGCGTACTCGCCCGTCAATGCCCAGTTTTCCCGATCGTACTGCAGGGAGAGTATCCAGGGTTGAAAGTTCAGCTCTCCGCTACCGAAACCGGAGTCGAGTTCGAGGTTGGCGTCCGCGGCGCTCAGGGCGGCAGTGAAATGACCATTGCCGTGCTCATAGAGGACCTGACCGATGTAGGAGGTGCTGCCGTCGACATGGATGCCCATGCCGGGGGGGAACAACTGGCTCTCCAGTCCCCGGGTCGTCGGTGTGCCGATGCCGGCTTTGGCTCTCAGCGTTCCGCTCTCCAGGCGCTCCTCGGCGTAGACGCTGCCCCCGTCCGCAGACAGCCCCAGCGAGCGGGTGCGATCGAAATAGATGGACTGTGGCAGCAGGATGCTCGGCCGCGTAAAAGCGACATCCCGTGTCTGGTTGTAAAAGCCGAAGGGGTTCTTGAAACGTCCGGCCTGGATGCCCAGGGTGCGCTGCTGGCTGGAGTGCACCTGATAGTCGATGACCCCATAGTCGAGCACCGGTCGCGCGTCCCTGCCGTCACCGCCGGCTCGGCGGCTGAGTACCTGGGCCGCGACCAGGAAGTCCTGATGCGGGCGGAACGAGGCATTGGCACCGATCTCGGTGTACTTGAGGCTGCCGGAGCCGCTGCTGCTGGGTCCGAAGAAGTCATTCCTGTCCGTGATGACCAGAGCCTGACTGAGGAATCCATGCATTTGCAATGTATCTAATGGACTCTCCTCCTCCGCAGCAGCGACCGGCACCCCAAGTGCCAGTGCAGCCAACAGGGGTGAGCAACGGCTACTCCATCGAAATAACTTGGATTCGATCATCCAGATACTCCCTTTCCAGATACCCAAGGGCGCCGGGCGTGGTCGCGATGCGCTCCAGCATTTCGGATTGGCTGCTGACTCTATTGGGTGCTTGCCCGGTACCCGAAAAGACCATGCGGTCCCAGGCCAACTGCAACTGGTGGGGATAGACGGCCAGGCGTTCCTTGGTAAAACGTCCGTGCACGGCGTGATTATTAGGCAGGACGAATACGCGCACGGCCTGTCCATCAGGCCAGGTACGCTGGCGCATGGCGAAGATGGCGCGTGTGATATCGCGGGTCAAGGTACGAGTATCGACATCCGGGTGAGCGATCAGCGATACCTGATGCTCATTGGCACTGACGGAGGGTGCCAGCAGCAGGGCCAGCAGCAGAAGTCGCTTCAATGCAGGCACGCGGAACCTTCCCCGAGACTGGGCGTGTAGCGCGGCGCGGTGTATAGAACTGTCGAGACCATCCCTATGCATAACGGCGATGATCTCCGTATCTCTGGCCTCAGGCGTGACGGCATTGGCCAGGACATCTTGCGCGTATTGATAGTGAATTCCCCCGATCCCTTGCCGAGATTTGATTCGGCCCTCGGCAATGTCATGCTCCTCGAATGTAACAGTCTTACATCAATGCTACATATCTGCACAATAGACGCATTGCGTCATGAAGTGGTGAACTCGCTGCATCTGGGCCGTCAACGCAAGCCGAAAGATTTGCCAAGATAGCATACCTTTCAGCCTCCTAGCGCGGATCTGAAACGGGCATGCCTTCCATCGCCTGTTGCCAGCCCGGTGAAGCGGTTGACGGGCATCTGCCTCGGAACGCGCATCTTCCACGCTCCGGCTACAGGCTCCAGCCGGCGGACCAGGTTACCGAGACATGGGGCAGTTCGCGGTCGATCCAGCGCTGCGTCCACGCACGGTTGAGCAGGAAATTGGTGCCCATCAGCACCATGATCCCCGTGGCTTCGCGAGCGGGGATTTTATAAACTGTACGATTCCTGTAAATCCATGTCTGGCCCCGTGGCTGCGCGTGCGGGGTTTTTATGGCATCGTCACCGCTACTTTGTGGCACATAATCCAGGGCTGGCCGGACCACATATGTTTCTTGATTCCTACTATACGCAAACGGATTCGCGCGTTCGCATCACCGCACGGCAAGCGAGCGACTTCGCCAAGAGTGTCGCGGGCGACTTCAATCCTATTCACGACCCGCAAGCGCGTCGCTTCTGTGTTCCTGGCGATCTGCTGTTCGCCCTGGTGCTAAGTCGCTTCGGCCTTTCCCGGGAGATGGATTTCCATTTCCGCAGCATGGTCGGTGACGGGACTACGCTGCGCCTGGAGGAGGATCAAAGCGGGCAAATCGGTGTCAGCGACGATGGCGGCAAGCGCTATCTCGATGTGACCCGCAGCGGTGAAACGACACAGGACGAGACTGCGGTGGAGGCCTTCACCCGCTGCTACGTGGCCTTTTCGGGCAAGAATTTTCCCCACGTGCTCAAGCCGCTGCTAGAAGAGAAGGGCGTCATGTTCAATCCGCGTCGCCCGCTGGTGATCTACGACTGCATGGGGTTCTCGCTGCAACGAGTGGAGCTGGTCCGGCCATCGCTTGATCTGGTGGAGTCGAGCATGGCGGTGAACGGCAAGCGCGGCGACGTGACCCTGCAGTTTCGCATCACCGATGGTGGGGAGGAGGTCGGCAGCGGCTCGAAGAAACTGGTAGTCAGCGGGCTGTGTGACTATGACGCGTCAGCCATGGAGGATATCGTCACCGAGTTCTACCGGCTCAAGGCCGCCTACGAAGCAGGCGGCTGATAGGCCGCTGGTCGGCTCAGACCACAACGGTGACCGGACATGGCGCCTGGTCGATCACCCGATGGCTGACGCTTCCTATCAGCTTTTCCCGCCATGTGCCAAGCCCCCTTCGGCCCATCACGATCACCGGGTAGTCCTCGTGGCGCCTGGCCTGCTGAATAATGGCCTCGGCATAGCGTTCTCCGGCCAACACCTGCTCGATGATACCTGCTGGCACATTGCCCAGCACCTTGCGAGCGCGGCTGAAGATGTGTTCGGCCTCGTCGGTGGCGTCGTCGCCCTGTTGTAGCGGCATGCCCGTCGGGCGACAGAACAGCAGCTCTACTACCGCATTGGCACTGCGTGCCAGATCGCCTGCCAGAATGGCGGCACTGTCGCTGTGACGTGAGCCATCCACCGGCAGCAGCACTCGGCCGATATGCTGGATATCCTCGGGGGCCGCTTCGGCATGCACCACGGTGACCGGACAGGGAGCCTTATGGACCACCTCATTGCTGACGCTGGCCTCCACGAATTTGCCCATTTCGCTGAGATGTCGGGCACCTATAACCAGTAGGCATGCCTCGTGGCTCCGGGCGTGTTCGACGATGGCGCGTGCCGGATGGCGAATGAAGGTGTTGTCCTCCAGGGTCACCTCGTCGATGGCTATCTTCAACGACGGGGCGATGACCTGCCTGGCACGCGAGAAGGCATTCTTGGCGGCTTCCAGGCGCAGTGAGCGGTCTCGGTCGGCCTCGGCTTGCCTGTTGGCGGGCAGGTCGCTGAGTTCGGGAGGATTCAGGGGCATGACATGCAGCAGTTGCAGTGATGCCTGCAGCAGGCGGGCCAGCATTACAGCGTGACGTGTCGCAGCGTCGGCAGTGGGTGAGCCATCTACGGGCACGATCACGAGCGAAATGTGCTCACTCATGGTAAGTCTCCCTTGCAGGCAGAGATAGTGAGTCAGGTTTCCAGATTAGCGCAATTGACCCGTGGCGTCTGCCGGGTGTCCGGTACGAATAGCCGCTTGCCGAACAGCATGCCGCCCCCCGGTATCGACGGCAGGATGAAGTCGGGCTTGACGAGGCGTTTTCACGATAGCGGTTGGCCTGGCGGTCTCGAGACCTTAATCTCGGGTAACAACTTACCTTTCAGGTCCCGACATGCACCCTCAACGAGAACGCCTGCACAACGAATTGCACGCCCGACCCTCCATCTATTTCTCGGAGCCGGCCTACCTCCACCACTACGCTTTTCTGGATGAAAGCGGTGGCTTTGACGCCATCCTGGCTCAGCTGGGCGAGATGACGGGGCTGGCGCTCGATACCGCTTCCGTGCAGCAAATCCTGACCTTCGAGGGCATGACCCTGAAGTGGGAGCGGCATACCGAATTCTTCACCCTCACCCTGCTGGTGCCCAAGCCATCGTCCGACGCCGCGCATTGGCCCACCCCGCCGCGCTTGCTCGAGACCATCGTCGAGGCCCATCGTGAGGCGCTGATCAACGCCAGCCTGGTGCTGGTGGAGTCGGAGGCCTCCTGGGTCGGCAAGACCGATGCCTACGGCTTCAACGACCCAGCCGGCTCTCAGGTGGGCGGGGGCGATGCCACCGTATGGAGCGACTTTCGCCTTACTGAGGCAGGCGTCAACCGCCTGCTACTGGTCAACCACCGGCTCAACGCCTTCCGCCTGGGTCGCATGGTGCGTCGCCTGCTGGAGATCGAGACGTACCGCATGATGGCCTCCCTGTCGCTGCCTCTGGCCAAGGAGCTTGCTGCCGAGATGCAGGGCTACGAGAGCGAACTCGGCGAGCTCTCGGAGCGCAACGCCGAGCAGCAGGAAACCACGCCGCGCCCGCTGCTGGCGCCGCTCGCACTGCTCTCGGCCCGGCTGGAGCACAGCGGTGCCCGCACGCGACAGCGCTTCAGCGCCACTGAGGCCTACGCCCGCATCGTCTACACCCGTATCGAGGAGCTGCGCGAGACCCGGGTCGGTGACCGCCCGCGGCTGGGCACCTTCATCTTGCGCCGCTTCCGCCCCACGGTGCACTTCTGCGTGGCTATCAATCGTCGCCAGGAGAGCCTGGCCGAGAGCGTGGCGCGGCTCAACGACCTGCTCAGGACCCGGGCCCAGGTGGAGATCGAGGAGCAGAACTCCGACATTCTGCGTAGCCTCAACGAGCGTGCCAGCAGTCAGCTCAAGATCCAGAAGGCGGTGGAGGGGCTGTCGATCATCGTTATCAGCTATTACCTCTTCAGCCTGTTCAAGCTGGGGCTGCAGAGCCTCGGGGCCCTTGGCATCGTAATAGCCCCCTACTCCGCCGCCGCCGTGCTGGCGCCTCTGGGTGTGCTGATCATCGGACTCCTGGCCTGGCGAATCTGGCGTGTGAAGCATCACTGACTGAAGGGGCGCAGGGCCGCCTCACGCACGGTGCATGACCAATCAACGCAGCAGCTAACCCGAACTTGTTCGAATATCGGTGGAGGGGGTTATCTTGGTTGGCGGCGACGCTTTCGGCTAGGCTGCTGGCGAAAGCGACGTTTCCTCACGCCGGGAATCGACGACAGGGAGACAGGATCAAGGCCGGAAGTGGCAGCAAGGCATGAAGAGCCGGGACAGCCAGGACAGCCAGGGAGAGGGAGGCAGGTTGTGAGCGACGCGTGGCCAAAGCACCATGCACAACACAAGGAAACGGCAGAAGACCAACGGGACCCCTACCCGGATGCCCTGCGAGCCCTGGCACTGCTGATCGTGGTGCTCGGGCATTGGGCGGCGACCTTGCCCCGTGTCGAGGGTGGCATCCTGGTGGATACCGACCATATCCTCGACGTCTGGGCACCGGCTGGACTGTATACCTGGCTGGTGCAGGTGGTGCCGCTGTTCGTTTTTGTCTCTGCCGCGGTCAGTTCCCAAGGCGTGCAGCAACGGCTGGAGAGGGGCAGGCCCCACCTGCACTGGTGGGCGGACCGTGCCCTGGGTCTGGCGCGGCCCACCGTCAGCTACCTGGCGGTTCTGACCGGCTTTGCGCTCACTGCTCTTTTCACCAGGGATGGCGTCCTTGGACCCCTAAACCACTCGCTGACCGTTCACCTCTGGTTTCTGCTGATCCTGCTTGGGGTACAGCTGCTGCTGCCGCTCTGCGTCTGGGCCGACCGTCGCTGGGGACTCAAGGCTGTTGCCGGCCTGGTCCTGCTCATTGCCATCGTCGACCTGCTGCGCGCCCGGCCCACTGGCGCCGCCGACCTGCTCAAATTCGGCGCACTGGTCACCGACACCCATGACTATTTCGGCTGGGTCAACATTGTCCTTGTCTGGGTGTTGCCGCAGCAGCTCGGTATCGCCTGGTGGCATAGCCGCTTCTTCGGTCGTCGCACCGGCCTGGGCCTTCTGCTGCTCGGGCTGGCCTGGTTGGGGCTGGCCGTGGCGGCCGGCTATCCCGTCTCCATGGTCAACGGCAACGTCGGAGGCCACACTAACCTGCTGCCGCCGACCCTGGCGCTGCTTGGCGTGATGTGGCTCCAGGTTGGCCTGGTCGTGCTCCTCGAGACGCCGGTGCGCAACTTCCTCAAGCGCCAGCACATGGGGCGCTGGATGGCGGTGTTCGGCGCCCTGGGGTTGCAGCTCTATCTCTGGCACAAGTTCGCGGAGCTGCCTGCCACCTGGCTGGGAATGCGCCTGGGCTGGCTGATCGATGCCGGCCTGCCCGGTGAGCCGGGCTTCTGGATTGGCCGGCTGGAGTGGCTTGGGCTCTGCATACTGATGGTCACACCGGTAATGCTCGTGGTGGTGGCCTTCGAGCGCTACCGTAAGCAGGATGTGCCACACGCAACCAGCACACCGGCCATTCTCGCGGGCGGTACGGCGTTACTCATCGGCCTGGGGGTCAGCCTTGGCCTGGGCGCCTTCCCCGGTGCCGTCATCGGCTTGGTGGGTGTGGCCCTCGCCTCCTGGCTGCTGCGTGCACGATAGCGACGCGCCCACCAAGTTCCGTGAACAGCGCCGGGAAATCATTTCGTCACGGTACGAGCAGCAAAGCGGGACAGCAGGGCAGCAGGCGTATGACAAGCTTCAGCATCGACTCAGCTGTCGGCGTGACCCGGGGCGGCCGGCAAGCGCTGGTTCCGTTGCCGATCGCCCTGGGCAAGCTGTGGGCCGGCAGTGGTGGGTTACGCGGTGTCATTTTACATTTGCCCAATGCGTGAACGAGTGAGCCCTCAGAATGGTCCGGAGCTTGACCATGCCATCGGGTGTGTGTCGCTGGGCGTGAAGCGCTGCTTCCTCAGCATGAGAGGCTGGGGCGGAGTAAGTTGTTCGCACAGCACCTTGAGCACTCCGCGCCGCGTGAAGGCGAAAACGTCTGCTATGAGGCCCATGTCCTCGCCATCCGCGGTCAGGGTATGTTCGTGGCGAAGCTGGACACGGCACTGAGGTGCCTTGAAGTGCACTACGGTGTCGTGACGGCGAGGTGTACGTCTCAGCAGGCGAGTCGTGATGAAAATAAACATCAGAGGCAGCCAGGAGCGCTGGCGCACTGCCACTACGTCCAGATGGCCGTCATCGATTCTGGCTTCGGCAATGTGGTGCCCGCCACCGAAGTAGGCGCCCGAGGCAATGGCAATGGTGAGCCAGCGTCCCTCGGCGACTTGCTCGTCGCACTCGATGCGGGCATGAATGCCTCTTTGCAAGCCTAACTGCTGCGCCAAGGTGAAAAGATAGCTGAAGCGGCCCCACCGGCGCTTATGCCCATGGGAGGCCTCCCGGGCCGGGAAGGTGCCGAATCCGATGTGAGCGACATTGAGGAATAGATGGTCGTTGACCCAGGCCACGTCGATGGCTGTGATCTGGCCCGAAGCGACCAGCCTACATAGCTCCGCCGGGTCTTCCGGCAGGCCCAGATTGCGGGAAAAGTCGTTAGCCGTTCCAGAGGGCAGCACTGCCAGTATTGCTTTCTGCTCGACGCATATCGCTGCTACACGGTTGACTGAGCCATCGCCTCCGGCGACGAGCACACGGTCCCCTGCGCAGATATCACTGTCCCAGCCCGGCTCCGTCAAATCGCGTGCCGTGAAGTCGTGCATGCCGGCGGCATTCAGGTGAGTCTTCCAGAAAGACTCCCCGCGCTTTCCATCGCCCGCCTTGCCATTGATGATCAGCCAGTCACGCATTGTGGTGTCTCCTTACCCCTGTGCCTCGTCCAGTCATGAGCTTAGCCACCCAGCCGAGCAGATGCACCCTATCAATATTGGTGGCTGCCTCCTGTTTCGCCTTTCTTCACTCCGTCACACAGGAGAAAGAAGTGACACGAAAACCATGCAATACAGAAAGAAATCGTCTGGCCAGGTGATGTTTCCGGGGGCTAGGGTCGTGGTTCAATCGGCTTTTCCCGGCAACCCAGGAGGTGGAGCGTGGCATCCGATACTCTGATAGAAAACGTGCCTGAGACGATGGCAGCGATGCTGCTCACCGGCCATGGTGGCCTCGACAAGCTCGTCTATCGTGATGATGTGGCCACGCCGAGGCCCGGACCGGGCGAAGTGCTGGTGCGGGTCACGGCGACGGCCAAGAACAATACCGACCGCAAGGCCCGTGAAGGCCTCTACCCCACCAAGGAGAAGGGGGAGGTGACCTCCTTCGCCATGGGCGGCTCAGCGACGCTAACCTTTCCGCGCATCCAGGGCGCCGACGTGGCCGGGCGTGTGGCGGCCGTGGGCGAAGGGGTAGACCCCGGGCGTATCGGCCAGCGCGGACTGCTGGACTTCAATCTTTACCCCGATGCGCGACGCGACCTCAACCTGATGCCGGATTACTACGGCCATGGCGCAGACGGTGGCTTCGCCGAGTACGTTGCGGTGCCCTCCGACCAGTTCCATACGGTGGGCAACCCCGACCTGGGCGATGCGGAACTGGCCTCGATGGGCATGTGTTCCTACCAGACCGCCTATCACATGATGACCTCGGCTAACGTTTCTTCCGGCGACCGGGTCCTGGTTAGTGGCGCCAGCGGCGGTGTGGGCACTGCACTGATACAGCTGTGCCGTATCGTCGGCGCGGTCCCTTATGCCGTGAGCCAACTCGACAAGGCAGAGGCGCTGCACGCGCTGGGCGCCGAGGCGGTGATCGATCGCGGCGACCTGCCCACCTTCGTCGACCGGGTGCTGGAAACCACCGATGGCGCCCCGATCGACGCGGTGATGGACCTGGTCGGCGGCGAGATGACGGATCGCTTCATCGACGCCATGATCGTCGACATGAAGCGCCGCTCCAGCTATCCGCGCCTTTCCATCGCCGGGGCCAGTGGTGGCAACCTCAGCGAAATCATGTGGACGCGGATCTACCTCTACCAGGTTCAGATATTCGGCGTCTCGCACGGCACCCGCGACGAGGCGGAGCAACTGATAGCATGGATTCGTACCGGTCAGCTCAAGCCGGTGCTGCATGCGGCCTTCAAGCTCTCCGACCTGCACGAGGCCGAAACCTACTTCGTCAATCGTGACAGCAACTACCTGGGCAAGATCGTTATCGTGCCCGACTCCCAATGGGCCGAGCACGGCGCACCCTACGCACTCGAGGAGAAGGCATGAGCCACGAACTGACGCTGCGCCTGATCGATACCCATGCCGGCGGCGACGTCAGCCGGATCGTGATCGGTGGCATCGATCCGCTGCCCGGCGACACGGTGCGACAGCAGATGGAGTATCTGGAAAACGACGCCGATGGCCTGCGCCGGCTGCTGCTGGACGAACCCTACGGCATTCCCGAAATGTCGGTGGACCTCATCGTTCCGGCCACCGACCCCAAGGCCAGCATGGGCTACATCATCATGGAGGTGATGGGCTACCCCATCTACTCCGGCTCCAATACGATCTGCACGGCCACGGCACTGCTGGAGAGCGGCCTGATCCCCAAGCAGGAAGGACGCCAGCGTTTCATGCTGGAGTCGCCAGCGGGGCTGGTGCAGATTGTGGCGCACGTGGAGAAGGGCGTGGTGGAAGCCATCACCTGTGGCGGGCTGCCCAGCTACATCGACACCCACCGCGCCACCATTTATGTGCCCTCCATCGGTGACGTGACCTACAGCATTGCCTATAGCGGCGGCTTTTATGCCCTGGTGGATGCCGCCGAACTGGGCTTCTCGCTCAAGCGCGAGGAGGAACGGGCGCTGGCCGAATGTGCCCATCGCATCGTCGAGGCGATCCAGGCTCGCAGTGGTTTCTCCCATTACACGCTGGGCGATGTGGGACCGCTGCCCTTCTTGCATTTCATGGGGCCGGTCGATCAGGTGACAGATGACTTCTACCGTTCGCGCTCGGCCACCTACGTGCACCCCGGGGTGATCTGTCGCAGCACCACCGGCACCGGTACCTCGGCCCGGCTGGCGCTGATGCACCACGAAGGCACCATCAAGCCCGGCGACCGGCTGGAAACCGTCTCTTTGCGGGAAACGGGCTTCATCGGACAGTTCATCGAGGCCCGCGAGGCCGGCGGTAAGCACCAGGTGGTAGAGAACACTATCACCGGCAAGAGCCACGTCCTGGCCCGTTCGGAGATCGTGATCAACTGCGATGACCCCATGGTGGAGTGCGGCAGCCTGCACCATATTCTCGGCAGTCGGCACGGCTGAGCGCGGTGAGACTTTGCCATGGCGACAAGTGGCTCTTTCTGTCGCTGTCCAGCGGATCCATGGTCGCACTCGCGCTTCCAGTGAAGGTCGGAGAGTTCTGGGTATCGGTGGTGATGTCATGGATCACCGGCAGCTTCGCATCATTCGGAGCCTACCTCGGGCTATGACACTACGAATAACCAGCGATCGAATAAAACTTTAAGATTCGTGACGGAGCGATTTCTTTTGCTGACGTTTTGCTGCGCACTTCTTCTGTATCGGACATGGTTGGCGACCTATGTTGATAAGGTAATTCTTAACTCTAGGAGGGAGTGCCATGAGAAGGAACGAAATGAAGAGAACAATACTGGCGATTGCCATCGGCGCAATTTCCGCCGGCCTTGCAGGTGGTGCTCTGGCCCAGGACGCCGAGGACGCTACCGAGCTCAACGGCGATGCAGCAATGAGCGAAGAGCAGCCCAACCAGGTGACGGAGGAGCCCCAGGATACCCTCGATGATGATCGGGAAGAGCTGGATGCTGAAGGTGACGATGTCGAAGATTATGAAGACATGGACGCCGAGAGCCTGAAAACCGATGAGGCGGGTGAAATGCCTGCGACCGATGCTGACGACGCGTTCGATGAAGGGCGCCTGGGCGAGGCCCCTCTGGATGAGTCACTGCGATTCATGCAGGTCAGCGAACTGGAAGGCATGACCGTCGTCAATATGGAAGATAAGAAAATTGGCGATATCCAGGACGTGGTCAAGCATAACGACACCGGCGATCTTCATGCGGTCGTAACCGTTGGAGGTTTCTGGGGCATGGGTGGAACAGACATCGCCCTGCCGCTGGCGGAAATGGATTTGGAGGACGATCAACTGGTATTCCAGCGGACCTATGGTGAGAAAGAGCTGGAAGACACCAACGAGTACGATGAGGATCGCTACAGCGAAGTGGATGGCGATATGACCCTTTCGGAAGCCTGGGGCATGTAAGAGCTTTCCCAGACTCGAGACCCCGATCCATCAGCATAACGAAGGCAAGGCCATAGGCCTTGCCTTCTTTTTTCCGTCAGGTCGGCTTTCATGGAATCTGTCAGACTACGGATAATATCCATCCCGAACGTAGCAAAGAGGAAACAATGAGCGAGACGACCAAGCCCTGGGACCGGCCCATGCCGGAACAGCAGTTCAATCTAATGCAGCAGATTCTGGATGCTCCCAGTCCCGTCGGGCTGGAGGGTGCCATGACCTACGGCGTGCTCAAGCCCTATTTCGATACCTTTGCCCCCGGCGACTGGCAGCTGCACCAGTACAAAGGGCATGCCGGCGTGGTGTTGGATACCCACCCCGGCCGGGACGACCTGTTCAAGGTGATGATCATCGGCCACGCCGACAAGATTCGCATGCAGGTGCGCAACATCGGGGATGACGGCAAGATCTGGATCAACACCGACGCTTTCTTGGCCAATGTGTTGATCGGCCACGAGGTCAAGCTGTTCAGTGAGGACCCGGAGAACCCCGGTTGCTACCGCATCATCCAGGGCGGCACCGTTGAGGCGCTGGGCGCCATTCACTTTTCAGACCCGGCTCAGCGCGACGGCAGCAAGGGTATCAAGAAAGAGCAGATCTACCTCGATCTACAGATCCATGGCGAAAACAAGAAGCAGCAGGTGCTCAACCTCGGCGTGCGTCCCGGCGACTCGATCATCTTCGACAGACCCATCCGCCACGGCTTCAGTCCCGACACCTTCTTTGGCGCCTATCTGGACAACGGCCTGGGCTGCTTCGTTACCGCCGAAGTGGCGCGATTGATCGCCGAGGCCGGCGGTACCGAGCAGGTGCGCTTGCTGTTCGCCATTGCCAGCTACGAGGAGATTGGCCGCTTCGGCAGCCGTGTGCTGGCCGGGGAGCTGCGCCCGGACGTGGTCATCGGTGTTGACGTGAACCACGACTACGCGGCCGCCCCCGGCATCGGCGACCGGCGCATGCAGCCGCTGGAAATGGGCAAGGGCTTTACCATGTCGGTGGGCGCCATCGCCAGCGAACAGCTCAATCGCCTGATCGAAATCACGGCCACAAAGCACGGCATTCCCATGCAACGCGACATCGTCGGCGCCGACACCGGTACCGATGGCATGGCCGGCGTGCTGGCCGCCATCGATTGCGCCGCCACATCTATCGGCTTTCCCATCCGTAACATGCATACCATTTCCGAGACCGGCAACACCCAGGACGTACTGGCTGCCATCCACGTGCTGACACACACCCTCCAGGCCCTGGACGCCCTGCCGGACCCACACCGTGAGTTTCTCGACAACCATCCGCGCCTCGATGAGGCCACCCGCCTGGAACACCAGGGCTCGGCCAAGCCGGAAGTTGAGAAAAGCGCCAACGGAGATAAGCGGTGATCAAGACGATGACAGAGATCACGGAATGGCCGGGGATGGCGTCACGACTGATGGAATAGAGGGTGGAAGAAAGGGTGAAAAAGAAGGCGCGTGACGTTTCGTCGCAGTGAACGTGGCCACGACGAAGGGAGAGGTCATCGCCCGCAGCAGCGCCGAGTAATCGAGCCCGAAGCGGATTTCTTCGCCGGGTGCCTGACGGTGCTGGGTTTCCAGCACCAAGTGGTCGCTGCTGGCGGCTAGCACTCTGACGCCGACAGGGGGAGTCAGACCAGCCGGGTCGACGTCCTGCCGCCCGATTGAGGCGATCGTCTGGATGATGGTGCCGCGTTCGTGCATTGGCGTCGGCACGCCGAAAGCGGCCTCGCCGATGGCGCCGCGAGGCGCCGTCGGCTTGGCCAGCGACTCGATGATGGGCACCACCAGGGAGAAGGCATCGGTGTGCAGGCCGTTCAGGGGCTTGCGCGTGAGGGGGTCGCAGCCCAGCAGGATCGACTCGCCGAGCCGCAGGTCGTTGACTCGGCCAGCGGGCGCTGAGATGGCCCAGGCGAGATTGGCCGAATTGCCGCCGGATATGATCGGCAGGTGCAGGCCCAGCGCGCCTTCGAGTAGGGCCGCGAGCGCAGAGAGCTCGCCCATGTTGTCGGCGCTCGGCACGACGCCGGCACGGCACGCCAGGTTGGTGCCGAGGCCGGCAAGCGTGACATGAGGGATGCGCGATATATAACGGGCGAAGTCGAGGACATTCTCCGGCAGTATGCCCTCGCGCAGGTCGCCCAGCTCCACCATCAGCACCAGGCCGTGAATGCTACCGAGCCTGCCCGCTGCCGCCGACAGGGCCTTTACCACCTCGTGCTCGCTCACCTGACTAACGCTGGCGCAAGCAACCGTCCGATCCGCCTGGTCGGGGGTGGGCGAACGCAGCAGTGTCAGCGGGGCCTGGATGCCCGCGTCACGAATTGCTTCGAGGTTGTCGATCCGCGAATCACCGAGACGCATCACCCCCCCTGCGAGCATGGCCCTTGCCACTTCGGGAGAGCCCAGGGTCGCCTTGGTGACCCCGGTGACGTCGATGCCGCGGGCGGACAAGAGAGTGACTAGGGCGCGGGCGTTCACCTCGATCTTTGCCAGGTCGACTTCGATGCGCGGGCAGGTCACGCCGTTTCCAGTGATTGACGCGCCTGGAGTGTGGGAAATGCGGTGGTAACCATCGCCACCAGTGCCGAGGGATCGTGCCACAGCGCGTCGGTGGCGGGAAGGCCGAGCTCGATATCATAGCGGGCGATGGCCGCCGTGACCTCTTCCTGGGTCATGTCCTCATGGTTGATGGCAAGCCCAATGACCCGGGTCTTGCCGAACAGCTCAATGAGCCTGATCTCAGAGAAGGGTGACGGCATCGGTACCTGCGGATAGTCACTGAGCATTCGGCGGGCCGGGGCATGCTGCATGATCACGGCCTGTGGCCGGCTGGCGCGGAGCACTACCGTCGAACTCAGGTAGGCGGGATGGCTGAGGGCGCCTTGACCCTCGATCACGATGACGGCGGGGTGCTCGCCCTCATAGGCGGCGACCACCGCCCCCTCCAGTTCGCCGACACCGAACTGAGCGGGAATGGCATCTAGTGCCACTCCATAGGCGGCGCCTTGCATCAGGCCGGTCTGCCCCGTCCCTACCATCACGGTATGAATCCCGGCGTCGTTGAGTGCCTGGGTGAGCAGCGTCGAAGTGGTGCGCTTGCCGATCGCGCCATCGGTGCCCAGCACGGCGATGCGCACGCAGTCGACGCTGTCGATCGCACCATCGAACATGCGCAGGTGCTTGGTTGGGCGAGGGCGACGGATATCATGCAGTACTACACCGCTGGCGAGTGCCGCCGCCGAGATCTCCGGGTCGTCTGCGAGGAACTCGTGCAGTCCGGATACCACGCCGATGCCAGCGGCCACGGCTTCCAGCACCACCGCGCGGTCCGCCTCGGACATCAGGCCCGACAGCGGGGCAAGTCCGAAGATGAGCACGTCGGGAAGGGCATTGGTCGCTGAGAGCGCCGCCGCCAGATCGGCCACGATGGGAATACCCGCCGCAGCCTCGCCTAGGGTGGTGCCTGCGTCTTCGCCGCTTAGGGTGCTGTCGATGACGGAAAGAATGTGATACCGCTCGCTGCTGCGCACCAGGCCGTTGGCTGTCTTGCCATCGATGCGCGAGAAGTTGCCCTCGCAGTACACAACAGCCGATTGACGGGCATCATCGGGGGGAGTGGCGGCGTCGAGTATGGCTTTAAGGGAATCAGGAAGCATGAATCGCAAACCTCAGGTCTGGACCTAGAGGAGGCGACAGGAAGGTCCCGGCCGAGACGGCCGACAGTCAACGAGAGGACTCCACCAAGATCAGTGGACGTACGTAAGCATACCCAGATTGGGGACTGGCGTATGTTCGTCAGCATACACAGATTGGGGGGCTGTCGTATCTTTGGGTTTAACAGGCATTATCACCTGCCCGGCGCCGCGCCTGACTTTCATCGCCGAGCAGTAGTGACTCGGCGTGCTGGGTGGCAGAGCTGTCCAGCCAACCTCTAAGAAGCACTGCTCTGATGTCGCGCCTCTGGTGTGCTTGGGCTGCCGTGCTCGGTCGATAGGGGTCAGGAAGACGCGCTGGCAGAGGGCATCTCCGCCAGCAGTGGCTTACCAGCCAAGGCTTGTCGCAGTCGGGTGACGAGGAGATCCACGATGGCGTCATTCTCACCCACCAGTCGGGTGGCTGTAACGCTCAGGCCGGGTGCTCTGGCTTTGGCCTGTTCGCATATCCCCGCGATATCGCCCCCTTCGCCGGCGTGGCGACCGGGAGAGAGGAACAGCATGGAAAGGATCACGTCGCAGTGGGCCAAGTTGGGAGAGGCCAGAAGATCGACCAGCAGCGGCTCGTTGAAGCGGTAGGCTTCGCCGTCACGGCGCTCCATGGAGGCAAAGCTGACGCTACTGACCTCATCGGCCAGCAGCACGCTGAGCTGACCGGCGAGATAGTTGCGCACCGCCGTTACCTCCGGGATCGGACTGCCGTGATCCACCAGAACGACTTTTGGTTGCGACAGCTCTTCCATCCTTTCACGCGCGTTCTCCGCCAGCAGCTGCGCCAGGCGCAGGTCCACCGGCGCCTGAGTATCGACCAGCGGCAGGGCCACCTTGACGCCCAGTTGTGGGTAGCTGGCCTGTACTTCGGCCAAGCGCTCGGGAAGGTAGTGGGTCAGTGCCTGACTGGGACCGAAGAAGAACGGCAGAATGAGCAGCTCGGTCACACCCTTTGCGGCTAGCCGCTCTGCGAGCGGCCCCAATGTCACGGCCTTATGGCCGTCAAGTTTTTCGGGGGGGATCTTGTAGGAGTGCAGTAGCGAAGTGGCTTCAATTGCTTCACCGGTGGCCTGGCCCAGGGCGTGAGCAAGTCGACGCAGATTGAGTGTGGCCTGGGGGCGCAGGGAACCGTTGTCGACGAGCAGTATTTTTTGCATGGAGGTCTCTTGGCTGGCAAGGCAGGAGAGTGGCGAAAGCGCCGCCAGGGCTCATCACACTACCGACTGGTGCCCCGGTCAAGCGGTGCGCGATTTGCAAGGGTGCCGTTCTCATCTCTGCCACCACCAGGATCACCGGCTTAGCTGCTAGACGGCGGCCATGGTCTCTCCTTTGCACCTGAGTGCCAGCCCCTGAAGGGGCTGTACAAGCCAGGCGCGCCATCGTGACGATATTGGTCAGGGAAGATCAGGCTTTCCGCAATAGAAGCCGCCAATGGAGCCCACAGCAGGTTGCCGGAGCACATCTACCTGGTGTTCGGCATGTGCCTCGGCTATCCGCCGCACGAGCCTGACGTCAAGCCGCGGCTACCGGTGGAAGCGATTCTCAAGGAGGGCTACTACACCGACGACAGCGAGCTGCGCGTCCATATGCGTGAGTTTCTGACCAAGCGCGGCTTCGAGATGAAATAGCGTTAGTGCATCAACGTCTTGCTGCGGGGCGTTTACAAGTGATGCCAACCGGGCTCTCGGAAAAAGCCACATCGAAAAATAGGTTGCCGATGTGTGTTACCGAACAGATGACCGGGATGCCACGATCTACAGTGAATAGACCTGACAAGAAGGCGGAAACGCCCCATATCGGCTCGCCATATTACTTTCAACGAGCACGCGCTGCTCAGCAAGTAGCCTTCCTCTTCTTGCCAGAACCATCCCCAATCACAGCTAGCGCTAGCTAGCCTACTGGGAATTTGTCGCTCACCAACATCGTGAATAAAACCGCGCTGGCACCGTTGACCCCAGATAATCGTCATCATGCCCGGGTAGTGCTGGTTCAGGAGAACCGATATGAAACATCGCATGCACCTTTTAAGGAAGCCCGTGGTAATTTTCGCCTCGCTGTCATTGATGAGCCCAGCCTTTGTCCAGGCGACCCTGTCGTCGGCTGCCGATGAAGAGATCATCACACTCAGTCAACTGACTGAACCTGCTGATCAAATGGAGGAAGAGCTACTAATCGAGCTGGAAGACGATGAGCAGACCGAAGCCGATGCCCTGGCCAAGCAGGAAGCCACCGAGCAGGCCGAAGCAGACGCTCTCGCCGAGCAGGAAGCCACCGAGCAGGCCGAGGCTGATGCTCTCGCCGAGCAGGAAGCCACCGAGCAGGCCGAAGCAGACGCTCTCGCCGAGCAGGAAGCCACCGAGCAGGCCGAAGCAGACGCTCTCGCCGAGCAGGAAGCCACCGAGCAGGCCGAAG
>NZ_QPKI01000008.1 GCF_003339685.1 Halomonas sp. DQ26W | reverse complement strand
TTCGCAGAAGGGGTTCATGGCCATCTTGACGTTGGTGAGGTCGACGTCCGTGTGGTCCGCCTTGACGCGGATCTTGACGTTGTAGTCGATGACGCGTTTGACCGCGACGAGTACTTTCATGGTGTCCTCGCTTGGTTCGCTCTGTGAACCGTCTGGTTAGGGACTCGCTGATCTGCCCGAAGTGGTAACGAATCTGTCAACGCTTCCTTAGAACCGGCTGACCTGCCTTCATGTGTTTCATGCAAGCGTTTGATAGGTGCCGCAACGAAAAAACTCTCTCAATGTGCCACAGGCGGACCCGCGACAACAATCCCTTCAGCAACCGGACCTTGGCCAGGGCAATTGGCACATTGCCCATCGTAGGGGTGTCCTGAGTCGTCTATTATGCCTATCATGGAGAATATCGAGAAGCAAACGACCGTTTTAATGACTATCGACGTTGGTGGAAAGCCGTAATCGATGTCGAATGAGTGAGGAGCGACCGGATGTCAGAGCAAGTAGAGCGGGACTCAATGGATTTCGACGTGGTGATCGTCGGCGCCGGGCCCTCCGGCCTGTCGGCGGCCTGCCGCCTCATGCAGCAGGCCAATGAGGCGGAACAGGAACTGACGGTATGTGTGGTGGAGAAAGGCTCCGAGGTGGGGGCTCACATCCTCTCGGGCGCCGTCTTCGAACCCCGTGCCCTGGCCGAACTCTTTCCCGACTGGGAAGAGCGCGGCGCCCCGCTCACCACGCCGGCCATTCGTGACGAGCTCTACCTGCTCAAGGATGCCGAGAAGGCCCAGAAGCTACCCAACGCCCTGGTGCCCAAGAGCATGCACAATACCGACGGCCAGAACCACGGTGGAGAGTCAGCCCGCTACGTGATCAGCGCCGGCAACCTCTGCCGCTGGCTGGCCGAGCAGGCGGAAGGACTCGGCGTGGAGGTCTTCCCCGGCTTCGCCGCCCAGGACGTGATCCAGGACGAAAATGGTACGGTCCGGGGCATCCTGATCGGCGACATGGGCGTTGCGGCCGATGGCACGCCAAAGGATAGCCATATGCCGGGCATGGAGCTGCGGGCCAAGTACACCCTGTTTGCCGAAGGCTCCCGTGGCCATCTGGGCAAGCAGCTGATCGAGCAGTTCAAGCTGGACGAGGGGCGTGACCCGCAGCACTACGGTATCGGCCTCAAGGAGCTGTGGGATATTCCCGCCGACAAGCACGAACCGGGCCTGGTGCTGCACGGCTCCGGCTGGCCGCTGGCAAAGGGCACCCACGGAGGCTGGTTCCTCTATCACGCCGAAAACCAGCAGGTGGTGGTCGGCCTGATTATGGACCTTTCCTACCAGAACCCCTGGCTGTCGCCCTTCGACGAATTCCAGCGCATGAAGCATCACCCGGTGCTCAAGCAGCACCTGGAAGGCGGCAAGCGGATCGCCTACGGCGCTCGCGCCATCACCAAGGGTGGCCTGAACTGCCTGCCGAAGATGACCTTCCCCGGCGGCCTGCTGATCGGTTGCGACGCCGGCACCCTGAACTTCGCCAAGATCAAGGGGTTGCATACCGCCATGAAGTCGGGCCTGGTGGCGGCCGAGGCGGTCTTCGAGGCCATCGCGTCTGGCGATGAGGGCGGCCAGGAACTCACCGCCTTCACCGAGAAGTGGGAGCAGAGCTGGGCCTACGCCGAACTCAAGGAGAGCGCCAGCTTCGGCCCGGCGATCCACAAGTACGGCACCGTGGGCGGCGGCGCCTACAACTTCGTCGACCAACTGCTGGGCGGCAAGCTGCCCAACCTCCACGACACCACCCCGGACCATGCAGCGCTCAAGCCGGCCGACGAGTTCGAGAAGATCGACTATCCCAAGCCCGACGGCAAGCTCTCCTTTGACAAGCTCTCCTCGGTGTTCCTGTCGAATACCAACCATGAGGAGGACCAGCCCTGCCACCTGCGACTCGAGGACCCGGCGCTGCCGATTCGCGAAAACCTGCCGACGTACGCAGAGCCGGCCCAGCGCTACTGTCCGGCGGGTGTCTATGAGGTGATCGAGGGTGACGACGGCAAGCCGCAGCTCCAGATCAACTTCCAGAACTGTGTGCACTGCAAGACCTGTGACATCAAGGACCCGGCCCAGAACATCAACTGGGTGGCACCGGAGGGCGGCGGCGGCCCCAACTACCCCAACATGTAACGGCTCAAGTTGGCTGATGCAGAAAGGGCGTGCCATCGGACTTGGGCGCCCAGTTCATCGCCATCGGTGAAAAAGGTACCACCGTCGCCGTAGGCGCCGAGCGGCTTGCTGGGATAGAAACTGGTACGGGCAATGCGCGACAGACCGCAGGAGCAGCGGCCGTGGCATGTGGCATGTGGCACCAAAACTCTGGGCGGCATCTTCCACCACGGCCAGACGGTGTTGGCTCGCTTTCCGAGTAATGCAAGCCTGGGAGAGTGTCGGAACTGACGCTGATCTACTGCGAGATCGGTCAAATCCGACGACCTCCTGGCTCAGTCAGGTCCGCGCTACCGGCCTCGCCGGGTCGCGAATCCATTCGCTCCATGACCCCCCATAGAGCCGGGGCAAGGGACGGCCGGCAATCGCGTAGGAGAGAATGTTGTGGCAGGCGGTCACGCCGGAGCCGCAGTAGGCGACAATGGCATCGGCGCGGGGAAGCTCGGCATCGAGGACCTCGGCTGCCTTGAAGCGCCCTGCTTCAGTCAGATTGGCGACACTGGGCCGACACACCGCACCGGGAATGTGCCCTGCTACCGGATCGATGGGCTCGACCTCGCCGCGAAAGCGCTCCAGGCTGCGCGCATCGACCTTCAGCCCCCCCCCAGCCAGCACCGCATCGGCATCGACCCAGGCCCCATTGTCGAAGCTTGGTTGCCACGTGGCGGGCTCAGGGGCAGGCTCCCGGCCAAGCACCAGCGGCCCGCCCGCGTCCTGCCATGCCCTCAAGCCACCATCCAGGAGCCGAACATCGGGATGGCCGGCCCAACAGGACAGCATCCACCAGGCCCGTGCCGCCGCCAACTGCCCACCCATGTCATCGACCACGACCACCGCCGTGCCGGGCGTGATGCCAAGGCGCTGCACCACGGCGGTGAAGGCATCGGGGAGCGGCAAGGGATGGCGCCCGCCCTCCCCCGGCGGCCCGGCGAGATCGCGGTCCAGGTCGAGGTGTTGGCTGGCGGGAATATGTCCCGCCTCCCATAGGCGCCGCCCAGCACCCGACTCCCCCAGGCGGGCACGACAGTCGAGCACGAGTGGCGGCTTCCCCGCCTCGAGTGATTCGGCAAGCTCCGCAGCGGATATCAGCACACGGCTCATGTTCGGCTCCTTGTCTTGAGGGTCTCTCGCGAAGGTCGATCTCGAGAGACGATATCAGGGGGGCGATGCCGCCAGATGCGCAGACAGTATCTCGATGGGGGCACGTCGCGCCAGCAAGCGGCGGCGTCCGGCCTGGGCAAAGCGCACTTCGATGACCGGATCCGCCGGGTCGCCCTCCACCACGGCAATTTCCCCTTCACCGAAGACCGCATGACGCAACCACTGCCCCGGCAGGAACGCACCTGTGACATAGGCACCTTGAGGTTCGGCCAGGGTCGAGGCGGCATAAGCCCGAAGCGGCAGATCAAACCCCAGCGCCTCGAGATAGCGTGTTACCAATGACGGCGAAGTCACGGCCAGCGGCGAGGCATCGCTGTCGATACCCGACAGGCGGGCATCGATTCGCGCACACTCCTGCCAGGCCGTCTCGGCGATGAATCGGCTGGGCCGATGCGCTCCCCCATCATGCAGCATGAGCAGCCGTTCCCGGGCACGGGTGATGGCGACATAGAAGAGCCGTCGTTCCTCCTCCAGGCGCTCCGGGGTCAGCGGGTTGTCGCGGCTGTAATGGGGAAAGTCCTCCTCATTGGCCCCGGCCAGGACCACCAGCGGCCACTCCAGCCCCTTGGCGCCGTGCACCGTGGTGATCAAGACGCCGTCGGCGTGGTTCTCCACCGGCCGCTCCAGCAGTTCAATGAAGGCGTCGATCTCCTTCACTTCACCGGCCTGTTCAACCAGCACATCGAGCAACCGCACATCCTCCTCGCCCTTCTCGCGACGTGCGGCAGCGCGCTTTAGCACCTTCTCGGCATCGAGGCTCTCCACCACATGAGCCAGCAGCCGAGCGGGGGGCCAGCGACCCTGTCGAGGTAGCTCGCAGAGCAGTGTCCAGCGCCGCTTGAGGTTGCGCCGCTGCAGGGGCTTGAGCCCGGACAGCAGAGGGTCGTGTCGTTCGGGGAACGTCTGCGTCTCTGCCAGCCGTCGGGCCAGCGTCGACAGCCGTTCCCGGGCCACGAAAGGGGTCGGCTGCTCCAATAGCCGCCGTACCAGCTCCGGGTCGTGCAGCAGGGCCGCATCCCGCGCCACCCGCAGGTAGCCGGACAAAGCCTGTACCAGCGGCAAGCGGAAGACGAAGCGATCCTCGCGGGAGAGCCGGAAGGGAATACCCGCCTGCAACAGCTGCAGTTGGAATGGCACTGACAGCGCCCAGCTGCGTACCAACAGACAAGCCTCATCGAGACGACGCCCCTCCCGCTGCCAGGAAGCAAGGGCCTGCGGCAGCGCCTCTCTGCCCTGCTCGACGGCAAGGGTTGTTTGGGGGTTGTCCGGTGCGGCTAGGCATAGCTGGTCGGGCCTTCGCCGATTGGCGGCAATGGCATGGTTGGCCGTCAGCGCCAGCGCATGGCCGTGGCGGAAGGTGGTGGAGAGGGGATAGTCGGTCGCCGCGCCGAAGGTGGCAGTGAAATGTTCACGCATGGCATCGGGATGGGCCCCACGCCACTCGTAGATGCACTGGTTGGCATCACCCACGGCCATGACGTCGGCGTCACGGCCGGCCAGGATGGCTAGTAGACGCAGCTGCGCCTGGTTGATGTCCTGATACTCATCGATGATGACATGGTCAAGGTAACCCTGGACACGCTGCGCCAACTGCGGATCGGCCTCCAGGGCGCGCAGTGGCCGGTAGAGCAGGTCGGAAAAAGTCATCAGTCCGTGGTCGGACAGCAACTGCTCGAGACGCTGAAAGGCCTCCACGAAATGCCGGGTCTCGTCACCGAAGTCGAGCCGCTCATAGAGAGCCGCCGGTGCCAACATCTCGGCTTTCACCAGACCACAGAAGTGAGCAAGTGCTTCGAGGGTCTCCGCCTCCAGGGCCGTCTCACGCTGCGCCGGGTTCTCCAGCACCTCCAGAGTGGCCTGGCGAAGCAAGCGCTCCACCTGCCAGTCGGCGGAGAGCAGCTGCCGCGCCGGCAATGCACCCCAGCGGGTCAGGCTACCGGTCAACCGATGGCCGAGGGCGTGAAAGGTGCGCACATCGGGCAGCCGCTGGCCCGGTTGGGCCAGCGTCGCCAGGCGATGCTGGAAGTCTTCCCGGGCCGAACGATTGAACATCAGCACCAGGATGCGGTTCGCAGGCACGCCGCTGGCCAACAGGTGCAATACCCGGGCCACCAGTGTGGTGGTCTTGCCGGCACCGGCCACGGCGGCTACCCGGGCGTGGCCGGCACCATGTTCGACGACCGCCTGTTGTTCTCCGGTGAGTCTCACGACACCTCGTTTGGCAGTTCGCCCAGCGGTTGCCAGATACCACCGCTAGTGAGCCCCAGCTCGACCCGACCGGTGTCGGTCGTGCGCTCCTCGGCGCCCTCCACCAGGCGATAGAAAACGTTGCGGCCCAGCCTTGCCGAGAGGCCGAAGCGTACCACGACTTCGGGGACTGCCACCCCGTCAGGGGTGTCGCTGACCGTGAGTCGATGAGCCTCACCCAGGCACAGCCGGTCGCCGACGTTAGTGGTCAGCCACCAATCGCCCGCGTCCTGTTCGGCATCGACGATCACAAAGGGGCGATCCTCCACCTGGATGCGCTGCTTCTCGACCGGCGTCACCAGATAATGATGGCCGTCCTTTTCACGGCGCAGCAGGGTCGACAGCAGCCTGACCAGGCGCGGGCGCCCGATCACCGTGCCCTCGTGAATCCAGCGCCCGTCGGCAACGATTCTCAAGTCCATTTCGCCGGCCTGCTGCGGATGCCAGCGGTCCACGGGCGGTATCTGTCCGACGGGCTCGACATGCTCGAGTAGCGGCTCCAGGTTCATCTTTCACCTCCGTCACTGACATCAGTCTATACCAGGCCGGCATTGGCCAGGGCGTCGCGAATCTCTGCGGGCGCCTCCGGCGCGGCCGCTCGAAACAGTCGATAAAAGTTCGCGGTGGTCTGCATGGCCACCTCCTCGATGCTGATGCCCCGCTGCTGTGCGATACACTCGGCCACCTCGACCACCCAGGCCGGCTCGTTGGGTTTGCCCCGGTGGGGCACCGGCGACAGGTAAGGACTATCCGTCTCGATCAGCAGCCGGTCCAGCGGTACCCGTCGAGCGACGTCCCGGATCGACTCGGCATTGCGGAAGGTGACGATACCCGAAAGCGAGATCGAAAAGCCGTGCCGCACGGCCTCTCGGGCCATGTCCAGGTCTTCAGTGAAGCAGTGCAGCACACCGCCGATGGCCGGGTCGGTATGCTCTCGGATCAACGCCAAGGTTTCCTCCCGGGCTTCCCGGGTATGCACGATGACCGGCAGCTCGAGTTCGGTGGCGGCGATCAGGTGGCGGCGAAAACGCTCCCGCTGTATCTCACGCCCCGGCACGCTGTCGGGGGCCTTGTCGAGATAGTGCTTGTCGAGATAGTGGTAGTCGAGGCCACACTCGCCGATGGCCACGGCATCGTACCGGTCGGCACACGCCTTGATCGCCTCGACATCGGGCTCGACCTCCACGCGATGCAGGGGATGGACACCGGCGGAGATCACCACGTCGGCATGCTCGCGACTGATCCTGGCCAGTTCGGGCACCCCTTCCAGCGTGACCGCGATGGCCAGGAACTGGCGCACATGGCGGGCACGGGCAGCGTCCAGGGTCGCGGCAATATCGCCCCCGTGTGTTCGGGGGTCGAGGCGATCAAGATGGCAATGGGAATCGACGAACATACAAAAAACGACTCATCTGGTGAGGGGCGACGGGATAGCAGCGGACGCTACCGCTCAGTGCGTAGGGCTACCGCTTAGAGGGTATAGGTCGGTGCACCCTTGTCGAGCTGGCCGGCAAGCAGGGTTTCGATCCGGTCCCGCACCGGTTGGTCTTCAGGACTGAAGTGGATGCCAATTCCCGGTACGCGGCGCCCGGCAACGCCATCCGGCGAGACCCAGACCACGTGGCCGGTCACCGGCATTCGTTCACTGTCGCCGGGCAGGGTCAGCAGCAAGTAGACCTCCTGTCCCAGTTCATAGCGCTCGCGGGTGGGCACGAAGATGCCGCCCCGCTCCAATAGCGGCATGTAGGCGGAAAGCAGCGTCTGCGTATCCTGAATGGCCAGCGAAAGGGCTTTCTGTGGTGCCATGCGATCTCCTCCCTTCACCCCGGCGTCAGGAACGCAGCAGGGCCGACCAGCGAACCAGCCAGGCCTCGAGAACCAGCTGGGGGTTGGGGTTGCCGCCGGCGGACAGCAGCCGGCGCTGTTCTCGAGCATAGTCCAGCAGCCGAAACCAGTCGCGAACCCGGGCATTCTTGACGGCTTGGCGATAGAGTGGCAGCAAGTCGGGATTGCGTATCTGGGCAGCATTCCCGGAAAGCCCTAGCCGAATCAGATCCTCGAGCCAGGCAATACCGTACCACAGGATCGACTCGGTGGACTGGCGGTCCAGGCGTGCGGCCTCAGCTACTGGCTCCGCTCCACGCACCAGCGCATCGAAGGTTTCGTGAAGCTGCTGCCGCAAGGCGCGTGCCGTAGGCGCCGCCAGCTCGAATGCCAGCAACGGCAACCCACCGGACACCTGCCACCAGAATGCCGCCTCCTCCTGGCCGCCGAGCTGTTCGGCCAGCCATGCCCGGCTCTGTTGCGCTTCGGGCACCGGCAGGCTCCAATGCTGACAGCGCGAGCGGATGGTGGCGAGCAGCCGCGAGGGAACATCGGAGAGCAGAATGAACTGGGTGCGCTGCCCCGGCTCCTCCAGGCTCTTGAGCAAGGCGTTGGAGGCCGCCACGTTCATCGCCTCGGCCGGGCTGAGGACAATGACGCGGTGGCCGCCTTGCTGGGCGGTCTGGGCGACGAAGCCGTTTACCTCGCGAATGGGATCGATGCGGATCTGTCGCTTGCCCTCTTCCGGTGAGACACGCAGCAGATCGGGGTGATAGCCCGAAGCCAGCATATGGCAACCATGGCACTGGCCACAGGCGGCCTCTCCCGACGTGACGCACAGCAGGCGGGCGATCAGCGCCTCGGCAAACTGCTGCTTTCCGACCCCGTGGGGGCCGGAAAGCAACAGCGCATGGGGCAGCCGCCCGCTCTCGTACTGCGACAGGAACTGCCGCCACCGCTCACTCTGCCAGGGCAGCGCCTGGGCAATACCCGCGGCATGCTCCGCCGCGTTGCCTATAGCCATGGTGTCACCCGGGCTTTCAGGCAGGCGGCGAGGCGCGCCTGCACGACCTCCAGGGGCGCATCGGCATCGATGACCGTCATGCGCTGTGGTGAGCCGGACGCGCGTTCCAGGTAGGCGCTGCGCACCGCTTCGAAAAAGGCGCTGCGCTCCTGCTCGAAGCGGTCGCGCACCTCTCCGCTGGCACTCAGGCGCCCCTGCAAGCGTCGCTGGGCCGAGGACACCGGCATGTCGAGCAGCAGCGTCAGGTCAGGCTGAAGATCGCGCTGGACGAATCGCTCGAGCTCGGCAATACGCGCCGCGGGGATGCCGCGCCCACCGCCTTGATAGGCAAAGGTGGCATCGGTGAAACGGTCGCACAGCACCCAGGCGCCCCGCTCGAGCGCCGGGCGAATCTGCTGCGCCAGGTGCTGGGCGCGAGCGGCGAAGACCAGCAGCAGTTCGGCATCCGCATCGAGGGGTTCGTCGCCGGAAGGGTCCAGCAGCAGTTCACGTATGGCCTCGGCCCGCGGGGTGCCGCCCGGCTCGCGGGTACGGACCACCTCGACGCCCCGTGCCGTCAGCCAGTGGGCCACCCAGGCGAGGTTGGTCGACTTGCCGACTCCTTCACCACCTTCAAGGGTGATAAAGCGACCTTTTCCTTGATTGCCATTCCGCTCGGGATCTTTATGGTACATGCCTGCTCCCGTCAGCGATTGCGGATATACCGATTCACGGCATTGTTGTGTTCGCGCAGGGTGCGCGAGAAGTGGTGCGTCCCATCACCCCGGGAGACGAAGTAGAGCGTCTCGCCGGGCAGGGGATCCACCGCCGCCTCCAGTGAGGCGCGCCCCGGCATGGCGATCGGCGTGGGCGGCATGCCGTCGATGACATAGGTATTGTAAGGGGTGGCCTCGCGCAGGTCGTCGCGGGTGATGCGTCCCTCATAGCGCTCCCCCATCCCGTAGATCACCGTCGGGTCGGTCTGCAGGCGCATCCCGGTCTCCATACGTCGCTTGAACACACCGGCAATCTCGCGCCGTTCCTCCGGAGCGCCGGTTTCACGCTCGATCAACGAGGCCATGATCAACGCTTCGTAGGGCGTCTCGATGGTCAGGTCATCACTGCGCCCTTCCCACACCTCGTCGAGCACCCGCTCCATGCGCAGCATCGCCTGACGCAGGATATCCAGATCGCTCATGCCCTTGTGGTAGCGATAGGTATCGGGGAAGAACCAGCCCTCAGGAAAGCGATCTTCACGCTCTAGCAGGGCCATGACCTCCTCATCGGAAAACCCTTCTATACGGCTCTCCAACTTGGGCGCCGCATCGAGATGAGCCCGCATCTGCCGGAAGGTCCAGCCCTCGGGAATCGTCAGCGGATAGGTCACCACCCGGTCGCTGCCCAGCAGCTCGATCAGGTCACGGCCGCTCATGCCCGGCTCGAGCATATACTCCCCGGCACGCAGCCGCGGAATTGCCTCGGGTTCGAGACGGGTCAACAGACGAAAGGCCCAGACGTCCTCGATCACGCCACGTTCCGCCAGATCCGACACCGCGCGATTGAAACCCGCCCCCCGCGGCACTTCGTAGAGGGTCTCCTCCTCCACCGCGATGGGTGCCTCGAGCCGGCTCTCCCAATAGCGATAGCCGGAAAAGGCCGCCAGGCCGGCCACAACCACCAGCACCACCAGAAACTTGACTAGACGCAACATCCGAATTCCTCGTTCACTCTGCAAAGCCCATCGGATAATCCAGCAGGTCGTGGGCCACGGCCTGGAGGTGCCGATGGGTACGGCCTATCGTCCAGCTCGCCAGCCTGGCACCCTCGGCGTCATCGAGCTGTGCTACTGGCCAGACACCCTGTACCGAGTTTGCCAGCCATACCGCTTCGGCTTCGGCCAAGACGTCCGGGGCGGCCTTCACCTCGCTGATGGGGAGCCTCTCCAGAAGGGCGGCTCGCAGGGTTCCGGCGACGCCGCTGTCGTCCAGCCGCGGCGTCTCCAGGCGCCCTTCCCGCTGCCAAAACAGGTTCATGCACGTCGCCTCCACCAGCCAGCCGTCGCTGTTGCACAGCACGCCTTCCGCCAGATCGGGATCCGTCCATTCGTCTCGAGCCAGCACGTTCTCCAGCCGATTGAGGTGCTTCAGTCCGGCCAGTAGCGGCTGAATGCCAAGCCTGAGCCGACAACGCCGGACTCGTACCCCATCCCGCCAGCGCGATGGCTGCGGTGAAAAGGCCATCGCCTGCCAACGCAGGCGAGGCAAGGAGGAGGCCGGCGGCAGGTAGCCCCGCCCACCACTACCCCGGGTGAGGATCAGCTTGAGCACCCGAAGCCCCGGCCCGGCCTGGTCTGGCAGGCGATCCAGCTCGTCTCGCGGCGGCAGCGGTATGCCCAGCACCTGGCAACCGCGGGCCAGGCGAGTCATGTGCTGGTCCCATAGCAACGGTGTGCCATCGCGAACCAGCACCGTCTCGAACAGGCCGTCACCATAGGCCAGGCCGCGATCATCCATTGGCACCCACGGATGTTCAGGCGCCTGGGGCATGCTCATCACACCTTGGCAAAGACAAGGGTACCGTTGGTGCCGCCGAAGCCGAAGGAGTTGGACAGCGCCACATCGATCTTCATCTCGCGGGCGGTATGCGGCACGTAGTCCAGGTCGCATCCCTCCTGGGGATTGTCCAGGTTGATGGTCGGCGGTGCCACCTGGTCGCGGATGGCCAGTATGCAGAACACCGCCTCGACGGCGCCGGCGGCACCCAGCAGGTGGCCGATCATCGACTTGGTGGAACTGACCGCCACCGAATTCGCCGCACTGCCCATGACCTTCTTCACGGCCCGGGTCTCGGCCAGATCACCGGCCGGGGTCGAGGTGCCGTGGGCATTGATGTAGTCGACCTCTGCAGGCTCGATGCCCGCATCACGAATGGCATTGCGCATGGAGAGCGCCGCGCCACTGCCATCTTCCGGCGGAGCCGTCATGTGGAAGGCGTCGTCGCTCATGCCGAATCCGGTCAGCTCGGCGTAGATCTTGGCCCCGCGCGCCTTGGCGTGCTCGTACTCTTCCAGCACCAGGATGCCGGCACCATCGGAGAGGACAAAACCGTCCCGGTCGCGGTCCCAGGGACGACTGGCTGCCGTGGGATCGTCGTTGCGGTTCGACAGCGCACGGGCGGCAGAGAAGCCGCCGAGGCCCAGCGGCGTGGTTGCCATCTCGGCACCACCACAGATCATCACGTCGGCATCACCATAGATGATGGTTCGGGCACTGTAGCCGATATTGTGGGTACCGGTGGTGCATGCGGTGGTGATGGCGATATTGGGGCCGCGAAACCCATGCTGGATCGCCAGATTGCCGGAGATCATGTTGATGATGGAACCCGGTACGAAGAATGGCGAGATGCGGCGAGCGCCACCCTTGTTCAGCGCGTTGTGGTTATGCTCGATCATCGGCAGCCCACCGATGCCGGAGCCCACCGCCACGCCAATCCGCTCGGCATTCTCCTCGGTGCACTCGAGCCCGGCATCGGCAATAGCCTGGGCACCAGCCGCAATTCCATACTGAATGAACAGATCCATCTTGCGGGCATCCTTGGGGTTGAGGTAAGGACTGATATCGAAGTCCTTGACCGACCCACCGAACCGGGTGTTGAAGCTGCTGGCATCGAAATGTTCGATAGGGGCGATGCCGCTCTTGCCGGCCAGGATGCTTTCCCAGCTCTCGTCAACGGTGTTGCCCACAGGTGTCACCAGACCCAGTCCGGTCACCACAACTCTACGAGCCATCAGTATTCCTCCCGACAACCTTGATGACACGGCCCATCCAAGGGGCCGTCAGTGGGCGCATTATACCGAACATGCCCCCTACTTGGGCAGCAAACAACCCGCCCCAACATAGCGAAAGCCGCCCTGGCGAACAGGACGGCTTTCGTGGGTCGCTCAAACAGACCCATTCACCTCAGCAAGCAGTTACGACCGCGGCCTTACTGGTGGGCGTTGACGTAATCGATGGCTTCCTGAACGGTAGTGATCTTTTCGGCTTCCTCATCGGGAATTTCGGTATCGAATTCCTCTTCGAGCGCCATGACCAGCTCGACGGTGTCCAGGGAATCAGCGCCCAGGTCTTCAGTGAAGGAGGAGCTGTTCTGGATGTCCTCTTCCTTGACGTTCAGGCGCTCGGCCACAACCTTCTTCACGCGCTCTTCGATGGTGCTCATTATGACGTACTCCAGTCGTTCAAGTTAGCCGTTCAGATGACCAGCCAGTTGATCCGCAACCTCAAGCTGCGGGGTAGTTTATAGACGCCCCCCCGTCGACGCAACCGCCGACCAGCGGGAGCCTCAACGCATGTTCATGCCACCGTTGACCTGCAAGGTCTCGCCGGTGATATAGCCCGCGTGCTCCCCGGTCAGGAAACCGACGGCGGCGGCAATCTCTGCAGGCTCGCCGAGCCGTGACAGAGGAATCTGATTGAGCAGCGCCTTGTGCTGCTCCTCGGGCAGGCCTTGGGTCATGTCGGTGGCGATGAAGCCGGGCGCCACGGCATTGACCGTAATCGCACGCGATGCCACTTCACGGGCCAGCGCACGAGTGAAGCCTTCCATGCCTGCCTTGGCGGCAGCATAGTTGGTCTGCCCCAGATTGCCCATGGTCGCTACCACGGAGCTGATACTGACGATCCGACCGAAACGCGCCCGGGTCATGCCGCGTAGACACGCCTTGGTTACCCGGTAGACGGATTTGAGATTGGTGTCGAGCACCGAATCCCACTCGTCTTCCTTCATCCGCATGAGGAGATTATCGCGGGTGATGCCGGCATTGTTGACCAGAATGGTGGGGGCACCGAATTCATCGGTAATCGACTTGACCAAGGCATCCACACTGGCCTGGTCGGTCACGTCGAGTGCGCGCCCAGCCCCTTCGATGCCGCTGGCGCGAAGGTCCTCGTCGATTTTCGCCGCACCTGACTCGGTCGTGGCCGTGCCGATCACCACTCGCCCCTGGCGGCCCAACTCATGGGCGATGGCCCGCCCTATGCCGCGGCTGGCCCCTGTTACCAGGGCGATTCTGCGTTCGCTCGTCATAACGGTTCCCGATCTGAATGCTGTTGAATCCGAGAGGCGTCGCCCCCCAACGACTTATCTCGCATCGGCTCGAGCCATCACTGCGAGACGGCCTCGCGAGCCAGCTCCAGAGCGGCTCCCAGGCTGTCGGGGTCGTTGACCGCCAGACCCTTGCTACCCTTGGCAATTCGCTTGCCAAGACCGGTCAAGACCTTGCCAGGCCCACACTCGATGAACACGCCGGCACCGCCATCCACCATGGCCTCGACACAGGATGTCCAACGCACCGGCTGATAGAGCTGCTCGATCAGGCGCGTGCGCAGCGTCTCGACATCAGCATGCGCCTGGGCATCGACATTCTGATAGACGGTATAACGCGGCGGACGCATGTCGAGCTCCGCCATGGCGACCTTCAACTCCTCGGCCGCCGGCCGCATCAGGGCACAGTGCGACGGCACCGATACCGGCAGCGGCATGGCGCGCTTGGCACCCGCCCCCTGGCACAGCGCGATGGCTCGCTCAACTGCCGCCTTGCTGCCGGCAATCACGACCTGTCCCGGGGCATTGTAGTTGACCGCCGCGACCACATCATTCTGCTCGGCTTCGGCACAGGCCTTTTCAACGGTAGCATCGTCGAGGCCAAGTATGGCCGCCATGCCCCCCTGGCCAACCGGCACGGCCTGCTGCATCGCTTCGCCGCGCAGCTTGACCAGGCGAACCCCATCGGCAAAACCGATGACACCGGCACAGACCATGGCACTGTACTCGCCCAGGCTGTGCCCCGCCATGGCTCCCGGCCGCGGACCTTCCAGCTCCTGCCAGACCCGCCAGATGGCGACACTGGCGGTCAACAGGGCCGGCTGGGTGCAGGCAGTGGCGTTGAGCGCCTCCTCGGGGCCCTCTTGTACCACCTTCCACAGGTCGTAGCCTAAAGAGTCGGCTGCTTCCTCGAAGGTCGTACGGACGACGCTATAGCGTTCGGCCAGCTCGCGCAGCATGCCAATCTGCTGGGAGCCCTGCCCGGGAAATACGAGGGCAAGAGGTTGGGTCATGTCGTTTCACCTTTGCTCTTATTGAGTCCGTTCATGCCGGCTGCCCAGCTCAAGTGCCAGCTGAGACGGGAGGCCTCGACTGACTTCTTGTACCGCGCGCAGCACGGCATAGGAGAAGCCAGTGGCATCGGCACCACCATGGCTCTTGATCACGATGCCGTCGAGCCCCAGCAGGCTGGCACCGTTGTAGCGCACCGGATCCAGGTCATTTTTCAATCGCCGCAGCGCCGGCCGGGCAAGCATCCCCACCAGACGACTGCCCCAATGCGCCTCGAAAGTCGCCTGCACGCGCTCGATGAGCATCCGTGCCAGGCCTTCACTTGCCTTGAGCACCGCATTGCCGACGAAGCCATCGCAAACGACCACATCGGCAGCGCCAGCGAAAATGCCGTCGCCCTCGACGAAGCCGCAATAGTTCAGCGACACCATACCGCTCAGCCAGATATCCGCCTCGCGCACGCTGGCGCTGCCCTTGGTACCCTCACTGCCCACGTTGAGCAGCGCCACCCGGGGTGATTCCAGCCCGTCTATGTGTCGCGCCATGACACTACCCATGCGGGCGAAGTCAACCAGCCGCTCAGCAGAGACATCGACATTGGCACCCAGGTCCAGCAGGTAGCAACGCCCCTCGCCTCGCGTGGGAATAGCCGTGCTGATGGCCGGCCGCGGAATATCAGCCACCGTCCCCAACTCACGCCGCGCCAACGCCATCAACGCACCGGTATTACCCGAACTGACCCCAGCCACCGCACCGCCACGGGACAGATGCGCCAGCATGAAAGCCATGCTGGTATCGCCACCCCGACGTAGTGCATCGGTGGGCCGTTGGCTCTGGCGGATCATGTCGGGGGCATGATGGACAGACAAATGTGAACCGGCCGCGGCGAGGTGCCGCGGCAGGTTCTCTAGCTCGATTTCCAGCAGGTCGCGAGGGCCAAACAGGTCGATCGACAGGCCTGGCCGGGCCAGCACCGCCGCTGCCGATCCCTGAACGGCAGCGCATGGGCCCGAATCCCCACCCATCGCATCGACGGCGACTCGCACGCTCAACGGCCGAACATCACTATCAAGGTGTCGACTCAGGCGTCGACGATCTTGCGGCCACGGTAGAAACCGTCGGGAGCAATGTGATGGCGCAGATGAGTCGTACCGGTTTCCTTGTCCTGGGACAGGGTCGGGCCGGTCAGGGCATCGTGGCTACGACGCATGCCACGCTTGGAACGGGTCTTACGGTTCTGTTGAACTGCCATGGGAAATCACTCCAGAGTGAATCGACAAATGAATCAGGGTTTGTCCTTGAGACGACGCAGCACCTCAAAGGGACTCGCGGGAGTCGGCTCGGGCGATTCGGCCTCCTCCCCGCTACTCAGCTGGTCGCGCGAGACCCGACACAGGGCCTCGTCGTGGTAAACCACCTGGGGCAGGCTGAGAATGAGTTCATCCTCGACCATCTCCAGCAGGTTCAGCTGTTCGTTTTCCACCAGCACCGGTTCGTGGGTGCTCGGCAGCTCCGCCGCCAGCGCGTCGCTCGTGACCATGCCCAGCAGGAATTCGCTTTCGACATGCTGTGACAGCGGCTCGAGGCAGCGACGGCAAGGCAGCTGCAACTCGGCCTCCAGGCGGCCGTGAATCACACGGCGCCCCTGGAGGTCGATGGCAAAGTCGAGCCATACCTGCACATCGCCGTCCTGCGCACCAACCTGCTCGGCGAGACGCTCGAACTGATCGAGCGCCACCAGACCTTCGAGGCGCTCGGCGCGGGCGGCGAGCTTGTAGGGCTCGACCCTATTGGGAAGTCGTGAGGTCAACATAGGCGCGCAATGATAGGCACTCCCCCGCCCCCTGTCAAAGACGCCTTCGCGCCGGGTTACAATGACACGCTTCCAGGCCGTAAGGCTCTGCATCCGACCCCACCCTACAGAAGACGCTCATGCCACGACGCATCCTCGCCTGCGTGATGGCCCGGCACCCCGAGGCCTGTGGCCAGAAAACGGCGACTCCAGACACTGGGCTATTCATGGTAGCTGGTAGCGTACCGGCGACTGGCTAGACGGCACGCCGGCCCACTCGGCGGCGACGCGACCGAACTGTCGAGACAAGCGCTCGAACGGGTCGAGACGCGGCGTATAATCATGGATGCGCAGCTCGT
Source organism: Halomonas sp. DQ26W (assembly GCF_003339685.1). GTDB lineage: Bacteria > Pseudomonadota > Gammaproteobacteria > Pseudomonadales > Halomonadaceae > Halomonas. The sequence goes on along the minus strand of NZ_QPKI01000008.1, from coordinate 104,504 downwards.
CGAATAGCTCGTGGGAAAGCGCATCCAGGCTACTGATGTCATCGACGAGCCCCAGCTCCAGCGCCTGTTCGCCATTCCAGATCAACCCACTGAAGAGCCTGTCATCGTCGGCCAGCCGGTCACCACGCCCCGTCTGGACGGCATCGATAAACTGTTGGTGCGTGGTATCCATGACCGTCTGCCAGAAGTCGCGATCTTCAGGCGCCACCGGCGAGAACGGATCGAGAAACCCCTTGTTCTCGCCACTGACATAGATGCGTCGCTCGATGCCCAGATGATCGATGGCTTCCTCGAAGCCAAAGCTGGCGAATATCACCCCGATCGACCCCACCAGGCTGGCCGGCGCCGCCACGATCTCGTCGGCCGCGGCGGCAATGTAGTAGGCACCACTGGCACCGATGTCCTCGATCACGGCAATGATCGGCTTGTCGCCTTGCTCACGCAGCCGCAGGATCTCGTTGAAAACGCGCTGAGACTGCACAGGGCTGCCGCCGGGGCTATCGATGTGCAGCACGACCGCAGCGGCGCTCTCCGCCTCCCAGGCCCGATTGAGCCCCCTGATGATGCGCTCGGCGCTGGCCGGCGACTCGCTGTCGATGACACCGTGAACCTTGACCACGCCCAGGTGCTGCCGCTCGGGCTCACGCGCACCCGGGTCAATGAAGAGGCCGTAGAGCGTAGCCGACAGCGACGCCAGTATCAGCGCGGCGAAAAAGAAGCGAAAGAAGAGCTTCCAGCGCCGGGTACGACGCTGCTCCACCAGCACGCCACCGATCCACCGATCCAGCATTTCCTGCTGAGCCAGCCGCTGACGCTCACGCAGGACCTCGGCACTCTCCGGTGGCGGGGGCGACGCGGCGGCCTGCGCCTCCCTCGCCCGCCGCGCCTCCTCGGGGCTCAACTCGGGCCCTTGGGTCCAGCGATCCTCCTGCCCCGCTTCCCGCTTGTCGTCCCGCTTGTCATCACTCATGGCTCGCGTTCCTTACAGCCGGTTATCGATTCAACCAGTCAAACAGCTCCGGCACCGCTTCAGCAGTGAACACGGGGCGGCTGGCCGCCAGTCGCTCGGGAGCATGCACCCCCCAGGTCACGGCGATCCGGTCCATGCCCAGCGCCCGAGCCATCTCCAGATCATATTCAGTGTCGCCAACCATCACCGCCTCCTCGACATCGACGCCCAGCTGGATGAGGAGCTCCTCCAGCATCTGCGGGTGCGGCTTGGAGCGCGTCTCGTCGGCGGTACGGCTGGCATGGAACCAGTCGCCGCTTCCGCTCTCGCGGAAGATGCGATCCAGGCCGCGCCGGCTCTTGCCGGTCGCTACCGCCAGGCGACGCTCGCTGATGCCACGCAGGCCCGCGACACCCGCCTGGACCCCGGGAAAGAAGCGCATGGGCGTGGTGTCGCCCTCGACAAAATGAAAGGCGTAGCGACTGCGCAGAAGCTCCGACCGCACGGGATCGATCCCCGGACAGAGCTGGTCGATGGCCTCGGGCAGCCCGAGTCCGATGATGTCGCGTATCGCATCATCGGTCAGCTCACTCCAGCCAGCATCCCGGGATGCCGCCTGCATGCAGGAAACGATACGGGCGGCAGAATCCATCAGGGTGCCGTCCCAGTCGAATATCACCAGTCGATAACGCATCGAGGCTCCGGTTAAGGCTATTGTAGGTAGCAGTTGTAGGTAGCAATGCTCAGGAAAACTTGCGGGCACGCTGCAACACGGCTTCCAGACCATTGGGCAACGGCGCTTTTATCTGCACCGGCCGCCCACTGGTCGGCTCGGGAAATGTCAATGCCGCCGCATGCAGGAACAGGCGCGACAAGCCCAGCTTGCGGGACAGCACCTCCCCCTCGCGGGTGCCATACTTGTCGTCGCCCAGCAGCGGGAAGCCGGCATGGGCCGCATGGACACGAATCTGATGGGTACGCCCGGTAACCGGCTCCGCCTCGATCAGGGTCGCCCTGGGGAAGGTCTCGCGTACGGCGAAACGCGTGCGCGAGACCTTGCCGTCGGCGCCGACCCTTACCCGCCGCTCGCCGTTGCCGGCATCGAAGCGCTCCAGGCGGGCGCTGACGAACTCACGCTTCACCGGCCAGCGGCCTGCCACCAGGGCGAGGTACTGCTTGTCCATCTTGTGCTGCTTGAGCGCATCGTTAAGGGTCAGCAGCGCCGGCCGCGACTTGGCGAGCAGCAGGCAACCAGAGGTATCGCGGTCCAGTCGATGCACCAGTTCCAGAAAGTCGAGATCCTCCCGCACCTGGCGGAACGCCTCGATCAAGCCGATCTTGACGCCACTGCCACCGTGCACGGCCAGGCCCGCTGGCTTGTTGATCACCAGCCAGTCACGCCCCTCTACCAACACGCTTCCTGCCAGCAGGTTGCGCAGGCTGTCGCTGACCTCTCTGACCGCCTCACGGGGCGTCAGGCGCAGCGGAGGGATGCGCACCAGATCGCCTATCACCAGGCGGTAATCGACCTTGACCCGCTTCTTGTTGACCCGCACCTCACCCTTGCGCACGATGCGATAAACAAGGGCACGCGGCACGCCCTTGAGGCGCGTCATAAGGAAGTTGTCGATTCGTTGACCAACCTGGCCATCGCCTACTTCCACCCACTGTACGTCGCGCCCTTCGGTCATGACACTCCCGCTCGAAACCTGTTGTGAGCCGGCATTCTAGCCTACTCGGCCACTCGCTGCGCCAATTGCCGCATATTACCATTGCTGCTATATTGCCAGCTCGCTCGGATGGATCCCTTCGGTCCCATAAGCGCCTGCCCGACAGACACGCAGGCCGGAGCGACGAAATCAGGCCGCGACGACCCGCTGATTCGGTCCCGCCGCCGACGAGTGACCCAGTGTTACCGATACGACAGCAAGACACCCAGACGTAACGAACGCAGCAGTAACGAGAACAGTAGCAAGCAAGACGTAGCGAAAGCCCCCGTCATGAGCGGAAGTGATACACGACGAAAGTCGCACGGCTGATCGCTACGGACACGCCGCTAACGATGGATAGCGACAAACAAGCAGTTACGCCACGCCCGGATCCCGGCCCGCCAGTTTGGCGGGCGGTGGCCACGGGAATCGTTCAACATCGTGCCGGTGGCCGGCGTTGGCGAATCGATGAATGCCAGGTGTCTGGCGGTGACCGCAGGGCCGGATGGGAATAGCCCACCGAGACATGTCCTGCCTCCGCCGAGTACTCAACATGATCATGTCGTGCTGGGCCCATCGTGGGTACCGGTACGATCGGGCGCCACTGTGCATCCGCGACATGCGCTGAGCACGAGCACGCAGCACCCAGAGGTTCGCCTTCTTCGATGCCCACCGGTGCGTCCAGTTTGCGAGACAATATGAAACGGATGCTCATTAATGCAACCCAGCCTGAAGAACTGCGGGTTGCTCTGGTAGACGGACAACGCCTTTACGACCTGGACATCGAATCCGGTGCCAGGGAACAGAAAAAAGCCAATATCTACCGCGGTAAGATTACCCGTGTAGAGCCCTCCCTCGAAGCCGCCTTCGTCGACTTCGGTGCCGATCGCCATGGCTTCCTTCCCCTCAAGGAAATTTCCCGGGAGTACTTCCTCAAGGAGACCTCGGGGCGCCCCAGCATCAAGGAGGTGCTCAAGGAGGGTCAGGAAGTCATCGTCCAGGTCGACAAGGAGGAGCGCGGAAACAAGGGCGCAGCACTCACCACCTTCATCAGCCTGGCCGGCCGCTTTCTGGTACTGATGCCCAATAACCCTCGCGCCGGCGGCATCTCGCGCCGAATAGAGGGCGACGAGCGCAGCCAGCTCAAGGAGGCCATGGGCGAACTCACCGTGCCGGACAGGATGGGCGTGATCGTACGCACCGCCGGCATTGGCCGCTCCCCCGAGGAGCTTCAGTGGGATCTCGACTACCTGGTACAGGTCTGGGAATCAATCACCGAGGAAGCCGTCAAGCGACCGGCTCCGTTCCTGATCTATCGCGAATCGAACGTCATCATTCGCGCCATGCGCGACTATCTGCGCCAGGATATCGGCGAGGTACTGATCGACAGCCCGGTCGTACATCAGGAAGCGCTGACCTTCATTCGCCAGGTCATGCCCTCCTACCAGCAGAAGATCAAGCTCTACGCCGATGAGGTCCCGCTGTTCTCGCGCTTCCAGATCGAATCGCAGATCGAGACCGCCTACGAGCGTGAAGTGAAGCTGCCCTCCGGCGGTTCCATCGTCATCGACCACACCGAGGCGCTGGTCTCCATCGATATCAACTCGGCCCGCGCCACCCGCGGCAGCGATATCGAAGAGACCGCCCTGCAGACAAACTCCGAGGCCGCCGACGAGATCGCCCGCCAGCTGCGCCTTCGCGATATCGGCGGCCTGGTGGTGATCGACTTCATCGACATGAGCCCCGCACGCAACCAGCGGGAAGTCGAGAACCGCATGCGCGACGCGCTCAAGCTGGACCGCGCCCGGGTGCAGATCGGCCGCATCTCCCGCTTCGGCCTGATGGAAATGTCACGCCAGCGCCTGCGCCCGTCCCTGGGCGAAACCAGCGGCGTGGTCTGCCCGCGCTGCAACGGCCAGGGCACCATCCGTGACGTGCGCTCCCTGTCGCTCTCAATCATGCGCCTGATCGAAGAAGAGGCCATGAAGGAGCGCAGCGCACAGATCCGCGCCATCCTGCCTGTACCGGTCGCCACCTACCTGCTCAACGAGAAGCGCGCCGTGCTGGCCGATATCGAGAGCCGCCAGGACGTGCGTGTGCTGGTGTTGCCCAACCCCGACATGGATACGCCTCATTACGACGTTCAGCGCCTGCGCGATGACCACGTTGATGAAGATAACGAGCAGGAGAAGTCCAGCTACGAGCTCTCGGTCGACACCGAGGTGGGCAAGGAGCCGGACGCCAGCATCGCCAAGCCGGTTTTACGCACCGAAGCGGCGGTGAAGACGGTCATCCATAACGAACCCGCTCCGACGTCGCTGCAGCATCAGCAACCGTCGCAGGAAAGTGCTCCCCAGTCGGCCCCACCTGCGCTGCCGAGCAGCCCCGGCGTGCTGGGTCGTCTTGTGAAAGGCATGACCAAGTGGCTGGGCACCACTGACACCACCGAGACCGAAAGCGAAACGACCCGCAAGCCCGCCGCAGCAGCCGAGCCGCAGTCCCGCGGTGACGAGCGTGGCGAGCGCAATGGCCGCAGTCGCCAGCGCCGTCCGCGCAACGAACGGACCGAGGGGCGTGATGATACCCGCGGCCAGCGCGGCCAGGGTCGCCAGCAGGAAAGTGGACGCGGCGATCGCCAAACCAGTGAGCGTCAGGCCAGTGATCGTCAAGAAAGCCCTGCCGGTTCCGGTCGTGGCGACGCGCGGGGCAACCGTGGCGGTCGCGGCCAGGGCCGGCAAGAGAGGCCTCAGCAGCAAGACCGGCAGGAAAAGCCTCAGCAGCAGGAAGAGAATCGCCAGGAAAGCCGGCAACCCTCGCGTGGCCGTGACGACTCAGCCCGACGTCAGAAACCAGATAGCGCTGACAAGCCGCTGGAAAAAGTCGCGGAAAAACCGGCTGGAAGCGCCAAGCCGGCCGAAGCCGACAAGGTGGATGATGGCAAGCCGAAGCGGACGCGCAATAATCCGCGCAACCGCACACGCAAGCATGCCATCAGCCCCCAGTCGGAAGCCGAGCAACAGCGTCTGCAGGCCGAAGCCGCCAAGGCGGGTGACGACCAGGCCCAGCCCGAGCCGTCAGCAGCCGAGCAGCCCAAGCCGGTAGAGAAAGGTACCGATGCGTCCAAGCCGGTCGAAAAAGCTGACGACGCACCCAAGGCAGAAGTTAAGCCCGAGCAGCCGAAAGCCGAGCCGTCCACGCCGGCCGAGAAAGCGGCCGATGCGCCCAAGCCGGCCGAGAAAGCTGCCGACGCACCCAAGGCAGAAGTTAAGCCCGAGCAGCCCAAGCCTGCGCAGCCGAAAGCCGAGCCGTCCACGCCGGTCGAGAAAGCTGCCGATGCGCCCACGCCGGTCGAGAAAGCTGCCGATGCATCCAAGCCGGCCGAGAAATCTGACGACGCACCCAAGGCGGAAGCCAAGCCCGAGCAGCCGAAAGCCGATGCGCCCAAGCCGGCCGAGAAAGCTGACGACGCACCCAAGGCGGAAGCCAAGCCCGAGCAGCCGAAAGCCGATGCGCCCAAGCCGGCCGAGAAAGCTGACGACGCACCCAAGGCGGAAGCCAAGCCCGAGCAGCCGAAAGCCGAGCAGCCCACGCCGGTCGAAAAGCCAGTCGAGGCCCCAAAGGCGGAGGCCAAGGCCGAGCAGCCGAAAGCCGAGCAGCCCACGCCGGTCGAAAAGCCAGTCGAGGCCCCAAAGGCGGAGGCCAAGCCCAAGAAGCCGGCTGAAAAGGCTGCTGACACGCCCAGTGAGGCCGTGGCGGATGCGGATGCTCCCAAGGACGAAACGCCGGCACAGCGCCGTCGTCGCCATCGCGCTCACAACGATCCACGGGAGATCCGCCGTCGTGAGCAGGAAGCCAAGGCCCAGGATGGCAAGCAGGGCTGACGCCCGGCCCGCCGTAAAGGAAACGCCCGCGCATTTGCGCGGGCGTTTTCGTTTCGGTGGCTGTCTTTCGGCGACGGACTGTCTATGACGGACTGTCTATAACGGACTATGGAGGGTCAGTGGCAATCAGCCAGCCAGACGTGGCTCGCGTTCGAGTTCGACACCGAAACGCTCGGCCACCTGGCCGGCCACCGCTGCGGCAAAGTCCAGCAGCTCGGCGGCGCTACCGCCACCGAAGTGGACCAGCACCAGGGCCTGGCGATCGTGTACGCCGAAGTGGCCTTGCCGCCAGCCCTTGAGGCCACAGCGTTCGATCAGCCAGCCGGCCGCCAGCTTGATACGACCATCCGGCTGGGTGAAGTGCGGCAATTCCGGATAGGCCGTCAGCAGTCGATCGGCTGCCTCCCGGCTCACCAGGGGGTTCTTGAAGAAGCTGCCGGCGTTTCCGAGCAGTGCCGGATCGGGCAGCTTCTCGCGGCGTACCGCGCAGACGGCCTCTGCCACCTGCAGAGCCGTCGGAGCGTCGCCGACCCGGCTGGCCAGGTCGCCATACTCGAGCCGCGGGCGCGGCGTTCGGGAGAGTCGGAGCACCAGGCGAGTGATCACCACCCTACCCGCGAGCTCATGCTTGAAGATGCTGTCGCGATATCCGAAGGCGCACTCCCCTGGCGTCAACACCTGTTCACGAGCGTCGTCCATATGGATCAGGTGCACGGCCTCCAGCACATCGCAGAGCTCCACGCCATAGGCGCCGATATTCTGGATCGGTGCGGCGCCACAGTGCCCCGGGATCAGCGCCAGGTTCTCGATGCCCCATAGCCCATCAGCGGCCAGGGCCATGACCAGCGCATGCCAGTTGACCCCGGCCCCGGCGTGCACCAGCACCTGGTCCGGCGTCTCCTCCAGCCACCAGTCATCCAGGGCCGGCTGCAACACCAGCCCGGGCAGCCGCTCCGGCAGGATCAGATTGCTGCCACCGCCCAGTAACGTCACCGGCGCGTCCTGCTGCGCGGCCTGTATCAGGAGCTCCTGCAGCGCATGAACGCGGTGCGGTGCCGCGAAGGCTTCGGCGACACAGGGCAGCCCCAGGGTGTTGACGCGACTCAGGTCATGGTCGGTCAGGATCTCACCGCTCAAGACGGCTGCGCCTCGAGTCGCTGGCGAATCTCCTCGATCAGCCCCCTGGAAGCCGCATCGACCAGGTCCAGCACCTCCTCGAAGCCCTGCTCGCCCCCGTAGTAGGGATCGGGCACCTCGCGCCCGGCATGGCCGGCGAAGTCAAGAAACAGCCCCACATGGGCCCGGCAGTCGGCGGGGCGCTGCTCGTGCAGCGCCGACAGGTTGGCCCGGTCCATGGCCAGCAGGTAGTCGCAGCGAAGGAAGTCGCCTGCCGCAAGCTGGCGAGCCCGCAGGCTGCCCAGGTCGACGCCCCGCTGCATGGCGGCTTCATGCGCCCGGGGATCGGGGGCCTTGCCCACGTGCCAGGCAGCGATGCCGCAGGAGTCGACCTCGACCCGTTCGGACAGGCCGGCGGCTTCCAACTGCTGGCGAAAGACGCCTTCGGCGGTGGGGGAACGGCAGATATTGCCAAGGCAGACAAACAGTACGCGCATGGTGGTCTCCTCAGTGACTGCGGGCCAGTAGCGCCCTGACACGCTCAAGGTCCTCGACGGTGTCCACGCCGGGAGGATTGGGCAACGCCGCCAGGGCGACCTGGATGGCATGGCCGTGATGCAGCGCCCTCAGTTGCTCGAGCTGCTCGAGCTGCTCCAGGGGAGACGGCGTCCAGTCACCGTACTGTGCCAGGAAACCGGCACGATAGGCGTACAGGCCGATATGGCGTAGCCAACCGTCGGTCTCGAGCCAGTCGGGGCGCGACGCGAACGCCTGGCGATCCCAGGGGATGGGCGCCCGGGAGAAGTAGAGTGCCCGCCCGGAGAGGGCTCGCACCACCTTGACCACATTGGGATTGAACAGCGACTCCACATCGGCAATCGGCTCCGCCAGGGTCGCAATGGAGGCCTCGGGGTCGTCGAAGAGCCGCGCCGCCACCTGGTCGATCAGCTGTGGCGGGATTAGCGGCTCGTCGCCCTGGACGTTGACCAGTACCGCCTCGTCGGCAAGGCCCAGCCGCTCGGCCACCTCTGCGAGCCGGTCGGTGCCGGAGGGGTGGTCGACCCGCGTCATCACAACCTCGGCACCGAAGGGAACCAAGGCTTCGCGGATACGTGCATCGTCTGTCGCCACGACCACCCGCTGGGCGGCACTCTCACAGGCACGGCGCCAGACGTGCACGACCATGGGCTCCCCGGCGATGTCGAGCAGTGGCTTGCCCGGCAGGCGCGACGCACCGAAGCGGGCCGGGATCACGACAATGAACGCATTATCAGCGCCCCCCATCAGCGCCTCCCATGCGCCCGGGTGATGTTGGCAGCTTCTCGTCGGCGTCCATATGGCGCGCCTCTTCGGGCAGCATGACCGGGATACCATCGCGAATCGGATAGGCCAGGCCATCATAGAGACAGCGCAGCTCCTGGGCGTCACGATAGTACTTGAGCTTGCCCTTGCACAACGGGCAGACCAGCATCGCCAGCAGTTCCTTGTCCATCTTGCACCTCCGCAGTGATCGGTGACCGCCGCCAGACAGTGGCCACGGTGTTGTATAAGGTTATCGCAGCGCTTCCAGCCGGGAGTCCAGCCATGCTGCGAATCCAGCGTCGGGTTGCGCTTCCACGTCCAGCACCCAGCTATCGGCCGACGCTAGCCCCTGGCATTTCTCGGCATCCTTGGCCGTCATCACCACCGGTAGCCCGTCGTCGAAGGCAAGATCCCCGGCGGTGAAGTGGTGATGGTCGGCTAGGGCATGAGGCCGGGCCTCTATCCCCATCTCAGCCAGGGTAGCGAAGAACCGGTTCGGATTGCCGATACCCGCCACCGCATGGACCGGTCCCGAGAATGGCAGCGGCAGGAGCGGAAAGCATGAGCCATCCTGCAGTGCACGCCATTGCAGGGGCGCCAGCCGAAAGGTCCAACCTCTCCCGGGCATATCAAAGGATGGGGGACCGTTTACCAGCACCGCATCCACCTCATGCAGTCGGGCCAGCGGCTCGCGCAGCGGGCCGGCAGGCAGGCAGCGCCCGTTGCCGAAGCCACGCCGGCCATCGACGACGACCAGCTCCAGGTCGCGACCCAGCGCCAGGTGCTGCAAGCCATCGTCACTGATCAGGATATCGCACCCCGCCTCAATCAGCGCCCTGGCGCCACGCGGACGATCGGGATCCACGACCACGGGCAGCCCGGTCTGGCGGGCCAGCATGCGCGGCTCGTCCCCGCAGCGTTCGACCGGTGTCGTCTCAGTCACGCGCAGCGGGTAGTCGGTGGCGCTGCCACCATAGCCCCGCGAGACAATTCCCGGGCGCCAGCCCCGCTCGGCCAGGTGCCGCCCCAGCCAGGCCACCATCGGCGACTTGCCGGTACCGCCCAGGGTCAGATTGCCGACCACGATCACCGGCACCCCGGCCCTCCATATCCCTCGCCTTCCACTACGATAGGCGGCAACCCGGCGCGCCACTACCAGACGGTAGAGGTATTCCAGCGGCCGCAGCAGGCGGAGCCAGGCGGAGCCCCCATAGGCGGCGTTCAGCCAGCGCCCTGCCAGCCCACCCTTCATGGAACCGTGGACTCCTGGAACTGCAGTCGATGAAGGGCCGCATAGGCACCGTCACGGGCCAGCAGCTCGGCGTGGGAACCCTGCTCGACGATGCGGCCCTGTTCCATGACCAGAATTCGATCGGCCCGCTCGATGGTGGAGAGCCGATGAGCGATGACCAGGGTGGTCCGGCCGCGGCATACCGTTTCCAGTGCCTGCTGGATATAGCGCTCCGACTCGGTGTCCAGCGCCGACGTGGCTTCGTCGAGAATCAGCAGAGGGGCATCCTTGAAGATCGCCCGGGCGATAGCCAGTCGCTGACGCTGCCCGCCGGAGAGCATGACGCCGTTGTCGCCCACCACGGTGTCATAACCCTGCGACAGCGGTTCGATGAATTCATGGGCATGGGCCGCCCGAGCGGCGGCCTCGATGGCGGCCGGGTCGGCATCCGCCACGCCATAGGCGATATTGTCGGCGATGCTGGCATTGAACAGGGTGACCTGCTGAGACACCAGGGCGATCTGGCGGCGCAGTGGCGCCAGGCGGTATTCGTCGATGGGCACGCCGTCGATCAGCACGCGTCCCGCAGAGGGACGATAGAAGCGCGGCAATAGCCCCACCAGGGTCGACTTACCGCTTCCGGAGCGCCCCACGATGGCGATCATCTCACCAGCCTGGACCGTCACATCGATGCCCTTGAGCACCTCGGGCTCATCGTCACCATAACGGAAGTGCACATCCTGCAGTTCCACCCGACCCTCGAGCCGGCCCGGCTCACGGGTGCCTTCATCGCGTTCGACGGGCACTTCGAGCAGCCCGAACAGTTCAGCCGCGGCAGCGATGCCCTTCTGGATCTCGCTGTTGACCTCGGTGAGCTGTCGAACCGGCTTGGCCATCAGCGAAGCGGCGGTGATGAAGGCGACGAACTCGCCGGGTGTCATGTCGTCGAGCAGCGCCGGCGACATCGCTAGCCAAACCAGTACCGCCAGCGACAGGGCCACCAACAGCTGGATGATCGGGGTACTGATGGCCTTGGTCAACGCCTCCTTCATGCTCTGCTGGCGGTTGTAATCGCTGGCCTCGGCGAAGCGGGCCTTCTCGTACTCCTCGGCACCGTGGGTTCGCACCACGCGATAGCCGGACAGGGCCTCAGAGGCCACATGGGTGACATCGCCCATGGAGTGTTGGATACGCTGTGAAATGCGCCGGAAGCGCTTGCTGGCATAGCTGACAACCCCCGCGATCAGGGGGGTGACCGTCAGGAAGAGCAGCGTCAGCATCCAGTTGGTCCACATCAGGTAGCTCACCAGGCCGATGACGAACAGGCCTTCGCGCAGAACTATGGTAACAGCCTTGGTCGCCGCGCCGGTGACCTGCTCGACGTGATAGGTGACCCGGGATATGAGATGGCCACTAGAGTGAGAATCGAAGAAGCGGCCCGGCAGATGCAGCATGTGATTGAAGACGTCGCAGCGCAGTGCGTGCACCACGTTGCGCGCCACGTTGCTCATGAAATAGGTGCCGAGGAAGGTGCCCAGCCCCCGGGCAGCGAACATGCCGACCACGAACAGCGGCAGGAATAGGCGAAAGGCGGCGTCTGGGCTCTGGATGCCATCGATCAGGCGCTTCATCATCTCCGCCAGGGCGGTACTGGACGCAGCGTAAATCGTATAACCGACGATGGCCAGGGCAAAGGAAACCCAATGGGGTTTCACATAGCCCAGCAGGCGCTTGTAGAGCGTCCAGCCCGAATGTTGGGTACCGGGTCGAGTCACGGTGTCTCCGCTTGGGTAGATGTAGCCTGTGGCTCACGGGTCGCTATTCGCACCTGACGGATGCCCAGCATGCCCGCCTGGTCCAATGCCCGCACCACGTCCGCGTGCACGGCCCTTGCGTCGGCTTCCAGCACCATGCCGTGTAGGCGTGCCTGCTCCGCTTCGGCGGCCAGCGCCTCGCCTAGCTCAGAGGCACTCAATTCGCGTTCTCCCAGCCGATAGCGCCCCTGCTCGGTGACGACCAGAGTTACCGGCGACATCTCCAGGTCGACGCCTGCCACGCTCTCGGGTAGCTCAAGCTCCAGTGCCTGGCGGGTTTCGAAGGTCGTGGAGACCATGAAAAAGATCAGCAGCAGAAACACGACGTCTATCAGCGGGGTGAGGTTGACCTCCACTGGGTCACGGCGACGGCGCGCAAATCTCACGACCGCTTGACCTCCGGCGCGAGACGACCATCGGCCTCGACACGCTCGCCCTCACCGCCATCGGCCAGGCTCACGTTGCCCTGGTAGTGGGCGATGAATTCGACCACCTGGCTGGCCTGCTCTTCCATGCGCACCGTAATATCCTCGACCCGACGCTGAAAGTAGCGATGAAACATCAGCGCAGGAATGGCCACGGTGAGGCCCGCCGCCGTGGTCACCAGGGCGCGGGAGATACCGCCGGCCAGATCGGCGGTTCGGCTTGCCCCGTCACCGGCAACGATGACCGAAAATACCTCGATCATGCCCACCACGGTGCCAAGCAGGCCAATCAAGGGCGTGATGGCGGCAATGGTCCCGAGAGGACTGAGGAAGCGCTCCATGTCATGAATCACGGCGGTAGCGGCCTCCTGAAGGCGGGCACGCACCTGTTCATGACCCAGGCGGGCATTGCGCAACCCGGCGGCCAGCACCCCCCCCAGCGGCGAGTGCCCCTCGAGCCAGTAGAGGTTGACCTGGCCACGGGACACCAGGGAGCAAACCTCCTGCCCCAGACCATAGGGCGCAATGCGTTTGGCGCGCAGGGTCCACAGGCGCTCGATGATGATCACCGTTGCCAGCAGCGAACAGCCCAGCAGCGGAATCATCAACCAGCCCCCGGCGACAAGCGCATCCATCATGTTCATCCAACCCCCTCCTTACTCGGCCACGACGGCAGCGGTCAGTGGGGCGATTCTACCGCATGGCACCCACCTTCGACACCGCTGCGGCGCCAAGGCATGATGCGGGCAGGTCGAAAGCGGGATTGCTCAGCGTTTCCGAGCCACAGGGTCACGGCGCCATCCAGGGCGGTACTCCACTGGCAGCTACCCGCTCGTCGAAAGCGTCGCACCACGTCATCGTGAGGGTGACCAAAGGCGTTATGACGACCGGCACTGTAGATCACGTGCTGAGGCACCAGGGTCTGGACCAGTTGCGGGCCGGAACTGGTTTGGCTGCCGTGATGCCCCGCCACCAATGCCGTGACCGGACCCGACACATCGAGCAGGAAAGCGCGTTCTACCTCGCGACCGACATCCCCGGTGATCAATAGCCGCTGTTGTCCGACCATCACCTCCAGCACACAGGAGCGATCGTTGCTGGAAAGCTCGACGGTGTCTTCGGGCGGCCAAAGCACCCGGTACGTCACGCCATCGCGCTGCCAACTCTGTCCCCTGAGACAAGGAGTGAAGGGAACGCCGACCGACTCACCCGGCGGCGCAAGAAACTCTGCCACATGGTGCTCCTCCGCCAGAAATGACACCCCGCCGGCATGGTCGATATCGTCATGGCTAACCATGACGATATCGAAGCCTTGCCCCGGGGGCCACAGCGCGGCCAGCGGTACGAAGCCGGATGCAAAACGCGGCCCGGCATCATACAGCATGCGGTAGTTGGCGCTGCGCAGCTCAACCAGCTGGCCTTGGCCCACATCCTGCACACGCACCCGCAGTGTGCCGGGCTCCTGGCTTGGCTCGGTCAGCCCCAGCATCGCCGGCACCAGCAGCAGGCTGCCGCCGATACGCAGCGTCGCTGCCAGCCCCGGGAGTGCCCATAACAGGGCGATCAGTCCCAGCATGAGTGCCAATGGAACGGTCAGCGCAGGCGGAGGCCACCATAGCGGCAGCCAAGCCACCGCGAGCTCCAGCAGGGCGATCAGTGCCAGGGCAATGCGCTCGAAGAGCCACCAGCAGAGCTGGGAGAGCGCCGGTACCGGGGTGAGCAGCCAGCCCAGCAGTCCCAGCGGGACAAGCAGAGAACTGACGAGCGGCACCGCTACCAGGTTAACCAGCGGAGTGGCGGGGGCCAGCCGGGCGAAGGCGAGTAGTACCGCTGCCGCCATCAGCGGCGCCAGCAGCAGTTGGGTGCGCAGTAGTGCCCAAGCCCAGTCCCGGGTGCCTGAAGGCCGAACCCGCCCTTGCCAGATCACGATCAGCAGCGCCACGGCGACGAACGACAGCCATAACCCGGGGCGCCATACCGATAGCGGGTCGACCAGCACGACCAGGCCCAGGGCCAGCCACCAGGCCTGCCACGGCCCCGGCGCATGCCGGCCGCTCGCCACCCAGAGCCCGATCAGGGTCATGATCATGGCCCGCATGGCAGGCGGTTGAAGCCCTGCCAGCCAGGCGTAGCCGATGGCCACCATGCCGGCCAACCACCAGGGCCAGACCGCCAGCCGCCAGCTACCGGGAGCGACCAGCCGCGCGAGCCCCCGCGCCATCAGCAGAGTAAAGGTGGCTACGAGGCCCACATGCAGCCCCGAAATCACCATCAGGTGGGTAGTACCGCTGGCATTGAGCAGATCCCAATCGTCCCGGGTCAGCTGTTCACCGGCACCCAACGTCAACGCAGCCAGCCAGCGCGTCGTCAGGGGAGGCAGCTGCTGTGCTTCGAGATGAGCCAGCGCCAGTCGCCGTGGAGAGGCACCCGCTGGCTCCAGGCGCTCAGCCGGCGGCTCGCTGCGTACGTAGCCGGTGGCCTGAATTCCCTCGCGCCACAGCCAGCCCTGGTAGTCGAACGTGCCGGGGTTGGCAAAACCGCCGGGCGGGCGCAGCCGAACGGTCAGTGCCCAACGCTCGCCCGGTGCCATGTCGGGGGCCTGGAAATGGCTGAGGCGCACGCGGCGCAAGCGGTCACAGGGCAGGCTTTTCGCCACCAGGGGCCGACAGTCGTCGACACGCACCAACAGCCGCGTCAGCCGGCCGTCATCCTCGACAGACTCGAGCCGTCCCTCCACCATCAGGTCAACACGCAGCAGGCCCGCGGGCAGCTCTGCCGCCCTGGCGGACAGTACCTGTGCCGCCGTCATCGCGACAATCAGAACCAGCCCTACTCCTAGCAAGCTGCCTCTGTTCAGCAGCAACAGTAGCGCCAAGCTCCAGAGTTCAAACAGGCCCGCAGGCGCCCACCACCCCAGTCCAACGCCGGTTATGGCTGCCGCGGCAGCCGGTAACGCCATTCCGACTCGCATTCCCTTGCCCCTGTCCACACTGGTCAATCTCCGTCCACACTACCCAGTCCCAGCCCCTGTGCCACGCCGCGCGACTTGCCCTGGACCGCTCCCGGCCGGCCATCCTCCCAATTCACACCCACAGCATGGCGAGGCAGCACCCATCCATGGATAATAGCCGGGTCCCGAAGCAGCGAGCCAACCCGTCATGCCGCGCCGATTCCTGCAGCGCTACATGCCTCACCCCGAAACGCTCCGACGCCAGCGCTCGCTGCGTTTCGTGAGCCATATCATCGGCGACCCCGCCCTCTGGGCGCTGTCGCGTCGCAGCGTGGCCAATGCCTTCTCCGTGGGGCTGTTCAGTGCCATGCTGCCGATCCCCTTCCAGATGATGGTAGCGGCGTTCGGTGCTTGGGTGCTGCGCTGCAACCTGCCGCTCTCGGTAGGGCTCGTATGGATTACCAATCCCCTGACCATGCCGTTGATTTTTTACGGAAACTATAGGCTGGGCGCCTGGTTGATGAACTCCCCTGTCCGTGAGGCACCGACGCGCATTTCGACGCGCTGGATCGCCGAACGCATGGCCGACATTTTGCCGGCCCTGGCGCTGGGCTCGCTGGTGTCCGCCATCGTCTTCGCCATCGTGGGCAATGTGCTCATCCGACTGGTCTGGCGCTGGCAGATTTCACGCAGCTGGAAACAGCGCGCCTTGCGGCGCCGACAGGCGCGTCTGGACCGGGAGGATTGAGTCCCGGCCATGGCCGGGACCCGGGTCAGTATCAGATGGGCTCGAGCTGCTCCGTGAGACGTCCGTCATCGAGCTTGAGCACGCGATCCTGGTGCGCAGCCATCGAGGGGTCGTGGGTCACGATGACGAAAGCGCAGGCCGTGGTACGGGCCAGCTCGTCCATCAGTGCGAGGATACTGGCGGCAGTGGTCTGGTCCAGGTTCCCGGTGGGCTCGTCCATCAGAACCAGGCTAGGATCGGTAACCAACGCCCGGGCAATGGCGACCCGCTGACGCTCGCCACCAGAAAGCTCACCCGGCTTGTGGTCGGCTCGCTCGGCGATGCCTACCCTTATCAGCAGTTCCCTGGCCCGCGACTCGGCCGCCTTCTTGCTCTGGCCTCGCACGATCAACGGCAGTGCGGCATTCTCAAGGGCGGTGAATTCTGCCAGCAGGTGATGGAACTGGTAGACGAAGCCGATGTGCCGATTGCGGAAGCGCCCCAGTGCCGTCTCGCCCAGGTCGAGCAGTGATTCATCGGCGATGAGCACTTCTCCCCGGGTCGGGCGGTCCAGGCCGCCCAGCAGGTTGAGCAGCGTCGTCTTGCCGGAGCCGGAGCTGCCCACGATGGCGACCCGCTCCCCCGCCCGCACCTCCAGCTCAAGACCCTCCAGCACGGTGACATCCTGGGGTCCTTCGCGATAGATGCGGGTCAGATCATGGCATGCCAGCATTATCCTGCCCTTGGCGTTCGCCGCCTGGCTCATGTCGCCCTCCTTCACGGTAGCCGGATCATTCATAGCGCAGCACCTCAGCAGGCTGGACACGCGCCGCGCGCCAGGCCGGGTAGATCGTCGACAGGAAAGTCAGCCCGAATGCGGCGGCGATGATGTTGCGCACGTCGGACCAGTGCAGCCGTGACGGCAGGTCGCTGATAAAGTAGACACCGGCGTCGAGGAACTGAATGCCCAGGGCTGACTCGACCCAGCCGATTAGATCCGAGATGGTCAGCGCCAGCAGTACACCCAGCCCTACTCCAACGGCAATGCCGATGACCCCTATCGCCATGCCCTGCACCATAAAGATTCCCATTATCGAGCGGGGCGTGGCCCCGATAGTCCGCAGGATGGCGATATCGGCATGCTTGTCGGTGACCACCATCACCAGGGTCGAGACGATATTGAAAGCCGCCACCGCGATGATCACGGTCAGCAGCAGCGCGATCATGCGCTTCTCCATCTGGATCGCCTGGAACAAGTTGCCGTGGGAAAAGGTCCAGTCGGTACCGCGGTAACCCGTGCCGAGCTGGTTGACGATGGCGCGGGTCTCGCTGGCAGCGGCAAAGAGATCGTCCAGCTCCAACCGCAGCCCTCCTACCGCATCGCCCAGGCGGGCAAGCGTCTGCATGTCCTCGATATTGGCATAGGCCAGGTTGGCGTCCAGGTCGGCGCCGACGCTGAAGATACCGCTCACCGTGAAGCGCTTGAGGCGTGGAAAGACCCCCGCCGGGGTGATCGAGGCCTCCGGTACCAGCAGCGTGACCCGATCGCCCACGCCGACACCGAGATGCCGGGCCAGCAGGGAGCCTAGCACCACATTCCACTCACCGGGCGCCAGGTCATCAAGGCTGCCCTGCTGCATATGCCGGCCGATGATCGACACCCGATCCTCCCATTCGGGATGGATGCCGTTGACCATGGCCCCCTCGTTGCGGCCGGCCGATGAGAACATCCCCTGCTGCTCCACGAAGGGTGCCGCACCGATCACCCGCTCGCGCTGCATCAGCTCTTCGGCCAGGGCTTCCCACTCGACCAGGCCGGCGCGCGACTCGATCTTGGCATGGGGCACCATGCCCAGAATACGGGTGCGCAACTCGTGGTCGAAGCCGTTCATCACCGACAGCACGAGTATCAACACCGCCACGCCGAGCATGAGGCCCAGCATGGAGGTCAACGATATGAAGGAGATGAAGTGGTTGCGGCGCTTGGCGCGTACATAGCGCAACCCGATCAACAGTGGCAAGCGGTCGAGCATGATGAGCGTTCCTTGTCAGCGGGGTGACATGGTACGGTTTTTTGCCGTTCACTGCACCGGGCAGGGTGGCGTTTCCCCTATGCTTGCAACATTATCCGCCGGGGCCTACATTTCGCCGACTCGGCGATAGGACGCCGAACGACGAGACGCAACCCAGAGGCTCCCACCATGGCCAACCGCCTGCTTCCCGAATGGCACCCCCAGGACGCCATCCAGCTCACCTGGCCCAGCCCCACCAGTGATTGGGCACCGATGCTCGAGCGCATCGAGGCCACCATGGAGACCATCGTGGTGGCGGTGGCGCGCTACCAGTCCGTAGTGATCAGCGTGCCCTCGACCGCAACGCGCCACCATCTGCAGCGCCGCTTCGCCTACTTCGGCGTTCCCGCCGAGCGATTGCACCTGGTTGTCGCCCAGGCCGACGACACCTGGGCACGGGACCATGGCCCCATCGGCACCCTCCGCGACGGTGAACTCCATTTGCTGGACTTTGTCTTTACCGGCTGGGGCGGCAAGTTCGAGGCGGCCCGGGACAACACCCTGACCCGGCGGCTAGCGGAGACCGGCCTCTTCGCCTGCCCGGTGGAGCCGCGCGAACTGGTGCTGGAAGGCGGCGCCATCGAGAGCGATGGGGAAGGCACCCTGTTAACCACCGAAGCCTGCCTGCTCAACCCCAATCGCAACCCGCAGCTCGACCGCAGCGCGATGGAGGCCGAGCTCAAGGAGGCGTTCGGGGTCGCACGGGTGCTGTGGCTGACCAGCGGCCATCTGCAGGGAGACGACACAGACAGTCATGTGGATACACTGGCACGCTTTTGCGACAGCGAGACCATTGCCTACGTCAGGTGCGACGATCCGACTGACCCTCACTACGCCACCTTCGGCGCAATGGAGAATGAACTGGCCGCTTTCCGTCGTGCCGATGGCCGACCCTACCGGCTGATTCCGCTGCCATGGCCGCAACCCTGCTTCGACCCGGTGGATGGCCATCGACTACCGGCCACCTATGCCAATTTCGTGATCATCAACGGCGCGGTGCTGGTACCCACCTACGGTGATGCCGCCGACAGCCAGGCACTCACGGCACTTGGCTCGGCCTTTCCTGACCATGACATCGTACCGATCGACTGCCTGAGCGTGATTCGCCAGCATGGCAGCCTGCACTGCCTGACCATGCAGCTGCCTAAGGGCAGCCTGGCGACACATACCTAAATCAAAGGCGATGATCTGGCCTTGTCGCATAGTCACGAAGCGAGGGGTGCCGGAGTCAAGTCGTAGAGGAGGTCCTACGCCATGGAAGGCGTCGGTAGCGTACAGGGAAGTATTCACAGCGCCTCCTCGAAGACTTGACGCAAGGCCAACCCGAGCGGTGGTCGCCACCTGCGATAGCCTTGAAGTTAAGCCCAGAGCGTTGACACACGAGGAGAGTTTTCATCATGTCCCGTCATCTCAAGGTCGGCCTGGTCCAGCAGCCCGCCTGGCCCGACAAACAACGCAGCCTCGCCGAGAGCGAGGCCGGCGTGCGTGAACTGGCCGCGGCCGGCGCCGAGCTGGTCATGCTCCAGGAGCTGCATGCCACGCATTACTTCTGCCAGTACGAAGATACGGCGCTGTTCGACCTGGCAGAGCCGCTGGATGGCCCCACCGGCACTCACCTGGCCGCACTCGCCGCCGAGCTCGATATCGTGCTGGTGGGCTCGCTGTTCGAACGCCGCGCTCCCGGGCTCTACCACAACACGGCCGTGGTCTACGATCGCGGCCGCGGCCAGGTCGGCTATTACCGCAAGATGCACATTCCCGATGATCCCGGCTTCTACGAAAAATTCTATTTCGCACCGGGCGACGTGGACGACAGCCGCAAGCAGGGTTTCCAGCCCATCGACACCTCGGTGGGTCGGCTCGGCCTGCTGGTCTGCTGGGACCAGTGGTATCCGGAAGCGGCGAGGCTGATGGCACTGGCCGGGGCGGAGCTGCTGCTCTATCCCACCGCCATCGGCTGGAGCCCGCCCGACGACGACGCAGAAAAGGCCCGCCAGAAAGAGGCCTGGACGCTGATCCAGCGCAGCCACGGCGTGGCCAACGGCCTGCCGGTGGTGGTCGCCAATCGCGTCGGCCACGAGCCGGACCATTCAGGGGTGAGTCCCGGCATCGACTTCTGGGGGGGAAGCTTCATCTGTGGCCCGCAAGGTGAGCTGCTCGCCCATGCCGGCACCGAGGCCGAGCGTATGCTGATCACGCTCGACATGAGCCGCGGCGAAGACGTGCGGCGCATCTGGCCCTACCTGCGCGATCGCCGCATCGACGCCTATGGCGACCTGACCCGGCGCTATCGGGACTAACAACAATGCATGCGGCGCATCTGGCCTTTCTCTACCCAGGACCCAGGCGCGATCGCCGCATCGACGCCTATGGCGACCTGACCCGGCGCTATCGGGACTAACAACAATGCACGCGGCGCATCTGGCCTCTCTCTACCCAGGACCCAGGCGCGACCGCCGCATCGACGCCTATGGCGACCTGACGCGGCGGTATCGGGACTGAGTGAAGCACTGCGGCTGATCCGGCGACAGGTCGCCGCGGAGGCGCTGTGAACCCTTCCCTGGGCGCTACATTCGCCATCCATGGCGAATGACCTCCGCTATGACCTGCCCCCGGCGCCGCTCGTGTTGCCGCCATGGTCAGGCGCGACCGCCGCATCGACGCCTATGGCGACCTGACGCGGCGGTATCGCGATTGAACGAAGCACTGCGGCTGATCCGGCGACAGCAGGGGTACTAGCAAGGAGGCGATGCTTTAGCACCTATGGGCTCAGCCGGGCGCCTGACGGCGCCAGTCGTGATGCGGAGCATTCCTCCTACAGCGTTATTCTCAATTGAAGGTAGCTGACTGTCACTTCCAGAAGTCACGAATCGAGGCGATGCCCTGGGCGCCCACAGCACGCGCGTGGTTGGCGTCGAAGCGGGTCATGCCGCCCAACGCAAAGACCGGCATGGCGGCACGCTCGACCAGCTGCTGGAAGTCGTGCCAGCCCATCGGCGGCACTTCGGGGTGGGAGGGTGTCGTACGTAGCGGCGACAGGGTGACGAAGTCGCTGCCGATGCGCGAAGCCTGGGTCAGCTGCTTCTGGTCGTGCGTCGAGGCCGCCAGCCACTTGGCCTCCGAGATCGGACGCCGCTCCAGTGACATCAAGCGCTCACTGGTGAGGTGGATGCCATCGGCATCGACCTGATTCAGCAACGCGGGATCAGCGTTGAGGAGTAGCCTGGCGCCATGCTCACGGCACAGCGTCAGGGCACGTTCGGCACGAGCCAGGTAGGCCGCTTCATCCAGCGACTTGGCGCGCAGTTGCACCAGCCGCACGCCGTCCTCGACCAGTGCCCGAGCCAGGCGAGCCTCGAAGATCTCCTCGTCTTCTTCCTCCGCCGTGATGAAATACTCGGTGGGCAGCATCACGGCCTGAAGAATCGGCAAATTGGCCGCCGGGAACGGGTAGTTGACCAGCTCCTGCAACGGCACCCAGCGCACCGCCTGACCTTCGCGACCAAACGGCTCGCCGCTGAACTCATGTACCTGCCACACGTCCAGCAGGATGTGCTTGTCGGGGTATTCATGATGAATGCGGATCAGCGGCTGGGCACGCTTGATCTCGACACCCAATTCCTCGTGGAGCTCACGCTTGAGCCCTTCCAGGCCCGTCTCGTATGGCGCCAGCTTTCCGCCGGGAAATTCCCAAAGGCCGCCATGGTCGACATTGGACGGACGGCGGGCGATCAGCGCCTTGTCGCCATCGCCGCTGACGATGGCGGCGGCTGCCACATGCACCCTTCTCTTCACCATTACATTCATTAACCCTTTACCCGCTTGACCCATGCCGTCCACCCGGCACAGGGTTGTTCGTCTGCCAAGCTCGCCCTCAGCTGCGGTACTCGGCGTTGATGCTGACATAGTCATGGGAGAGGTCGGAAGTCCAGACCGTTGCGCTCTCCTGGCCACGGCCCAGGGTGATCCGTATCACGATCTCCTCCTGGCTCATCACCTGACTGCCAGCTTCCTCGGTATACCCTGCCGCCCGCCCCCCGTATTCGACCAG
Source organism: Halomonas sp. DQ26W (assembly GCF_003339685.1). Taxonomy (GTDB): domain Bacteria; phylum Pseudomonadota; class Gammaproteobacteria; order Pseudomonadales; family Halomonadaceae; genus Halomonas. The sequence continues at coordinate 82,277 of NZ_QPKI01000008.1, read as the reverse complement.
ACGAATATTGCCCAGATCAATGGTCACTCGCGTCACGTCGAAATCCTCCACCGGAGCACGTCCAACCGCAGCCAAGATGCGCCCCCAGTTGGCATCGGAAGCAAACAGTGCCGTCTTAACCAAGGGCGAATGGGCAACGGTGAAGGCGACGTCCAGCGCTTCTTCCCGGCTCGACGCCTCGTTGACCTGCAAGGTCACGAACTTGGTCGCCCCCTCGCCGTCTCGAATGATCGCCTGGGCCAGCTCGGTCATCACCCGCTGTAGACCATTGCGGAACACGGCGATCTGTTCGTCGCTGGCCACCTCGGCGCCCCGCCCGGTAGCGATCAACATGCAGGCGTCGTTGGTGGAGGTGTCCCCGTCGACGGTGATGCAGTTGAACGAGCGGTCCACCGTCTCACGCAGAAGCGAATCCAGCAGTGGCTGAGCAAGGGCGGCATCGGTCGCTACGAAGGCCAGCATGGTGGCCATGTTGGGCTTTATCATGCCCGACCCCTTGCAGATGCCGTTGATGACCACCGTATGCTCGCCCATTTCCAGGCTCACGCTGGCGCCCTTGGGCCGGGTGTCGGTGGTGAGGATGCCCTCGCCGGCCTGCCGCCATGCCTCGGCGCCCTCGTCCAGGGATGCCAGCACCGCCGGGAGTCCGCCCAGCAGCCGCTCCATGGGCAGAGGTTCGCCGATCACCCCGGTGGAGAAAGGCAGTACGGCATCCTCGCTTACCCCGGCCAGCTTTGCCAGCTCGGCACAGGTGGCCTGGGCATCGCGCAACCCCACCTCGCCGGTGCCGGCATTGGCGTTACCGGTATTGACCACCAGCAAACGAGCACCTTCTCCCCGTACCTGGCATGCGGCCAGATTCGCCTTGGCCACAGTGACGGGGGCGGCACAGAAGGCATTGCGCGTGAAACTTCCCGCCACCCTGGCTCCCGCAGGAATCTCGATGACCACCAAATCTCGACGTCCCGGCTTCTTGATGCCCGCCATGGCGGACCCCAGGCGCAGCCCGTCAACCGCCGGCATTGCCGGAAAGTGCGTTTCACCCACAGCCATGGAACGTTTACTCCTTCGTCAGTTAGAGCGATCAAATTGCCGAGCGAGATGAAGCGCTAGGCGCACGGAGCACAGAACCGAGCGAAGCGACAAGCATCCGCAGGATGGCCCCGAAGGAGCGAGAAGCCGGAGGCTTCGAGTCAACCGGAGCCTATGGGGTATAGGTGAGGATCCCGATGGTCCGGCGCTTCGGCACCGCGTAACGCAGCGATTCGCTCGCGCAGGCATTTGATTCAGTTGAGCTGACCGCAGCACTGTTTATACTTCTTCCCCGAACCACAAGGGCAAGGATCATTGCGCCCCACCTTGGGCCCTTCGCGGCGAACCGGGCGACCATCGGCTCCTGGTGCCACGGCTGCCTGAGCACTCTGGTCGCCACCTTCAAGCGCAGGGGCGTCATGACGGCTATTGGCCGCAGCCTTCTCACGCTCTAGCGCCTCACGCCGCTGGCGCTCCAGCTCGTCGACCTCCTCGGGCTTACGCACGTGTACGTGGCTGGTAACGCGGGTGATGTCGGCCTTGATATTGGTCAGCAGCGTCTGAAACAACTCAAAGGACTCACGCTTGTACTCCTGCTTGGGGTTCTTCTGAGCATAGCCACGCAGGTGAATACCGCGGCGCAGGTGATCCATCGACTGCAGATGTTCCTTCCAACGGGTGTCGAGAATCTGCAGCATGATCTGCTTCTCGAAGCGGCGAATCAATTCCGCCCCGGCCGCTTCGACCTTCTCTTGGTACGACTTGCGATGCATCTCCTGGAGCCGCTCGCGCAGCTGCTCCTCATGGAAGCGGTCATCCTGCTCGGCCCACTCCACTACCGGCGCAGTGAGGTTGAACTCGCTCCTCAGGTGCTCCTGCAGCCCTGGTAAATCCCACTGCTCCTGCAGGCTCTGGGGCGGCACGAAGTCGCTGATGGTCTGGTCGAGAACTTCGTCGCGAATGCCCAGTACATTTTGGGAGACGTCGTCGGAGGAGAGGATCTCGTTACGCTGCTCGTAGATCACCCGGCGCTGGTCGTTGGCTACGTCATCATATTCGAGCAGCTGCTTGCGGATATCGAAGTTGCGGCTTTCGACCTTCTTCTGGGCCCGCTCCACGGCATTGGAGACCATCTTGTGTTCGATGGCCTCACCACGCTCGAGACCCAGCGCTTTCATCATGCGCTGCACCCGGTCGGAGCCGAACAGGCGCATCAGGCTGTCTTCCATGGACAGGAAGAAGCGAGTTGAGCCTGGGTCGCCCTGGCGACCGGCGCGACCACGGAGCTGGTTGTCGATGCGTCGCGATTCGTGGCGCTCGGAACCTACCACATGCAGGCCGCCAGCGGCCAGCACTGCCTCATGGCGGACCCGCCACTCCTCCTTGATCTGCTCAACCTGCTCGTCAGTGGGGTTCTCAAGCTTGGCCACATCCGCTTCCCAGTTGCCGCCTAGCACGATATCGGTACCACGACCAGCCATGTTGGTGGCGATGGTAACGGCGCCGGGTCGACCGGCCTGGGCGATGATCTCGGCTTCGCTCTGGTGCTGCTTGGCGTTGAGCACGTTGAAGGCGAGGCCTTCCTCCTTCATCAGGTTGGCCAGGTATTCCGAGGTCTCGATGGATGCCGTGCCCACCAGTACGGGGCGCCCTGCTTTGGTCTCGGCCTTGACGTCCTTGATGATCGCCTCGAATTTCTCCTCAGCGGAGAGGTAGACCAGGTCATTCAGGTCCTTGCGGATCAGCGGCCGGTTGGTGGGAATCACCACCACATCCAGCCCATAGATCTGCCGGAATTCGAAGGCTTCGGTATCGGCGGTGCCGGTCATGCCGGCGAGCTTCTCGTAGAGGCGGAAATAGTTCTGGAAGGTGGTCGACGCCAGCGTCTGGCTCTCGCGCTGCACGGGCACCCCCTCCTTGGCCTCCACCGCCTGGTGAAGGCCCTCGGACCAGCGACGACCCGGCATGGTCCGCCCGGTGTGCTCGTCAACGATCACCACCTGATTCTCGGCGACGATATAGTCGACATCACGCTGGTAGAGATGGCGTGCGCGCAGCGCCGAATGCATGTGCTGCAGCAGGTTGAGGTTCTGGGCGGCATAGAGGGAATCATGCTCGCCCAGCAGCCCCTCCTCGCGCATCAGATCCTCGACCTTGTTGTGGCCCGATTCGGTGATCTCCACCTGCTTCTGCTTTTCCTCGATCAGGAAGTCGCCGCTGACCGGAACGTCCGGGTCCTCCGACACCTCGCCCTTGACCAGGTGCTTCGCCAGCCGGTCCACCACCTGATAGAGCTCGGTATTCTCGTCAACCGCACCCGAGATGATCAGCGGCGTTCGCGCCTCGTCAATGAGGATGGAGTCCACCTCATCGATGATGGCGTAGTGCAGGCCACGCTGGACCTTGTCCTCCAGCGAGAACGCCATGTTGTCGCGCAGGTAGTCGAAGCCGTACTCGTTGTTGGTGCCGTAGGTGATGTCGCAGGCATAGGCCGCCCGCTTCTCCTCGGAGGTCTGGCCAGCGTAGATGGTACCCACGGACAGCCCCAGGAACTCATACAGTGGGCGCATCCACTCCGCATCACGGCGGGCCAGGTAGTCGTTCACCGTAACCACATGCACGCCCTTGTCCGGCAAGGCATTGAGATAGACCGCCAGGGTGGCGACCAGGGTCTTGCCCTCACCGGTCTTCATCTCGGCGATGCGTCCACCGTGCAGGGTCAGGCCACCGACCAGCTGCACATCGAAATGGCGCATGCCCATCACCCGCTTGCTCGCCTCGCGTACCGTGGCGAAGGCCTCGGGTATCAGCGCGTTGAGGGTTTCACCGGCGCCAAGGCGTTCGCGGAACTCGCCGGTACGCGCCCGGAGCGCGGCATCGTCGAGTGTCTCGAACTGCGGCTCGAGGGCGGTCGCCTGGGAGGCCTGGCGGTGCATTCGCTTGACTTCACGGTCGTTCTTGGAGCCGACGACCTTGCGTAAAAGAGAGTTGATCATGAAACGTCCAATATCAGCATATGACAATCGGCCAGTGGTAAAAGCGGGCATTACATACCGTAAGCGCCCCCCACCGGCAGGAAACGATGGCTTCAGAGTGGGTGTCGCGCGTCGGGTGGACCGCGGCGCGTCAGGACGTCATGAGCGGCGGGCCAGCACCGCCAGGGTGGCATCTGCCGCGGAGGATGGATACGACATGCCATAACCCGTGGCTTGCGCAGTTGCCAATGGGGCAGCGCCCGGCGGCGTGCCACGTAGCGGCAGCGGGCACGCATCAGCGTCGGGGCCAGGATGCAGGTCTGGACCACGCGTTCCGCCAGACGCAGCGTATCCGCCTGGCTCAGCCCGGCGGGCAGCAGGCAGCTCACCAACAGGCCGGCCAGCCACCAGCGCGAGCGCTGTCGACGGCGCACCGCCGTCCCGGGGTTCGGAGCGGCGCTGGTAGGGCCTTGTGGCTGGTCGGTGGTCATGCTGTAGCGTATCTCCCGAGCGTGCTAGGCTTTGCCGTAACCACGGGCGTTGGACACAGGACAGCGGCCAAGGTCGCTATCGGCAACCTGGAGAAGGCATCTGCCCCCGAGATTAAGCCAATGAGTATAAAGGTTAAGGGTTCACGCGCCCAGCCCATGTCTCGCCTGCTGGGCGGCGGAGGCGAATTGGCGCCGCTGATGCGCACGGCAAAGCTGATCGCCCGCGCCCAGCAGCACCTGCGTGACCACTTGCCGGATGAAGTAGGCGAACACGTACATGTCGGTGGCTTTCGCGAAGGCAAACTGACGATAATCACCGACCGCGCCGTCTGGCTAACCTGGCTGCGCTACGAACAGCAGCGCCTGCTCACACTGCTGCATCAATTACCCGAGTTCGCCGCAGTCACGGGGTTCACGCTCAAGGTGAGGCCGGTGCGCCCGCTCAAGGTGCCCGCACGCCAGGTGCGCCAACTGCCGGCACCCGCCGCCGCCGAGATCGCCGCCTGCGCTGCCGATACCGAGGACCCCCGCCTCAAACGCGCCCTGGAGCGGCTAGCCTCCCATGCCCAGCCTCTAGACTAGTCCTCTTCGCAGGGTCAGGTCCGCACCGGCAGGTTCATAATCGATACCGCTCATTCCAGTCGGTAGGTATCGACCTCGACTTACTTGATGTAGGCGAAAGAAACCATTACGCCCTGGATATCACCGGACTCCCCGTCGTGCTCCACCACCACGCGCTCACCGAACATGCAGCCCCCTGTCCCGGACGCTATCCTTTACCGACTCTTGGCCGTTCGCTCACGTCTCGGCTCACCGTTGGCAAAGACTCCCCAGGAAACCGACCAGTCCAGGTAATCAACATGGCACTCAGCAAGACCCGCACCAGCTTCTACCGCCGCCTCTACGTGGCCCACCTGATCAGGACCGGAAACGCCAGCGTGCCGGCCCTCATCGAAGCCACCGGCATGCCCAGGCGTACCGCCCAGGACACCATCACGGCCTTGGAGGAGCTCGATATCCGCTGTGAGTTCGAGCCCGACGCCGGTGGCAGGCACAATATTGGACGCTACGTGATACGCGACTGGGGCCCTATTTCCCCTGAATGGATTTCGGCCCATGCCGACCGGCTACGCCAAGCGCTCGGCTACCCTGCCTTACCATGAGCCATATGCGCTCCACCTTGCCGCTACCGATGCAACAGCGCCTGGTCAGGGCCGCACTGATAGTCGTACTGCTGACAGTGGGGGGCTGTGAAAGTAACGCAACGTTGCAGTCACCCGGCCCGGGCCCCGTGGAGCCTCGGCTTACGACGCATCAGGTCGTTGCCGACGATGGCTACCTGCTTCCGCTACGCCATTGGCACGCCCAGGGAGACATCGGCAGCGTGGTGCTGGCGGTGCACGGCTTCAACGACCATGCCGGGAGTTTCGAGTTCCTGGCCGATGCCCTGACCCGCCAGGGCGTGGAAGTCTATGCCCATGATCAGCGTGGTTTCGGCACAACCAACCAGCGCCGCCTGTGGCCGGGGCATCAGCGACTGAGCGGTGATGTCGCTCTGCTCGTAGACTTGTTGCGTGAACGCCACCCCGATACTCCCCTCTACCTGATTGGCAAGAGCATGGGGGCGGCTATCGTGATACTTGCCATGACCGACGACACACCACCTTCCGTGGATGGAAGCGTATTGATCGCCCCCGCCGTGTGGGGTCGAGAAGCGATGCCGTGGTATCAGCGGCTAGGTCTGTGGCTCGGGGTTCGCCTGATACCGCAGGTGTCCTTCTCGGTACGCACCGCACGGCGCCTGGGAATCGAGCCCACAGATGACGAAACGATCAAGCGCCAACTGGCACGGGATCCGCTGATCCTGCGTAGCGCCCGTGTGGATACCCTGCACGGAGTGACCGACACCATGGATCGGGCGCTGCATGCCGCCCAGGACCTGCCCGGCCCCGCCCTGATCCTGTACGGCGACGAAGACCAGGTCATTCCCGCCGAAGCATTTTGCGCCCTGCTCGAACGACTCACCGCCACACCGGAAACACAAACCGAGCTGTCCTGGCGCCTGGCACTATATCCCGATGGTTACCATATGCTGACCCGCTATACCCAGCGTGAACGCACCGAGCAGGATATCGTTGCCTGGCTGACCACTCCGGCCGCCCCCCTGCCCTCCGGCCACGAGACGAGCCACGACCAGGCCCGCGAGACGCTTTGCCACTGAGGTGGCCGCCGTGGCAATTGACGCTGCAAGCTGCAAAATTCTGTGAAATTGGCCACTGAAAATGCGGTTGACATGTCACGAGCTAAAGCAGAATGTAGTTAAATGAGCGTTGATAGGCACGGAACCGCCCACCATGACAACGGCTCCTCAGATGAGCCTGTCAAGCAGTTCAACGCCGCCATCGAGCGGTTTTCCGCCGCGAATGCATTGCAGCAGCCTCTCCCATATTTCAGGTTATCGGTGCGGTACGCCTTGGCATTCTGCACCTTCAATCCCGATAACGACAGTGAGCTAGAGTGGAGACAGGGAATCGTCACGTCGACCCAAGGCAATGGCGAACTCTTCGGTGAAGCCTCACTACCGTTTGCCCAACACGCGGCTATGCTTCTTTCACTGCGGCCCGCTCGAAAAGGGCGGTCCTGCCGATATTCCAACCGAAAATGTAGATCGGGCCAAGGGTCTGGCCCAAGATAGCTGGGCATCTGTGAACTAGCCGCAGATGCCTGGCAGTCAAGCTCGACAAAACCACTCGAGATCGAGCGTCAATTCTGCTCAGGGCAGAAGGAGAGCAACACATGTCGATTGCATCAGAAACCCCGGCCTCCAAGGACGTTTCAAGCTGGACCGACCCGACAATGGATTCGGTCAAAGGCACCGAAACGCCCAAGGACCCCAACAAGGGGTATATCGCGCTGCTTGGCTGGAGCGTCAATGCCATCAAGGCGGCACAGAAGTTTGATCGCCGATACGTGGTGGTGGCGCCCGATTGGGCCGCCGATTTCTGCGAAGCCAACAATATCCCGTATATTCAATGGGACTTCCTGCGCCTGAATGATCGATCCCTGGAAATTGCGGAGACCCTCAAGACAGAAGGCGTTGATGTGGCCATACCATTGTTCGAAGAAACCGTCGAATGGTCCGGCGCTATCAACTCCGTCCTCATGGACAGTCCCCGCATGTACGGGCAATCCATCCTGTTCAGGGACAAGGCACTGATGAAGCGCCGCGCCCAGCTTGGCGGTATTCGCGTGGGGATCTTCGAGGAAGCCCACGAGAAAGATGACATCATCCGCTTCATGAAACGGGTCAACCAAACGCTACTCAAGCTCGACGGTGACCCGGATGACCCGATCCACGTCAAGGCCTTTGACAAGGCCGGCTGTCTCGGACACCGCATGATTCGCAAGATAGATGAGATCGACAGCATACCGGCCGAAGAGTATCCCTTGCTGATGGAAAGTCACCTTGATGGCTGGGAGTTTGCCGTCGAGGCCTGGATCCATGATGGTAAGATCAAGTTCCTCAACATCTCCGAGTACGTGACACTGGGCTATTCAGTGTTCGTTCCCGCCACACGGGAACTCGAAAGCTGGCGCAACGCCATTACCAAGCAGATCGAGAAGCTGATCAAGACGTTCGACATCCAGTTCGGCCTGATTCATCCCGAGTACTTCGTGGCGGCGGACGGCGAGATGTACTTCGGTGAGGTAGCCTATCGCCCGCCGGGCTTCAAGGCCTTTGAGCTCATCGAGCGCGCCTACGGATTCAGTGCCTATCAAGCGTCGATACTGGTCTTCGACCCCAAGAGCACCAAGGAGGAGGTCGATGCCTTCTTCCCCCGCGAGGTGGTCGACGCGAAAGGTTATGCGGGTTGCTTTGGGGTCTACCCGAGGCGTCGTGTCGTCAGCAAGCTCGAGATGCCCAAGGAAACCATCGAGCATCCATACTTCGAGTCTCACGAGCTGGTAGAGCCGGCCGAAGAGACGGTGCCAGACCGGTCGGCTTTCGGTACGCACTGGGGTCTATTGTTCTTCTTCGGTGACGACCCGATCAAGATGCGGGACCTGCTCAAGGCTCAAGAGGACCTAGATTTCTACGTCTAGCAACTCATTCGGCGCCGACTCGCATCCCGGCTGATGACCAGGGGCAGGGCTTAGGCCCTGCCCTTTTCATGCAAGCTGATTCTTCAGTTCTCGTAACGCCCTGGCCGTGGTGCTGGTGCGCTCCGATGGCACATCGCCGGGCATGCTCGGGCGAATTGGGCGAGATGCCTGGTTGAATCAGATTTCGAAGCCGCGACCGAAATCCTCGGATGAGAGAGCCATCAGCGGCTCCGCCCCGGCCTGCACCATGGCGGCATGCGCTCGGGTGCGCGGCAACAGGCGAGCGAAGTAGAAGCGCGCCGTGTTGATCTTGGCTTCGTAGAAGCCCGCATCGTCGCTGCCGGCGGTGAGTGCCATCCTGGCCTGCTTAGCCGCCCGGGCGAAGAGATAGGCCAGAGTCACGTAGCCGGAATACATCAGGTAATCGACACTGGCGGCGCCCACTTCTTCACGATCGACCATGGCCTTCATGCCGATGCCCATGGTCAACTCGCCCCACTCGGCGTTGAGCTTGCTCAGCGGCACGGTGAATTCAGCCATCTCGGCGCTATCGGCCTCCGCCTGGCAGAACTTGTGAATCTGCTTGGTGAAAACCTTGAGTGTTTCGCCCTGGCTCATCAATACCTTACGGCCGAGAAGGTCGAGGGCCTGAATGCCCGTCGTGCCTTCATAGAGTCGGGTGATACGCGCATCGCGCACCAACTGCTCCATCCCCCATTCCTGGATGAAACCGTGGCCACCGAACACCTGCACTCCTTCATTGGTGGCTTCGAAGCCCACCTCGGTAAGGAATGCCTTGACGATGGGCGTCAGCAGGCCCAGCAGTGCCTCGGCCTGCTCGCGCTCGGCGGCATCCTGGCCATGCTCGACGATATCCAGCATCTGGGCGGTATAAAGCACCAGCATGCGGCCACCTTCGGCGAAGGCCTTCTGGGTCAGCAGCATGCGACGCACGTCCGGATGGACGATGATCGGGTCGGCAGGTTTCTCAGGCGCATGGGGGCCGGAGAGCGCACGCATCTGCAGACGATCGCGGGCGTAAGCCAGGGCATTCTGGAAGCTCGCCTCGGCCAAGCCCAGGCCCTGGATACCCACGCCCAGGCGCGCCGCGTTCATCATGGTGAACATGCAGGCCAGCCCCTTGTTGGGCGGCCCCACCAAGTAACCGCGGGAACCATCGAAGTTCATCACGCAGGTGGCGTTGCCGTGGATGCCCATCTTGTGCTCGAGCGAACCGCAGAAGACACCGTTGCGCACGCCGGGGTTGCCGTCGGTATCCGGTAAAAACTTGGGCACCACGAACAGCGAGATGCCCTTGGAACCCTCAGGGGCGTCCGGCAGCTTGGCCAGTACCAGATGGATGATGTTCTCGGCCATGTCATGGTCACCGGCGGAGATGAATATCTTGGTACCGGTAATATCGTAACCGCCATCGTCGGCGGGGACTGCACGGGTCTTGATCAGGCCCAGGTCGGTACCGCAGTGAGGCTCTGTCAGGCACATGGTACCGGTCCAGACGCCTTCCACCAGCTTGGTCAGGTAGGTAGCCTGCTGCTCTTCGGTACCGTGGTGGCGGAGAGCATCGGCGGCACCGTGGGAAAGTCCCGGGTACATGCCCCAGGCCAGGTTGGTCGAGCAGACCATCTCGTTGAGCACCATGGCCAGCGAATGGGGCAGCCCTTGACCGCCGTGCGCAGGCGACGCTGCCAGGCTCGGCCAGCCACCTTCTACATATTGCTCGTAAGCCGCCTTGAAGCCCTTGGGGGCCTTGACCTCGCCGCCCTCCAGCAAACACCCCTCCTGGTCCCCCGTCTGGTTCAACGGCAGCAACACCTCGCGGGCAAAGCGGGCGCCCTCCTCGAGGATGGCGGCGACCACGTCGGGAGAGGCATCCTCACCGCCCGGCAGGCGAGCATAGTGAGCGGGGTAGTCCAGCATTTCGTCCATTACGAAGCGCAGATCGCGCAGGGGGGCCTGATAGTCGGGCATCTCAACTCTCCACAAATGTGCGCCACAAAAGGTCGCCACTAAACATCGCCACAATCAACGACATCGCCACAATCAACGACATCGCCACAATCAACGACATCGCCACAATCAACGCCTGAAGCCAGGCAAGCGAGGGTGGTCGACACTTTCAAACATACGTTTGAAATTAGCCTGCAACAACTGGAGAGTCAAGCGCTTGTTTGTGACATTTTTCGACCATGGCCAAAGGCGTGTTCCACGCTGGACGGCACTCACCTACTGACCTTGCCTATCGAGGGGTATGGCGGCGTGTCAGGGCATCGCCTCCTGGAGCCGCTCACGCAGGATCTCCAACCGTGTCTTGAGGGCATTGAGGTCATCGAAGGATTCTCCACTGGCCATCACCACGCAGTCGGGGATCTCCTCGGCGCGCGAGCGCAGCGCCCTGCCCTCGTCGGTGAGGAACAGTTCGACGACCCGCTCATCATGGGTGCTGCGTACCCGCCTGAGCAGACCATCGGCTTCCAGACGCTTGAAAATGGGAGTCAACGAGCCGGTATCGGTCATCAGTCGCCGACTGATGGTGCCCGCGCTGAGGCCGTCCTCTTCCCACAGCGTCATCAAGATCAGGTACTGCGGATAGGTGAGACCCAGCGCCTGGAGCAGGGGCTTGTAGAACTTGGTCATCAAGAGAGAGGTGGAGTAGAGGGCAAAACAGAGCTGATGGTCGAGTTGAAGCGTGGAACAGGTATCATTCTGGGGCATGGCTGGCGCTCCGGCTTATTGATCGCACAATAATCTAGCGCGCCAGCCAATTGATGCCAAGCTCTTATTACAACTGCTTATCGAACGGGACTACTGCATACGAATCCCGCCATCGAGGCGGATGACTTCACCGTTGAGCATGGCATTGCCGATGATCTGTTCAGCCAGGCGGGCAAACTCATCGGGCTTGCCCAGCCGCTTGGGGAACGGCACCGAGGCAGCCAGCGCCTTGGCCGCCTCGTCGGGAATCTCGCTCATCATCGGCGTCTGGAACACCCCAGGTGCAATGGCCATGACACGAATACCATGCCGCGAGAGCTCACGGGCCGCCGGCAGGCTCATACCCACAACCCCTGCCTTGGAGGCGCTGTAGGCGCACTGTCCCACCTGGCCATCGAAGGCGGCTACCGATGCGGTATTGATGATCACGCCGCGTTCTCCGTCTTCCCCCGGAACGTTGCCGGCCATGGCGGCGGCGGCCAGGCGCATGACATTGAAGGTGCCCACCAGGTTGATCTGCACGGTGCGCGCATAGGCGTCGAGGTCGGCGGGGTTGCCCTCACGGTCGACCAGCTTGGCAACATTGACGACGCCGGCACAGTGCACCACCCCAGCCATGCCCTTTTCGCCTCCCAGCGCCACGGCTGCATCGACCGCAGCCTGCATGTCGGCGGCAGATGTCACATCGCCACGACACGACCTGGCCGACGGACCCAGACGTTCGGCGTGTGCTTGCACACTGTCGTTGAGATCGCACAGCACCACCTGTCCCCCGGCGGCAACAATGCGCTCCGCAGTAGCCGCCCCCAGGCCGGAGGCGGCACCGGTGATAAGAAAGGTATTGTCCTTGACTTGCATATCAGGTTCCTAAGTTTAGATGGCAGAGGCTGAAAGTTTTCGAGTCTATTCCATCCACCGGGCTACGAGGGGGCGCCGTGAACCCATCCCCAGGCGCTACCGATGCCATCCCTGGCATAGCCCCCTCTACGCTTCGCCCCCGGCACCTCTCGCTTCAGCCATCCGCAAATGTCATTTCGCTGCTCACGACTTCGCCTGCTCAGCCGCATCGGCGCGCAGCTTGAAGCGTTGAATCTTGCCGCTGGGCGTCTTGGGTAGTGTATCGACGAATTCGATCACACGGGGGAAAGCGTGAGTGGAAAGCCGCTCGCGCACCTGTTGACGAATCTCGTCGGCCAGTGCATCGCTTGCCTCGAAGCCGTCACGCAGCACGATATAGGACTTGATGATCTCACCACGTATCTCATCCGGCTGCCCCACGGCTGCGGATTCCGCCACCGCCGGATGGGTCATCACCGTGTTCTCGACATCGGTGGGGCCAACCCGGTAGCCGGCAGTGGTGATGATGTCGTCGTCGCGGCCGGCGAACTGGAAGGTGCCGTCTTCGTTGCGGATCACTACGTCACCAGTCAGGTAGTAGCCCTTGGCGAAGGGGTGCTTCTCCTGCCAGGTATAGCCGGCAAAAAAATGCGCCGGAGACCTCTCGACATCTACCGCCAGCACGCCCGGCTCGCCCGGAGGCAGTTCGTTGAACTCGGCATCCAGAATTGCCAGCCGGTAGCCCGGCATCGGCACACCCATTGCACCGACGTGCTTGGGATGCTCCAAAGCATGATGGTTGCAGCAGGTCATGCCGGTCTCGGTCTGGCCGTAGTGGTCCATTACCGGGCAGCCCAGCGAACGCTCGACCCAGGTCACCACTTCGGTATTGAGCGGCTCGCCGGCGGAGCTGGCCACCCGTAGCTCGAGAGTCTCATGGGCACTGTCGAACAGCCCCGAAGCCTTCATCAGTCGATAGGCGGTGGGAGCGGCGGCGAAGTTGGTGATGCGATGGCGCTTCATGAAGGCCAGGGCCCCCTCGGCGCTGAAGCCAGCCTCGCAGAAATGGGTGGTGACACCCAGCAGCAACGGCCCGGCGATGGCGTAATAGAGGCCATAGGCCCAGCCCGGATCGGCCATGTTCCAGAAACGGTCGTCCTCGCGCAGGTCGATGGCCAGCTCCATGTAAAGGGCGAAGGCCGGCATGCCGGAAAGCGGCACCGCCACGCCCTTGGGCTTACCCACGGTGCCAGAGGTGAACATCTGCAGGAAGGGAGCATCCGGTGCCAGGCGCGGCGGCTGAGTTTCGATGGGAGAATGCGCGATGGCCTCGCGCCAGTCCAGGTCATCACCATGCTCGGCACTGGGACCGCCCACGGCGAGCACCGCCGGACACTGGCTCAGGCCATCGAACTTGAAGCGGTTGTCATGATCGGTAATCACCAGGCGGGTATCGGCACGCCCCAGGCGATAGTCCACGGCATCCGGGCCGAAGGCCGTGAACAGCGGCTGGTAGACCGCCCCGATGCGCCAGGTCGCCAGCACCGCCACCAGCAATTGCGGGGAGCGGGGCAGCATGCAGGCGATACGATCGCCCACCCCCAGGCCCCGTTCGGCGAGCCAGCCGGCCAGCCTGGCACTTTCGGCCTCTAGCTCGGCGTAGGTCATCTGGTTGACGTTACCGCTGGCATCCTCGTGCACCAGAGCCAAGACATCGCCACGACCCGAGCGCAGGTGCTGGCCACAGCAGGATTCGAAGGCATTGAACTTGCCGTCACGATGGTCATCGAGTCGGGCAATGACCTCATCAATGGAAAAACGCTCGAGAAAGGCGGAATACTCGGGAAGGGAATGGGTGCTCATTTACTGCCCTCTTGTGCTCGGAAACCGGTTCGTCGCTGTGCCTCGCTGACCGGCTGGTATGGCCCGGCTGCGCACGACGTGCACCGTTTGCTCCTTTGTGTTTGTTGTTGGCGGTCAAGCATTCGCCGCGCTAGGGGCGCCTTCGTGCCAGCCTGCAGCACGTTAGTTGACTTGAAATTTCTCACTAGCATGCTTCTGCCCTGCATGCTTCTGCCCTGCATGCTTCTTACTCGCATACATCTGGATAGATGCAGTTAACGTAAGCGTCAACCTAGCAAGCGCTAGGTACAAGCTAGAAGCAAAGCGGTCGCAGGGCAACCCCTGCGACGACTCTGTAAGCCTATACCTTGGTCGACCCTACCTGGGCGGACTGTGTTGAAGGGGCGATCATGGCAATCAGTTCATGGGCCAGGTCCTCAGGCTTGCGGGGGCCCTCGGGGTCGTACCAGCGTACCGTCCAGTTCAGCGCTCCCATGACGAAGCGCGATACCAGGAAGCGATCACCATGAATCAAGCCGCCATCCAGGGCTTCGTCAATTACCGCTTCCCACAGCGCCTCGTAGGCGTCGCGAAGGTGGCTGAGGTGTGCCCGGGCCTGGCTATCCAGGCGACGCCACTCATACAGCGCTACCACATGGGCATTTCGGTCGGTCAGCAGGGTTTGAAGATGCGCTCGCGCCATTGCGTGCAACCGCTCCTCGGCGGAGTCGCCGCACTGCTCGAGCGCATGGCGCGCCAGTGTAAGGGCATTCTGAGTCCCCTCCTCGATCACCGCGGCAAGGATCTCCTGCTTGTCGCGAAAGTGATGGAACAGGCTGCCGGACTTGATGCCCATCTCCTGGGCCAGCATGCGTACCGTCGTCCGGTCGAAGCCCTCCTGCACGAACAATTGGGCGGCCAGACGGGTCAATTCCTTGCGACGGGGGGACTCGTTAACGACATTCATCGGGTTTACACTAGCGCTTGCTTGGTTGATCTTGAGAAAAACACAGCCCCGCCGACAGGTCAATCCACCCGACAGTCCGGCGCTGATACCGAATCCTATACTGACAACATACGCCACAACATCCGCCACTCTCCGGAGAACACGCCATGAGCAGCCCCACCGATATCGTCTTCCTTTCCGCGGCTCGTACCCCCATGGGGGGCATGCTGGGCAGCCTTTCCAGCATGACCGCGCCCGAACTCGCCGCATCCGCCATTCGCGCCGCCATCGAACGTGCCGGCATCGAGGCATCCGCCATCGACGAGGGGATCATGGGCTGCGTGCTGCCGGGAGGCGTCAAGCAGGGCCCGGCCCGCCAGGCCATGCGCCAGGCCGGCATTCCCGACGGCATCGGCGCCACTACCATCAACAAGCTGTGCGGCTCGGGCATGAAGGCGGCCATGCTGGCCCACGACGTGATCCGTGCCGGTAGCGGCGAGATCCTGCTGGCCGGCGGCATGGAGTCGATGTCCAATGCCCCCCATGTGCTGACCAAGGCACGTACCGGTTACCGCCTGGGTCATGGCGAACTTAAGGACCACATGTTTCTCGACGGCCTCGAGGATGCCGAGACCGGCAAGCTGATGGGGGTCTTCGCGCAGGACGTCGCCAGTTCGCGAGACTACAGCCGCGAGCGACTGGACGACTTCGCCATCACCTCGCTCGAGCGGGCCATGGAAGCCACCAACGCCGGCCACCTGAATGCCGAGATGGCTCCGGTCACCGTTACCAGCCGCAAGGGCGAAACCGTGGTAGAACATGACGAGCAGCCCTTCCAGGCCCGGCTCGACAAGATCCGCGAACTCCGGCCAGCCTTCGCCAAGGATGGGACCATCACCGCCGCCAACTCCAGCTCCATCTCCGACGGCGCCTCGGCCCTGATACTGGCCAGCCAGGCAGCGGCAGACAAGTACGGCGTCAAGCCGCTGGCGCGCATGCTGGGGCACAGCACCCACTCCCAGCATCCCAGCGAATTCACCATCGCCCCGGTCGGCGCCATCGACAAGCTGTTGAAGAAGCTGGACTGGAGCGTGGCCGACGTCGATCTGTTCGAGATCAACGAAGCCTTCGCCGTGGTCACCCTGTTGGCCATGGACGGGCTCAACATTCCCCACGACAAGGTCAATGTCTACGGTGGCGCCTGTGCCCAGGGCCACCCAATCGGCTCCACCGGCTCGCGGATCATCGCCACCCTGATCCACGCCCTGCGCACCAGGGGCGGCAAGCGCGGCATCGCCAGCCTGTGCATCGGCGGCGGCGAGGCCACCGCCGTGGCGGTCGAACTGATCGACTGATCGAGTCACTGCCTGGACGACGCCCGCCTTCTATTGCAGGATGCGGGCGCTTGCATGTTCAGTGGCTATTTACGTGGGGCCGAGAGTCGGTCTAGCCGAAGCCGCTCGCGAGAATCAAACAGCCGGCGGCTGCCCGCCGACACCGCCGCCAGGGTGCCGAAGCCGGTCCCCAGGGTGATGGTAAACATCACCAGGATCTGATACTTAACCGCCAGGGCCGGTGAGGTACCGGCCAGGATCTGACCGGTCATCATGCCCGGCAGACTGACCACCCCGGCGGCGGTCATGGCGTTGATCATCGGCATCAAGCCGCTACGCATCGCCTCGCGACGAATGTCACCGATTGCCTCCTGCCAGGGCTGGCCCAGCATCAGCCGGTTTTCGATCACGGCCCGCTGCTGCCAGGCGGTATCGGTGAGACGGTCAAGCGCCAGAGCGACCCCGGTCATTGTATTGCCGAGCATCATGCCCAGCAGTGGAATGGCATACTGTGGCCGGTACCAGGGATCAGGGCCGATGATCACCGTCAGCGTCAACACGGTGACAGTGAACGACGACAGGAACATCGACAGGGTCCCGATGCCGAAGGCCCAACCGCCCTTCAAGCGGCGTTTCTGCCGTGCCATCACCTCGCGACCGGCGATCAGCAGCATGGCCAGCGCCATCAGGGCGACCCAGACCAAGCGCTCGGCGGCGAACAGCGCTTCCAGCACAAGTCCGATCAGGGTCAGTTGAACGACAGTCCGTAGCGCCGCGATCAGCAGGCTACGGCTCATGCCCAGCCGCATCGCGGCCGTGCAGCCGGCAAGGACGACGACCATCACGGCCGCAAGAGCCAGCTGCCACCAGGTAAGTTCTATTACGTCCACGCGTCCACCACTTCTTTCAGCCGACGCCGCTCAACCCGCCAATGGCGATCAGCCACTCGGGCGATCTGCTCCAGGTTATGAGCCACCCAGAGCGTTGGCCAGCCACGCGATTCAATCCACGACGTCAGCCAGTTTTCCACCCGGTCTCGGGTCGCGTCATCCAAGTTGGCAGTAGGCTCGTCGAGCAGCAACGCACGAGGTTCGCGGCTGACGGCACGCAGTAGACCCAGGCGCTGCTTCTCACCGGTGGAGAGCCGGCCTACTTGCCACTCCAGAGCATCGAGCTCGAACCCCAGTGCCACAAGCTCGGTCTCTTCAGGCTTGTTGACGAAGTGTTCACCTACCGTTTCCGCCCACCAGTGGCTCTCGGCCGGCACCAACATCACCTGGCGTCGCCAAGCGTGGCCGGCAACCTGAGACTGTGCCTGCTTTCCCAGCCAGACCTCGCCCTCATGGGGCTCGAGATCGGCAACGGCGCGCAGCAGGCGACTCTTGCCCGAACCGCTGGCGCCTGACAGGCAAACCACCTCGCCGGGCGCAACAGCAAGGCTGACCTCGGCAAGTTCGCCAACGGCAACACGGTCAAGACTCAAGCGTTCGAGGGACAAGTCATACTCCCTGGAGGGTAAAAATGTGAATACAGTGGCGCGAACCCGACAGGCTGGCAAGCTCATGTCATGAATAATACAAGGAGATTCGAATGTCCCACTTCCTGGTCTTCCTGGGTTCCGCTCGCGACAGTACCCCACCCTCGCCCGCCAGGCTTGGCCTACGCGTGGCCCGCGCCTGCGTAGCACTGCTACGCGTCGGTGGCCATACGGTGGAGCTGATCGACCCGCTAGACATCGAGCTACCGCAGATCTTCAAACCACATTTCGCCTATGGCAAGGCCAGCGTGCCGCAGCCACTGGATGATCTGGCGGGCAAGATCGAACAAGCAGACGGCTATGTCATGGTGAGCCCCGAATACAACCACTCAATGGGCCCGGCACTGTCTCACTTGCTGAACCACTTCGGTAGCTCGCTGTTCGCCTTCAAGCCCAGCGCCATCGTTACCTACTCCGCCGGGCAGTGGGGCGGCGTGCGGGCGGCCGTATCGATGCGCACCTTCCTCTCCGAGCTCGGCTGTTTGCCCGTCTCGGCCATGGTCCACGTCCCCCATGCCCAGGACGTACTCGATGCAGACGGTGAGTTCCTCGACGACGCCGACCGTTGGGCAGGCTATTTCGGACGCACCCTGGGCCAACTCGAATGGTGGAGCGAGGCCGCCGCCCGCCAGCGCGAAGAGCAGGACCCAAATCGGGTCTCACCGGCTTTCCAGCGCGCCCCGGATCAGCGCAATGCGCCCTGAAGTGGACCACCTGCTTCATATCAAACCGATTTGCCGCCATCGGGCGTGGTGACGATCATGTCCGAGGATAACATTGAGCATATATGCTTTTCCATATATGCTAGATGGCAACACATCGTCATTCCCTGACCCCGACTCTCTCGTCTCTATGGAGACACCATGAACGTCCTCTTTCTATGTACCGGGAACTCCTGCCGCTCCATCTACGCCGAGGCCGTGTTCAACTACCTAACCGAGACTCGGCACCATGCCTGGAGCGCAGGCAGCCATCCGGCCGGCGAGGTCAACCCGCTGACACTTATTTGGCTGGAAAAGGAAGGCATTCCCACGTGGGGGCTGTCTAGCAAATCCTGGGATGATCTCGACGTGAGGCCAGATGTGGTGATCACCGTCTGCGATGACGCCGCCGGCGAGGCATGCCCGCTCTTTCTCGGCAAGGCCGTGCGCGCCCACTGGGGCGTGCCCGACCCTTCCCGCGTCGAGGGCAGCAAAGCAAATATCGAGGCAGCTTTTTCACACAGCTTCGATGCCCTACGTCAGCGGATCGAGGCCATGCTGACCCTGCCGCTCGATGACCTTCCTCCTGAGGCCCTTGGGGATGCCCTGCAGGCCATCCACCAGACATTTTCCCAGAACGGAGGAGAATCAACATGATTCGGAAATCCCTCCTGGACATGTTCGGCTTCGAACCGACACTACCCGTCATCACTACTCGACACACTAGCGGCAAGGAGGCAAGAGCATGACCATACGTCAGGAATCC
Organism: Halomonas sp. DQ26W; assembly: GCF_003339685.1. GTDB lineage: Bacteria > Pseudomonadota > Gammaproteobacteria > Pseudomonadales > Halomonadaceae > Halomonas. The sequence continues at coordinate 62,979 of NZ_QPKI01000008.1, read as the reverse complement.
CAGGCACCCAGCGTCTCCGAGGGCATGGGGCTGTTTGAACGCTTCCTTTCGCTCTGGGTGGCGCTGGCCATCGTCGCTGGCATCCTGCTCGGCCAATTCGCCCCGGCGGTCCCCGAGGCCCTGTCCCGCTTCGAATATGCCCAGGTCTCCATTCCAGTGGCGATCCTGATCTGGGCAATGATCTTTCCCATGATGCTTCAGATCGACTTCACCTCGATCCTCGGCGTGCGCCGCCAGCCCAAGGGGCTGATCATCACCACCTCGGTGAACTGGCTGATCAAGCCATTCACCATGTTCGCCATCGCCTGGTTCTTCCTGATGGTGGTATTCGCCCCGCTGATACCCGCAGACCGCGCTAGTGAATACCTGGCCGGGGCCATCCTGCTGGGCGCCGCGCCCTGTACCGCCATGGTCTTCGTCTGGAGCTACCTGACCCGCGGCGACGCCGCCTATACATTGGTGCAGGTGGCAGTCAACGACCTGATCATGCTGTTCGCCTTCGCGCCCATCGTGGTCTTCCTGCTCGGCGTGTCGAACATCCAGGTGCCCTGGGACACGGTCATCCTGTCGGTGGTGCTCTACATCGTCATCCCGCTTGGCGCCGGCTACCTAACCCGACAAGCCGTCATCAAGCGGCGCGGCATCGAGTGGTTCGACAATGTCTTCATGAAGCGCCTGGCGCCGGTCACCCCGATCGGGCTGATCATCACCCTGATACTGCTGTTTGCCTTCCAGGGAGACGTGATCATCGCCAACCCGCTTCATATCGTGCTGATCGCCATCCCGCTGATCATCCAGACGGTGCTGATCTTCTTCATCGCCTACGGCTGGGCCAAGGCGTGGAAGGTACCCCACAACGTCGCGGCCCCTGGGGCGATGATCGGCGCCAGCAACTTCTTCGAGCTGGCCGTGGCCGCCGCCATCGCCTTGTTCGGCCTGCAGTCCGGCGCCGCTCTGGCCACGGTGGTGGGGGTGCTGGTTGAGGTGCCGCTGATGCTCGCCTTGGTACGCATCGCCAACAAGACCCGGCATCACTTCCCAACGGCGGACGCTCCGGCTGCCGCCGAGGCTAAAGGCTGAACCATGACCATCGAGGTCACAGCCCGAGCTCGTGAGTGGCTGCACAGGAAAGGGGATGTGGCCACGGTGCGACTATCACCCCGCTACGGCTGCTGCGGTGGTGGCGCAGACATTGTCGTTGCAGAGGCGCGCCGGCCCGATGAACCGTCGATCTATACGAAGATCGAGACGGGGAAAGTGGTGTTGTATGTCGAGCCGACACTGGTCGACGAGACACTCATCCTCGATGTCGAGGGTTTCCTGGGCTTCAGATCGCTGTTCGTCGATGGCGCCTCGCCTACTCGCTTCAAGGAGTCAAAGTGATGAAGAATATTCAAGTTTTCGATCCCAGTCTGTGCTGCAGCTCCGGCGTGTGCGGCGTGGATGTCGATCAGGCCCTGGTCGCTTTTTCCGCCGACATGGAGTGGGCCAAACATAACGGGATACCCATCAAACGCTTCAACCTGGCCAGGGACCCCATGGCATTTGCGAGCCATGTCGTGGTGAAAGATTTTCTCGCCCGTTCGGGACAGGAGGCACTGCCGCTGATCCTGGTCGATGGTCAAATCGCCCTGGCGGGACGCTACCCGAATCGGGGCGAACTGAGTCGATGGGCAGGGGTTACCGAGTCTTCAGAGCAGCCGGCGACCAACCCAGGCTGCTGTGCGGGAAATCGCTGCTAGCTTACCCCGGAGGATCGATCCATCATGCTATTTCTGGAACAGCCACCTCGCTTCTTTTTCTTCACCGGCAAGGGCGGCGTGGGCAAGACATCCCTCGCCTGCGCCGCGGCCATTCGGCTTGCCGACGAAGGCCAGCGCGTCCTTCTGGTCAGTACCGATCCCGCCTCCAACGTCGGCCACGTGTTCGGAGCCACCATCGGCAATCGGTTCACAGCGATTCCTGACGTGCCCCGCCTGTCTGCGCTGGAGATTGACCCCCAGGCTGCCGCCCAGGCCTACCGCGACCGCCTGGTCGAACCGGTACGCGGGGTGTTGCCTGACGACGTTGTGAAAGGCATCGAGGAGTCGCTCTCGGGGGCCTGTACCACCGAAATTGCCGCCTTCGACGAATTCACCGCCCTGTTGACCGATGCGCCTCTAACGGGAGATTTTGACCATGTCCTCTTCGATACGGCGCCCACCGGGCACACCATTCGTCTGCTGCAGCTCCCCGGTGCCTGGAGCGGTTTCCTGGAAGCCGGCAAGGGTGACGCCTCCTGTCTCGGGCCGTTGGCCGGCCTGGAAAAACAGCGCAACCAGTACAAGGCCGCCGTCGACGCCCTGGCCAATCCACAGCGCACGCGGCTGGTACTCGTTGCCCGGCCGCAACAATCGACCCTACGTGAAGTCGCTCGTACCCAGGAAGAGTTCGCGACCCTGGGCCTGTCACAGCAATACCTGGTCATCAATGGCCTTTTGCCGGAATATGAGGCACAGCAGGACCCGCTGGCGGCCGCCATCCATGAACGCGAAACCGCCGCGCTGGCCGGCATACCTGGCGTGCTGGAAGCCCTGCCCTGCGACCAACTGCCCCTCAAGCCCTTCAATCTGGTCGGACTCGATGCCCTGCGCAAAATGCTGTCCGATAGCCCAGCCGAGGCCCAGCAGTCGCTTAGTCCCGAGGAGGCATTGCTCGAGGTCGCACCGGCACCCCTTTCCCGCCTAGTGGATAAGATCGCCGCAGATGGCCATGGGCTGGTAATGCTGATGGGCAAGGGGGGCGTGGGCAAAACGACCCTCGCGGCAGCCGTTGCCGTCGAATTGGCCCAGCGCGGCCTACCAGTTCATCTGACAACCTCCGATCCCGCCGCCCATCTGACCGAAACCCTGGATGGCGCCCTACCTAACCTGTCGGTTGGCCGGATCGACCCCCACGCCGAAACCGAGCGCTATCGCCAGCACGTTCTTGCCACCAAGGGCGCAGGGCTGGATGAGGAGGGTCTGGCTTTACTGGAGGAAGATCTGCGCTCCCCCTGCACCGAGGAGATCGCCGTTTTCCAGGCGTTCTCTCGCACCATTCGCGAGGCGAGCAAGAAGTTCGTAGTTATGGATACGGCGCCCACGGGTCACACCCTGCTGCTGCTCGACGCCACAGGCGCCTACCATCGCGAGATCGCGCGCCAGCTGGGCAATAGCGGCATGCACTTCTCCACGCCGATGATGCAGCTTCAGGACCCCAAGCAGACCAAGGTATTGCTGGTCACGCTGGCCGAGACGACACCGGTACTCGAAGCGGCCAACCTTCAGAATGACCTGCGGCGTGCCAACATCGAGCCCTGGGCCTGGGTCATCAATAACAGCGTCGCTGCCAGCCGTCCTGGATCTCCCTTGCTGTTACAACGTGCCCGCCATGAGCTCAATCAGATCAAGCAGGTCGCCACGCGTCACGCCAAACGCTATGCGCTCGTTCCCCTGCTCAGGGAGGAACCCGTAGGCCCCGAACGGCTGATGGCGCTGGCAGGCCACGTAGCCTCGCGTGCCCAGAATGCACAGGCAACCACCGAGAAAGCCGCTACAGGCTCCACCGAATGATTCACCTCGAGTCGTACCGCTGATCGATCGTTGACGATTGGTGACACCCCACAGACAAGAAAGGAAGCCGCCATGTTCAAGCACATCCTGGTCGCCGTGGACTTCTCCCCCGCCTGGCCGCTGCTGCAAGAGCGGTTGAAGGCACTGACCGCCTGGGGCACCGAGCGGGTGACGCTGGTATACGTGCTCAGCTCGCGCTATCCCGCCACTCCCGAGGAGACTCATCGCCCCCACTACCAGGCGAAGCTTTCAGAGCTTGCCGCCGAGCTCGCCGCCCCGGGTCTGACCATCGACACAGAGGTGCGCAGCGGCGAGCCCGGTGCCGTATTGACCGAGGCCGCCGACGAACTGGGCGCCGACCTGCTGCTGATGGGCTGTCGCGGCCACAACCGCCTGCACGAGTTCTTCCTCGGCAGCACGGCCCTGGATGCCGCCCGCCTGACCCGGCAGCCGCTGTGGCTGGAGCCGGTGGCAGACTCGCTGGTTGGCGCCGACTCCCGCCTGCTGATGCTGGCCACCGACGGCTCAGACGCAGTGGGCGGTGCCGAGGCCCTGGCCGTGACAATCGCTCCGCGATTCCAGCGCCGTATGGCGGTGACCGCAAGCTGTGCCTCCGAGGGCTGCTGCGAGCGGGAAATCGCCGATGCCCAGCGCCACCTGGACAGCATCGCCGAACGTATCGAGGGGCTCGAGACTCGAGTACTGGACGGTGACCCACGGCGTGCCATCGCCGAGGAGGCCAAGCGCGAAAAAGCCGACTTGATCGTGATCGGCAAGCGCGGGCGCAACCGAATCCAGGAGTTCCTGCTCGGCAGCACCGCCGAGGCCATTGCCCGGGGTGCTAACTGCCCGGTTCTTCTCGTGCCATGAGAATTGCAGCAAGTGGGCAACACACCTTGAGCGTGCCAAAGAGCTGAGAACATCGTAGTCACTTGCCTTATCGCCCCACCGGGGTGACGATCAGGCAATGAATAACAACAGCCTCTGGCAGCGCCATCCGCTGGCCATCATCGTGCTGGCCCAACTCTGCGGCACCTCGCTGTGGTTCAGCGTCAACGGCGTTGGCCTTTCGCTATCCCGCGATCTGGGTTTCTCCGAGGTCGACCTGGGCCGCCTCACCCTTGCCGTACAGGCGGGCTTCATCTGCGGCACGCTGTTCATTGCCACCACCGGCCTGGCCGACCGCTTCCGCGCCAGCCGTATCTTTGCTGTCTCCTGCCTGGCAGGGGCACTGGTCAATGCCGGCTTCGTACTGGTCGCAGCGCAGTTCCCGTTGGCAGTCTTATTACGCTTCGCCACCGGGTTGTGTCTGGCCGGCATCTACCCGCTGGGCATGAAGCTAGTGATCGGCTGGACGCCCAAGCACACTGGAGCGGCACTCGCCTGGCTGGTGGGCATGCTCACCCTGGGTACCGCCCTGCCCCACCTGCTGCGTGGAAGCACCCTGGGTATGCCGTGGGAGTGGCCGCTGCTGGGCGCCTCGTTGTTGGCGCTACTCGGCGGCGCCATGATTCATGCACTGGGCGACGGCCCTCACCTGCCGCCGCCCACCGGCAAGGTGAGCCTGGCTGAAGGCCTGACCACACTGAGCCAAAGGCGCTTTCGTGCCGTGGCCGGTGGGTATTTCGGGCACTGCTGGGAGCTATATGCCTTCTGGATGCTCACGCCTTTCCTTGTCTATCGGGAAATAGGGCGACTGTCGGCCTCTACTGATCTGGTGGCCTGGCTCTCCTTCGGCATCATTGCGATAGGCCTGTTGGGATGTGTCGTGGGCGGCCTGCTGAGCCGGCGCCTCGGCAGTCTGTGGGTGGCGCGGTGGACACTGACGGCCTCAGGTACGATCTGCCTGATCTATCCGCTGTTGGCCTGGGCGCCGCCGGAAGTTCTACTTGCCCTGCTAGCTTTCTGGGGGCTGACGGTGATTGCCGATTCGCCGCAGTTCTCCGCACTGGCCGCCGCCACAGCACCGCGCGAGCGCGTCGGCTCGACCCTGGCGGTGATGAATGCGGTGGGTTTTGCCTTGACCATTCCCGCCATCTCTCTAACCACTACTCTATGGAGCCTGCAGGAAACCTGGGTGGTGTGGTGGTTGCTACCGGGACCGGTCATCGGTCTCTGGGTAATGCGCGGCCTTGTCAACGTAGTAGATAACCTGCCCACTGCTCCAAGCGGAGGCCACTCACGACCCAGAGTCATCAGGGACTGAGAAGGAACAAGGCAAGTGCTGCAAGGCTGTGCTATACCAAAAAATCCGCGGCCCTTTCGGTCGTGCCCACTTGTCGACACGAGGAGCATGCTCATGGCATCACGCGACGTCGTTATCTGCCATCCCGTACGCACCGCCATCGGCACCTATGGCGGCAGCCTCAAGGACACCCCGGCACCCGATCTGGGCGCGCGGGTCATTCAGGAAACCCTTTTACGATCCGGCCTCGCCGCCGACAAGGTGCAGTCGCTGGTCATGGGCCACGTCATCCAGGCGGGCTGTCGCATGAACTCCGCCCGCCAGGCCGGCATCACTGGCGGGCTACCGGTGGAGGTGCCGGCGCTCACCATCAACCGGGTGTGCGGCTCCGGTGCCCAGGCGGTAGCCAGCGCCGCCATGGAGATCTGGAGCGGCATGGCCGACTGCGCCATCGCCGGCGGCATGGAGAACATGGACCGCGCGCCCTACGTGCTGCCCCAGGGTCGCTGGGGCGCGCGCATGGGTGATGTGACCATGCACGACACAATGCTGCTCGACGGCCTCAACGACGCCTTCAGTGGCAAGCACTCCGGCTGGCACACAGAGGACCTCGTCAGCCGCTACAACATCTCCCGCGATGACCAGGACGCCTGGGCGCTGCGCTCCCAGCTGAACTTCTCGAAGGCCCAGGAGGCCGGCCACTTCGACGCCGAGATTGCCGGCGTGGAGCTTACCAGCCGCAAGGGCACCACGACCTTTGCCCGCGACGAGCACAACCGCGGCGATACCACCGCGGAATCCCTGGCCAGGCTCAAGCCCGCCTTTCGCAAAGAGGGCACCATCACGGCAGGCAATGCGCCAGGGCTGAACAGCGGCGCGGCGGCGATGATCGTGGCCGAGCGTAACTGGGCTGAAAAGCAGGGACTCAAGCCCATGGCTCGCTTGGTGGCCTTCGGCGTCGGTGCCGTGGAGCCCGACTTCTTCGGCATCGGCCCGGTGCCGGCAGTCAAGCAGGCGCTGGAGCGCGCCGGCTGGTCGGTGGGCGACCTGGACCGGGTGGAGATCAACGAGGCCTTCGCCGCCATCGCCCTGGCCTGCCAGCGCGAGCTCAGCCTCCCGGAAGATATCGTCAACATGGAGGGCGGCGCCATCGCCCACGGCCACCCCATCGGCGCCAGCGGCGCGGTGCTGACCACCCGCCTGCTGCATGCCATGCAGCGCAACGGGGAACGCCGCGGCATCGTCACCCTGTGCATCGGTGGCGGCCAGGGCATCGCCCTGGCGCTGGAAATCCTCTGAATCGGCGCCTGATCGTTTGATGGACCGGCTGCGTGTTTAGGGAGCCGGCCCGCTGCCCTCCGACCCAAATGCCTCGCTGAGCGAACCTTGGTAGCGCCAGCCCTCGGGGAGCCTGAGTTCGTGAGACTGGCTGCCGGCGAGCCGGCAAATCGCCACGCTGGGCGGTGTGCCGCCAATACCAATGTTCACCGTCTCGAAGGTCAGCCAGTCGCAGGGGGTGATCAGACCACGCTTCTGGTCAGCGAAGCCGATATCCTCGACGTTGCCCTCCCAGTCGAAGTGCAGCCCTAGTTCGACCAGCCGTTCCACCAGGCTCCTGACAGCGGCTGGATCCACCAGGCTGATACTGACCAGTTCATCGTCGGAGCAGACGCCCGTTTCGGGCAGGCACGTGCGCAGTGCGTCCCAACCACCCGTTATCCGTTCTTCAACTGCCTCCGCCCGCAGAATCACTGCCGTCGCCTCCACCAGTACCGCCATGCGCCTCTCCCGTATTACTTCAAAGAAATTTGATCCAAGGCAAGCCTGCTCATCTGCCGGCTAACACTTTGGGCTAATGGGTGTGGCAAAACGTCCCAGCCTCTGCCAAGCTGCCGCTTATACATATGTGAATACGCATATAACTATAACAAAGCTTCTGGCAAGACCACCATGCCACAGACTCCCAGCTCCTCGCACAGTACGCCCAACACACTTCGGCCCTCGCTTCCCGGCATCGGCTGGCTGCCGTCTCGCTGCCTGCAGGCGCCTCCTCACCCGTTGGCCTGTGCGCGCTGCATCGACGCCTGCCCGACCGAGGCCCTCGCCTTTCATGAGGACGACGACGGCGTTTCTCTACTGGCGAACGACGCCTGTCACGGCTGCGCCCAATGTGTCCCGGCTTGCCCCACCGAGGCGCTGGTGGGTACCGAGATCGACGCCCTGGTGGCGGGCCAGGCAGAAGGCGAGCCGCTGCACCTGGGCTGCCACCGCGCCCGACACGAGCTCGGCATGATCCGCCTGCACTGCCTGCGCTCCCTTGGACCAGATCAGCTCGCCTGGCTCAGAGTACGGGCGATGCCCGGTCAGTTGGAGCTGCGCCTGCCTGATGCCTGCCAGGGCTGCCTGGCGGGTCCACCAGCTGAACGCGATAGGTGGCTCGAGGCCGCCAACCTGCTTTCCCTTGTCAAAACCACACTAGCTACAGCCAACTACCAAAGCCCCTCTAACGCCGTGAGCCGTCGTGCCCTGCTACTGGGTCGCGCCAAGCCACAACTGCCAATCATCGACGCAGACGACAGCGTCCCGAAGGCGCGCCGGCTACAGCGTCACATGGCCGCCGGCCCACAGCTGGATAACCTCGCTAGCCCCCCATTGCCTGGCCTGACCCTGGATCCAGATGCCTGCCAGGGCCACAGCGTCTGCTCCCGGGCCTGCCCCACTACGGCCCTGCAAGAGACGCCCAACGGCGAGCTGATATTCAACGCTCTGGATTGCCTCGATTGCGGTCACTGTCTGACAGCCTGTCCGGAGGGTGCGCTTCAGGCTGGCGAAGCTTGGCAACCGGTACCCGTGACGCTGCGCCAGGCCGAAAAGGCCGACTGCTTCGAATGCGGGCGCCCTTTCACGCTGAAAGACAGCACAACCGCTGACAAGAGCTGTACTGCCTGCCGGCGAGAGAAAGCGCTGATGCAGGAGAGCTTCCATGACCTCTTTGGATAATCCACCCCGCCGAGGGGCCGGTGCCATCCATTGATGGCGATAAGTAGCAACAAGTGAACGACAAGACGTGACCCCGAGGGAGACACCATGAAACTGTTTCAGACCTTGCTAGATCGGCGCCGCTTCCTGCAATCGTCGGCGGTGGTTGGCGCCACTGCAGGCGCCGCAGGCGTCACCGGGCTGACCGGGCTTGCCCAAGCGCCCCAGGCCCGCGCCCAGACACCGCGTGGCGAAACGGTCGTCACCAAGAGTATCTGTGCCCAGTGCCCGGCGCGCTGTGGCATCGATGTCTACACCACCGACGGGCGCGTGCACGCCATCTACGGCGATACCGGGAACCCCATCGCCAACGGCAAGCTCTGCCCAAAGGGGCACCTGGGCAGCTACTTCCTTTACGACCCGGACCGCTTCAAGGGGCCCATGCGCCGCACTAACCCCAACAAGGGACGCGACGAGGATCCCGGCTTTGTGCCCATCTCATGGGACGAGGCGCTGGACATGGTCGCCGAGCGGCTCAACGGGCTGCGTGATCGGGGGGAATCCCATCGCTTTGCGCATTTCTATGGGCGCGGCTGGGGGGCCTCCGATGCCGGTCTGTACGGCGATTTCGGCAAGCTCTACGGCACCCCGAATTCCGCCATCGGCCATGCTTCCATGTGTGCCGAGGGCTCCAAGCGCGCCAAGCGCGCTACCGATGGCAACGACTCCTACAATTCCTACGATTACCGCAACACCAACTACCTGCTGATCATGGGGGCGAGTTTTCTCGAAGCTTTCCGCCCCTACAACAACGTGATGCAGATGTGGGGCCATATGCGCAGCAAGAGCCCTAAGACCCGCGTCACCTGCGTCGATGTGCGCATGAACCCCACCATGGCGGCCGCCGACCGGGCGCTCTACATAAAGCCGGGCACCGACGGCGCCTTTGCCCTGGCGGTAGCCCATGTGATTCTCACCGAGGGTCTGTGGGACAAGGAGTTTGTCGGCGACTTCTACCAGGCTTCGGGTCGTTTCATCAGCGGCGAGACTATACCCGTGGACTCGTTCGAGGAGAATTGGGTCCACGGCTTGACCGAGTGGTGGAACCAGGAGCTCAAGAATCGCACCCCGGAGTGGGCCGAGGAGATCACCAGCATCCCCGCCCGCCACATTCGTCAGACCGCCATCGAGTTCGGCTCCACCCGCCCCGCCGTGGCGCTGTTCGAGCGCGGCCCCACCGGCCACACCAACGGCACCTATAACGGCATGGCCATTCACGCCCTTAACGCCCTGGTGGGCTCGCTGTTTGCCAAGGGCGGACTCGGCTACCAGATGGGCGTGCCCTACGGTGCTCTGCCGGTCAACGCCGACGACTACCTCGACGACTATGCCCGCGACGGCGCCTGGAAGGATCAGCCGCGCATCGACATGGCCCGCACCGAGCGCTGGCCAATGACCAGCCACATGATGCAGGAGACAGGCCCCAACCATCTGGCGGGCGACCCCTACAAACTCGATACCGCAATGTTCTTCTACACCAATCCGATCTGGACTGCACCGGATCCCAAGGTGTGGGAAGAGGCCTTCAAGGATGTCTTCGTCATCGACACCTCGCCGTTCCCCGGCGAGACCGCCATGTACGCCGACCTGATCCTGCCGGATTCTACCTACCTGGAGCGGCTTCAGGACTCGCCGACCTACCCCTTCGAGGGCTGGCCTATGACCGCCCTGCGCGTGCCAGCGGTCGAGCCGATATACGACACTCGTCACTTCGGCGACATTCTGATCGGGATCGGCAAGCGCCTCAACGGTCCGGCAGGCGAGTACTACCGGGAACTTGACAGCGTCGAGAACGTGTTGCGTCACCGCGCCGCTGGCTTCGCGGAGAATCCCGGCGACAATGGCGTCAACGACTTCGAGAGCTGGAAGGAGAAAGGCGTCTGGTACAAGAAGCCCTATCACTGGCGGCTAGAGCGCGGACGCTTCTATGAGTGGGGCGGCCTCGACTACAACCTGCAGATGAGCCCCGAGGAGGTCAAGGCCAAGCTGTTCAAGACCCCCTCCGGCAAGTTCGAGTTCAAGTCCGGCTTCCTGGAAGAGCATGCCGCCTACATCGAACGGGAAATGGGCATTCCCGCCGAGCGCGTGGGCCTGATCCAGTGGGTCGAGCCGCAGCATAGCGGCGGCAACGGCGACCTCTACTTCGTGACCCCCAAGACCCCGCTGCATGCCGAGGGGCGCGGCGCCAACGTTCCACATAACATCGCCATCCACCAGCCCATCGTCGGTGGCCGCGACACCGTCTACCTGGAGGTGCATCCGCGCACCGCCCAGGAGCGCGGCATCCGCAACGGCGACCGGGTCAGGATCACCTCAGATCTCGGCAGCATAGAGGCCGAATGCCGCTTCGTGGCAGGCCACCGACCCGACACCCTGGTACTGCCCTTCGAATTCGGCCACTGGGCCCAGGGACGCTGGGCCAAGGGCCGCGGTCCGGGGCACTCCGGTGAGGTGACGGCCAATGTGTCCGACCCGATTTCCGGCCTGGCCAGCTACTACACCGGCAAGGTCAAGCTTGAACGCGCCTGATCCACGGACACAGCATTCTTGAGGAGTCATCACAATGGCAAAATGGGGAATGGTCATCGACCTGGACAAGTGCACGGGCTGCCAGGCCTGTACCACGGCCTGTTCGATGGAAAACAACACCCTGCCAGGCGAGAGCTGGCAGGACGTACTCTTCTACCATGAGGGGGAGTACCCCAGCGCACAGATGAAGTGGCTGCCGCGGCCCTGCATGCAGTGCGAAAACCCATCCTGCGTACACGTCTGCCCGACCCGGGCCACCTACAAGGATCCGGATGCCGGCGGCATCGTCTTTGTCGACTGGAACAAATGCATCGGCTGCAAGTACTGCATGATCGCCTGCCCCTACGGCGTGCGCTTCTATGCCGACGAGAAACCGCTGATCGAACCCGACATCCGCGAGGCTTACCCGAGCGAGAACGGGCAGCTGTGGAGCCCGCCCTACCAGAACCCGGATGAGGATTGGCAGCGGGGCATCGGCATTCAGCCCCCTGGCGTTGTATCGAAATGCACCTTCTGCTACCACAAGGTCAAGCATGCGCCCGAGGGCGTGGCCGACCTCGACGAGGACAATCCCGAGGTCAAGGAGTACGTGCCGGCCTGTGTTCGCACCTGCGCCCCCAAGGCGCGCTACTTCGGCGACCTGGACAACCCAGAAAGCCAGGTCAACCAATTGATCGGCGACCGGCATGGCGTGCGCCTGAAGGATCACACCGGCAACAGGCCGCAGGTCTACTACCTTGGCGCCGGCGCCGGCGTGCCCGCCTTCACTCCTGCCGACAGGGAGCATGACGCATGAACATGTCCATGAAAGACAGAAAAACCAGAACTCAGGCCAACGTCCTGCAGGGGCCGCTGGGCTGGGGGCTGCTGGTGGCGTCTGGAATCGTGCTGCTGGCTAGCCTGGCCTTCGCCCTTATACAGCTCATGGTCAACGGCCATACCTCGTTCAATACCGGCTCGACCCTTCCCTGGGGCCAGCCCATTGCCACTTACCTCTACTTCGCCCTGGCATCGTCGGGGTTGGGTCTGATCGCCTCGTTGCCACTGGTGTTCGGTTTCAAGCAGTACTATCCGGTTGCCAAGCGCTGCATCTTCCTGGCCTTCATCGTGCTGATCTCGGGGATGGCGGTACTGGCCCTGGAGCTTGGCAACGTGTTCCGCATGCTGTGGGCCATCCCGCTGAACCTGCAGGTGCAGTCGGCGATGTTCTGGATGGGCGTGTTCTACGCCCTGGACCTGCTGTTCCTGCTGTGGAAGTTCAGCAAACTGCAGGGCGGCGAATGGGATAGCAAGACCGCCAAGCAGGTGGGCATCGCATCCTTCATCGGCGTGCTGCTGGCCAGCGGTAACCTGGCACTGATCTTTGGGATGATGAGCATGCGGCCCTTCTGGTTCGATGCCCTGCTGCCGATCTACTTCTACTTCACCGGCGTGACCAGCGGCGTGGCCGCACTAGTCTTCTTTATCTACCTGGCCCACGGCTTTCAACGAGAGCGCATGCCGCCCGCACTAAAGGCACTTCTTACAGGTGCATTGCCCAAGCTGTTCGCTGCGCTGATCGGTGGAACCCTGCTGTTCATTACAGTGCGCGCCATCACCGGGCTCTACAGCAACAACCCGGAAATCAACCTGGTGTGGACCGACTACCTGTTCGCCTCGCCGCTCTATAACGCCTCCCTGCTACTGGGCCTGCTGCTACCCTTCGTGGTGATGCTCAGTGCCTCGCTGCGCAACAGCGTGGGCGTGCAGGTACTGGTCGCCTGCCTGGTGTTCCTGGGGCTTTTCGCCGAGCGCTTCTACTTCGTGGTAGGCGGCCAGGTGGTCCCGATGTTCCGGGGCACCTGGGAGCCAGGCTTGATCAGCTACACGCCTTCTACCACCGAGTGGTCGCTGACCTTTATCGGTATCTCGCTATGCTTCGTGCTCTACCTGCTCGGGGAAAAGTTCCTGAACCTCGGGGACATGCCGCGGCATATGGCTGAAGCTCCGGCCGGCGCTCCGGCGGCCGGCGCTCCGGCGGCCGGCGCTCCGGCGGCCGGCGCCCAGGCGAACACCGCCTGAACCACTCCCAGTCGAATCCTCAAGGAGAAGGGACGGCCTGTCAGTCGACAGGCCGTCCCGTCAGCAAGATGACACAATATCCAGAATTCCCCGATCTGCTGTCGGCTGCCGAGTTCAGCCTCTGCCTCTCCCGGGCCTTCCTCGCCCCCCAGACGGGCGTGACCCTGGCGGAGCTACAGGGTCCGCTGCTCGAGGACCTTCGCAGCCTGGCCGAGACGCTGCCGACGCTCAGTACCGAGCGCCTCGAAGCGCTCTCCCAGGCGCTGGCGGCACTGACCGATACGCAGCAGTTGATCCTGGGCTATAGCCGCCTGTTCCTGATGCCGCCCGCACCGGCTCCCCTTAACCTGGGAACCTATCTGGATGGCGCCATCATGGGCCAGAGTACCCAGTCGATTCTTGCCCTCTACCGTCGCCATGGTCTCGAGCAAGATGCCGCTTTCCGTGACCTGCCTGACCATCTTTCCCTCAACCTACAGTGGCTCGCCTGGGTCTACAGCGAGGCCATGGAGGCTCGCGAGGCCGCGAAAGACGCCACCCCCGCGATGACGGACGCCGCGACCATGCTGCACGACTTCACCGTGCCCGCCCTATCCGGGGTTCGCCGCAAGGTGACACAAGCGGCACAGGACGAGACCACCCTGCCCTGGCGACTGTTGGTCGAACTGATCCATGACCAGTTGACCCACGACCTGGCGCGCCTGAAGTCCGCGCTGCCCTCCCTAGCTACCCAGGCGATCAACGCCCCCGGGCAAGTGAAGGCCACGGCCGGAGCGGAGTCTTTTGAGGCGAGCGAGGCCCCACGAGAGACAATGACCTGCCGCTCCTGTGGCGAGTCCTTCGAGAGCGACCCGGTAATCGCAGAAATGCGCCAACGCCTTACCACGGCCGGCGTCAGCGCCGACCATCTGGCGGTATGCCCACGCTGCCTGGGCGGCCACGACTCATCCGCCCTGAAACCACCCGGGACAGGTCTGAAGGCGTGGCAGTGAACAACCGAGAGGATAGGCCGATGACGCAAATCGCCCCCCTGAGCGAAATTACCGCCGAGTACGTGCTGACCGACGAGGATGGCGAACGCCTGGCGGCATCGACTCCCGAGACGATGCTACGCTACGTGCACGGAACGGGCCAGATGTTGCCGGCCCTCGAGGACGCACTGGAGGGCTGCCGGGCCGGTGATACGCTCAGCGTGACGCTGACGCCGGAGCAAGCCTATGGCCCTCACCGGCCGGAACTGGTGTTCGAGGCGGTGCGCGAGAACCTGCCGCCGGGTCAGCAGATCCGCATCGGCATGACACTGTCGCCGGGCGGCCAGCGGGGCAAATTTTCGTTGAAGGTGGTGGGCCTGACCGAACGTGGCGCCATGCTGGACGGAAACCATCCACTGGCCGGCAGGACGGCGACCTGGGAGATCCGTATCCTGGAGGTCAGGCAAGACAGGCGGCCACCCGAAGGGGAGTTGGACTACCAGCCGATCCGCTGGGTGGAAGTTGAGTAGCCGTTTGGCGAAGTGGATTCCATCAGCACATGGCCAGGCGCCGATCGGGACGGTTACCCATATCCGTTAGGCGGTGCTGGAGCACAACCAAGCGCTCCGCATAACCCTTCTCAGCGGCCTGCAGCAGTTCGCCGACCCATTCCGGCATTCCTTCGGAGAGGCGATAGTAGACCCACTGACCGTCACGCCGGTCATTCAGCAGTCCACATGTCCGCAATTGGGCCAGGTGCCGCGAGACCTTAGGCTGGGACTCCTTCAGGGTATGGGTCATTTCGCAGACGCAGAGCTCCTCTTCCTTTCGGATCAACAGGGTCAGCGTCAAGCGCGTCTCGTCACCCAGACATTTTAAGAGTCGGGCGGGTTCGAGCAGGGTCAAGGGGGCCCCCTTCAAGGGTTCGCTAAAGTCTTTTCATTCTAACCCAATCCCATGTTAGCCGACAGCGCACAGCCAGGCCCGTCCACATGTCGAGCCTATGGAGGAAAGTGTCAAGCAGGCAAGGAGCGGTCGGCCAGCAGGACAGGCTTGCGCCCCAGCCCGTCGGAAAGGAGCCAGCGCCGTATTGGCTGCCACCAGCAGGGCCACGTGTTGTGGATTGAGGGTCAAGCCGGCGCCGAGCCGGTTGATGACGAACAGAGCGCTAGGCTGCTAATGATAGACCAAGTCGCCTGGCCTTGTCGCTCATCCCCCTGTTACCGCTCCAGGCCGCTTGCTAAAGTGGTCGAATACTCAACCCAGGAGCTTCAGACAATGGCAGAGGACCTGCTTTCACAACTCAAACAGATGAGTACCGTGGTTGCCGATACTGGAGATATCGACACCATCCGCCGATTCACACCGGAGGATGCCACGACCAATCCTTCACTGATCCTTCAAGCGGCACAGCAGGAAAGCCGGCGTGCCCGCCTGGCGGAGATCGCCCGCCACAGCACCGATATCGACGATGCCCTGGACGCCGTGGCAGTCGAGATCGGCAGTGAGATCAGTGCCCTGGTACCCGGCTATGTCTCGACTGAGGTCAGTGCCAGGCTCTCCTTTGATACCGACGCGACCCTGGCACGCGCGCGCTCCTTGATCGAGCGCTATGACCGTCACGGCATACCTCCCGAGCGCATCCTGATCAAGGTCGCCTCGACCTGGGAAGGCATACGCGCCGCACGTCAACTGGAGCGGGAAGGCATCCGTACCAACCTGACCCTACTCTTCAGCTTCACCCAGGCGCTGGCCTGTGCCGATGCCGGTGTCACGCTCGTCTCCCCCTTCGTCGGCCGCATCCTGGACTGGCACAAGGCGGAGTGGCCGGATGCCGACTTCAGTGGTGATAAAGACCCCGGCGTCAAATCGGTCAGGCGGATCTACGAGCATTACAAGGGGCACGGATACCGCACCATCGTCATGGGCGCAAGCTTTCGCAACATGGGCGAAATCCAGGCGCTGGCAGGCTGCGACCGCCTGACGATTTCCCCTGCTCTGCTTGGCGAGCTGTCGGAAACCCAAGGTCAGCTCGAGCGTCGCCTGGTTCCGATCGATGCCGAAACCTCGGCCCCGGAACCCCAGGATGAAGCCGAATTCCGCTGGTCGCTCAATGAAGATGCCATGGCCACCGAGAAGCTGGCCGAAGGGATTCGCAAGTTCACCGCCGATCAGCGCAAACTGGAGACGCTGCTGGCAGAATTGAGAAAGATATAGTTGCGCCGGGCATCGGAGGCCCTGGGCTGTTTATCTGCTCAGGGCTGACACCCGCTCAGGGTTGTTTCGAAGCGACTTCCTGGGCTTCCAGCATCTCGACGAGCGGCTGAAATTCCTCACGATTGTGTTCGCTCATGCGCATGAGGATACGGTGCGCCTCGAGAATTCGCTGTCGGGTTTCCTCCATGTCGGCCGGCACTTCGGGAATCTCACACAGCGTGCAGGACTCGGTGATGGGCGTCTCCACCATGGTGAAGAACTGCGAAAAGCCCATGATTTCAAGCATGCGCTGCACATCGGGATTGTTTACCACGATGGTTGGCTTGAAGGAAATCCGGTCCTTGACTGCCATGGCCACTTTGGCCAGGAATCCCAGGGCGGTGGAATCCACATTGGTTGCTTCACGCAGATCGATGATCAGCGTCTGTAGGCCAGGCGTCTGCGCAAGCTGCTGAGCCTGGCTGTCCAGCGTGGCACAAAGCGTAAGACGTACGTCGCCGCAAAGCTTGAGAACGAAGACGCCGGAGTCGAACGCGGCCTTTACGCGGCCCTCATTAGTGATCATCGCCAAATCCGCTCAACATCATGATCGTCAAGTCATCGGGCAGCTCTTCGCCACTGTGCTCCCCTTCGGCATTGATGTCACCGGAAGCGCTCAGGGCCAGGCTGTCTCGAAGCCGTTCCAACGTAGTACAGCTTAGAACACGTTGCTCCAGTTCCCTGAGCCTCATGTCGAGCATCTCACCCGGCAGGCACTCCAGAATCCCATCTGAACACAACCATAACGTGAAGTTCGGCGGTAACCTATACCTCAAACGTGGATACTCCACGCTGGGAAACAGGCCCACCGGCATGCCTTCGCCAGGCAATTCGACCACCTTGCCATCGGCCACCAGCAGCGGCTTCGGGAGCTGAGCGCCCAACGAGTAGTACAGGCAGTGATCGACATGGTCAATCACCCCGACAAACAGGGTGGCGTGCTTACCAATCCCGGTATCGAGAAGTTCTCGGTTCAGCGCCGTCAGCCACTGCGCCGGCAGGTGATCCGGTTGTTTTCCGTCCCACTCACTTAGCCAGCGGTTGCACAGATACTTGAGCAGAACGGTGACGAATGCCGAAGAGGCACCATGACCCGACACATCGGCGAAATAGAACAGCGTGTAGCGATCATCGTAGCGCTGAAAATCGAGGAAATCACCCGATAGGTAGAGCGACGGCACCAGCCAGTAATCGCAGGTGACCCCACCCAGGGTCTGGGGGTGCGGTGGCAGCAGCTTGCGCTGAATCTGCCCCCCCGCCTGCTGGTCAAGGCGCAACAGCGCCAGGTGGGTCTCCAGGCTCTCGTTGAGTTCTTCAAGGTGCTCGTTCAGCTGGGCCAGGTGTGCTCGATCGCGACTACGCTCGTCCTCTAGGCGGTGCAGTTCGATAACCTTGCGAATCATGCGCCGCAGCAGTTGACCATGACGCATGGGCTCGACGACATAGTCCACCAGGCCCACGTCCACTGCCGTCAGCAAGTCGGCATCCAGACGTGAGTCGCTCACTACCACCGTCGGCAGACGCTCGGTCAGGCTCGCCCACGCCAGGCTCGGCACCGCCCGTGCATGAGCGACGACCAGCGAAGTCTCGGAAGGGAGATCCTCAAGCCTCTCGGCGGCAAGCACCGCCAAGCCATCGCGGGCAATAGTGTCAGCCAGGGCATCACGATAATCGCCCGGTTCGTCGAGTACGCCAATCAACGGCTTGGGTGCATCCATGAATCAGGCCTCAATCGGCGAAATCAGAATCGTCGAAGTCCGCATCGTCGAAATCGAAATCGTAGTCATCGCTGGCAAAGGGATCGTCGCCCAGCTCCCCGTCACTGACTTCGAAACGCCTTCGCTGCAGGTAGGCATCGCGAATGAAGACATAGCGGTCACCACGTATCAGCTCCTCCTGATCGAGAAGTCCTGCGCGCATGTCCACTACCCGCAGAGCGGTCAGACCGTATCGCACCTTGTCATCTTCTACATAAGTGAGAGGATAAGTATAGGTGTCAAGCGGCAGACCAGCAGTATCACGTACGTTGCTCGGGCCCAGGAGAGGCAGCACCAGGTAGGGTCCTTCACCGAAACCCCAGACTCCCAGCGTCTGACCAAAATCCTCGTCGCGCCCGGTGATGTCCATATGGGTTGCAAAATCCCAGAGACCACCGATACCTACGGTGGTATTGATCAGGAAGCGCGAAGTGGCAATACCGGCATTGCCAGGCTTGCCCTGCAGCAGGCTGTTCAACACCGTACGAGGCTCACCAAGGTTGGAGAAGAAATTCCCCACTCCGGTCTGCACCGGCTGGGGCGCAACGGTGCGATAGCCACGTGAAATCGGCTTGAGGATTGCACGATCCAATGCATCGTTGAAGGTGAAAACCTGTCGATTGAACCCCTCCCAGGGATCATCCGGATGACGATCCTCGATCGGTACGTTGCTGGCACAGCCGGCCAGCATGAGCAATGTCGTCAAGGCGACCAGAGGCCGTGTGACGGAGCCGGTCCGCTTATTGGCCATCGCTTGAGTCCCCCTTCATGGTTAACCGGAGTGGCAGCATCATTGGCGACGTACCACAATGCAGCCGGCACTGTAACCGGCACCAAAGGAGCAGACCACCCCCAGCGCGCCCGATGCCAGGTCGGCATGGTGGAGATGCAAGGCAATGATGGAACCTGCCGAGCTGGTGTTGGCGTAGCGATCAAGGATGATCGGCGCCTGGGCGGCATCGGGATCGTGACCCAAAACCCGCCGCGCGATCAGGTCGTTCATGTGGCGGTTGGCTTGATGCAGCCACAGCCGGGAAAGGTCGCTGCCGGAGAGTTCGAGACTGGCCAGGTGGTCGCTGATCAGAGCCGCCACCATGGGGCAGACCTCCTTGAATACCCGCCGTCCTTCCTGCACGAAAAGCTTGTCGACCGCCTGGGGATCGCTATCGGTGACTCGATTGAGGAAGCCGGCATTGTTACGGATGGCATTCGAGAAGCGTGTGACCAAGCGTGTGCCGAGGACCTCGAAGCGCAGCTCCGCGGCTGCCAGCTCCGCATCTTCCAGCACCACGGCGGTACAGGCATCACCGAAGATGAAATGACTGTCTCGGTCACGAAAATTGAGATGCGCCGAACAGATCTCCGGGCTGACCACCAACGCGCGTTTGACATTCCCGGAGCGAATGGCACTGGTGGCCATGTCGATGGCGAACGTGGCCGACGAGCAGGCCACGTTCATGTCGAAGGCACATCCGTTAGCGCCCAGCGCCGCCTGAAGTTCAACCGCCACCGCCGGGTAGGGGCGTTCCAGGTTGGAACAGGCGACGATGACCAGCCCGATGTCGCCGGCCTCGACACCCGCGGCTGCCAGTGCCTGCCGGGCCGCCGACAGGCCCATCTCGCACTGGATCGATGGTTCGTCGTTGGCGCGCTGAGGTAGGTGCGGGCGCATGCGGTCAATATCGAGAACCCCCTTGGCATCCATTACGTAGCGGCTATGGATACCCGACGCCTTGACGATGAACTCGCTGCTCGAGTGGGCCAGCGGCACCGCATCGCCCGCCTCGATGGCAACCGCATTGCGGCTGTTTTCGGCATCGACCCAGCGGTTGAACGACGCCACCAGGGCATCATTGTCGATGGCGTGTTCCGGCGTAAAGAGGCCCGTACCGGTAATCACGACGTCAGTCATCATTTTCTCCCTCATGCGGCCGCCTGGCCGCTGGTTCGGCACCGGCACAGCGATGCCTCATGTCTCGTTTATCGGCCAGTCAGGCCCCGCCTTGACCGTGGCCCACCAGCGCCGTCCAGCGCCGCTCGAGGCGCTTGACGGAAACCGGCATCCGGGTGCCGAGTTGCTGCGCGAACAGCGATACACGCAGCTCCTCGATCCACCAGCCGAACTCGACCAGTTCCGGGTCCTCGTGCCCACCACGCCGCTGACTCTCGCGTCGGGCTGTCAAGCGTGCCTCGAAGTCCTGCACCATCTGCATGTGCATCTGATCGCGCATGCGCTCCTTCGGCGCCTTCTCCAAGCGAAGCAATGCGGCATCCATGTAGCGAGGATATTCGCAGAGCCATTCACCGGCTTTCCCCACGAAGCCCGGGTAAACAAGACGCTGCATCTGGGCCTTGATATCACTGTAAACCAGCGCCAGAGCCAGACTGAGATTACCCTTCAACGCCTTAGTCACTGCCAGGTGCCCTTCGAGTGAAGCCTTCAGCGTAGCAACCAGGGTTTCGGCCTGCGGCAGGAGCTCTGAGGCACAGCAGCTGATGCGTTTCTCCAGCTCCTCTCGGCAACGCGGCAGGGGTGAGGTGGCCAGCACCTGGGTGAATACAGCTTCCACCACATCCTCGTTGAGCTGTCGCTTGCTGCCGACCTTGGCAAACAGCAGCGCACAGGTATTGAGCCCGGACAGCCGCTCGATGGCCTTGACCTGCTCCGGCAGCCTCGCCATGGCCAGCCTCGCCACACCGGTGCGATGCGCCTGCTCGGCCTTACCCGGATGGTCGAAGAGTTCAACCCGAAAGGCATCGCCATCGGGCACCAGTGCGGGATAGGCTTCAACCCGTATGCCGGCCTGCGTGGTTACTCGCGAGGGGGGCAACGCCTCTACCGGCAAGTCCGTAACCGCCTCAGCGGCGCTGGCTTCCGCGGCCAGGGCCCTGGCCCCTTCACCGGCGGCCGCCTCGAAACGGCGCTCCAGGGTCCGGGCATCGCGTCCCTCGCCCAGTGTATTTCCCTCGTGATCGACGACCCTGAGGTTCATGATCAGGTGCGGTTCGAGCTGCTCCGTACGCCAGTCATCCGGGTGGGCCCGCACACCGGTCTTGCGGCGCAGGAACTCGCCCAAGGCTTCGGTCAGCGGAATGTCATCGGGCACCAGCGCCTCAAGGGCCGCATCCACCCAGTCGGGAATCGGCACAACCTGGCGACGCATCGACTTGGGCAGCGACTTCAGCAGTGCAATGCACTTGTCGCGCAGCAGTCCCGGCACCAGCCATTCCAGGCGTGCCAATGGCAGCTGGGGCAACATGGCAGCCGGCACCGTCAAGGTCACGCCGTCGTCAGGCGCGCCAGGCTCGAAGCGATAGCTCAACGGGTAGCGTACTCCATTCAGCACCAGTTCATCCGGGTATTGTGCCTGGGTGACCTCTTCGGCTTCACGGGCGAGCAGCGCGCCACGGTTGAACTTGAGAATGTCGGGGTCGTCGCGCTCGGCTTGGCGCCGCCAATGCTCGAACCCCTTGCCGTTGAAGATATCGGCGGGGAGGCGAGCATCGTAGAAAGCGAACAGCGTTTCTTCATCGACAAGAATATCACGCTTTCGTGCACGATCCTCGAGCCCCTCGACCTCTTCGACCAATGCGCGATTGTAGTCGAAGAAGCCCCCCCGAGTGCGGAATTCGCCTTCCACCAGAGCACGACGCAGGAACAACTCCCGTGCCTCCCCGGGGGCAATGGGGCCATAGTGAACCTTGCGACCCGAGACGATGGGCAGCCCGAACAGAGTCACCAGCTCATTGGCAACAACCTGAGCACGCTTCATTTCCCAGTGGGGGTCGCTGTAGGTGCGCTTGACCAGGTGGTCGGCCAGTGGTTCTATCCACTGCGGTTCGATTCTGGCAACCGTGCGGGCGAACAGCTTCGACGTTTCCACCAGTTCAAAGGCCATCAACCACTTGGGTGATTTCCTGGCGAGCCCCGAACCCGGGTGTATGACGAACTTGCGGTTGCGTGCGCCCAGGTATTCGCGGTTTTCGGTGAGCAGGCCTAGGTGTGACAGCAGTCCGGACAGCAGCGCCTTGTGAAGCTGTACGGCGCTCTCCCGACGCGCACTATCTCGATGGGCACTATCTCGATGGGCACTATCTCGATGGGCACTATCTCGATGGGCACTATCCCGGGCCGAGTCGCCATCGCCATCAGCGGCGGGAAGTGGTGCGGGTGGAGGCACCTCGATGTCCATGTCACGCAGCAGTTGGCGCAACTGGCGGAAGGTATCGTGCCACTCGCGTAGCCGCAGATAATTCAGGTAGTGCTCCTTGCACCAGCGCCGCAACCGGTTGCCGGAAAACTCGTTGCGGGCGGCCTCGAAGCCATTCCAGAGATTGAGCAACGCAACGAAGTCGGAGTCTGGGTCCTGCCAGCGTCGATGCGCCTGATCGGCGGCCTCACGCTTGTCCGACGGACGGTCGCGGGGGTCCTGTGCCGCCAATGCCGAAACCACGATCAGCACCTCGCGCAGCCCACCCTGCTCCGCCCCTGCCAGCACCATGCGCGCCAGGCGGGGATCGATGGGCAGCCGGCCGAGCTTACGACCCACCGGCGTCAGGCGGTTGGCATGGTCGACGGCGCCCAGCTCGAACAACAAACGAAAGCCATCCTTGATGAAACGGGTATCCGGCGGGTCGACAAAGGGGAAGTCCTCGATATCGCCCAGCTTAAGCGACAGCATTGACAGGATCACCGAGGCCAGGTTGGTGCGCCGGATCTCGGGATCAGTGAAGCCAGGGCGGGAGAGGAAGTTTTCCTCGTCATAGAGGCGAATACAGACACCTTCCGCCACCCGGCCACAGCGACCCTTGCGCTGGTCGGCACTAGCCTGGCTGATCGGCTCCACCGGGAGGCGCTGGATCTTGGACTTGTAGCTGTAGCGACTGATACGCACCAGCCCGGGATCGATGACATAGCGAATGCCCGGCACCGTCAGCGAGGTTTCGGCGACATTGGTGGCAAGTACGATGCGACGCCCGGCATGGACCGCGAAGACCCGGTTCTGCTCGGCGTTGGAAAGTCGCGCATAAAGCGGCAGGATCTCGGTGTCCTTGAGCTCGGCGCGGCGTAGCGTATCCGCTGCCTCGCGGATTTCACGCTCCCCGGGCAGGAAGATCAGGATGTCCCGGGGGCCATGGAACCAGCGCTTCTCGCGCTCGACCGCTTCGATCTCCTCCACCGCATGGAGGATGCCCTCCTGCAGCGTACGGTCGGCCTCGTCTTCGGCTTCGCGCACCAGGGGCCGATAGCGCACCTCCACCGGATAGGTGCGACCCGAGACCTCCACTACCGGCGCCGGCCTTGGCTCGCCATCCTCACCGGGCAGGGCGAAGTGCGCGGCGAAGCGCTCCACATCGATGGTCGCCGAGGTAATGATCACCTTCAGGTCGGAACGACGTGCCAGTAGCCGCTTCAAATAGCCGAGCAGAAAGTCGATATTGAGGCTGCGTTCGTGAGCCTCGTCGATGATGATCGCTTCGTAACGGGTCAAGTCCGGGTCATGGCGCGTTTCGGCCAGTAGGATACCGTCGGTCATCAGCTTGATCAGGGTGTCGTCGCCGGTTTCGTCGGTGAAACGGACCTGGTAACCCACCTGCCCGCCCAGGGGCACGGCCATCTCCTCGGCCAGCCGTGTCGCCACGGAACGTGCCGCCAGTCGGCGCGGCTGGGTATGACCGACCAGGCCACGACGCCCCAGGCCCAGCTCCAGGCAAAGCTTGGGCAGCTGGGTGGTCTTGCCGGACCCCGTCTCCCCCGCCACCACCACGACCTGGTGCTCGCGCAGGGCGGCAAGAATGTCGTCACGCCGCTCGACCACCGGCAGGGATTCGGGATAGGTCAGCGCCACCGGAATTGCCGCACGCTGGGAAACCAGTGCGGATGAGCGATCGACGGCCCGTCCGGCTTCGGCAAGCCCCCGGCCAACCGGCTTGCCCTCTTTCAGGCGCCGCGCTAGCCCATCGAGCCGACGCACGAGCCCGGCACGGTCACGCAACATGACGGCATCGAGCGCCCGATAGAGGCGGTCGAGTTCGTTGCTCTCCGGGGAGGTGGTGGCAGAACCTGGACGGGTTGCGGTGGTCACGACATCCTCAAGCAAATGGAAAAAACCTGCCCGCTCCGGGCAGGCCGGAACGGGCAGGTCATTGTAACGCTCAGCGGTGGGTCGCGCCTAATGCGACCTGGCGGCGTCCAAAGGTGGGTCAGGCCTGCTTCTGTCCCTTTTCTCCCTTCTCTCCCGGCTCTTCATCACGCAACTGGCGACGCAGCACCTTGCCGACGTTGGTCTTCGGCAACTCGTCACGGAATTCCACGAACCTGGGCACCTTGTAGGCCGTTAACTCCTTCTTGCACCAGTCACGCAGGCTCTTCTCGTCCAGGCTCTCATCCTTGGAGACCACGAACAGTTTGACCGCCTCGCCGCTGCTTTCGTCGGGCACGCCAACGGCTGCTGCCTCGACGATGCCGGGGTGCGCCGCCACCACGTCCTCGATCTCATTGGGATAGACGTTGAAACCCGATACCAGGATCATGTCCTTCTTGCGGTCAACGATCTTGATGTAGCCATCCTCCTGCAGCACGGCGATGTCACCTGTGGAGAACCAGCCGTCGTCGCTCAGCACCTTGGCGGTTTCATCGTCGAGGTTCCAATACCCCTTCATGACCTGCGGACCCTTGACACACAGCTCACCGGGCTCGCCCAGCGGCAGGTCGTTGCCGTCGACATCCACGACCTTGACCGAGGTACCGGCCACCGGCTTGCCGATGGTGCCAAGCTGAATATCATCGATCGGGTTGAAGCTGACAACAGGAGAGGTCTCGGTGAGTCCGTAACCTTCGGCAATATCGCAGCCCGTGACTTCTTTCCAGCGCTCTGCCGAGGCCTTGGTCAACGCCATGCCGCCGGAAATGGTCAGGTGCAGGTGGGAGAAGTCGAGATTACGGAAGTCGTCACGATTGCACAGGGCGTTGAACAGGGTGTTCAGGCCAATGAAGGCCGTGAATTTGATGCTCTTGAGCTCCTTGACGAAGTTGTCCAGGTCCCGGGGATTGGTGATCAGGATCGAGTGATTGCCGGTTTTCATCAGAAACAGGCAGTTCACGGTAAAGGTATAGATGTGGTAGACCGGCAGCGGCGCAATCACCACCTCCTTGCCTTCGTCCAGGCCCGGGCCGATGGCCGCATCCGCCTGGAGCATGTTGGCCACCAGGTTGCAATGGGTCAGCATGGTGCCCTTGGGCATGCCGGTAGTGCCGCCGGTGTACTGAAGTGCGGCGATATCGTCCAGTTCGCGCTCGACCTCACGATGATCGCGCGAAGCACCATCATTCAGCGCCTTGCGGAACGATACCGCCATGGGCAGCGAGTAGGACGGCACCATCTTCTTGACATACTTGACCACGGCATTGATCAGGAACCGCTTGGGAAAACCGTGCAGGTCACCAAGCTCGGTAACCAGAACGTGCTCGATATCGGTACGATCGATCACCTTCTCGAGCTTGTCAGCCATGTTGGCGAGAATGAGAATTGCCTTGGCGCCGGAATCCTTGAACTGGTGGGCCATCTCGCGTTCGGTATAGAGCGGGTTGGTATTGACCACCACCAGACCGGCACGCATGGCACCGAAAACCGCTACGGGAAACTGAAGGACATTGGGCAGTTGGATGGCAATGCGATCGCCAGGCTGCAGCCCGGTTTCATGTTGTAGCCAGGCCGCAAAGTTTCCAGAGAGCTTGTCCAGTTCGGCGAAGGTGAGGGCCTGACCCATGCAAGTGAAGGCCGGGTTATCGGCGAACCGTTTCACCGCCTCATGAAAGACATCCATGAGCGACCGGTAATTTTCCATCCCCTTCAGCTCGGGTCCAGTCAGAATCTGGGCATTGGCGTGCTCACTCATCAGTCTCATCTCCGCAGCATCGTCGACGTCGGTCGCTCACCATCGAGCATCAACCATTTTTATTGTGACAGGCCGCTAAGATATACCAGGCGCCACACAACTGTAAAACAGACGATTGAAACAGACGTTCATCCCCATGCCATCTGTCCCTTTGGCAAGCTGCTGTATCCAAAGCTGGGCAAAAAAAGTCAAAAAGGCAAGTGGGGTGTTCGACGCTGATCCCCGGCCTTGCCGTTAATCGACCACGCCATCGGGGCCGAAGCGGGCCTCGATCCTGCCATGGCGCCAGACAAGCAGCTCCCCCGGCTGCATTCGCACCCACTCCTCGTTGCAGGTCAGTGGCTCGGTGGCCACTACCGATACGATGTCGTCGGTAGTGGTGTGCTCGGCAAAGTTCACCGTCAGTTCGGCATCGGAGAGCTCGGCCTTGCCGAAGGGGGCCCGTCGAGTGATATGGGCAAGCTTGGTGGAGCAATAGGTATAAAGATACTCGCCGTCCGATAACAGCAGGTTGAAGACGCCCAAACTGCGCAGCCGCTCACATAGCTCATGCAGCCAATGCCAAAGCGCCGCTGACTCGCCCTGCGGCGGGGCGAAGGGAAAACGGTGGCGCAATTCGGCCAACATCCAGCAGAAGGCATGCTCGCTATCGGTATCGCCCACCGGGCGATAGAAGCTCAGTGGCTGAGCCTGCCAGCCCTCGAGCTGGCCATTATGCGCATAGCACCAGGTACGCCCCCACATTTCCCGGGTAAATGGGTGAGTGTTGGCCAGGCGCACTTCTCCCACATTTGCCTGGCGAATATGGCTGATAGCGATGTGCGATTTAATCGGGTAATCGGTGATCAGCCGGGCGATCGGCGAGCGAACCGAGGGGTGCGGGTCGCGAAAGTCGCGGTAACCTCCTGCTTCGTAGAATGCTATTCCCCAACCATCCCGATGCGGTCCGGTACCGCCACCGCGGTGCAGAAAGCCGGTAAAGCTAAAACAGATATCCGTGGGCACATTGGCACTCATACCCAATAATTCACACATGCGGCTCCTCCCGTCGCTTCGTCGTGACACGTCGCCGCCGCATGCGCCGCTGCCTACGCCGCCAGACCAGGCCCAGCAACAACAGCGCAACGACCAGCAACGCCAGCCCCCAGATACGCGGGTCGTGCCTGCCAGCCTCGAGCTTTCGCTCAACCACGGGCCGCCAATCGTTCCATCGGCTCTGGGCCAGCCGAGGGAATCGCTCCATCAGGGTGACGAGTCGATCCATGTTGCCAGGCTGGGAGGCAGAGGAAGTCGATTCACGCACCGGATCCAGCTCTTCATGAAAGCGCTCGATACCCAGCATTGTTGGAGCGGCGGCTTGATCGATCGTGATTTCGCCTTGCGGGAACAGCAACAGCCTGGGCAGCCGCAGCTCACGTGTTTCACCGTCGAGTGTCACCTCTGCGCGCAACAGCAATGGCTGGCTGAGCCCCCGATCCAACGCCGGCAACCCGATCATCCAGTGCCGGGTCGTCTGCGGTTCGGCGTCCAGTCGCTCGCCCTGCAACTGCCCGTGGAGCCGCGTATTGTCGTGATCCAGAAAGGGGTGTTCGGCCGTCAACACGACACGGTCATTTTCCTCCTCATGACGCGCCACGATAGCCGGCAAGACGTTGACCGCCTGAATCCGCTGGCGCCTGAAGCCCTGCCCCTCCGCTCGAATCACCAATTGGGCCGTTCCAGTCAGCGCAGGTGCCGGCAAGGTACCGGTGAAGCGCTCGTCCTGCCGCTCGAGCACCACCGCCGACTGGGTCGAGCCCGTGTCGTCGTGCAATAGCGCGCTCATCTCCAGATGAGCCGGCAACGCATCCTGGCTTACCATTTCGCCCTCATCAGTCAGCCAGGCTTCGAGTGGCACGTCGAAACCCAGATAGAACGTACCGGGGACTCCACTGGTCTGCAGGCTCAGCGCGGAGGCGATGGTAATCCGACTATCCTTGTCCACTCCCCCTTCGAGGCGCCACTGCCCCGGCATGGGGCTCGGAACCTGCACCAGGTCATAGCGGGACTCGCTTCTCCAGGTGGCACCCTCGGGGGGAGAGTCCACCGTGAATCGGCTGCCATCCGGTGCGATCAGCACCGGAGGCGACCTTTCGCGACCGTCAGTCTCACCCGCCCCCTCGTGAAACAGCAGGGCAGTGAAACCATCGAGGCCAGGCTCGACAAGAAATTGATCGTCGGTCAGAGGGAGGCGATCACTAGGGAAGATGCGATCGAAGACATTAAGGAAAGCACCCAGCAGGGCATCCGGGCTCTCGACCGGGGCAGACAGCCCGCCAGTCTGCTGAGACAGGCGTTCGACCAGATCCAGGTCGGCCTCGCCGGAGAAGGCGACAGCATGAATCGCAACTTCCTCGACGGCCAGGCGGGGGCCAACGGACTCCAGCAATGTCCGACGGGAGACATCGTCGATACCCGGTTTGGCACCGTACCTTGGAGGAAGGTCGATCACCCCATCGGTCAGCAGCACCAGATGCCGAGTGCCGTTGGCCTCTGGTGCCGAGGCATCACGAATGGCGGACTCGATGTCGGTGAACTGCTGGTACTCCACCAGTTCGGGCGCCAGCGCCATCGCCTGCTCTCGCCACTCGGGATTGACCGGCCCCGGAGGCAGGGGATTCTCGACACGCTCACCGAAGGTCCAGACACCGGCTCTCGCCCCGCTGGGCAGCAAGGCCACAAGTAGCTCCAGGGCTTCCGCCGCCAACTGCTCGGGGTCGTTGTGGTACATGCTGCCGGAAACGTCGATGATCACTCTGACGTCCGGCCGCTCATCCATTGGGGCCGCATGAAGGCTACCCGACAGCAACACTGAACACAGCAACACTGCCAGCCAAAGCCAACTCTTTTGCAACACCCTCCCCATTGGGGGCTCCCTAGCCGATCATCGGCTCACGGCGCTCGCGCGGCTCGCGGGATTGTCCACCGTCGCGGCCATCACGCCCTTTGTTATCGTCATCGTCGGTTTGCGTATCATCATTCGCCGGGCGCAACATCCACCACTGCAGCAGCCCAACGGCGATTCCCAGCCCTGCGCCGGCCGCCACCAGCAGAGCGGAAGACATCATGGCCGCGGCATTGCGCTCGAGAAGGGCGACGGTAGCCACAACCACGGCCGGTGCCAATCCGGTGTAGAATTCACCTTCTTCCACCAGCGGCAAGCGGAAGCGAGTGGGCACCCAGAGTATGCCGGCCACTGCCCAGACAAGAGGTAGCCGCAACAGGCGCGGCAGGAAAGCCAGTCCCAGATAGCCGGTGACGAGTATCACCAGCGACAAACCCAGATAGGTCAGCCATAGTAGGGACATCGAATCGGTCGTCAGCATCGATACCTCATTCAGCGCTACGGTCGGCCACGAGTCGGACCGCACAGGATTAAATTCGCTATAGAGTATGGTACACGCGACCCAATGAAAGCACAGCCACCCCGTAACACCAGCAATGCGCCGTCAACCGATGGGCACCGCTTTTCCCCCGTCACCCGTTTTCGCCGCGCCGATGAGCCCGAGTGGCACTGGCTTGAGAATCGTGACGACCCGGACGTCAACGCCTTCCTCGAAGCGGCTAACCGGGAATCCCGTGCCTGGATGAGTCCTCTCGACGGCCTGGTGGAGCGCCTCTACCATGGTCATCTGGCACGACGGGAACTCGCCGTTCATGGCCTGCCAACGGCACTGGATCACTACACCTACTGGAGCGAGACGGCGGTCGATGCCGACTATCCCGTCTGGTGGCGTCATCCCAATGGCCGCGAGCAGGAAGCCAGCCCGTTTCTCGACCTGCATGCCCGGGCCGAACAGCAGCGCTTTCTCGAACTCGGCGACATGGCATTGTCACCAGACGAGCACTGGCTGGCCTGGACCGAGGATATCAGTGGCGATGAGCGCTACGCACTCTATATCAAACACCTGCCTTGCGGCGAGCCGGTTGCCCTGCTCGACGACATCGCCTCGGAGCTGAGTTGGGCAGAAGATAACCGTACGCTGCTTTTTACACGGTTCGATGCGACCCAGCGGCCGGACAGCATCTGGCGATTGCCCCTTATCCTGGAAGCGGACAACATTCCCCGGGCGGATGACCCGATATGCATGTTGCAGGAGTCAGACCCCGAGTTCTGGGTCGGTCTGGGCAAGACACGCTCACGCGAGTGGCTGGTACTGGATAGCGCTTCCAAGGACACCAGCGAATGTTATCTGGTCCCCGCCAGGGATCCTGCCGCCATCCCCCGCTGCTTCCGGCCACGGGAAAGAGGCGTGGAGTACGGCGTTGAGCATCGCCCCGGGCACTTCTATGTCCTTCATAATCGCGATGCTCCACACTTCCGCCTGGACAGGGTGGACGAAGCCCGGCTTGATAACGCCTGGCAACCCTTGGTGGCGCACCGCGAGGGTGCCACGCTGGAAGGCGTAGATGCCTTTGCCTGGGGCCTTATATTGACCGAGCGCGACCACCACGAAGCGCAGGTCCATGTGCGTGTCATCGAACTCGATCCACACCATGGCGTCACCCGTGATACCCGGCTGCCGCTGCCCGAATCCCCTTGCAGCCTGATGCTGGGCGACATGCCGCACTTCGCCAGCCGCCGCTTACGCCTGCGTGAAGAGTCTTTTGTCATGCCGGTGCGCTGGCTGGAACATGATCTGGACAACGGTGAACGACGGGTACTGAAGACCCAGACGATTCATGGCGACCTGCAGCCCGACGACCTTTCCTGTCAACGACTCTGGGCCACGGCTCACGATGGCGAACGCATTCCCGTTTCGGTAGTGATGCGTGCCGATCTCGCCGGTCATCCGCTGCCCACCCTGCTCTATGGCTATGGTGCCTACGGCGAGGTGCTCGACCCCTGGTTCTCGGTGGCCCGCCTCGAACTGCTAAGCCGCGGTGTGGCCTTCGCCGTTGCTCACGTTCGTGGCGGCGGTGACCGTGGCGAGCCCTGGTATCTTGCCGGCAAGATGGAGCACAAGGAAAACAGCTTCCGGGACTTCCTGGCGGCACGCAACACCTTGGTCGAAAAGGGATTCAGCGACGGGGAACGCATAGCGGCCTACGGTGCCAGTGCAGGCGGCCTGCTGGTCGGGGCCAGCCTCAACCTGGCCCCTGAAGCGTTCTGCGCTGCCGTTCTCGATGTTCCCTTCGTCGATGTCCTGCGCACCATGGAGAACCCAGATCTGCCACTGACCACGGCCGAATACACGGAGTGGGGCAACCCTGAAACCCCGGACATGCGCCGGCATATTCGCAGCTACTCCCCTCTCGACAACCTCTCGGCCCTGCCCTATCCGGCTCTATTCCTTCAGGGTAGCTGGCACGATACCCGGGTGCCCTACTGGGAGCCCGCCAAGCTCTACGCGCGAGTCACCGAGCTCGGCTCGGCCCGCGGGCCGGTGCTGCTTCGAACAGACATGGATGCCGGGCATGGCGGTGCCTCTGGCAGGTTCAAGGCCTGGCACGACAATGCCCGTCAAGATGCCTTCATCCTCTGGGCACTGGGGCTTGCAGCCAGCAGCGCCGCTGCTGGCTGAAACGCAGCAAGCCCGGCTTGCCGCCGGGCCCGCTGGCTTTCAGACCTGTCTCGACAGGCGGTCAGCCATCAATCGGCAGTATGGCGATAATATAATCTTCCAACTGCTCGTCCGGCACATCCCGATGCGAGATGGCAAAGCTACGCACGCTGACGCCCTTGCGGTGGACTCGCTCCGGATCTCCGGAGATGAGTGGATGCCAGGCCGCGAGCTTGCGCCCCTCCGCCACGCGTCGATAGGCACAGGACCTGGGCAACCAGCGGAATTCGTCGATGCGCTCGGGTGTCAACCGCGTACAGTCCGGCACCCGGGCTTGGCGATTGGCATAGTCGCTGCAACGGCAGCTATGGATATCGAGCAGCTCACAGGCCACGCCCAGAACGGCCAGGTCACCGGTGTCGTCGTCCTGGAACTTGAGCAGGCAGCACTGGCCGCAGCCGTCGCACAGCGCCTCCCACTCTTCCGCGGCGAGCTCCTCGAGCGGATATTGCTCCCAGAATCGTTCACGCATATCAATACCAACAAATTGGCGAACGGGATGAAGCGCAAGGCGCCCGAAACGCAGAACCGAGCAAAGCGACAAACATCCGCAGGATGGCTCCGAAGGAGCGAGAAGCCGAAGGCTTCGAGTCATCCGGAGCATATGGGGTATATGTGAGGATTCCGAGGATTCGGGCAACATAGCGATTCGCCCGTGCAGCAATTTGTTCCATCAATAGCGCGCCTCGGTGGGGGTCCGGTAAAGATCCATCTGATACTCCTCCTTGGCGGGCGGCATCTGAAAATAGTATCCCTTGTCACGAATTCCCGCCATGACATCACTCGCCTTGGCACGAGCCAACGGCTTGTCCATCGTCAGGATGAGCGTCATGGTCGAGATCGGCTTGCCAAAGCGCTCGAGCAAGGCCTCGGGCACCTCCTTCAGTCCCTGGCGCTTGTCCACGTAAAGATACATCTCCTCCTTGCGCGGACTCTTGAATATCTCGCACAGCAGCTTGTCGCCTTTCATACGGTCATCGGTCATGATTCATTCACCTCGGAAAGCGCGTTTTCGAGAGCCTCGGCAAGGCACTCGCCCCGCCATCCAACCGGCAAGGGCAGTTTCTCGCCCTTCAGGTCGGCGGTCACCATCGCCTCGAGCTCTCGGCGGCGCAGTAACACCTCCGGTGCCAGGCCGAGCCGTCCGGCCACCTCGTTGACAACCCGCTTGAGCGCCTTGAGTCGTCGCTTGAAGGCCGGGTCCATGGGCCAAGGCAGTGCGGGGGGCAAGGCCTCAGCCTCGGTGCCCCTGGCCTGCTTCACCAGTGCCAGCAACGTGTCGCCGTCGCGCTTGATCATCCCCGGCTTGATGTCTTCAACCTCGGCGAGCTGATATCGATTCTCCGGCATGCGTTCGGCAGTACCATAGAGGACCCGATCATTCACCAGCCACCCCCGGGGCAAGTTGCGGCGCCGTGCTTCGCCCTCCCGCCATATCGTCAACAGACGGTAGGCTTCCATCTGACACGGAGAGAGCCGCCACAGATAGCGGTGACGCAGATACCACTGCCCGTCCGACCCCTCACTGCGCAGCGCCTGGGCCACCAGCTCGCTGCAATCCGCCTCCAGCCAGCCCATGCGATCCAGGCGCTCGAGGGCATCGCGCTGGTGCTCCCAGACCTTGAGCAGAAAGACCACGTCCAGGGCAGCATAGAGGCGCTGGGATTCACTCAGCGGACGTACCAGCCAATCGGAGCGCGTTTCGTCCTTGGGCAACACTTCACCAGTCCAGTGCTCGACCAGCCGCTGATAACCCATGGCCGCATCCTCCCCGAGCAGAGATTGGGCGATCTGGGTATCGACCAACGGCGCCACCGCACCGCCTGCCCAATGAGCCAGTACCTCCAGATCCTCGCTGCTGGCGTGCAACAGTTTGAGCGGCCCTTCACCCAGCAGACGGCGGAACGCATCGGTGCAATCCACGGCCAGGGGATCGATCAACCAGGCCGGCCCCCCGGCAGAGAATTGAATGAGCGCCGGTACCGGATGAAAGGTCTTCTCGCGGAAGAACTCGGTATCCAGGGCGATTACCGAGGCATCTGCTACTTCGGCACAAGCAGCGTCAAGGGCATCGGGCGTATCGATCCAGCGAATCTCGGGGGTCAAGGACATGCAGTCATCCGGCAATAAGAGAAGTGAATCAGTCGCCGCGAAACGGTAGACGACCATTGAACGCGCGGCTGAGCGTGCCACCGTCGACATATTCAAGCTCGCCACCCATGGGCACACCATAGGCGAGCCGTGACAGCGTCACCCCATGCCAAGAGCCCAACTGAGCGGCAATGTAGTGGGCCGTTGCCTCACCCTCCACGGTAGGGTTGGTCGCCAGGATGACCTCCATCACCCCGCCTTCTGCCACACGCGCTTCGAGCTGGTCCAGCCCGATATCTTCCGGGCCGATGCCATCGAGCGGCGACAAGTGGCCGTGGAGCACGAAATAGCGCCCCTTGTAGCCGCCGGCCTCTTCGAAGGCCAACTGGTCGGCCGGAGACTCCACCACGCAGAGCAGGGCGTCATCGCGCCGTCCGCTGGAACAGATGGTGCAGATATCTTCTTCGGTGAGAGTACGACAGCGACGGCAGTAGCCGACATCTTCCAGTGCCCGTTCCAGCATCGCGGCAAGGCGGCGACCGCCATCCCGATCACGTTCGAGCAGATGCATGGCCATGCGCTGCGCGGTCTTGGGACCCACGCCGGGCAAGACACGCAGCGACTCCATCAGCCTCTCAACGAGGGGAGAAAAACTCATCGCTCAGAAAGGCATCTTGAAGCCCGGCGGGAGATTAAGCCCCGCCGTCGCTTCCTCCATTTTCTCACGGGAGCTGGCTTCCACCTTGCGCACGGCATCGTTCACTGCAGCGGCCAGCAGGTCTTCGAGCAACTCCTTGTCCTCCTCCATGACGCTCTGATCAATATCGACCTTGCTCACGTCGTGGCGACCGTTCATGGTCACCTTGATCATGCCGGCACCGGCTTCGCCGGTCACCTCGGCCTTGGCGACCTCTTCCTGGACACGCTGCATCTTTTCCTGCATCTCCTGGGCCTGTTTCATCAGGTTGCCCATTCCACCTTTCATCATGGTCGTTCCTCTCATTTGGCTAAAAGCGACTGTCGGTATCAGGCCCGCGGCGATGTCTCTGCCGGCTTGACGCTGGAGGTAATCAGGCGTGCGCCGAATGCCTCCTGCAACTGGCGCACGTGCGGATCCTTCTCGAGGGCCTCGACCGCCACGGCATGACGCTCTGCGGCAATGCGATCGGCCCGCTGCCGAGGCGTCTCCACCGCCTCCGGCAATGGCCCCGAATCGATGGTCAACTGACGCGTCACACCGATGCCAGCCAGGGCTTCCTGCACACGCCGGACATGGATCTCGGCATTCATGGCGTCCTGGGACGGGGCCAGCCGAAGCACCAGACGGCTGCCATTGTCGGATTCGACCACGCAATGTGCCGCCAGGTTGCGTGTCAGGCCGCCCAAACCCAGGGAATCAAAACGCTCCAGCCAGTCTGCATGGGTGAAGTCCGCGGAATCGTCATCGGCGTTGTCTCCTGTTACCGGCAGCGCGGCCGGGGCAGAAGACGGCATCGCCACATCCGCTTCCAAGACTGAATCCGCCTCGGGAGCTGTCCCGGAAGCTGTCTCGGATGCTGTTTCAAGGACACTATCCGGACTGGAGACCGTTGGTGCTTCGGGTGACGTTTCCGGCAACGGCTCCCAGGGGGGTGGCGCTTCGTCCCGACCCTGTGACATGGGCGACTCACCCATCGGTTCAGGATCCGACGGACGATAGGCGTGCGATCCTGCGGCGGCAGGAGGCTCGCCGGGCGAATGAGAATCGCCTGGAGCACCGTGCCCGGAAGCCGATGGCGGGGCTGGCCCGGCCTCCCCTCGCAGGGGCAGCGGGGTCTTTGCCGGCTGAGGCACGCCCTGGGGACGAAAGGCCAGCATGCGCAGCAATGTCATCTCCAGGCCGGTTCGCAGGTCGGGGGCGTGAGCCATGTCGCCGCGCCCCTGGATACCGATCTGGTAGTAGAGCTGGATGTCCTCGGGCGTAAAGCGTGCGGCCAGTGCCAATAGCTGATCGCGGTCGCCATGCCCGTTATCCAGTGCGCCGGGCACCATCTGGGCCACCGCCAGGCGATGCAGGACACCGGTGACATCGTCGAGCACAGCCGCGAAGTCAGGCCCCTGTTCGGCCAGTTGGGACACTTCATCCAGCACACGAGCCGCATCGACCTCGGCCAGCGCCTCGACCAGTGCCACCACATGGCGGTGGTCCAGGGTTCCGAGCATGGCGGCCACATCGGCGTGGCAGACCTGCCCCTGGCCAAAGGCAATGGCCTGGTCAGTCAGGCTCATGGCGTCGCGCATGGAGCCATCGGCCGCCTTGCCCAACAGCCATAGCGCACCCTCCTCGAAGCCGACCTGCTCCGCCTCCAGCACCTTGCCCAGATGCTCGACGATGCGCTCGGGCGGCATGTTCTTGAGAGTGAATTGAAGGCAGCGCGACAGAACCGTGGGCGGCAACTTCTGCGGATCGGTGGTGGCGAGCAGGAACTTGACGTGAGGGGGCGGCTCTTCGAGGGTCTTGAGCAGGGCATTGAAGCTGCTAGTGGAGAGCATGTGCACCTCGTCGATGAGGTACACCTTGTAGCGCCCCTGGGTCGGCGCGTACTGCACGTTGTCGAGCAGTTCGCGGGTATCTTCCACCTTGGTACGCGAGGCGGCATCCACCTCGATCAGGTCGACGAAGCGCCCTTCGTCGATGGCCCGGCAGCTATCGCACTCGCCACAGGGTGTGGAGGTGACGCCGTCATCGCCGTAGCCTTTGGCTGTACAGTTGAGGCACTTGGCAAGTATTCTTGCCAGTGTTGTCTTGCCGACCCCACGGGTGCCGGTGAAAAGGTAGGCATGGTGCAGGCGCCCTTGATCGAGGGCGTTGACCAGCGCACGCTGGACATGCTCCTGCCCGACCAATTCATGGAACGTGCGAGGCCGCCACTTGCGGGCCAGAACCTGATAGCTCATGCAGCGCGAAATCCTTGCAGCTGGGCTGGCTGGCAGCCGATCATAATGTGCCTGCTCCGTCACGAGTACCGTCCCCGAACGTGCCGACCACGAAAGCAAACCACCATTCTACCGGCTGAGGCCTGGGGCGCAAAGGTCGACCCTATTGCGGTAAATAGCCTCGCGGACCTGGCCCCGCTCACGGGCTCGTCCGGGATAAGATTGTGCTAGCATATTGTTGAGTATTTTCGACACTTACTGCTACTGGAGCCTTCATGCCCAGCCCTCGCTGCGACTCCTACTACTCCGCGTCGATCCACCAGGAATCGGACTACCCCCGACTTCAGGGCGAGTTGGAGGTCGATGTCGCCATCGTCGGTGGCGGCTTCACCGGGGTGGCCACGGCAGTGGAGTTGGCCGAATGCGGTTATCGTGTGGCGATCGTCGAGGCCAACAAGGTCGGCTGGGGCGCCAGCGGTCGCAACGGCGGCCAGGTGACAGGCAGCCTCTCCGGCGAGGCTGCCATGCGCAAGCAGATGTACCGCACCCTGGGTGAAGCCGCCGCTGACTTCGTCTGGGACCTGCGCTGGCGCGGCCAGCGCATCATCCGTGAAAGGGTCGAGCAGTATGGCATCGCCTGCGACCTGAAGCAGGGACATCTACAGGCGGCCTGGAAGCCGCCTCACATGCCGGCACTGCAGGCCGACTTAGAGGCCTGCCAGGCCCGCGGCATGGGCGAGCACGTGGAGCTGCTCGATGCGCGGAAGGTCCGCGAGGTAGTGCGCACAGAGGTCTACCACGGTGGGCTGCTCAATCGCTACAACCTGCACCTGCATCCCCTGAACCTCTGCCTGGGCGAGGCCCGTGTCGCCGAGTCGCTGGGCGCGCAGATCTTCGAACACTCGCCGGTGGTACGTATCGACCACGGCCCCTCACCCGCCGTGGTGACCGAGAACGGCTGCGTCCACGCCGACCGCGTACTGCTGGCGGGCAACGCCTATCACCACCTGGAGCGACGCAGCCTTGGCGGCCGACTGTTTCCGGCCTCGCTGGGCATCGTCACCACCGCCCCGCTGGGGGGGCTGGCCGAGGCCATCAACCCCCATGACCTGGCCGTGTACGACTGTCGATTCGTGCTCGACTACTATCGTCTCACCGCGGACGGCCGGCTGCTGTTCGGCGGCGGTGCCAACTACTCAGGCAAGGATTACACCGACATCGCCGCCGAGCTGCGCCCGCGGTTGGAAGCCACCTTCCCTCAGCTCAAGGGCACGCCGATCGACTTCGCCTGGCAGGGCATGGCCGGCATCGTGGTCAATCGCATCCCCATGCTGGGTCGGCTTTCCGACACCGTCTACTACGCCCAGGGCTACTCGGGGCATGGCGTAGCGACCTCGCATATCGTCGGTGAGATCATGGCCAAGGCGATATCCGGCCACATGGAGGAGTTCGACACCTTCGCCGCCTGTCGCCATGTCAAGGTGCCGTTCGGCGATGCGCTGGGAAATCCGTTGCTGGCCGCGGGGATGTGGTATTACCAGTTGCTGGAGCGCTGGCGCTAGGGAAACACTGTACAAATGCCTGCGCGAGCGAATCACTGCGTTGCGCGGTGCTCGGAATCCTCACATATACCCCATATGCTCCGGTTCCTGTGCTCCGTGCGCCTTGTGCTTCATCTCGCTCGTCGATTTGTTCAGCGTTTCGCCGCTGCTTATAGTGGGCTTCGCCCCAATAACGAGAATCGTGAGCCTGCCATGTCCGCATCCTTTCCCGAGCGCATCGACGCCTTCCGTATCGCCCGCCTTCCGGATATCCAGTTCGGTGCAGGTAGCATCACGCGCTTGCCGGGGCTAATCGCCGAACAGGGCAATCGCGTACTGGTGATGACCGGCAAGCGCTCCTTTGTCACTTCGCACCACTGGAGCGAACTGGTCGCCGCCCTCGAGACGCAGGGCGCCGCCTGGCATCACGTCACCATCGAGGGTGAGCCTTCGCCGCAGCGGGTGGATGCCATCGTAGGCGAGCATCGGGAGAACGACATCGACGTGGTGGTCGCAATCGGCGGCGGCAGCGTGCTGGATGCCGCCAAGGCGGTGGCTGGCCTGCTGCGCCCCGGCAATTCGGTGATGGATCATCTCGAGGGAGTGGGCAGCGGCCTGCCCTATCGCGGCCCGGCGGTACCGATGATCGCCGTGCCGACCACCGCCGGCACCGGTAGCGAGGCGACCAGGAACGCTGTACTCAGCGTGCAGGGCGCAGACGGTTTCAAGAAGTCGTTTCGCGATGAGCAACTGGTCCCCGCCGTGGCGCTGGTCGACCCCGTTCTGCTGGCAGGCTGTCCCAAGACGCAGATCGCCGCCAACGGCATGGACGCCTTTACGCAGCTGCTCGAATCCTATGTCTCGCTCAATGCCAGCCCCGCCACCGATGCCCTTGCCTGGTCCGGCATGCAGGCATTCTGCCGCGGCTTCTGGCCTACCTGGGAGATGAATCATCCCGATGCGGACCAAGGCTACGGCAAGATTGCCTACGCCTCGCTGATGTCGGGCGTGACCCTGGCCCAGGCGGGCCTGGGCTCGGTACACGGCCTGGCTTCCCCGCTGGGCGCCTTCTTCCCGATTCCCCATGGCACGGTGTGCGGCACCCTGGTCGCCGAGGCCACGGCGGTCAATATTACGGCGTTGCACCAGCGCAATCCGAGTCGTCCGGCGCTGCCCAAGTACGCCGAGGTCGGCCGCCTGGTCACCGGCGAGCGCAAGCTAAGCGACAGCGACGCCGGCGATGCTCTTGTCGCCACGCTGCGCGAATGGACCCAGCGACTCGACATGCCGAGGCTCAGCGTCTACGGCATGGGCCACGGCGATATCGAACGGGTGGTCGCCGGAGCCCGGGGCGGCAGCATGAAGACCAACCCGCTGGTACTTACCGACAACGAGTTGGGTACGCTGCTGGAAACCCGTCTCTAGGAGACTGTCGGACTTAACGCTGATCTACTGCGAATCTCGGGCTTTCGGTCAATTTCATTCGATCTGATTCGTTAAATAGCGGGCTATTCGCCTCATCAGATCGATAAACTTGTCTCGAAATCCAAATCTCTCGTGACGATCGGCCAAATCCGACAGGCTCCTAGCCGGACTCAGGCGCTTCGAAACCGCTCAGCACATTGACCACGTTGATACCGATCTCCTCCACGGCATAGCCGCCCTCGAGAAGGAAGACGGTGGGCAGCCCAAGCGAAGCCAGGCGTCGCCCGATGGCCGAGTAGTCCTCGCTTCTAAGCTTGAAGCTGCTGATCGGGTCACGCTCGAAGGTATCCACCCCAAGCGACACGACGAGCAGCTCGGCACCTGAGTGACGAATGCGCGCAAGGCCCTCATCGAGGGCGACCGACCACCGGCCATAGTCGGTGCCGGGCAGCATGGGATAGTTGAGGTTGAAGCCTTCACCGGGGCCGCTGCCGGTCTCCTCGGCATGCCCCAGGTAGTAGGGAAAGCAGTGGAAAGGGTCACCATGCAGCGAAACGACGATAACGTCGTCGCGGGCGTAGAAGATCTCTTGCGTACCATTCCCATGGTGAAAGTCGATATCCAGCACCGCCACCCGCGAATGGCCATGCTTCAGGGCCTGATCGGCGACAATCGCCGCATTGTTGAAGAAGCAGTAGCCACCGAACTGATCCGACGACGCATGATGACCCGGCGGCCGGCACAGGCCGAAGCTCGGCTCGCCGGTCTTTAGGGTATGGCCCAGTGCCGACAGGGCAATGTCCTTGCTGATGTCGGCGGCTTCGAAGGTGTTGGCACAGATCGACGTCTCACCGGTCTGTGCGTAATAGCCTAGACGCCCCTCGATGTGCTCGGGAATTCGCGCGCCGGGCATCGAACGGGATGGCCAGATGTTGGGAATCGCCTCGCCAGCCATGCCGACGGCCTTCCACTCCTCCCAGCAGCTGGCCAGGAACTCGACGTAGCCGGCGTCGTGCACCGCCAACACCGGCTCGAGACCGTAACGTGTCGGTGACTGAACTTCACCAAGCCCGGTCGCACGTACCCGGTTGAGCACGAGATCGACCCGCTCAGGGCACTCGAAGGGCGCTACGAGAAGCCCCTCGTTGAGCTCGGTCATGGCACGACGCAGCTTGGTCGCCTCGCTATGGAACGTGATCATGGCGACGCCTCCTCGGGTTGGTCCGCTGACCATGCCATGCCACGGGTGAGGTGCCAACCCAGGCCCACCAACGCCAAGGCCCACACCCCATGGTGAGCCTCGCTAAGTCATGGACTCACCGTAGCTATCGAGCAGCGCCCTGCCCCGCTCGCGCAGGAAATCGAGTATCCTGGCCTGCTTCCAGTCGTCGCGAAAAACCAACCCGAAACTGAAAGCCATCGCCGGCGAAAAAGGCCGCATCACCACACCGTCACGGGAAGCAAGCTGATCCTGGGCGGTAACCGGATTTATCACCGTGATACCGACATGGTTGGCCACCAGGGCGGTGATGGTACCGATATTGGCCTCAGTCTTGCCGGCGATCTGCACCCCATGCTGGCCGGTCAGCTCCAGCAGTGGGT
This sequence comes from Halomonas sp. DQ26W, assembly GCF_003339685.1. Lineage (GTDB taxonomy): Bacteria > Pseudomonadota > Gammaproteobacteria > Pseudomonadales > Halomonadaceae > Halomonas. The sequence goes on along the minus strand of NZ_QPKI01000008.1, from coordinate 21,511 downwards.
TGGTGCTGATGCTCGGCTGGTTGCTGATCACCAGATGCTGGTCTCGCAGGTCCTGCACGTCGACGCGCTCCTGCTCCGCCAGCGGATGTTGCTCCGGCACCAGGCAGACTGCCTCGGTAGTGAACCACGGCTCTACACGCAGCACCCGCGAGGTGATGGGCAGGGTGACGAAGCCGATGTCGGCATGGCTCGACTCCACTGCAAGCTGTACCTCATGGCTCGACATCATGTCCAGGCTGACGCTGAACTGCCGGTTCTCCTCCAGCAGTGCGGCCACCAGCCGTGGCACAAAGCCGAACGACAGCCCAGGTACCGCGGCGATACGCAGCCGTGAGGTACCGAACTCCTTGAGCGCCAGCACGCTGTGGCGCAGCTCCTCGATATTGCCCATCAGGCGCAGGATCTCGTCGTAGAGCTCTCGCGCCTCTGGCGTGGCCACCAGGCGGTTCTTTTCCCGAAGGAACAGCTGAATACCCAGATTTTCCTCCAGCTGTGCCAGCGAGCGGCTGACACCCGATTGGGTGATACCCAAGGTGCGCGCCGCCTGGGAGGCAGTACCCGCCTCGAACAGCGTCTTGAAGATCGCCAGCGCCTTGAGCGAGTGGATGTTGACATCTGCCATGACTAAAACTCATTAAATTCGGTAAAAAGATCATATATTGAAATAGTCGCCCATCACTACCTAGACTGCAGACAACCGTTCACAAACACATAATGACAACCGGACGCTGCAATGGACTCATCTCCACTCTTCTACCAGGCTGGCCCCGCCCTGCCCGAGATAAGCCACGCCAAGGGCGTCTACCTGTGGGACGAGACCGGCCGTCAATACCTCGACGGCTGCTCCGGTGCGATCTCCTGCAACCTCGGCCACGGTCGTGACGATATTCGCAATGCCATGCTTGACCAGCTCGACCGCGTGGCCTTCACCTATCGCACCCAGTTTGAAAACGCCCCTGCTGTTGCCCTGGCCAGGGCTCTGGTCAGATTGACACAACAGCAGCTTGAAAAGGTGTTCTTTGTCTCCAGCGGCTCGGAGGCGGTGGAGTCAGCGCTGAAGCTGGCGCGGCAGTACTTCGTCGCAATCAATGAGCCGCAGCGCCGCCGCTTCGTCTCCCTGCGCCCTTCCTATCACGGCAGCACCCTCGGCGCGCTGGGCGTGACCGGCTATCAGCCCCTGGAAGCCCCCTTCACTGACATCACCATCGGTTCGCTCAAGGTGCCGGGGCCGGACTTCTACCGCCACCGGGACGCCGACAACGACACCCATGTCGAACGGATCCTGACCGAGACCCGCGCCGCCATGGAGGCCGCCGGCCCGGATACCATCGCCGCCTTCGTGCTGGAACCGGTGGGCGGCGCCAGCACCGGTGCGCGCATGCTCAACCGAGCCTACCTCGAGGGTATCCGCGCGCTGTGCGACGAGTTCGGATGCCTGCTGATCCTCGACGAGGTGCTCACCGGTGTCGGACGCACCGGCACCTGGTTCGCCTATCAGCACTATGGGGTGACACCCGACCTGCTGGCCACCGCCAAGGGGCTTGGCGCCGGCTATTACCCGGTGGGGGCGGTGCTCGCCCGTACCGACATCGTCGAGGCGGTCATGGCCTCGGGCGGCTTCCAGCACGGCCACACCTACGCTGGCAACCCGCTGGCCTGCGCCACCGGCTTGGCAGTACTCGAGGCCATGCAGCGCGAAGACGTGCTCAGCAACGTGGCCGCTCGCGGCCTTGAGTTGGAGGCTGGGCTCAAGGCGCTCAAGGCTCGTTTCCCCTGGGTCGGCAACGTGCGCGGCCTGGGGCTGCTGTGGGGCGTGGAACTGGTTGCCGACTCCACAAGCAAGGCGCCCTTCCCCGCCGAGCAGAACCGCTTCGCCCGAATCACGGCGCTGGCGAAAGAGGAGGGCCTGCTAATCTATCCGCGGCGCACTCTCGACGGTGTGGCCGGTGACCATTTCCTGGTCACCCCGCCACTGACCATTGATGCCGCAGATACTGCCGAGCTTCTCGAACGGCTCGAGCGCGCCATGCTGCGCTTCGACCGCGAGGTGAACGCATCGGCGAACGCGAACGCGCTGACACCCTGACCGCCAGATGGAAAAGGCCATTTCATGACGCTTCTCAACCAGAAAGTTCGCCCTATCGAGGAGGCCGTTGCCGCCATCCCCAATGGCGCCTCGATCATGATTGGCGGCTTCGGCTCGCCGGGCACGCCCTTCGCCCTGATCGACGAACTGCTGGCCCAGGGCCAGCATGACCTCACCCTGATCAAGAACGATGCCAACGAGCCGGGCATCGGCATCGGCAAGCTGATCGAGGCCGGCCGCGTCAGCCGGCTGATCACCTCGCACATCGGCCTCAACCGAATCGCCATTGCCGCCATGAACCGCGGCGAACTTCACGTGGTGATGCATCCCCAGGGGCTGCTGGCGGAAAAGATCCGCAGCGCCGGCGCCGGCCATCATGGGTTTCTCACCGACATTGGCCAGGGCACCGAGATCGCCGCCGGCCGCCGCGAGATCGAGATGGACGGGCGCACCTGGGGTATCGAGCCGGCGCTCTACGCCGACTTCGCCCTGGTTCACGCCGAACGCGCTGACCGCTACGGCAACCTGATCTACCGCGCCACCGCCAGCAACTTCAACCCATTGATGGCGATGGCCGCCGATACCGTCATCGCTCAGGCCTACCGGGTCGACGAACCTGGCAGCCTGGTGCCCGAGTCGATCCATACCCCCTGCGCCTTCGTCAGCCAAGTAGTAGAAGTCGATCCCGCCACCAGCGAACAGGGGAGGCGCGCCCATGTCGGCTGATCAGCAACGCATTCTCGCCCGGGCCGCCGACGAGATCATCCCGGGTCAGATCGTCAATCTGGGCATCGGCCTGCCCACACAACTTTTCCACTACCTGCCGGAAGAAATGGAAGTACTGGTGCATTCTGAAAATGGCGTACTGGGCTGTCGCCCGCGAGCCGAGGACGAGGAGCCCGACTACGACATGATCGACTCCGGTGGCGCCTATATCGCCACCCGTCCCGGCGCCAGCGTGTTCGACAGCGCCATGTCCTTCGCCATGATTCGTCGCAGCCGGGTCGACCTCACCTTCATGGGCGCCTTCGAGGTCGATGAGCTGGGCAATCTCGCCAACTGGAAGATACCCGGCAAGTTCTCGCCGGGCATCGGCGGGGCCATGGAACTGGCCCAGAAGGTCAAGCGCCTGGTGATCCTGTGCTCGCACAACGACAAGCACGGCAATCCCAAGATCCTCGAGCGCTGCCGTTTGCCGCTGACCGCCGAGCGCTGCGTGTCGCGCATCATTACCGACAAGGCGGTGATGGACGTGACCCCTGAGGGACTCGCCGTGGTGGATATCGCCGACGGGCTCAGCGTCGCCGAACTGTACGAAGCCACCGAAGCCCGCCTGATCGTCGATGAATTTCGACTGGGGAGGTTCTGATGCTCACCGCCACCGAGAAGCGCATCGTCGCGCACTGCGAAGCGCTGATGGACGACACCCTGGCGCTGACCCGTGACCTGGTACGCGGCTACAGCGTACTGGGCCAGGAACACGCCGTACTTGCGACCATGGAGCACTGGTTCGAGCGCCTCAACATGCCCGCCACCCGGGTACCGCTAGACGCCCCCGGCTTCTCCGAGCATCCCCACCGTGCCCCCACCGAGTGGGCCAGCGAAGGACGCTACAACCTGGTGGCACAGCTTAACGCCGGTGCCCCAGGGCCGCACCTGGTCTTCAACGGCCACCTCGATGTGGTCCCTGCCGAGCCCACCGACATGTGGACCCAACCGCCCTGTGAACCTTGGGAGAAGGACGGCTGGCTATACGGGCGTGGCGCCGGTGACATGAAGGCCGGTATCGCCGCCATGAGCATGGCCGTCAAGGCGGTGCGCGAGGCCGGGGTGGCCATCGACTTTCCATTGACCCTGCAGACGGTGATCGAAGAGGAGTGCACCGGCAACGGTGCCCTGGCCTGCCTGCATCAGGGCTATAGCGGCGATTTCGTGCTGATTCCCGAGCCTTTCGGCAGCCAGATCTACGCCGGCCAGGTCGGCGTGCTGTGGTTTCGCATGCGCCTAGACGGCGTGCCGGCCCACGTGCTCGATACCCGCGCCGGACGCAATGCCATCGAGACCCTGGTCGAGTACCTGCCTGCCTTCAAGGCGCTGGAGGCCGAGATCAACGGGCTACCGCGCCAGGCGCCCTACGACACGCTCGATAGCCCCTTCAATCTCAGCATCGGCAAGATCGAGGGCGGCAACTGGGCCTCCAGCGTACCGGCACACGCCATCCTTGAAGGCCGTGTCGGCTTCCCGCCGGGCATGACGCCCGATGATGTCATGAACCGCGTGCGGCGGTGCATCGAAGCGCGTCACGGCGAGTTTGCCGATGGCAGTCCGATGCCACGGGTGGAATTCCATGGTTTCCGCTCCGAGGGCTTTCTGGTCGATCTCGAGACACCTGGCATCGCGCTGCTCTCGCGCTGCCATCAGGACCTGCTCGGCGACCCGCCGAAGACTTACCTCTCCACCTGCACCACCGACCTGCGCGCCTTCCACGTCAGCGGCGAGATCAATGGCACCTGCTACGGCCCGGTGGCCCAGCGTATACACGGCGTCGACGAGTGCGTAGAGATCGACTCTATCCGCCATGTGCTCACCACCTACGCGCTGTTCATTCACCGCTGGGCACAGCTGGCCGAAGCTGGAGGAAACGTTTCATGAAAGATGTCTATCTGGTCGACTATGCACGCAGCGCCTTCACCCGCGCCCACCCACGCAAGCCTGAGGTGGACGGCTGGGCCGAGATGCGCGGCGATGCCCTGCTCGCCCAGGTTATCGACGGCCTGCTTGCCCGAACCGGCCTCGACCCTCATGCGGTGGAGGACTTGAGCGTCGGCTGCGCGCTGCCGGTCAAGGAGCAGTGGAGCTTCGGCGGTCGCTACCCGCTGTGGCTGTCGCAGTACCTGGGGCCGCAGGGCCAAGCGTGCGCTACCCGCCAGATCGACCAGCAGTGCGGCTCAGGGCTTGCCGCCCTGCGCAGTGCCGCCCGGGAGATCCAGGCCGGCGCCGTGGAGGTGGCCATGGCCGGGGGTTACGAGAATATGAGCCGGGTGCCTATGGGCCCTGCCCTGTTCAAGGAGGGCACGCTGACCTCACCTGAGGCACTGAAAGGCGCCGACTGGCTCGAACTCGACGTGGCGCTGAACATGGGCATAACTGCCGAGCGACTGGCCCAGGCAGCCGGTATCGAACGCGGCGACATGGACGCATTCGCCTTCGACTCACATCGCCGCGCCGCACGCGCCGACGCCCAGGGCCGCTTCGATGGCGAACGCCTGGCGCTGACCACTCCTGCGGGAGATACCGTCGAACGCGATGCCAACATCCGCCCCGATACCAGTCTCGAGCGGCTTGCCGGGCTCGACCCAGTTTTCCTCGAAGGTGGCCGGGTCACGGCCGGCAACAGCTCGCCACTGACCTCCGGTGCCGCCGGGGCGCTGGTGATGTCAGCCGCCGCCCTCGACCACCACGGCGCCAAGCCGATGGCACGCATCGTCGCCATTGCCGACGTGGGTGTGGCACCGGAACGCATGGGTGCCGGTGCAGCGGCAGCAGCCGAGCAGGCACTGGCACGCGCGGGGCTCGCCGCGTCACAGATCGATGTCTGGGAGATCAACGAGGCGTTTGCCGCCATTCCGCTGCATGCCATGCGCACGCTCGAACTCGACCCTGCCCGGGTCAACGTCTGGGGCGGCGCCCTGGCACTGGGCCACCCTCTGGGGGCCAGCGGCATACGCCTGACTGGCACCCTGGCGAGAATTCTCGCTCACCGCGGCGGCCGCTACGGCTGCGCCACCGTCTGCGTGGGCGGTGGACAAGGGATTGCCGCCATTCTCGAGCGGATGTGACGCCGCAGGTTATGCTTGATAAGCATCAAACATGCAAGTGTACCAATACAACAGGAGGTAATAAGGCTCGGATCCGCTTCCACAGCATGGAGCATCAACGAAGCATGTCGCGGCGCTGATCGTGTCGCAAATCCATAGAAAGACACTTATAAATAATCAAACATCGAGAAGGAATCGTCATGACAAATCATAAAAAGCCTTTCCATCGTCCCCTCATCGGTGCCATGGCAATACTCGGCATCATTTCACTGGCAAGTTTGCCGGCCCAGGCGAGAGACTTGCCCGAGATTCAAGCTGACGTCTTTCAGGTGGCCAATTCCGGTGCCTATCCCCCGTTCAGCTATGTCGATACGGCCGGAAACCTGGTCGGCTTCGATGTGGATATCGCCGAGGCCCTGGCCGACAGGATGGGGGTCGAGGTCAATATCCAGACTTCTCCGTGGAATGGCATCGTCGCTGCCCTGGCCGGTGGCCGCTTCGATGCCTGCATCTGCAGCATGAGCGTCACCGAAGAGCGCCAACAGGCCGTCGACTTCACCGACAGCTATTACAGCTCGGGACTCTCCATCTGGGTTCAGGAGGACTCCGACGATCTGACCAGCATCGATGACTTCGAAGGTAAGCGAGTGGGTTCCACCCTGGGTGAAACAGGCAATCAGTGGGCCACCGAGAATAGCGAAGGGAGATGGCGCAACCAGACCTTCCAGGGTTTGCCCGACATGCTCAACGGGCTCACCACGGGTCGAATCGACGTCATGATCGCCGATGATATTCCCGTATACGTGGCGCTCAATGACCAGGATCTCGCCATCAAGGAGGTTAATGTCGGCGAACTGCCCAGCTGGCCTGCCGCCATTGCCATTCAGAAGAACAAGCCAGAACTCAAGGAAGCCCTCAATATCGCACTGGCAGAGATCAAGGAAGATGGTACCTATCAGGAAATCGTCGACAAGTGGATCGGCGTAGGGGTCCAGTTCGACTAGATGATCCCGAAGCAGCAGGGCGCGAGCCCTGCTGACCTCACCCTCACATCACAACAACTGAGTAAAGGGGCTCATGGACATCACTCTGATGATCGAAATATCGCCGCTGCTGGTAAAAGCGGCCTGGGTAACCATCGATATATCGGTTCGTGCCCTATTCTTCGGTTTCTTCATCGCCTCCGCACTTGTGGCAATGCGAAGCTCACGAATTCTCCCCGTTCGCTGGCTGGCGCGCGCCTACATTAGCGTCGTTCGCGGCACCCCCTATTTCGTCCAACTGCTGCTGGTCTTCTATGGCGGGCCCGCCATCGGTCTGCGCCTGGACCCTTTCACCTGTGGCGTGGTAGTCGGCGCATTCAACATCGGCGCCTACATGAGCGAGGCCATTCGTGGTGCCATCGAATCCGTCGACAGCGGTCAGAACGAGGCGTCACGGTCGTTGGGATTTGGACGCTTCGCGACGCTTCAGCACATTGTTCTTCCTCAGGCGGCCGGCCTGATGATTCGCTCTATCGGAGTGCTTGCCATCATTCTGGTAAAGAACTCCTCGCTGGTGTCCATCATCTCGGTGGTCGAACTGACCTATCAGGCTCAGCGCCTGATCGGCTCCACCTACAAGCCCTTGGAAGTCTTCATGCTGAGCGCACTGATGTACATCGTCATCATCTATGCAGTCATGGGCATCGTTGAGTTCTTCTACCGTCGCGCCGTGCGATACACCTATTTATAGAACCGCTTGGCAATAGAACAAACAGGGTAAGCCATCATGGAATTCGACTTTAGCCCCGTAATCACCTACTTTCCAACCCTTATAAAGGGTATAGGCGCTACGCTTCTTATTGGCCTGGTGGTCGCCATCATGTCGATTATCGGCGGCCAGATCGTCGCTGTGATAACCCTCTATACGAGGAAAGTCGTGAACTGGCCGCTGCGCTTCTTTATCTGGCTATTCATGACGACGCCGCTGCTTCTCCAGCTTTATTTCCTGTACTTTGGTCTTGGCCAATGGATATTGATACCCGCCATCATGGTAGGAGTTCTGGGGCTCGGTTTCCACTATATGGCCTACAACGCCGATATCTTCATCGCCACCATCAAGTCTGTCTCAAATGGCCAGTATGAAGCCTCGCGATCGTTGGGTTTTGGTCACCTGGCTACTATCTTCTATATCATTCTTCCACAGGCTCTCTATCGCGCAATCCCCCAGCTCGGCAACAACATGATCATCATGGTCAAGGACATCTCGGTGCTCTCCGCCATCGGCATCGCAGAGCTGGTCTATCTCTCACAGTATGCCATCAGCGTGACGTTTCGACCGTTTGAGTTCTACATCACGATCGCTGTCATCTACTACCTGATCAACATACTGATGGAAATCGGCCAATCCTGGGTAGAGCGCCGCGCTGCCTATCGCCGCTAACAAGGACCTCACATGACACAAGCGACAGACACTCCAATGGTCGAGCTCAAGGGAGTCAAGAAACGATTCGGCGACCTTGAGGTTCTCAAGGGCATCGACCTCAAGGTCGACCGTGGCAAGATCATATCTATCATCGGCCCGTCAGGATCGGGAAAAAGCACGCTGCTACGATCCATCAACAACCTGGAAGTGATCGACGAAGGCAGCATCCTGCTGGATGGCGTACAGGTCAACCGGCCTGACTTGAAGGGCTTCGCCTTCGAGCGGCACATCAACCATATACGCCAGAACATGGGCATGGTGTTCCAGCACTTCAATCTGTTCCCCCACCTTTCGACGCTGGATAACGTGACGCTGGCGCCAAGAAAACTGAAGAGGATGGATGCGAAAAGTGCCCGGCAGCTGGGCATGGAACTACTCGAGCGCGTGGGGCTGGTGGACAAGGCCGCGGTCTACCCCAGCGCCCTTTCGGGAGGCCAGAAGCAGCGTGTCGCCATCGCTCGCGCCCTGGCCATGCGTCCCAAGGTCATGCTCTTCGACGAAGCCACCTCAGCCCTGGACCCCGAGCTGGTGGAGGAGGTAAACCAGGTCATGAAGAGCCTCGCCGAAGAGCACATGACCATGCTCATCGTCACCCACGAGATGGGCTTCGCGCGTGACGTGTCCGACTGGGCCATGTTCATGGACGGCGGCGTAGTGGTGGAAGAAAACACCCCAGACCACTTGTTCTCCCACCCTGACGAGGAGCGCACCCGCAACTTTCTGCGTAAGCACCTGGGGACCCAGGCTCAGACGCAAGAACAGCCTTGAATAAGCACTGGGGAGCCTTCATCGATCCTCAAGGAGAAAAATTTGGTTCATCGCATTTTGGCGTGAACCTGCTCTGCATAGGCTGCATCGCGGAAGGTCGCATCGGCGATAGCGACGCAGGCGCTCCTTGCTGGAGCGCTGGTTCCCATCGCGACTGGCGCCGATAGGCGCCCGGCGGAGGCTGCCGCGCTGGCAATAACCGCGACCATCGGTAACGCCGCCGGGAGTCCTTCGGCCTCCAGTCGTGATCTGAAGATACTCCTACAGCGCGGCCATGACTTCCCTTGCCATTTCACGCCAAAGTGTGAAGATCCAAAAATTTTGCCCGGAAGAAGTGGCAGGAACACAGAGGGTAGCCACTGGCCTCCCCCTCGTATATCCCGTCATTGCTCAACTCAAGCGTAGTCGGAGGCACCCGAACCGAACATGTCGAAGAGCAGCTCGCGGCCCAGTGAGGTGAGTACGAACCTGCCGGACTCGTTATAGGACGCGGCTTCGCTGCACTCCAGCACCTGCTGGCAAGTGGCCCACTCGCCGGAGGCCTGGCTGAGTTGCTGGATGGCACTGCGGTCAAGGCCCCGGTGGGGAACGCTGACCGTCTCCAGAACGTGACCCTGGCGGTACAGGAGCGCGGCCATATTGGAAATGCACTGGCGCAGGCTGCGTTGGATGCAGGCTGCTGCGGAAATTTCTTCGATCATGGTAACCATTGCTCCTCTCGCAAGAGTTTGCTGCAATGCATTATACCAATGAAAACGAACTGCGACCATAGTCTATTACGACGAACGTCGTGGTGCTAGTACGAGTGGGGCAAGCAAGAGGTAGCAGACACCACTATTACAGGTACAGGTACAGGTACAGGCCTTCGAGCAGCGAGTTTCTTAGGAAGCGGGTGAAACAGAGATTCCAGGGGGCATTCAAAATGGAGGCAGCCCCGACAGCCACATCCCGGCACACGCGACCACCACTACCGTTGCTCCCTTCCGGGCCTGGCGGGGTTTGCGGTTTAGCGTTGCGGGAGGACCGACGGGGCCACCACTGCACGACGTCTGCTTGGTACACTAGGCTGAAGAAAAGGGCCCAGCTGGCATTGCCGAACTCGGCGTGGCATCAATGGCTTGCCGAGTGCGGGTGCACTATACCAGCGGGCAGGCGGACCAGCAAGAGCGGGCTCGCGGCATACGGGCTGGCCATGCCAAGCGTTGACATTTCGTGTAGGGTAAACAGGAAAACACGACACCGTTCAGGAGGCGTATTATGCAAAAGGACACTAACAAGGGTTATATCGCACTACTCGGCTGGAGCCTCAACGCAATCGAGGCCGCCGAGAACTTCGATCGACGCTACGTGGTGGTGGCCCCCGACTGGGCGGAAGAGTATTGCCAGAAACATGACATCCCCTATGTGCCCTGGAATTTCGAGCGTCTCAACGACCGCTCCATGGAGATCGCCGAAACGCTGCAGGAGATGGGCGTCGATGTAGCCATCCCCCTGTTTGAGGAAACCGTCGAATGGGCCGGTGCCATCAATTCCGTGCTCATGGACAAACCGCGCATCTACGGCCAGTCGCTGCTGCTGCGTGACAAGGCGCTTATGAAGCGCCGCGCCCAGCTCGGCGGTATCCGCGTGGGTATTTTTGAGGAAGCCCATGACAAGGGCGATGTCATCCGCTTTCTCAAGCGGGTCAACCAGACTCTGCTCAAGCTCGACGGCGACCCCAACGACCCCATCCACCTCAAGGCCTTCGACAAGGCCGGCTGTCTGGGTCACCGGGTGATCCGCACACCGGACGAAGTCGATTCCATCCCCGATGAGGAGTTCCCGGTTCTGATGGAGTCGCACCTGGACGGCTGGGAATTCGCCGTCGAGGCCTGGATCCACAACGGCAAGATCGCCTTTCTCAATATCTCCGAATACGTGACCCTGGGCTACTCGGTGTTTGTACCGGCCTCGCCGGAACTCGAGAGTTACCGCCCGCAAATCACCGCTCAAATCGAGAAGCTTATTAAGGCCTTCGATATCGAGTTCGGCCTGATCCACCCCGAGTACTTCGTTACCAGCGATGGCGAGATGTACTTCGGCGAGGTCGCCTATCGCCCGCCCGGGTTCAAGGTATTCGAGCTGCTGGAGCGGGTCTACGGCTTCAATGCCTACCAGGCCAGCATCCTGGTCTTCGACCCCAAGACCACGCCGGATGAGATCAAGTCCTTCTTTCCCAAAGAGGTTGTCGATGCCAACGGCTACGCAGGCTGCTTCGGCGTGTATCCGCGACGCCGTGTGGTCAGCCGCCTGGAGATTCCCGAAGAGGTCGAGGACGATCCCTACTTCGAGTCTCACGAGCTGACGTCGCCCATGGAGGAGACCGTCACCAAGCGCACTGCCTTCGGCACACATTGGGGGCTGATCTACTTCAAGGGTGACGAAGCCGAACGCATGAAGGATCTGCTCAAGAATATGGAAGAACTTGATTTCTATGTCTGATCAAGGCGTCATGTACACAATGACAGCCTGACAAGAGGAGTCGGCGTGACAACGCACCGACACACGCAAGAGATGAGCGGTATACCCGCAGGCGACGACAAGCTTCGTGGCCTGCTTGCGAAGCTCGATGAGGCGACCACCCTGCTCGCGCAAGCGCGCGAGTTCACCAAGCCGATGAAGCTGCCACGCGTGCTGGATACCGCACGCCGGGTACTGCTTCAGGAGGGTGGTGCCGCCGCAGTTGAGGCCCGCTCCAAGGCACTGGAGGAAGCTGGCATCTTCGCCGGCTCCGACTGGGAAACACCGCAGTACCTGGTACCCTCCCTGACAACCCATGCCCTCAAGAGCGCCGATCCCAATATGGTGGTGATCGAATCGCTGAGCGAACTGCGCCTGGTCGCGGTCGCCAAGGGCGAATACCTGCATCCGCTGATATCCGAGGAACAGGCGCATCACTACCTGACGCAGGTGCTGGCGCTCAACCTGTGGCTGCTGTTCAGTACACCGAGTGAAGCCGAGCGCGAGACGCAGGGCAGGCTGGCCCAGATACCGCGCCACCTGTTCCGTCACCTGGCCGACCGAATCGGCTATGAACACATCATCGACAAACTGATCGAGGAGATCTGGCGGATGCTCCAGCAGCGCCCGATCCAGGTCGATTCGGTCAAGCAGATGATCACCCAGATCGCCATCTGTCAGGCCAACCCCGCCATTGACCTGGGTATCAGCGGACAGGGTGCCGACCGCCTGGTCAGTTCGCTGTTTGGCCCAACCCAGGCGTGTCGCGAGGACCCGGGGGTCGAGATTTACCGCGAACGGCTCTCCAGCATGGACAACTCGGCCCTGCAGAGCGAAGCCACCGGTTTCGCCCGCGCCATGCACGATACCGGCCTGGCATCGGCCTACCATCCGGTACTGATACGCCATTTGCTCGATCACGGCGATCATTTGGTGGCTGAAGCCCTCGGCCTCTCCTCGACCGGTCGGGACTGTCTGCTCTGCTACCGCGAATTGGTGCATGCACTGATCCGCTGCGCCGTGCACCCTGCCACCCCCCAGGCGGTCTACGGCCTGGCGCTGATGCTGGAGCGCGGCATCCTCTATCAGCCCCCCGTGGCACCGGCCATGTGGCGCCAGTTGGGTCTCTCCCTTTCCGAGTGGTCCAAGTCTCGAATCGAGCTGGCCTATGGCGACGTCGTGTCGCCACGAGCAAGACTGCTGGAGGGAGTACTCTGCATGCTGGGGCTGCCGCTGGGTGTCGGTCAAGGCAACAACCCCACCTGCCAATCGGCACGGGCACTTTCCATGTGGGCCTACAACGACCCAGACTATATGCTGCAAATGGTCGCCTGGGCAGCCCGTGACGACGAGATCATCATGCACTTCGAAGGCATGCCGCTCTCGTCCATGGCCAGCCTGGAAGGGGTCGCCAAGGAGCTGCCGGTCGATCTCGACCCTGTCTCCCTGCTGGTGGTACCACACCTGGATCGCATCTATGCCGAGATGGGCCGCCGCTGCATTGGTCGCGAAGGGGATCCCCACCGCTGGGTCAATCCCGAATTCCACGGCTGGTGGTCCGGCCGAGGCTTTCGCATCAACGTCGATGTGGCAACGGGCCAGCTGCAAGACCTGGATGCCTTCCTGCGTCACTTCTTTGCCAGCTACCACCCCTACTACAACGGCAACCAGCCGCTGATCCACCCGCAGCCGGCCGGTATCGCCGTGACCGACAGCGCTGCCCGCTTCATCGGCTGGCACGCGATTACGGTCCTGCGCGTGACCTTGGATCCCAGCGATGTCATGCGGATCTATTTCTACAATCCCAACAACGACAGCGGCCAGGATTGGGGCGATGGGATCAAAGTCAGCACCGCCGGCAATGGCGAACGCTTCGGCGAGGCCTCGCTGCCCTTCGAACAGTTCGCCTCCCGCCTCTATATCTTCCATTACGACCCGCTCGAACGCGGCGAGCTGAACAGAATTACCCAGGAGGAGCTCGACCAGGTAATTGGCTACATTCACCGCAGCTGGGGGGCTGACCGCATCCCGCCGACGGCACTGCAGGCCGACGAGGGGCCGCCGCTCCAGCAGCCGTAATGCCCGCCCAGCTTCTTGCCACCCCACCTTTGCCACACCTGCTCGCCGGAGTCGCCCATGCCCCGCCTCGACCAGCTACTCGTCAGCCAGGGCCTCGCCCGTTCGCGCACACGGGCTCAGCGCCTGATTCGCAACGGTCGTGTCAGCGTTGCCAGCAGCGGCCGCGTGCTCGACAAGCCGAGCGAGAAGCTCGCCGAAGACTGCCGCCTCAAGGTCACGGAAGACCCGGAGGAGCGCTATGTATCACGGGCAGGACTCAAGCTCGAGGCATTGATCGAGGCTCTGGGGCTCGATCTCGAGGGCAAGCTGATACTGGACGTGGGCCAGTCCACCGGCGGCTTCACCGATTGCGCGTTGCGCTACGGTGCCCGCCATGTGGTGGGCGTGGAGGTAGGCCACGGTCAGCTGGACCCCGAACTGCGTGGCGAACCACGGGTCACCTGCCTGGAGGGTCTCAATGCCCGGACCATGGCCGATGAACCGCGGCTCCAGGCGGCCCTTGCCGGCCAGGGCAGCGAGGGACCCGACATCGCGGTGATGGATGTTTCCTTCATTTCACAAACGCTGATCCTGCCGCAGCTCTCCCGCCTGCTGCACCCCGGCGGGGAACTGCTCAGCCTGGTCAAGCCGCAGTTCGAGCTCGGACCGGGGGGCGTCGACAGCCGAGGTATCGTGAAGGACCCATCAAGCTACCTCGCCGTGGAAACGAGGCTTCGCCATGGCTGCCGTGAGAGCGGTTTTCACATCCTCCACTGGCAGGAGAGCCCGCTGCTAGGCGGCGACGGCAACCGGGAGTTCCTGTTGCACGCCGTGCGTGTAGAAACGAACTAGCCAGGCACAAGCACACCTAACGCCCGCCATCCCCACCGCCATCACTGTCGCCGGCGCTTATATCGCCGGGGTCGCCATGGGCTCCGGGAGCGGGATGGACAGGAACGACTCCCTGACTGCCCGGCGCGCTCGCCACCTTCTTGCTGGCGCCATCGGGCCGATGCAGCCATACCTCAAGCTGATTGAAGGCGATATCTACCTCGTGCTCGGCAAACAGCTCCCCAACCCGACAGTTGATCTCGTCAGTGGCATAGAGGCGATCCCCCAAGGCGTTGACGAAGACACGGAGCTCGAAATTCAGCGTACTGTCGCCATAGTTTATGAAGAAGACCTGGGGCTCGGGCTCGGCCAGCACCCTTGGGTTCTCATCAGCCGCCTCGCGCAACAGGCGATGAACCAGACGATGATCCGAGCCGTAGGACACGCCGAAATTGAGCACCACCCGTGTGATCGTATCCGACAACGACCAGTTGATCAGTTGGTCGGTGACGAACGTCTTGTTGGGAATGATGATTTCCTTGCGATCGAAATCGGTCACCGTGGTGGCCCGTATGCGAATTTTGCTCACCGTGCCGGTGAGATTGCCAAGCGTGATGGTGTCACCAATGCGCACCGGGCGCTCGAAGAGAATGATCAAACCCGAGACGAAGTTGGCGAAGATCTCCTGCAGGCCGAAGCCCAGGCCCACCCCCAATGCCGCCACCAGCCACTGCAGCTGGCTCCAGGCCACGCCAAGAGTGGCCAGCGAGATGATGAGGCCGGTGCCGACAATGGTATAGGAAAGCAGCGAGGTAATGGCATAGGAGCTACCCTGCTTCAGCTCCAGCCGCGACAGCACCATTACCTCCAGCAGACCTGGCAGGTTGCGCGCCATCATCAGCGTGAGACCGAAGACCAGGAGTGCCGTGAAGATATCGGCGACCGAGAGGGCACTGGTGACCAGGTCCGCCCCCACGCCACCGGACGCCTCCCAGATGGCCACCCGCTCCAGGTAGCCCAGGACCGTCAGCAGGTCCGACCAGACCAGGTAGAGCAGCAGCGCAAAGCCGATCAACAGGATCAGCTTGGAGAGACGCAGCGACTGCTGGTTGATCTGCTCCATGTCCAGCGGCGGCTCGTCCACCACCTCCAGTCCTCCTTCGGCTCCTTCCTGAACCTGCGCTCGACGGCGAGTCAGCGCCCGTTTGAAGGCAAGCCGCCGAGCCGCCACCGCCAGCCCGCGCTCCACCGTGGCTTCTGCCAGGATCCACAGGGCCAGCAGGTAGAGCGTGATCACGAAGCGCCCCACCAGGCTCAGCGCCGTGTACTCGTAGCCAGATGTGATCAGGACGATGAGTGCCAGCGGGACGGCGGCCAACATCAGCCCCAATATCAGGCGAAACAGTTTGACTCCGAAGAACGGTGTATGGGCCATGATCAGGCGCGCCAGCAGAACGCTCATGGCCAGTAGGCCGCCGAGCAGCAGCGTCAGCGCCAGGGGGCGTGTGGTGAGGCTGATCTCACCATCCCGCGCCAGGGTGGAAATCAACAGTGTCGGCACCAGCGCCAGGCCCAGCCAACGCAGCAGCTCACGCAGTCGGGCGACATACCCCGCCGACCAGTAGAAGTGCTTGTTTGCCACGCCGTCACGCACCAGCAATCGCCGCGACCAGGCGATGAACGCCCAGGCCAGGGCAAGGTGCCAGAAGGCCAGCCCCAGCCCCGAGGCGATCCCCTGGCCATCGGCGACCAACGCCGCGCCGATGCCACCCAGGGCCAGAGGGCCGGGCAGCGCCAGCAAAACATTGAGCGCTACCGCCAAAGGCGTATGGCCCTGGGAATCGCTGCGCAGCCTACCTATCTGCTCATGCAGTGCCGCCAGCCTGCTCCGGATACGCCGCCGTGACCACAGCAACGCCAGCGACAATAGCAGGAAAGGCAATCCGACCAGTGCATTGGCTTCGGGAATCCGCCAATTATTCGGCAGCGCCTCGCGCCACTCACCCACCTGCCACTCCAGTATCAGGTTCGCCGGCAGCTGCCGAAACCAGGCAAGGCCCAGCGGCCGGGTATCGGCGATCCAGAACAGCTGCTCGTCAATGGTGGCACGCAACTCCTTCGATGTTACCAACAGCTGCTGCTGGCTGAGCTGGAACTCGATGGCCGAACTCAACAGGTGGCCATAGCTCTGCTCAAGCTGATCCACCAGCTCACGACGCGACTGGTAAAGGTGCTGTAACGACTCGATCAGCGCCGGCGTCACTTCCACTCCCGCCTCCTCCAGGCGCTGGTTGGCAAGGCGCTCGCCCTGGCGCAGCGCGTCGCGCTGCCGCACGAGATCGAACTGACGCAAGCGTAGGTCGGCGATTTCATCCTGAAGGTCGCGCCGCGCATCCACCTGGGGTAGCGATCGACGCTGTTCACGCAGAATACGCGACAACAGCAGGCTGCCGCGGATCGCATCGATCTGCTCATTGAGGCTACGCTGCAACTGGCGTACATGGTCGAGCTGGCTGCGCAGTGCCAGGCTTTCTCGCACCAGACCGTTGATACGATCATTGGCCCGCAGCAGCTCCAGACTGAGCTCGCGATTGACCTGCTGCGCCCGCTCCAGGACCGGATGGCCGGCCTCGAGCAGCGGATCGTCCCGGGCGGCATCGGCAATGGCCTGCTCAGACGCGAGCCGCCGCTTTCGGTCGATGACGCTCTGCAACATGGCCAGCTCAGCTTCCTGTCGGGCCACCTGCTGCGTCAGCAGGTCACGCTGCTGC
This sequence comes from Halomonas sp. DQ26W, assembly GCF_003339685.1. GTDB lineage: Bacteria > Pseudomonadota > Gammaproteobacteria > Pseudomonadales > Halomonadaceae > Halomonas. Next base: position 4,214 of record NZ_QPKI01000008.1, on the reverse strand, counting down.
TGAGCCAGCTCACGTAGACGGGTATTGCTGCCCAACAGGCGCTGCTGCAGCCGCAGGGAGCGCTCGGCCAGGTGCCGCTCGACCAGGCGTTGCCATAGCTGCGGCGCATCTTCAGTCAAACCCTGCCCCTCCAACGCATCCAGTGCGCGCCGAGAGCGCTCGGCGGCCTGCATCGCCTCGGCAATGGCCTGCTGCGCCCGCTCGGGAAGCGTCTGCGCAGAGAGCAACTGGGTATTGACCTCGGCCAGCCGGTCCTGCAGTTGCTGCAACTCGAACACCGCCTCCTGTTGGCGATATTCGAGCTCATCCAGGGGTTGGTCATCCAGATCAATAGCCAAACGATCACGAGCGGCCTCCTCCTCCTGCAAGAGCTCCCGCTCGAGGCGCATCAACTCGCCGGGAGCCTGCTCGAGACGCCGCTCCAGGTCCACGAGACGCTCCCCGACCCCCGCCAACTGCTCCAACGCTTGCAAGGTTGCCTCCAAGGCCTCGATAGCGCGCTGATCGGCTTCGCTGACGACTTCCCCTTCCGCGGGGCGAAGTTCGTCCAGGCGTGCCTCTACCGCCTCTCTCTCGGGCAAGGCCTCATCGGCCAATAGCGCCATGCCCGGCAGCCACAGCGAGCCAACCAGCAGACAGAGCGCCAGGAGAGTGGAACGGATGGCACCGGCAGAAACAGAGATGGCGTACACGATGTCCTCTATTGACAGGAGCCCATGGCCCGGCACGATTTTCGGCCTACCGAGCGAACTTGGCAATGATTGTTGTCATCTGTTGACTTGCGTCGCCGTCATGGTAGAAACGGAACTCAAATGCCTCGCTTCGAGTTTCCGTCATGACCATTCGTTCCATCCTGTTTGCCGGTGCCAGCCTGCTAGGCGTGCTGCCACTCGTTTCCCTGGCCCAAAGCGACACCCAGAGAGAGGCCATTGAAAGCCGTATAGAGGCCCTGTCCATCGAACTGGAAAACCTGCAGCAGCAACTGGAAATCCTCCCCGATGCCCCCGGGGAAACGGAGATCCTGGATGATACGGTGCAGGAAGAAATGGCTCAGCGACGCCTGCTGGAGCGTGAATCGACCCGCAATCCTTTCGCCATCACCACCCATCGGCGCAACTATCTCTTGCCGCTGAGCTACACCACCCACCCCAACCACCCGGCTTTCAGTAGCATCTCGACCGATAACGGCCCCAATGATCTCGAGGTCAAGTTCCAGTTCAGCGCCAAGGTCAATATCCTCGAAGACCTGTTCGGCAACACCGGCGACCTCTACTTCGCCTACACCCAGCGCAGCTGGTGGCAGGCCTACAATACCGATGCCTCCTCTCCCTTCCGGGAAACCAACTATGAACCGGAAATATTCCTCGACCTGGACACCAACTGGCGGTTGCTCGGCTGGACCAATACCCGTAACCGATTCGCCCTCAACCACCTCTCCAACGGGCGCGCCGCACCGCTGTCACGCAGTTGGAACCGTGCCTACCTGGAGAGCATCTTTCAGCGCGAAGACTGGGTGGTCGCCATCGCACCACACTGGCGCTTCCCGGAAGCCCTGAGCAAGGATGATAACCCCGACATCGATCGCTACGTGGGCTATGGCGATGTCACCGTCGCACGGCGGATCAACGGCGACCAGGAAGCCAGCCTGATGCTTCGAGGCAATCCCAGCGCGGGTAACATGGGTTCACAATTCGACTATTCCTGGCCCTTATTCGGCAACATTCGCGGGCATGTCCAGTACTACTACGGCTATGGGGAGAGCATGATCGATTACGACCATCGCAACCATCGCCTGAGCGCGGGCTTCAGTCTCAATCCGATGTTTTCCGGCAGCGGCAGTGTCCGTTGACGCCAACCTTGCGCGCCTACGACAGCATGACGGACATTGAAGTCACTGCAACGAATGCTATGCTGAGCCTGTCATTCATCGTCAAAGGAAGACCGTCATGGCAACTCGCACTCCCAGTCCCGACGACACCACCCGGCAACTCAAGGAAGATCTGCACCACCTCACACAAACGATCGAGGATCTGGTCAGCGCTACCGCCGACGATTCCCGAAGCAACATCAAGGAACTGCGCGAGCGCGCCGAGAAACGCCTGAAGGAAACCCGGAACCGACTCGAAGCACGTGGCGAGACACTTTACGAAGAAGCACGTGACAGCGTGACTCACCAGGTCGATGCCTGCGATCGCTACGTTCACGACAACCCCTGGACCAGCGTCGGCCTGGGGGCTGTTGCCGGCATCGTCATCGGTCTGCTCATCGGGCGCCGCTGATGGAACCGAGCCAGGGACCGGCACAACGGCTGTTCAGCGCCGGCAAGCGGCTGCTTAGCAGCCTTTTTGCCGCCGGCGAGACGCGCTTGCGTCTCGTCGTACTAGAGTTAGAAGAAGAACGAGCGAGACTGTTCACCCTGCTGCTGCTCTCCGGCCTGAGCCTGCTGTTGATGCTACTGGGTCTTGGCATGCTGATGCTGTTGGTGGTGGTGTTCTTCTGGGAGACGCACCGGCTGACTGCCATCACGATCAGTGCCGCCGTGCTGCTTGGTGGCGGCATATTGCTTGCCCTGCTGGTGATGCGTTTGGCACGGCGCCACACCCTGATGAAGGACACGCTGGCCCAGTTGGCTACCGACCGTGACCTGGTGGAGAGCAATCGTGACCAACCACGCCACTGAGCGACAGCAAGCCCAGCCTCTCAGCAAGGCCGAACGCAAGGCCGTGTTGTTGGCGACCATCGAACAGCAGCGGATCGATATCCTGGTGGAATCCAGCCGCTGGCGCGAAGCCAGCCGGCCGTTCGACGTTGGCTGGCGCTCACTGATGCGCCTCAGGGGCGTCATGCTCGCCGCGGGCGGTGTGCTGATGCTGAAGGGCGCTCGGCACCCTTCTTCGCTGGTTCGTGCCGGCAAACGTATTGCAGCCGGCGTCCTGCTGCTCAATCGTGCACGCCGGCTGTTCGCTCAGGTCCGATGAGCCGCCTTCATGCTGTACTCGGCTTGCGCGCATACGCCTCAAGCTTCATACGACCTGGCCTGCACACGATGGCCTGCACACGATAGGAAGATATGACAATGGCTCTCGCCATCACCCTGCATATGCTTGCCGCGGCCATCTGGGTCGGCGGCATGTTTTTCGCCTGGATGATCCTGCGCCCGATAGCGGCGGGCCAGTTCGAACCGCCGCAGCGGCTACCGCTCTGGGTAGGCGTGTTCAAGCGCTTCTTTCCCTGGGTCTGGTTGAGCGTGATCGTGCTGCTGGGGACGGGGCTATGGATGCTGTTCGCCGTCTTCGGCATGGCCGGCGCCCGCTGGCACATCCATCTGATGCTGCTGACCGGCCTGGTGATGATGGGTATCTTTGGGCACATCTATTTCGTCCCCTATCCCCGCCTCAAGGCGGCGGTTGCAGGTCATGCCTGGCACGAAGGGGGCAAGCATCTTGCACAAATTCGCCGCTGGATAGGAATCAACCTGATTATCGGCCTTGCCACCGTGGCGATAGCCTCCGGTGGTCGCTTTCTGTGAGNGCGATAGCCTCCGGTGGTCGCTTTCTGTGAGGCCCGACACAACCGCTAGCGTTTAAGCCACCGCCTGGCGGCGCCAGTCGCGATGCGGAGCAGCGCTCCAACAGCGACCCTCTCCACCAAAGGAGAGGTAATCATCTGTTGGAGTATCTTTAAATCACGACTGGAGGCCGAAGGACTCCCGGCGGTGTTGCCGAGGTTCGCGTCCATCACCGGCGTTCCAGCCTCCGCCGAGGCGCCTGACGGCGCCAGTCGCGATGCGGAGCAGCGCTCCAACAGCGACCCTCTCCACCAAAGGAGAGGTAATCATCTGTTGGAGTATCTTTAGATTACGACTGGAGGCCGCAGGACTCCCGGCGGTGTTGCCGACGTTCGCGGCCATCACCGGCGTGCCAGCCTCCGCCGCGGCGCCTGGCGGCGCCAGTCGCGAGGCGGAGCAGCGCTCCAACAGCGACCCTCTCCACCAAAGGAGAGGTAATCATCTGTTGGAGTATCTTTAGATCACGACTGGAGGCCGAAGGACTCCCGGCGGTGTTGCCAATGCCGGCGACCACTGCCAGCGTTGCAGCCTCCGCCAAGGCGCCTGGCGGCGCCAGTCGCGATGCGGAGCAGCGCTCCAACAGCGGCCCTCTCCACCAAAGGAGAGGTAATCATCTGTTGGAGTATCTTTAGATCACGACTGGAGG
>NZ_QPKI01000073.1 GCF_003339685.1 Halomonas sp. DQ26W | reverse complement strand
GCACCCCTGATAAGGGTGAGGTCGGCAGTTCAAATCTGCCCAGACCCACCATTCTCCGAGTCTCCGGGTAGCTCAGTTGGTTAGAGCGCACCCCCGGAAGTTATGTAAAGAGAAGGGTGAGATCGCCGGGTTTATTTCAAATCTGCCCAGACCCGCCAAATTTGCGTGATACGTCGTTGAAAGACTCCTCGTATAGCAGGCTATACGTCGTCATCTTTCACCTAGTCTCACACAAATTACATTTCATTCAGTGATCATGGCTTTGATGTTTGCGTCGCCAATGCCTTGTCCTGAATAAAATTGCCCATGTCACGTGGGAATTAATGGGGCCTTAGCTCAGCTGGGAGAGCGCCTGCCTTGCACGCAGGAGGTCAGCGGTTCGATCCCGCTAGGCTCCACCATTTTTCACGCTACCTGGCCCTCCAACAGTCGAATTACCTGATCGGATCCGCAGTCATAAGCCATCATCGTCAAACGATGCCCGGTTTATGACTGTCGATTGACAGTCTGCTCTTTAACAATGTGAATCATGCTGACAAGTTCTTCCTGAAAGGG
>NZ_QPKI01000072.1 GCF_003339685.1 Halomonas sp. DQ26W | reverse complement strand
GAGACAGGCGAGGATGAGGTGGGTGGCGCCCACCGCCTGGTCTTCGCCGACGACCCCCAGGTGCTGGCCAGCCTGGGTGAGCGCACCTATCACGGCCGCGCCGGCGGCACGCCGCCGCTGCGCCACCTGCGCAAGCTCAAGCAGGTCTCCCGGGTCCGCCCCGCCTCGGCCATGCTCAAGGACTACTCCTTCAGGCAGCCGGGCTATTCACAGTTACATCAGGCCCAGCTGCACGAACATATGGCCGAAGGACTGGAGGCGCAGCGGGGCGTCGTTGATAAAGGGTATGAACACTACGATTACCCCGGCCGCTACAAGGCCGACGCCTCCGGCGAGGCCTTCACCCGCATCCGCCTGGAACACCTGCGCCACGATGCGCTGACCGCCGAGGCCGAGAGCGACCTGCCCGAGCTCGCTCCCGGCAACCGCTTCACCCTCACCGACCACGATGCCGAGCGCCTCAACCGCGACTGGCAGGTGGTCTCGGTGGTGCATCACGGCAGGCAGCCCCAGGCGCTGGAGGAAGACGCCGTGGGCGTCGCCGCCAGCGACCGCCAGGGCATCGGCGGCAACGACAGCACCCGCTACTACAACGAGCTGCTGCTCACCCCCGCCGACACCGCCTGGCGCCCCGAGCCCGACCCCAAGCCCCGCGTCGACGGCCCCCAGGTCGCCTTCGTGGTCGGCCCTGAGGGTGAGGAGAT
>NZ_QPKI01000071.1 GCF_003339685.1 Halomonas sp. DQ26W | reverse complement strand
AGGCTAGAGTGCAGGAGAGGAAGGTAGAATTCCCGGTGTAGCGGTGAAATGCGTAGAGATCGGGAGGAATACCAGTGGCGAAGGCGGCCTTCTGGACTGACACTGACACTGAGGTGCGAAAGCGTGGGTAGCAAACAGGATTAGATACCCTGGTAGTCCACGCCGTAAACGATGTCGACTAGCCGTTGGGTCCCTCGCGGACTTTGTGGCGCAGTTAACGCGATAAGTCGACCGCCTGGGGAGTACGGCCGCAAGGTTAAAACTCAAATGAATTGACGGGGGCCCGCACAAGCGGTGGAGCATGTGGTTTAATTCGATGCAACGCGAAGAACCTTACCTACCCTTGACATCCTGCGAACCCTTCGGAGACGAAGGGGTGCCTTCGGGAACGCAGAGACAGGTGCTGCATGGCTGTCGTCAGCTCGTGTTGTGAAATGTTGGGTTAAGTCCCGTAACGAGCGCAACCCTTGTCCTTATTTGCCAGCGGGTAATGCCGGGAACTCTAAGGAGACTGCCGGTGACAAACCGGAGGAAGGTGGGGACGACGTCAAGTCATCATGGCCCTTACGGGTAGGGCTACACACGTGCTACAATGGTCGGTACAAAGGGTTGCCAACTCGCGAGAGTGCGCTAATCCCATAAAGCCGATCTCAGTCCGGATCGGAGTCTGCAACTCGACTCCGTGAAGTCGGAATCGCTAGTAATCGTGAATCAGAATGTCACGGTGAATACGTTCCCGGGCCTTGTACACACCGCCCGTCACACCATGGGAGTGGACTGCACCAGAAGTGGTTAGCCTAACCTTCGGGAGGGCGATCACCACGGTGTGGTTCATGACTGGGGTGAAGTCGTAACAAGGTAGCCGTAGGGGAACCTGCGGCTGGATCACCTCCTTAAACGACGAATCACGCCTCGCGGCAAGTGCTCACAATGAATTACCTGATCGACCAGAGCAAAGACTGTTTGGGT
>NZ_QPKI01000070.1 GCF_003339685.1 Halomonas sp. DQ26W | reverse complement strand
TACGATTTCACCCATAGCGAATGGCCTCTTGGAATCGTGTTCTTGCCGGAACTGACTGATTCTATTGAGTTTACCATTCGCTATCTTCGTTTTCAGCACTCCCTCATGAATATCCAGGGATAACCTGACCAGCAGGTAACGATTTGGCAAGTGACAAACCGCTACAATCTGAGACATCTTTGTAGCTGGCGGCGTTGTGGAGACGAAAAAATGAGCATCCGGAACATATTCGACAACCTAACTCCCTCCGACCCCATGCCGACGCACAGCCTGAAGCAGCGGCTGGCCCAAGCCAAGATTCAACTCGATAGCCTGGAACTAGACGGCGGTTCGAAGGACCTCAGCGCGCTGTCCGCCGCACGCGTGGAATTCGCCTTGGCCGCGCGTGCGCTGGCCGATGAGCTGATCGCCCGTGGGCATCACAGCGAGAGAAGCGACAGCTGAGTTGGTGCAGCTTCACTCAGAATGAAGAGCGGGCCGAATAATCCGGCCCGCAGCTACTCAACCTGTCCGGGACGTTGTATCAGATACCAGACACCGAGCCTCTAACCGGCCCCGAACGTCACGCCGGCCCGCTAAAAATCAGGTTCTACGCAGACTGGCGTGAAGAGGCCGCAGGCCTCCCGGCGGTGTTGCCAATGCCGGCGACCACTGCCAGCGTTTCAGCCTCCGCCAAGGCGCCTGGCGGCGCCAGTCGCGATGCGGAGCAGCGCTCCAACAGCGACCCTCTCCACCAAAGGAGAGGTAATCATCTGTTGGAGTATCTTTAGATCACGACTGGAGGCCGAAGGCCTCCCGGCGGTGTTGCCGAGGTTCGCGTCCATCACCGGCGTTTCAGCCTCCGCCGAGGCGCCTGACGGCGCCAGTCGCGATGCGGAGCAGCGCTCCAACAGCGACCCTCTCCACCAAAGGAGAGGTAATCATCTGTTGGAGTATCTTTAGATCACGACTGGAGGGCGCAGGACTCCCGGCGGTGTTGCCAGTGCCGGCGACCTCGCCAACGCCGTGGACTCCGCCAAGGCGCCTGACGGCGCCAGTCGCGATGCGGAGCAGCGCTCCAACAGCGCCCCTCTCCACCAAAGGAGAGGTAATCATCTGTTGGAGTATCTTTAGATCACGACTGGAGGCCGAAGGCCTCC
>NZ_QPKI01000007.1 GCF_003339685.1 Halomonas sp. DQ26W | reverse complement strand
GCCTATCGGCGCCAGTCGCGATGGAAACCAGCGCTCCAACAGCGGCTTTCTCCACCAACGTTGCCACGCCGCTGTCGGAGTAGCTTCAGCTCACGACTGGAGGCCACAGGCCTCCCGGCGGTGTTGCCAACGTTCGCGGCCATCACCGGCGTTTCAGCCTCCGCCAAGGCGCCTGGCGGCGCCAGTCGCGATGCGGAGTCGGGGCGCCGAACCGAGCGCTCCAACAAGGAGCGCCTGCGTCGCTATCGCCGAGGCGTCCTTCCACAATGCAGTCTGTGCAGAGCAGATTCACGCCAAAGTGTGAAGAACCTAACAAAGAGGGCTGCCTGGATGGCTGCCCTCTGTGATAATGCCGCTGCTTAGAAGAACAGCCGTCTGAGTGCTTCGCCGGGGTCATCTTCGCGCATGAAGGCTTCACCAACGAGGAAGCCATTCACGTCGTGCTCGCGCATGCGCAGCATGTCGCTGCGGGTATTGATGCCGGACTCGGTCACCACGGTAATGTCCGCCGGTATATGTGTCAGCATGTCCAGCGTGGTGTCCAGGCGCGTCTCGAAGGTGTGCAGGTTGCGGTTGTTGATACCCACCAGGTCGATCCCCAGCTTCAGCGCACGCTCGAGCTCACGCACGTCGTGCACTTCCACCAGCACATCCATGCCCAGCAGCACCGCCTGCTGGTAAAGGTCCGCCATACGGACGTCGTCCAGGGCCGCGACGATCAGCAGGATACAATCGGCGCCGATGGCCCGTGCTTCGCTGACCTGATAGCCGTGGGTGATGAAGTCCTTGCGAATCACCGGCAGATCGCAGGCCTCGCGCGCCTCGATCAGGAAGTCTTCATGGCCCTGGAAGAAGTCGGCATCGGTCAGCACCGAGAGGCAGGAGGCGCCACCGGCAGCATAGCTCTTGGCGATCTCGCCGGGCTGGAAATCTTCGCGGATGACGCCCCGTGAGGGGGAGGCCTTCTTGATCTCGGCGATCACCGCCGGGTCGCCCTCATCGATGCTCTGGTTCAGCGCTGCAATGAAACCGCGAGGTGCCTCCTGTCGTTCGGCGAGCGCCAATAACTCGGCCTCCGGTACGGCGCGCTGCCGCTCGGCGACCTCTTCATCCTTGCGGGCCAGGATGCGGGTCAGGATGGTAGGGGGTGCGTCCTGCGTCTGGTTCATGGTGAAATCCTGCTATCAAGGCGGCATTCATAGGGCCGCAGGCGAGTTCAGTCAGGGAAGCAGCACACGGGTAAAGTCGGCCAGCTCCTTCATTTTTTCCAGGGGCAGCTTGGAAGCCTGGGCGTCCTGGGCCATGGCCACGCCTTCGCTCAGAGAGTCGGCGATATCCGCGCAGTAGAGCGCAGCGCCGGCGTTGAGCGCGACGATGTCCGCCGCCAGCCCTTCGCCCACCAGGGCCTCGCGCACCAGTCGCAGGCTGTCCTCTGCGCTGACCACCTTGAGCGGCGCCATGTCCTGGCGCTCGATACCCAGCGCTTCGGGGGTGATCGTATAGCGGCGGACCTCGCCGTCCTTGAGCTCCGCCACCTGGGTCGGAGCGGCCAGGGAGATCTCGTCCAGGCCGTCCTCGGCGTGCACCACCATGACATGATGGCTGCCGAGATGCTGAAGCACTTCGGCCATCAGCGGAACCAGTTCCGGCGAGTAGACTCCCAGCAGTTGATTGGGGGCGCCGGCGGGATTGGTGAGCGGCCCTAGGATATTGAACAGGGTACGCACACCCATTTCCCGGCGTGCCCCGACGGCAAAGCGCATGGCCGGGTGGTGGTTGGGGGCAAACATGAAGCCGACACCCACCTGTTCGATGCAGCGCCCCACCTCGTCCGGCTTGAGATCCAGGTTGATGCCCGCCACGTCGAACAGGTCAGCGCTGCCGGACGAGGACGATACGCTGCGATTACCGTGCTTGGCCACATGGGCACCGGCAGCGGCGGCCACGAAACTGGCGGCGGTCGAGACGTTGAACAGGTTGGCACCGTCGCCACCGGTGCCGACGATATCGACAATATTGCCGGCCGTGACCCTGACCCGATTCATGAGCTCGCGCATGACCTGAGCCGCCGCGCCGATCTCCTCGGCGGTCTCGCCCTTCATGGCCAGTCCGACCAGCAGACCGCCGATCTGGGCATCGGTGGCTTCACCGGTCATGATCTGCTGCATCACCCCGTGAGTCGCATCGAAGCTCAGGTTCTCGCGGCGCATCACTGCGGCAATGGCCTCTCGCATCTGCATGGGCAGGACTCCTCTGTCTCTGTCGGGCGCGGGTCAGCGACGCTTCAGGAAATTGGCCAGTAGCTCATGCCCCTGGCGAGTAAGGATCGACTCCGGGTGGAACTGGACCCCTTCGATGTCCAGCTCGCGATGGCGCAGGCCCATGACCAGGCCTGGCGTGACGTCATCCTGGCCGGTCCAGGCGGTCACCTCGAGACACTCAGGCACGCAATCGGCCGCCACTACCAGGGAATGATAGCGGGTCACCTCCAGCGGGTCCGCCAGCCCTTCGAAGACACCTTGGCCATGGTGGCGAATGTGTGAGGTTTTGCCATGCATCACCTGAGGCGCGCGCACGACCTTCCCACCGTATACCTGGCCGATAGCCTGGTGACCCAGGCAGATACCGAGAATCGGCAGCCGGCCGGCGAAGTGGCGAATCGCCTCCAAGGAAATGCCCGCCTCGTTGGGTGTGCAGGGCCCGGGTGAAATGACCAGATGACTCGGGGCCAGCGCTTCGATCTCTTCCAAGGTGATGGTATCGTTGCGATGGGTGACCACATCGGCCCCCAATTCGGCCAGATACTGCACCACATTGAAGGTGAAGCTGTCATAGTTATCGATCATCAGCACGGACATGGCAGTAATAGTCCTGTTTCTGTTGCAGGTGGCCATTGGCCTCGCAGAGGTTAACCAGATCGGGTTGGTTGCGCATGCCAGCCGTGCAGTGGTCACCAGGACACAAAAATGCCGCCCCGACGGCGGCATGATCATTCAAGACTCAGGTATGCCGCCCCGCTTCAGGAGCGCCACCACGTCCGGCTTGAATGCATGTGAGCTGGTGTTGTCATGACGCAATAGTGCCGTTGTGCCGGGCTGGCTGTCAATGCGCCGGAGGCTCATGGCGTCATCGACTGGAACTTCGCTCCCGTAACGCGGCACGCCTGGCAAGGTCAGGCCACAGTTTCTATCATCGAGCCAATGCGCTACCGCAAAAAGGAGATTGGCGATGCGTTGATCCCGCCACACCCTGCTCTGGCTGGCCCTGCTCGTCGTCACCGGCGAGGCGCCTAAAGGTTATCCAGCCCCTTCTCGGCCATGGCCACCGCACGGAAAATCGCGCGCCCCTTGTTGAGGGTTTCCTGCCACTCCATCTCGGGGACCGAGTCCGCGACGATACCGGCGCCGGCCTGCACGTGCAGCACGCCGTCCTTGATTACCGCGGTGCGGATGGCAATGGCGGTATCCATGTTGCCATGCCACGAAAGATAGCCCACCGCACCGGAGTAGACGCCGCGCTTGACCGGCTCCAGTTCGTCGATGATCTCCATGGCGCGAATCTTGGGAGCACCGGAGAGGGTTCCCGCCGGGAAGGTGGCACGCAGCACATCCATGGCGGAGAGCCCCGGCCGCAACCGCCCGGTGACGTTGGAGACGATGTGCATCACGTGGGAGTAACGCTCCACGACCATCTGGTCGGTCACCACCACCGAGCCCGTTTCGCTGATGCGCCCCACGTCGTTGCGCCCCAGGTCAATCAACATCAGGTGCTCGGCAACCTCCTTGGGGTCGCCCAGCAGGTCGACTTCCAGCTCCCGGTCCTCCTCCTCGGTCTTGCCCCGCACCCGGGTACCGGCGATCGGACGCACCGTCACTTCGCCATCCTCCAGGCGGGTGAGGATCTCCGGCGATGAGCCCACCACATGGTGGTCGTCGAGATTGAAGAAGAACATGTAGGGCGAAGGATTGAGGCTTCTCAGGGCGCGATAGAGATCCAGTGGCGAAGCCTGGTAGGGAATCGACATGCGCTGCGACGGCACGCACTGCATGACGTCGCCGGCCAGAACGTACTCCTTGATCGTCTCCACCGCCGACTTGAAGCCCGCCTCAGTGAAGCCGGAGGTGAAATGCCCCTCCTCCACAGCACTGCGCCCGGTGCCGGGACTGGTGGTGTTGAGCGTGGCGCTGCGCAGGCGGATCTCGAGTTGACGCAGCCGCTCAACCGCCGCCTCGTAGGCGTCCGGCTCGGCGGGGTGGGCATGGGTCCAGAGCGTCAGCCGGCCCGAAAGGTTGTCGAATACCACCAGGTCGTCGCAGACCATCAGCAGAATATCAGGAACCCCGAGCGGGTCTGGCTTGGTGGCCACGTTAGGGACGCGCAGGCGCGGCTCGATGTAACGGATGGTGTCGTAACCGAAGTAACCCACCAGGCCGCCATCGAAGCGGGGCTGGTCGTCCAGCCGCGGCACGTTGAAGCCTGCATGAAACGCCTCGATCCAGCTCAGAGGGTCTTCCACCTCGGTCGTCTCCTGGCACTCGTCGCCCAGAAAACGGCTGACGCTGAAGCCGCGCACTTCGATGCGCTCCTGGCAGGGTAAACCGATGATCGAGTAGCGCCCCCACTTCTCGCCCCCCTGCACCGACTCCAGCAGGAACGTCCAGGGTTCGTCGGCCAGCTTCATGTAGGTGGATAGCGGAGTGTCGAGATCGGCCAGCACCTCGCGGGTGACCGGAATGCGGTTGTAGCCGGTAGCGGCCAACTCATGGAAGCGTTCGGGTGTCATCATGCCCGGATCCTTGGTGGTGTTGTCTAGCTGGTGGTGGCTAAACGAGTTCTGTCAGCGATTCGATGAGGCCGTCGGGGAGGCTATTGCTCACCGGTTCGCCATGATTGTAACCGTAGGGAACCGCCAGGGTTCGAAAACCGGCCGCGCGACCGGCGGCGATATCGTGACGCGAATCCCCCACCATCAGACAGGCCGGCGGGGGCACGTCGAAATGCGACGCCACATGCAGCAGCGGTGCCGGATCGGGCTTTTTCCGCTGCAACGAATCCCCGCCCAGCGCCAGGGCGAAATGCCTCTCGAGGCCAAATTGCGCCAGGATCGGCTCGATGAAGGCGTAGGGCTTGTTGGTGACGAGTGTCAGGATCCAGCCGCCTGCCTGCAGGGCATCCAGCGCTTCACGCACACCAGGGTAGAGACGTGTGCGCGACCCCGGATCCCGCCCGTAGTGGTAAAGAAAGCGAAGATTCCCCGCTTCAAGCGGCTCGGCCCCGGGGGACTCGCCCAGCGCATCGGTCAGCGCTCGCTCCACCAGCGTGAGTGAACCGTTACCGACCCATGCCGTTACCTTCGCCTCCCCGGCTGCAGGCAGGTCGAGTTCACCCAGCACCCTGTCCACGGCGGCCGCCAGGTCGGGTACGGAATCGACCAGGGTGCCGTCGAGGTCGAACGCCACCAGGCGGATGTCCTTCAGAATCGGGTGCATGAGGTTTCCTCGCTGACCTGCCGGCCATCCAGCCAGGTCCGTTTGCGCGCCGCCGTCAATCGCTTGACCTCGGCTTCGAGGCGAAGTGCCTGCCCGTGGCTGCCTACCGCCTCGTGATGCACCAGCACAAGCGGCCCACGCCCGCGCAGGGCCTTGGCGCCCCGCCCGACTTCATGCTGGGCCACGCGACGCGCGACATCAGTGGTGATACCGGTATAGAGCACGCCTTGAGGCGTTTCGACCATATAGAGGTACCACAGCGGCGCTTCCGTGTTCACCGCTCGCCGACCTGCACCGTGGCCAACTGCTCACGAAAATCGCGAAGCACGCTGTCGTAGCGATGTGGGTCGGCGGCGTTGGTCGCCTTGAAGATCGCGGAGCCGGCCACGAAGGTGTCGGCACCGGCCGCGGCGATCTCGGCGATGTTGTCGACCTTGACACCACCGTCGATCTCGAGGCGAATCGCCCGCCCCGAGGCATCGATACGCTGGCGCGCCTCACGCAGCTTGTCCAGCGTGCCCGGCAGGAAGGCCTGGCCACCGAACCCCGGGTTGACGCTCATCAGCAGGATCATGTCGACCTTGTCCATCACGTAGTCGAGGTAGGAGAGCGGTGTCGCCGGGTTGAACACCAACCCCGCCTTGCAGCCGCCATCGCGTATCAGCTGAAGCGATCGGTCGATGTGGTCGGAGGCTTCGGGGTGGAAGGTGATGTAGCTGGCCCCCGCTGCGATGAACTCGCCGATCAATTGGTCCACCGGGCGCACCATGAGGTGCACGTCGATGGGTGCCGTCACCCCGTGCTTGCGCAGGGCCTCACAGACCATGGGTCCAATGGTCAGGTTGGGGACGTAGTGGTTGTCCATGACATCGAAGTGGACGACATCGGCCCCGGCAGCCAATACGTTATCCACTTCCTCACCCAGGCGGGCGAAGTCGGCGGACAGAATGGAGGGGGCAATAAGGAAATCACGGGTCGCGTCGGTCATGGGATGTCCAGGCTGTCGCTCGGAAAGAGAGGCCCGCATTCTATCAGGAAGCACCGGAGACGGGGGAGTCGGGCCAAGCGGGAGCGGAAAAGCGCCACAGTTATATTTCAAAATAGAATAAAAAACACAATTGTAATTCCCCGTTTCCAGATTTACTCTTGCCCTCAACCTTATCTTGATGGAGTGTCTCCCATGCAGCTGCTGTCCACCGTTCGACGCATCGCACTTGCCGTTGCCCTGGGCGCCAGCCTTGCCACCCCGGCTCTGGCCGCCGAGCGCGAGATTCTCAACTCCTCCTACGACATTGCCCGCGAACTCTTCTCCGCCATCAATCCGGAGTTCCGCGACTGGTGGCAGGCCGAGCAGGGCGAAGAAATCGCCATCCAGCAGTCCCATGGCGGCTCCTCCGCCCAGGCCCGCGCCATCCTGCAGGGGCTGCGCGCCGACGTGGTGACCTACAACCAGGTGACCGACGTACAGGTACTCGCCGATGCCGGCCTGGTTGCCGAGGACTGGCAGCAGCAGTTGCCCAACAACGCCTCGCCCTACTACTCCACCACGGCTTTCCTGGTGCGTAAGGACAACCCCAAGGGCATCGAAAGCTGGGATGATCTGGTGCGTGAAGACGTCAAGATGGTCTTCCCCAACCCCAAGACTTCAGGCAACGGGCGCTACACCTACCTGGCCGCCTGGGGCTTTGCACAGCAGCACTTCGATGGCGACGAGGAGCAGATCCACGACTTCATGCGCACTTTCCTGCGCAACGTGGCAGTGTTCGACACCGGCGGCCGTGGTGCCACCACCAGCTTCATCGAGCGCGGCATCGGCGATGTGCTGATCAGCTTCGAGTCGGAGGTGAACAACATTCGCGGTGAATACGGCCAGGACGACTATGAGGTCATCGTGCCGCCGGTCAGCATCCTAGCCGAATTCCCGGTGGCGGTGGTCGAGCCCAACGCCGAGCGCAACGGCACCCAGGACCTGGCCCAGGCCTATGTCGAGTACCTCTACAGCGAAGAGGCCCAGCGCATGCTGGCCAACTTCAACTATCGTGTCCATCACGAGGCAATCGTGGAAGAGTTCGCCGACCAGTTCCCGGAAACCGAGCTGCTGCGGGTAGAGGACATCGTCGGTAGCTGGGAGCAGGCCATGGATGAGCACTTCGCCGGCGGTGCCCTGCTGGACCAGTTACAGCGCCGCTGATGATCACGCTAGCCACTCGCGCCGGCAGCGCCCCCAAGCGGGTGCTGCCGGGTTTCGGTCTCTCGCTTGGCATCAGCCTGATGTTCATCTCGCTGGTGCTGCTGCTGCCGCTGACCGGTCTGTTCGGTCAGTTGGCCGGGCTCAGCCTGGCCGAATACTGGGCGATCATCACCGAGGGCCGGGTGGTAGCCAGCTACGTGGTCACCATTGGTGCCGCGGCGGTTGCCGCCCTGGTCAACGGCGCCTTCGGTCTGCTGCTCGCCTGGGTGCTGGTGCGCTACGACTTTCCCGGCAAGCGGTTGCTCGACGCGCTGATGGACTTGCCTTTCGCCCTGCCCACCGCGGTTGCCGGCATTACCCTGGCAACGCTCTACTCCAGCAACGGCTGGATGGGACGGTTGCTCGAGCCACTGGGCTTTCAGGTCGCCTATACCTGGGTCGGCATCGCCCTGGCCATGGCCTTCACCAGCATTCCTTTCGTAGTGCGCACGGTGCAGCCGGTGCTGGAGGACCTGCCCCACGAGGTCGATGAAGCCGCTCTAACCCTCGGCGCCTCCGACGGCACGGCCTTTCGCCGTGTGATCCTGCCCCACCTGTGGCCGGCACTGGTCACCGGCACCGGGCTCGCCTTCGTGCGCTCGCTGGGGGAGTTCGGCGCCATCATCTTCATCGCCGGCAACATGCCTTACGAGACCGAAATCACCGCGCTGATGATCTTCGTCAAGCTGCAGGAGTACGACTATGTCGGCGCCTCGGCCATCGCCTCGGTGGTGCTGTTCGTCTCGCTGGCCCTGCTGCTGGTGATCAATATCTGGCAGGGTCGCTTCATCAAGCGGCTGCATGGAGGAGCCGGCTGATGCAGCGAATCGGTGATGCGCCCCGAGTTCGGCGCCTGCTCGTGTTCCTCGCCGTGGCACTTTCGGCACTCTTCCTGCTGCTGCCGCTGGTGGCGATCTTCGCCCAGGCCTTCGCCCAGGGGGTGGGGGTGTTCTGGAGCAACGTCAGCAACGAATACACCGTGGCGGCCATCGGACTGACTCTGTTCATCGCCCTGCTGACGATTCCGATCTGTCTGGTATTCGGCGTGGCGCTGGCGTGGCTGGTCACTCGCTTCACCTTCCCCGGGCGGCGCATCCTGCAGACCCTGATCGATATCCCCTTTGCGGTCTCGCCGGTGGTCGCCGGCCTTATCTACCTGCTGCTCTATGGCCGCACCGGCTGGCTCGGCAGCTGGCTGGACGGATACGATATCCAGCTGATGTTCGCCTGGCCGGGCATCCTGATGGTCACCATCTTCGTCACCTGCCCCTTCGTGGCCCGTGAACTCATACCGTTGATGCAGGCTCAGGGCTCCCGGGAAGAAGAAGCTGCTGTGACCCTGGGAGCCCCGGGCTGGACAGTCTTTCGACGGGTGACGTTGCCCAACATTCGCTGGGCACTGCTCTACGGCGTGATACTTACCAACGCCCGTGCGGTGGGGGAGTTCGGCGCCGTCTCGGTGGTCTCGGGGGCCATTCGCGGCCAGACCAATACCCTGCCGCTACATCTGGAACAGCTGTACCAGGACTACAACACCGTGGGCGCCTTCGCCAGCGCATCGCTGCTGGCCCTGATCGCCCTGCTCACGCTGGTCGCCAAGGCCAGCCTGGAATGGCGCGCCGCGCGCCGGGAGGTTCACACATGAGCATCCGCCTTCACAACGTTGCCAAGCATTTCGGCAAGAGCCTGGCCCTGGAGCCGGTGAACCTGGATATTCGCGACGGCGAGCTGATAGGCCTGCTGGGGCCCTCCGGTTCCGGCAAGACCACCCTGTTGCGCATCATGGCCGGTCTGGAATCCGCCGATCGCGAGCCAGCCGGACGCATCCTGTTCGGCGATCGTGACGTGACCAACCTGCATGTCCGTGACCGGCGCATCGGCTTCGTCTTCCAGCATTACGCGCTGTTCCGTCACATGACCGTGTTCGACAACGTCGCCTTTGGTCTCACCGTCATGCCGCGCAAGAGCCGGCCCACCAGCGGCGAGATCCGTGCCCGGGTCCATCGGCTGCTGGAAATGGTCAAGCTCGAGCAGTTGGCGAATCGCTACCCCGCGCAGCTCTCCGGTGGCCAGCAGCAGCGCGTCTCGCTGGCCCGGGCGCTGGCCCTTCGCCCTGAGGTTCTGCTGCTCGACGAGCCCTTCGGCGCACTGGACGCAAAGGTGCGCCAGGAGCTGCGCCGTTGGCTGCGCCACCTGCACGACGAACTCAATTTCACCAGTGTTTTCGTCACCCACGACCAGGAAGAGGCCCTCGAGCTATCCGACCGGGTGGTGGTGATGAGCAATGGACGCATCGAGCAGATCGATACCCCGGACACGCTCTACCGCGCGCCGACCAACCGCTTCGTGTTCGAGTTCCTGGGGGATGTGAACCACCTGGAGGGCTCGGTGCGGGATGGCGTTCTGACCTGCGGCGACGCCCGCCTGGCAGTGGACCTGCCCGATGGCGCAGAACAACTGCTGCTGCGCCCCCACGAGGTGGAACTGGTGGAGCGCGCTACGGACAATGCCCATCTACCGGTCACCGTAACGGCGATCTCGCCGGTGGGTGCCGAGGTCAGGGTGGAGCTGGAAGCCGACTGGCTGGGCGAGCCCTGGCTGGCCACCGTTCGCCATGCCGATTACGAGCGTCTCGGGTTGACCCGCGGCATGCGGCTGTTCGCGGTACCGCGTCGCTGGCATCGATTTCCCGACGAACGCAGCACGCCCGAATGCAAGCGACTAGAGGCCGCCTGAACCGGCCGATGGCCCGACAGGATCACTCGACGTTGGGCTGGCGGGACCAGGCCATCAAGGTTTCACTTTCACCGCTTAGCGGCTCAATGCGATCCTCGATCATCTGGAACCCCAGCCTTCGATAGAACGAAACGGCACGCACATTGCGCGAGTAGACACACAATGTGATTCGCTTCCGGCACGCCATGGCATGGGCCATCAAGTGCGTGCCATGACCGAAGCGCTGGTAGGCCGGATCGATGAACAGCGCCTCGAGGTGGTCGCCATTGAGGGCCGAAAAGCCGATCACGCTACCACCCAGCTCAAGCACATGCGTCTCTGCGCCCGGTAGAGAACGGGTGGCCATGTCGTGGGAGCGACGCTGCCAGAACTCGGCGGGAATGAAGTCGTGAGCCAGCTGCGAGGCACGCAACCAGATATCGACGAGCTGCGGCATGTCTACCTTGGCTGCGGGTCGAATCATGAGCACTCTCCCTTGGAGGAACCCCATTGTAACTGCTCTGGCGCCGGTACACTCAACGCTGTTGCCGTTGGCCTTCTCGGCTATACTCGCCACCCTCCATCACCACCCAGGAGAGTCCCAGATGATTCGACGCCCTTTTCCCCTTCTGACTCTGCGTGCAGCCGCCTTGCTACTGACCAGTGCCCTGCTGGCAGGCTGTGCCAGCCCTCACTATCTTCAACTGAATCCACAGCGTACCGCCGACGTCCCCACGACCGGCAGTGGCCAGGCCGTCACAGTGATGGCCGTGGATGACCGCGATAGCGAAGTGATCGGCACCCGTAGCGGCAGTGCAATGGCCACCTCCACCATCACAGTGAGTGCCCATGAACTAGTGCCCAGGCTACAACGCGAAGCCGAACGCGCCGTACGAGAGATGGGCTTTTCACCCACCACCGAACCGGCAGAGGGACGACCCACCCTTACCCTCACACTGGTACACCTGGGATATGAGCGCGGTGAAAGCCGGCCAGTCATCGACGAGGCCCGACTCGAGGCGGTATTCGAAGCAAGGGCGGTCAATGCCGGCAACACCTATACCGGCACTTACACCTCTCGCCGCACCCAGAGCTATGCCTTCCGGCCGGATCGCGATACCAATGCACGCATGCTCAATGACCTGCTGAGCAATGGACTCGATCGTGCTTTCCGCGACCCGGAGCTGGGGCAGCTGCTGGCGCGTTGAGTGAGCCGCCCACTCCCCAAACAACAAGCGGCCGCCCAAAAAGGGCGCCCGGCTTGGGTTTTTCAGGCTTGCCAGGCTTTGTCAAAAAGGCGACGAGCCCAGCCAGTTCTCGGACAGTGCCTAGCCGGACAATTCTTAGTGGGACAATTCTTAGTGGGACAGTTCCTAGACGGCGGGCCCGCGGCGAACCATGGCCCAAACGCTTTCACGAAAGCCGCTGCCCTCTTCGGGCTCCCCATCCTCGAGGTGTGTGACCAGGAAGTTGGGCTCGAAGAGCTCTCGAACCTCGTCAGCAGTGACGCTGAACGGCGGGCCACCCTCGTCGCCCGGGGCGCGCACCAGACTGATCAATAGCCCACGAGCACCGGGCGGGGTCAATTGACCTAAGTGGAAGGCATAGCGCTGGCGCGTTGCTGCCGGCAAGGCGATCAGCGCGCCCCGGTCATAGAAGGCGTCAATTTCGGCGGCCTGCTCGATATGAAAATGAAAGAAATCGCCACACCATATCTCGACGTTGCCTTGGCGACAGACGGCAAAGGGCTCCTGCCGATAGCGGGATATTTCACCGGTACCTTCGGCGACGAATTGCTCGATCGCTTCCTCGGCCAGCTCGATACCCAGTACCGGATGATCATGGCGAGCCAGCCAGCGCATGTCGAGGCTCTTGCCACAGAGCGGTACCAGAACCTTGGTGCCTGGCATTGCCCCGAGCAGTGGCCAGTACTGCATCAAGGCCGGATGCACCTGTGAGCGATGAAATCCGATGCGCCCTTCATGCCAGCGGTCCAGCCATTCCCCGACCATACTTTCTCCGTTGAAACCAGCTACCCGATAGAACCAGCGTTTGCGTAACACCAGCGATGTATTAGAACCACCGGTCGCGCTTGCGTTTCTTGCGTGGCAGATGAGGAATGATAAGCCCCACCAGCAGGCCGGCACCGGCCACTCCGCCGCCATACATGAAATAGCGAATCAGCAGGTCTTCTTCCTGGGTGTCCAGTCGTGCCTGCAACTGGCGATTAGTCTGCCGTGAACGGTCGGCTTCGCTGTCGAGCTGGCGATTGCTCGCCTCCAGCTCGGCGATTCGCTGCTCACGAACATCAAGGGTCTCGGTCATCGCCGATACCCGGTCCTCCCAGGTCTCGTTGATTCTGCCTAACCGCTCTTCCAGCTCAGCCACCTGCCTTTCGAGTTCCGGCAACTGCTGCCGCGCACTCGGCTGCTCCTGCAATTCGTTGCTGAGCACCCAGACGGTACTGCCCTCGGTATCGCTAACCCGGCTATAGTCACCACTGGTTTCCAGCAGGGTAACTGGCTCACCGGAAGTCAGGGTGCCGACAATGCGGTAACCATCGGTTGGTCCGCTGCGAACATAGGTAGTGAGTTCGTCGGATACCCAGTGGGTGGCGTCTGAACTCTGCTGGGCGTGCAGCGGCAGGGCCATCAGCCCCAGTGTGACGCCCGCCATGAGGGTCGTGAGTCTATGCATTGTCATGCCGTTGTCCTGCTATCGAAGGCTCCTGCGGCAGCTGCTGCGCCGCGACCTGTATGCCGCCTCAGAACCTCCCGTTCGTCCGGCAGCCGATGAGACCAATGTCTGAGGGAGCTACCCACAGATTCTGTGGATAGGTCCCGGAAAAAGCACTGGAAATGCGCGGCCACTTGTTACCCCATACGGCCCCGGGTCAGGCTGGTCGATTCATGACCAGCGGTTGCAGCTCAGCGCTCCTCCCCTAGCGCTTAGCGCTCACTCTTGGGCGGCGGCATCGGCGCACGCGGGAACTCGGCAATGCGCCCTTCGCTCTTGACTGCCCGCGCGGGTCCCTCTCGCTCCACCTCATCGATACGCACGATGGAGTTGATCGGCAGATAGCTGCGGATCACACCGTCGAAGGTGTGGCGCAGCTTGTCAGCCGAGGGGTCCACCACCAGCTTCGAGCCATCCTGGAAGACGAACTCCTCGATCTCGATGAAGCCCCAGAGGTCACTTTGGAATATCTCGCGGGCATAGAGTTCCCACACTTCACCTTGTTGGTGAAAAACCACCCGATAGATCGGCTTGGCCGCCATAAAGCCGTCATTCCTTCCCGTTCGATTGACCGTAGTGCACCCAGAAACGGGGCACACCCCTGCAGACTCGCAAGCGTAACACAGTCGATGGGCGACGAGACCACCACGCTGGCCCCGCTGCCCCTGGTTCCGTATAATGTTCCCATCTTCGAGAACGGCCCGGCAGGCTGGCCGAGCCGCATTCCCGCGACACTCCACTCACCGGTGACGCAAGCGTCGGGCAACCGATCGCGATCCTATTCTTATGGCGAAGAAACTCTTCATCAAGACCCACGGCTGCCAGATGAACGAGTACGACTCCGCTCGCATGGCGGATCTGCTCGGCGAATCCCATCAGTTGGAACTGACCGACGACGAAGGCGACGCCGACGTCATCCTTCTCAATACCTGCTCGATTCGCGAGAAGGCCCAGGAGAAGGTCTTCCACCAGCTCGGTCGCTGGAAGAAACTCAAGGAGGCCAATCCCGACCTGGTGATCGGCGTCGGGGGCTGCGTGGCCAGTCAGGAAGGGGAGGCTCTGCGCAAGCGTGCCCCCCATGTCGACATGGTCTTCGGCCCCCAGACACTGCACCGTGTCCCGGCCATGCTCGACTCCCGGCGCAACGATCAGATTTCCGTGGTCGACGTCACCTTCCCGGAGATCGAGAAGTTCGATCACCTGCCCAGCCCCAGCTCGGACGGGGCCACCGCCTTCGTCTCGGTCATGGAAGGCTGCTCCAAGTACTGCACCTTCTGTGTCGTGCCCTATACCCGCGGCGAGGAAGTGTCACGCCCCTTCGAGTCGGTCATGGACGAAGTCATCCACCTGGCCGATCAGGGGGTACGCGAGATCAACCTGCTGGGACAGAACGTCAATGCCTACCGCGGGGAGAACCAGCTCGGTGACGAGATCGACCTGGCCGAGCTGATCGCCTGCGTGGCGGCGGTGGAAGGCATCGATCGCGTTCGCTTCACCACGTCTCACCCGGTGGAGTTCACCGACAGCCTGATCGAGGCCTATGGCGAGGTACCGGAACTGGTCAGCCACCTGCACCTGCCGGTACAGGCCGGCTCCGACCGTATTCTGGCGGCGATGAAGCGCGGCCACACCGTCGAGGAGTATGTGGAGAAGCTGGAGCGCATCCGCAAGCTGCGCCCCGACATCAGCTTCTCGTCGGACTTCATCATCGGCTTTCCCGGCGAGACCGAAGCGGATTTCGAAGCGACCATGGATCTGATCCACCGCATCGGCTTCGATCATTCCTTCAGCTTCGTCTACTCGGCCCGCCCCGGCACGCCGGCGGCAAGCCTTGCCGACGATACCCCCGAGAGCGTCAAGAAGCAGCGCCTGGCGATCCTGCAGGAACGCATCATCCAGCAGGCTATGCAGATCAGCCGTCGGATGGTGGGGACGACCCAGCGAATTCTGGTCACCGGCTTCTCGCCAAGGGATCCTGGCCAGCTCACCGGGCGCACCGAAAACAATCGGGTGGTCAACTTCCGGGCCGCCAACCCCACCGAGCTGATCGGTCACTTCGTCGATGTCACCATCACCGAAGCGCTACCCAACTCGCTACGTGGCGAGCTGTACTCGCCGGCACTACACTGAGTATTCTGCCATTGCCCCGGCCTTCGCCGGGGCAGTAAGCTGAGCCCACATTCGCAACGCATGGATCCCCTTGTCTTGAGCCAGCCAACTTCTCAGGCGAACCGCATCATCACATTGAGCCTCGAACCCAATGACCCTCAGCGCCTGGCCAATCTCTGCGGTCAGCGTGACGAGCACCTCAAACTGGTCGAGGAGCGACTCGACGTCACCCTTCGCAATCGCGGTAACGTGTTTCAGCTGGCAGGCCCTGGAAATCGGGTGAAAGCGGCCGCGAATGTACTGGAACATCTCTATCGCGAAGCCGAAGCTGGCGTCCTGTCGCCGGATACCGTGCATCTGTTCCTGCAAGAGTCCGGCCTCGAGGCGCTGGAGGAGGAAGAAGGGCACGAAGATGGCGACGTACTGCTGCGCACGCCCAAGGTACTGATCAAGCCGCGCGGACAGAACCAGCAGAGCTATGTCACGAGCATTCGCGCCCATGATATCAACTTCGGCATCGGCCCGGCCGGTACCGGCAAGACCTATCTGGCCGTCGCCGCGGCGGTGGAGGCGCTTAACCATCAGGAAGTGCGCCGCATCCTGCTGGTGCGGCCGGCCGTGGAGGCGGGTGAAAAACTCGGCTTTCTGCCCGGCGACCTGGCCCAGAAGATCGACCCCTACCTGCGCCCGCTCTACGATGCCCTCTACGAAATGCTGGGCTTCGAGCAGGTAGGCAAGTTGATCGAACGCCAAGTGATCGAGATCGCCCCACTGGCCTACATGCGTGGGCGCACCTTGAACAATGCCTTCATCATTCTCGACGAGAGCCAGAACACCACTCGCGAGCAGATGAAAATGTTCCTGACCCGTATCGGCTTCGGCTCAACCGCCGTGATTACCGGCGACGTCACCCAGGTCGACCTGCCCCGAGGGTCGAGCTCCGGCCTGATCCAGGTGCTGGAAGTACTACGAGGCACTCCCGGCATTGGCGTCACGCACTTCGCCGCCAAGGATGTGGTACGCCACCCGCTGGTACAGCGCATCATCGAGGCCTACGAGAGCTTCGAGGCCGAGCAGGAGGTCCAGGACCGTGCTCGGGCCGATGCCCGCACCCGCGAGCGCGAGTCACTCCGCCAGGAGCGTGAGCGCCAAAGGGGCAACAAGGACTACGGCGAATCATGAGCCTCGCCGCGATAGTCGACCGTCAGGTGGCCTACAACTGCAGCTCCCTGCCGGGGCAGTCGACGCTCGAGTCCTGGGTCGGTGCCGTACTGTCACACCACCCGGAAGAACACCGTACTGAGCTCACTATCCGCTTCGTCGATGCTGACGAGAGCCAGGCTCTTAACCGGGACTATCGTGGCCGCGACCAGCCCACCAATGTGCTCTCGTTCCCTTTCGACCCCCCCCCTGGCATCGAGCTTTCGCTGCTAGGCGACCTGGTGATCTGCCATCCTGTCGTGATGCGGGAAGCCCTCGAGCAGGATAAGCGGCTCAACGATCACTACGCTCACCTGGTGGTACATGGCACACTGCATCTGCTCGGGCATGACCATGCCGAGGAGATAGAAGCCGAAGCCATGGAACAGCTGGAACGCGATATCCTGGCGACCTTTTCCATTGCCGACCCTTACCTGTCGGCCCTAGATATGGGCGTCAGCAGTGGCGAGCGACACTTCGACAGTGAGGACGAGAGACTCGACCCATGAGTGAAGACCGATCGACCGGCCAGGGCGGGAAGTCCTGGCTCGAGAAACTACTCGGCGCCCTCTCGGGTGATAATGATGGACCCAGTTCGCGGGAAGAGCTGATGGAATTCCTGCGCCAGGCCGGCTCTCGGCTGAAGCTGGAACAGGATGCGATGATGATCATCGAAGGCGCCCTGAATATCAGTGACCAACAGGTCCGCGAAGTGCTGATACCACGCTCCCAGGTCGCGGCCATTGCTGCCGATCAGCCGCCGGACGAGTACCTGGCGCTGATCGACGAGACGGGCCACTCCCGTTACCCGGTCATCGGTGAGAATCTTGACGAAATAAAGGGGCTGCTGCTGGTCAAGGACCTGCTGCGATTGCTCAACTGTCCAGATGAAGAGCGCGAGAACTTCCGTATCGAGGATATCCTGCGCCCCGCCATGTTCGTGCCGGAATCCAAGCGACTCAACAGCCTGCTCAAGGAATTTCGCGATACCCACAACCACATGGCAGTGGTGGTCGACGAATATGGCGGTACCGCGGGCATCGTTACCATCGAGGATATTCTCGAGCAAATCGTCGGTGACATCGAAGACGAGCACGATACCGACGAGGACGACGATATCCGCGAGTTAGGCGAGGGTCGCTATGCCATCCGCGCTCTGACAGCAATCGAGGACTTCAACGAGCGATTCGGTACCGACTTCTCCGATGACGAGTTCGATACGGTCGGCGGGCTGGTCATGCAGCGCTTCGGCCACCTTCCCGGCCGTGGCGAACATGCCGAGCTGGGCGGCTGGCGCTTCACCGTGCTCAACGCCGACAATCGCCGTATCCGCCTGCTGGAAGCAGCCCCGAGCAGTGACGCACTCACGGACGAATAGACACGTCAGGAATCCACGATTACCCATGACTGAACTCCGCCTCCCCCCGACTGCTGCCTGTCTCCTGGCGCTGGCCGCCGGTGTACTGACCACGCTGACCGCGTCCCCTTTCGAACTCTGGTGGCTAGGCCCGATCGCCGCAGGGCTAATGGTTTTGGGCATTCATCATCTGTCGCCACTGCAGGCCGCGCTCAAGGGCTGGTGCTATGGGGTAGGGCTGTTCGGCTCAGGTGCATCGTGGGTCTATGTGTCGATTCACGACTACGGATACACCGGGGTCCCGCTGGCGGTATTCCTGACCACCCTGTTCGTCTGCTCCATGGCGCTGTTCTTCGCCGCGACCCTCTGGCTCTATCGCCGCCTGACCGGCCCCCGCTTCGCCGTCCTCACCTTTGCTGGCGCCTGGGTGCTCGGGGAATGGCTGCGCACCTGGCTTTTCACCGGCTTTCCCTGGTTGCTACTGGGCAGCGCCCATGTGGACTCTCCCCTGGCACCCTGGGCGCCAATCGGCGGTGTCTATCTGCTCTCGCTGCTGACCGTGCTCACCGGCACGCTCGGGGTCGAATTCCTGCGGCGCCGCTGGTGGGCCGTGGTACCAGTGGCTGCGATATGGCTGGCCCCGCTGGTCCTGCCGACCCAGTGGACCTCACCCGCCGGCGAGCCCCTGCGTGTCGCCCTGCTTCAGGGCAATCTGCCGCAGTTGATCAAGTGGACGCCGGAAGGGCGCCGGATAGCGGCCAATACCTACCTGGAGATGACCCGGGAGCAGGACGATGATATCGACCTGATCATCTGGCCCGAAGCTGCGCTACCGATGTTCGAGGATGAAGCAACGCCGATTCTGGAGCGGGCGCAATCCACCATGCCGCCAGGCAGCGCCCTGCTAACCGGCATTCTGCAACGTGAAGGAAGCGGACTCTACTACAACAGCGTGATCGGGGTCGGCAACACAGAAGGCGAGTATCGCAAGGCGCAACTGGTGCCCTTCGGCGAGTACCTGCCACTGGAACGCTGGCTGCGCGGGACCATCGCCTTCTTCGACCTGCCGATGCCGGCCATGACTCCTGGCCCCGATAGCCAGCCCCCGATTCATGCCGCGGGAACCGTCATCGGCAATGCCATCTGCTACGAGATCATCTACGCTGACCTGGTGGCCAATCGTGCCCGTGACTCCGAACTGCTGCTTACGGTATCCAATGATACCTGGTTCGGCGAGTCGATCGGTCCGCTGCAGCACCTGCAGATGGCGCGCCTACGCGCACTCGAGAACGGCCGCTATGTGATTAGGGCCACCAGCAATGGTGTCACCGTGATCATCGACCCGCAGGGCCGTATCACCGCCCGCGCCCCACAGTTCGAAACCACCTACCTCACCGGGGAAGCCACGCCGATGCAGGGCCTAACGCCGTTCACCCGCACCGGCAGCTGGCCGGTTTGGCTGCTCGCCGCGCTGATGGTATTGCCGGGGCTTTGGCTGAAACGTCGTGCCTATGTGACTGCCAAAGCCTGAGGCTAGTGACGTCAATTCCTGCCATGGCAGGCAATCACCACCCTGTCGGAGGTAGCTTTAGCTCGCGACCGCGGTGTTGCCAACGCTGGCGATAACCACTCACCTTGCAGCCTCCGCCGAGGCGCCTGTCGGCGCCAGTCGCGATGGAAACCAGCGCTCCAACAGCTGATTTTTCCTGCCATGGCAGGCAATCACCACCCTGTCGGAGGTAGCTTTAGCTCGCGACCGCGGTGCTGCCAACGCTGGCGATAACCACTCACCTTGCAGCCTCCGCCGCGGCGCCTGTCGGCGCCAGTCGCGATGGAAACCAGCGCTCCAACAGCTGATTTTTCCTGCCATGGCAGGCAATCACCACCCTGTCGGAGGTAGCTTTAGCTCGCGACCGCGGCGTTGCCAACGCTGGCGATAGCCACTGCCCTTGCAGCCTCCGCCGGGCGCCTATCGGCGCCAGTCGCGATGGAAACTCGGAGCGCCGAACCGAGCGCTCCAACAGCGATCCTCTCCGCCAACGTTGCCACACCGCTGTTGGAGCATCTTTAGATCGCGACTGGAGGCCGAAGGACTCCCGGCGGTGTTGCCCTGCGCTTGCTATAACCACGGACCTTGCATCGCCAAAAAAAACGGGACCCGCTCCAGGCGGGCCCCGCTGATTTCCTTTCGTCGATGTCGGCCGTTTATTCCTTCGGCGGCACTTCTCCAAGCACCTCGGGGATGGTAGTACGCACGTAGCGCCCCGGCGCTTCCTCGAGCAGCGGCAGCTCGCCCTCGCCCGGCTGGCGCGACGGCACCATCTTCTCAGTGTCGGCGTAGCCGCCTTCGGTCATCCACTGCTGCCAGTGCGGCCACCAAGAGCCCTCTTGGGCCTCAGCGCCGGCCAGCCACTCATCATGGCTATCGGGCAGTTCGCTGTTGGTCCAGTAGCCGTACTTGTTCTTGTACGGCGGGTTGACGATACCGGCGATATGACCGGAGCCACCGAGGACGAAAGTCGTTGGCCCCTTGGGCAGCAGGGCGCCATAGTAGGTGCTGTTCCACTTGGCGATATGGTCGTCGCGAGTGGAGATGAAGTAGCTCGGCGTGGAAATCTTGCGCAAGTCGATCTTGACCCCGTCCAGCTCGATACCGCCCGGCTGTACCAGCCGGTTCTCAAGATACATGTGGCGTAAATACCAGCCGTGCGTGGCTGCCGGCAGGTTGGTGCCGTCGGTGTTCCAGTAGAGCAGGTCGAACGGCGCCGGGTTCTCGCCCTTCAAGTAGTTGCTGACGAAGAATGACCAGAAAAGATCGTTCTCGCGCAGCAGATTGAAGGTGTAGGCCATGGAACGGCCGTCAAGGTAGCCATCTTTCTCGAGTCTAGCCTCGATGCCAGCCAGGACAGGCTCGCTCAAAAGCACACCGATCTCGCCCGGGTCCCGGAAATCCTGCAGGGTGGCCATGTAGGTCACGGACCTGACCTTGCGGCCACGGCGGGTGCTGGTGAGATAGGCCACTGTGGAAGCCGTCAGGGTTCCGCCGACACAATAGCTGAGAAGATTGACCGACTTCTCGCCACAGGCCTGCTCGATGGCTTCCATGGCAGAGATTGGCCCCAACTGCATGTAGTCGGCCCAGGTCAGGTCACGCTGATCCGGCCCCGGATTGCGCCAGGAAATCAGAAACACGGTGTGGCCCTGATCGACCAGCCACTTGACCATGGAATTGTCCTGGCGCAAGTCGAGAATATAGTATTTGTTGATCCAGGGCGGCACGACCAGCAACGGCGTCTTGAACACTGTCTCAGTCGTGGGCGTGTACTGGAGTAACTGGATCAATTCGTTCTCGTACACCACATGGCCCGGCGTCACGGCGATGTTCTCACCCACCCCGAAGGCGCTGCGATCGGTCATGCTCACATTCAGCCCATCGGCGGAATTGGACAGGTCCTGGCGCAGCCGGGTCAAGCCATCGACCAGGTTCTGGCCGTTGGTCTCCATAGTACGCCGCATCACTTCTGGGTTGGTGGAGATAAAGTTGGTCGGCGCCATGGCGTTGACCAATTGGCGGGCATAGAAGGCCAGATTGCGCTGTTGCTGCTCGGGCAGCCCTTCCAGGCGTTCGATCAACTCCTCGACCAGGCGCGAGAACAGCAGATACTGCTGCATGATCCCCTGGTAGTAAGGGTCACTGGTCCAGGCCTCGTCATTGAAGCGTCGATCGCCACGCCGGGGTGCCACCAGTGGGTCGACCGGCTCGCCGCTGGCGGCCTGCAAGGCATTCTGCCACAGCTGCCATTGGTCCTGCAGCAGGCGGGCCTGCGTCTGCCACACCAACTGAGGATTACGCATCAGGGACTCGGCGCCAGCCTGGAAGGCATCCCGCATGTCGTTATGGATGGTGTCGGCAGCCTCATCGGGCGCCATTTTTGCGAGGAGATCCTGCATCAACGCCTGATACTGCTGCCCCATTTCCTGGAGCTGTGAATTCCACTCTTCCAACTCGACTTGTGATGGACCTTCCGAACCTGACAGCATTGCCCACTCCTGATCATCGACTAACGGCGTGACTTTAACGAACCGCCTCCACAAGACCCTGCCGAAGGGCGCTGTGGAGGCGGCAGCGTTGCCCGGGAGCCCCGGGCAACGACTGGACTTTTTCAGCTCTTGCGCGAAGACTGACTGGTTGCCTTGGCTGGAGCGTCGGACTTGCCCGAACTGGCCGGCTTGGCGCTCGCCCCGCTCTCGTGCGCCTGGCCGGCCAGCTGCTGGCCGGCCTCACCGAGCAGTTTCTCAAGCTCCGAACGAAACTCCTGGCTCATCTCGTTCAAGGCCTGGGCATCCTCCATCATCTGTTTGGATAGCTCGTTCATCATTTCGGCCTGCTGAGCGCCGAACTGCTGGAGATCCTCGGCGTCGCTGACTTCCGAGGCACTGCGCATACGCTCGGTACCCAGCTGACTGTAGCGTTTCATGGCTTCCAGCTGGTACTCGGTCATCTTTTCCATGTTGCCGAGCATCAGCGAGTTGAGTTTGCGCATGGGCTCAAAGAAGCTGCGCGTCTGCTGATTGAAGTTGTCGATCATCTTGTCCTGCATGGCGGTAACCTCCTGTGGACCTGAAGCTGTGGGCCTAAAGTCATGCGAGGCGCAGCACCGATCACCCATCGTCAAGCTGCACGGCATGAATGCTGCACTGCACAAAGCGTAGTCTGCGAGGCCCTCTGTTGCAACTGAATGTTGCTCAATCAAAGGTGGAACGCTCAACGGTGGCTCACCCAGCAATCATTCTCATGGCCGGGTCACTCACTGTGTCGCGACCGGGAGCGGGCACTTGCCGTGCCTGCCCGCTTACTGCTCTTCTTTGCCTCGGCCGGCTCCTGATCTTGCTCGCCTTTAGCATCGGGACTGTCCTCGGAGCTGGACGCTTTTCCGCTGCCAGCCTTGCGCAACATGTCGAGCATCATCTGCTGGTAAGTACCAAAGCTGGCGAGCCCTTGGGATAAACCCTGGGTCATGCCCTGAGAGAGCCCCTGCTGCTGGAGGAAAGGCTGCATCAGGCTCATCGGATCGTAGCCCTCGACCCCGGACTCCATCTGCTTGTGAATCCGGTTCAGCAAATCCTGCTGGAAAGCCTCGACATCGGGCAGGCCCAAAGAGCGGCGGAACTCGTCAGGGGTCAGGTCGAACTCGACATTGATCTTCATGGCGTTACTCGGCTCAAGTGGTCTGTTGAGTGTAGCAGTCAGTCAGGCCCAGCGGGTCTAGATCGAACCCGAGTTAGCGCAATACCGGTGTGGTTACCTGGACGTCGGCATTTTGCGCCCGGTGACGCAGCAGGTGATCCATCAAGGTCAGCGCCATCATCGCCTCGGCGATCGGCGTGGCACGGATCCCCACGCAGGGATCATGCCGCCCCTTGGTGACTACTTCGACCGGCTGGCCATGCACATCGATGGAGCGCCCGGGTGTGGTGATGCTCGAGGTCGGCTTGAGTGCCAGATGCGCGACCAGTTGCTGTCCTGAGGAGATGCCACCGAGCACGCCGCCAGCATGATTGGAAAGAAAGCCATCCGGCGTCATTTCATCGCGGTGCTCGCTGCCCCGCTGCATCACGGCAGCGAAGCCGTCACCGATCTCCACGCCCTTGACGGCATTGATGCTCATCAAGCCATGCGCCAGCTCGGCATCGAGTCGGTCGAAGACGGGCTCACCGAGTCCCGGCGGCAGGCCATCGGCCACTACGGTGATCCTGGCACCCACCGAATCCTGTGCCCGGCGCAGCTCATCCATGTAAGCCTCGAGCTCGTCCACCCTGTCCGGATCGGGGCAGAAAAATGGGTTGTCGTGCACTGCCTCCCAGCTCTTGAAGGCGATCTCGATGGGGCCAAGCTGACTCATGTAGCCGCGCACTTCGATGCCATGGGTAGCCAGGTACTTCTTGGCAATGCCCCCCGCCGCCACCCGCATGGCGGTTTCCCGGGCGCTGGAGCGGCCACCGCCCCGGTAGTCGCGAACACCATACTTGTGATGGTAGCTATAGTCGGCGTGGGCGGGCCGGAACTGGTCCTTGATATTCGAGTAGTCCTTGGAGCGTTGGTCGGTATTCTCGATCAGCAATCCGATGGAGGTTCCCGTGGTCATCCCCTCGAATACGCCGGAGAGGATCTTCACCTGGTCGGGCTCGCGGCGCTGCGTGGTGTGGCGTGACGTGCCGGGGCGCCGACGGTCAAGATCCTGCTGCAGGTCGACCTCGGTCAACGGCAGACCCGGCGGGCAACCATCGACAATGGCGCCAAGCGCTGGCCC
Organism: Halomonas sp. DQ26W; assembly: GCF_003339685.1. GTDB lineage: Bacteria > Pseudomonadota > Gammaproteobacteria > Pseudomonadales > Halomonadaceae > Halomonas. The sequence goes on along the minus strand of NZ_QPKI01000007.1, from coordinate 121,681 downwards.
GTGGCTCTCGCCGAAGGTGGTAACAGTGAACAGCTTGCCGAATGTGTTGCCGGACATGGGCGTGCCTCCTGAATGATTCTGTCGATGATCATGCCTGCGATCAGGCGAAGGACGCCGCATGGGCGTCGAGTTCCGCGGCGGAGAGGGCGAAGACCCCCTGTCCGCCACGCTCGAAGTCGAGCCACAGGAAAGGCACCCCGGGGAAGGCGGCCTCCAGGTGGCAGTCCGAATTGCCCACTTCGACAATCAGCACGCCGTCTTCGCTGAGATGCTCACGGGCCTCGCGCAGAATACGCCGGACAATATCGAGACCGTCACACCCCGCTTCCAGCGCCAGGGTCGGTTCATGGCGAAACTCGCTAGGCATGGTAGCCAGGTCACGGGCGTCCACGTAGGGGGGATTGGAAACGATCAGGTCGTAGCGCTGACCGCCTAGCCCGTCGAACACGTCCGACAGCACGGCTCGCACCCGAGCCCCCACGTCATGACGCTGGATATTCTGCTTGGCCACCGCCAAGGCTTCCGGGCTGATATCTGCCAGGTCGACGTCGCAGGTGGGCAGGTGGAGCGCCGTGGCGATACCGATGCAGCCCGACCCTGTGCACAGGTCGAGCACCCGGGCCGGCGGCTCCTCAAGGAACCAGGCCTCGAACCCCGATTCGATCAGCTCGGCAATCGGCGAGCGTGGGATCAGGACTCGTTCATCCACATGGAAGGGGAATCCGGCGAAGAAGGCTTCGCCCAGCAGGTACGGCAGCGGGCGGCGCGTAGCGATACGCTCGCGTACCAGAGCCAGGATGCGCAGACGCTCCATGGGCAGTAGGCGCGCATCGAGTACCGCCTGGTCGACGTTCCAGGGCAGGTGTAACGAACCCAGCACCAGGGATACCGCTTCGTCCCAGGGTGAATCGGTGCCATGCCCGTGGAACAGGCCGGCCAGGTGAAACTCGCTGGTACTCCAGCGCAGGTAGTCGCGCAGCGTGACGAGGTCGGCGCTGATGGCCGCATCGTCCAGGCTGAGCGTCGAACGGGAAACGGAGGGAAATTCGGCCACGTGGGTTCCTGTGGGATCGGTTGCGGGCAGGGCATCGATTGTACCCGCGGCGGGCAACGGTTCACAGTCGCGCCCAGGCAGCTATACTGTGCGCCTCGAACCCTTCGCATGAGTAGCGCATGAGCCGACGCCGCCCCCCGCCGGATGACGATGAAGTCAGCGCCTTTCGCCAGGCACTACGCGAAGCCGGTGTGAGACGTATCGTCAGTGACCGCGCCGACCCCGGGCATTCACGCCGCAAGGACCCGTCAGCGGCCGAGCGGCGCGCCGCTGCCGTTGCTGCGGGAAACAGCGATGCGGCCAGCCGAACCAGCGATGGCCGCGTGGAACCCGTACGTCCATCGGAGCCGCTCGATTTTTCCCTTCCCGACCTGCCCCGCCGCACCTGCACCCAGCTCAAGCGCGGACGCATCGCCTGGGAGGCGGGGCTCGACCTGCACGGTCTGACGCTGGATGAGGCGCGCGGCGAGTTGGAAGAGTTCCTGCGCGATTCAGCCGCTGGCCGCATGCGTTGCGTGCTGGTGGTACATGGCAAGGCATGGGGTAGTACCGCCGACTATCCGGTAATCAAGAGCCACGTGAACGCCTGGCTGCGCGAATGGCCGGCGGTACTCGCTTTCTGCTCGGCACTGGATGCCGATGGCGGCACCGGAGCGGTCTATGTCCTGCTACGCCGCCGCGGCGAGGATGCCTAGGAGCGCTGGTTCCCATCGCGACTGGCGCCTCAGGCGCCACCTCCCGATTCACGTTCTGCCGGCATCTGGGGCGGCTCCACGATCATCCCGGGGCTGCTGCCGTGGAAGCGCCCTTCGTATTGGTCCAGCGCCTGCAGGGTGAGGTGGCATCCCAGCCGTATCAGGGCGTCGGCCCGGTGGAACTCGAACGCACCGCAGACCGTCTTGGGAACTTCGATCAGGATATCGGGAGGGTAGCCTGCCACCTTGTATTTCGCCAGTGCCGCCTGGGTAATGTCGAAGGAGGCCAGGATCATGTCCATACGACTCCAGGCTCGACGCGCCTTGGCTGGATTCTCAGCCTTGGCAGCCTCACCATCGGTGTCGTCAACTCCGCCGCCTAGCCCATCCAGAAAACGCCGGGTCGCTCCGCGCACATCCATCCAACCGCTCACTGACGAGTCGTTCCCTGCTGCCACCTCGGCGGCGACCTCCTCGGCCGGCAGCAGGTCTTCCAGGGTCACCGGCTGCGGGCTATGAGCAGTGACATTCACCGCCAACATGAGGTCGGCATGGGCCGATACGGTCGGAATGATCGGCAAGGGGTTGAGCAAACCACCGTCTACCAGCGTCTGTGCACCGATGTGTACCGGCGTGATCACGCCCGGAATGGCAATGGAAGCACGCATGGCACGCAGCAGCGAGCCCGACTGGAACCACACCTCACGCTGGCGCGCCAGGTCGGTGGCCACCGTGGTAAAGGGTATCGGCAGGTCCTCTATCTGGATGTCCCCCACCAGGCCCTGTAGCTTGCTCATCACCTTGCTGGCCCGTATGGCACCCATGGGACTCCAGGTGACATCCACCAGCTTTAGCACATCGAAATAGTCGAGCTGACAGACCCATTCGCGATAGGCATCGAGTTCTCCCGCCGCATAGACTCCGCCGATGACTGCCCCCATGGAGCAGCCGGAAATGGCCACAACCTCGTAGCCACGGGCCTCCAGCACGTCGATCACGCCGATATGGGCGTAGCCCCGCGCACCTCCGCTACCGAGGGTCAAGGCGACGCGCTTGCCCGTGGTTGCAGTCGTTGCACCGCTCATGATATCGCCCCCTATAGCACTCCCGCTTCCGGTGCCTGCCAGTCGATGATAGCCCCCGCCACTGCCGTTACCGCCCCAGGCTCCAGGTGTAGATGGTGCCCCCCGGGCAATACCCGCCGGGTCAGTGTCGAAACCACCGATCGTGCAGCGGCTGCTGACTCCCGCCCACCAAGTATGCCGCCCTCGCCCTCGATCAGCAGCACCGGCGCCTGGATGGTCCCGAGCATGGCCAGGACCTGCTCGGGCATCAGACGAACCGGAGAGGGCCAGAGCAGGCGACCATCGGTACGCAGACGCACATGACCATCGCCTTCGTATCTCAGATTTCGCTTTACCACCGGAGTGGCGGTATCGGCATCGATCGGCGTCACACCGCCGGCGACTCGCGCCGCCACGGCGGTTCTTACATCAGGATAGCGCGGCGCGGCCGATAGGGGACGACGTGTCGCACGCAGCCCCTTGCGCAGCTGCTGCGCAGCATCGCCTGCCGGCGTGGTGAGCGCACCCAGACCATCGATCAGGGCCAGCCGGTCGATGCGCTCGGGCAGGGCCGCAGCCACCAGGCAGGACACGCTCGCCCCCATGGAATGAGCCAGCAGGGTGACCCGCTCCAGCCCCAGATCATCGGCTGCGTCCAGCAGGTCGTGACAGTAGTCCCACAACGCGTAGTCACCAGCGACATGCTGCGACTGGCCGTGACCGGTAAAATCGATGGCCACCACGCGAATCCCCAGCTGGTGAACCAGCAGAGGGGCCAGACGGGTGAAGCTTGCCGCGTTATCCAACCAGCCGTGCAGCGCCAACCAGGTCGTCGCCCCCTCGTCACCCCAGCTGAGACCGGCCAGGCGCCCGCCGGCCAAACGGATATCTCTTGGTTCGCTCATGCCGTTGCCTCCAGCAGCTCGTCCAGCATTGTCAGTAACGCTTGGCGCGTCTCCTCGGGATGCTCCATGGGAAACATGTGTGTCCCCGGCACCAGCGACAGCTTGATTCGATGGCGCTCGAGGCGGCGTCGACGCGACGGGGTAATCAGGTCGGAGTCGCGGCCGGCAATCAGTCCAAAGGGCACCTGCAGGCGTCGCGGCAGGCGAGACAGGTGGTCGGGCAACTGGCGGAAGATCTCGGTCTCGATGGCCGGATCATAGACCAGCTCGGCCGAACCATCGTCGCGCAGCCGTGTGCCACCCTCCACATAGTCATGCAGCGCATCGGGTGTGAAACGTCGGAACAGGCCTCGGCGACGCAGGTGATTGGCCATGGCGTCACGATCAGGCCACGCTGAGCGTCGACCCTGAGACTTGCCCGCCGGCGTGACCCGGTCGATGAAGCCAAATCGCTTGGCCACTTTCATACCCCAGGCGTCCAACCCCAGCATCAGCGGCGGGTCGAGCATGATGATACAACGAAAGCGTTCGGGCGCGTGCTCGGCGGCCATGGCCATCAATACGCCGCCCATCGAGTGCCCCACGCCGATGGTGGGTTCCTCACTGAGAGTCAGGTGGTCGAGCAGCTCATCGCGCAGCGCCAGCCAGTTGTGACCGACCGGGTAGTCGGGATGATGACCCAGGCGATCGACCGGGTGAACGTCGAAGCGTTCGCGCAGCGGTGCGAGCAGGCTGCGGTAGCTCATACCGGGAAAGCCGTTGGCGTGGGCGAAGATCAATCGCGGTCGTTGGCTAGCGAGGGAAACGGTCATGGTGGGATCCAGTGTCAAGCAAGACATAATGTCTGTGGCGATAGCAGGCTAACGGGTTTACCCTATTTCGCCAAGTCGAAGCCATCGGCTCTCCGACACCCAAGCCCCTAACGGAGTCTCGTCATGCCAGAGCCGCGTCCCCCGCGTGATACCCGGATCCGTAACCGTGTCTTCTGGATCACCGTGATCGCCGCCGTGACGGTCGGCCTGTGGCTGGTTCGCTGAATGGGGCTCGTCGACGTCTTTCTCGGCACCCTGGAGATCACGCTGCCGGTTTTCATGATGGTCTTCATCGGCCTGGGCCTGAAACGTGCCGGCTGGATCGATCAGCCCTTCATCAATACCGCCTCGCTGCTGGTCTTCAAGGGCACCATGCCGATGCTGATCTTTCTCAGCATCATCAAGGCCGACCTGGATGCCACATTGAATCCTCTGCTGCTCGGCTTCTTTGCCCTGGCCACGCTGGGCAGCTTCCTGTTCAGCTGGGGCTGGGCGATCCTGCGGGTGCCTCATGCGGAACGCGGCGTCTTCGTACAAGGCGCCTTCCGCGGCAACTGCGGCATCGTCGGGCTCGCCCTTGCCGCGGGCATGTACGGTGACTACGGCCTCTCCGCCGGTGGCCTGCTGCTAGGCGTGGTGATCCTCACCTACAACGCCTTTTCAGTGATTGCCCTGGCTACCTACCAGCCCAATCAGCGTACGAACTGGCGCAGCATCGTTTCGCACATCGCACACAATCCGCTGATCCTTGCCGTGGTAGTGGCGGTTCCGGTGGCTGCCCTCGAACTGCGCCTTCCTGGCTGGCTGATGACCTCAGGGGAGTATTTCGCCTCTCTGACCCTACCCCTGGCGCTGATCTGCATCGGCGCAACTCTCTCCTTGGGCTCGATCCGGGCCTCGGGGCGGCTGGCAACCAGTGCCAGCCTGATGAAGATGGTCACCATACCGGTACTGGCCACCGGCACGGCCTGGCTGGTCGGCTTCCAGGGGCGCGAACTTGGCGTGCTTTTCCTGTTTTTCGCCAGCCCCACGGCAGCGGCGGCCTTTGTCATGGCCAAGGCGATGGGCGGCAACGCCGTGCTGACCGCCAACATCATCGCGCTGAGCACGCTGATGGCGAGCGTGACCATTACACTGGGGGTGTTTGGCCTGCGCCTCGCCGGGCTGATCTAGGCACCGCTGCTGATCACCACCTCGAACTGCTCGAGACCACCGCCCTCACCGACGGCCTCACTGGGCATGGGGTTGGCGTGGGCGCGCTTGAAGTCGTCGCCGCCGACCCAGGCGTGAAAGGCCGCCTGGCTCTCCCACTCGGTCTCCACCACGTAGGGGGCCTGATTGCCCAGGGGCCGAAGCGCTCGCATGGCCAGAAAGCCCGGCTGCTTGTCGATTTCGCCGGCCCGGGCGCGAAAGCGCGCTTCAAACGCCTCCTCATGGCCGGGGTTGACGAAGACGCGGTTATTGACGACGAAAGTCATGACAGTTCTCCATTGATTCAGGTCCTCTCATCTGGCCAGGTGACATCGTTCGGCGCCATGAAGCGCAGCAGCCTGGCGCAGCCCGCCGCCCACACGTCGGCTTCGAGTTCGGCCACGGCCGCCGTGGCGAAGCCCAGGCCGCGGTCGCTGCGGCCATCGACCAGCAGCCCCGTCAAGGCGCCAACCAGCGGCATGTGGCTGACCAGCACGAAAGGCCCACGATCGGCTTGCTCGATCAACCAGTCACTCACGACCTCGGGGGGATCGTCCGGTGTGACGATGGTCAGGGGCTCGACTTTGCGCCCCAGGCTTGCCGCCACATGCTCCGCCGTCTGTCGCGCTCGCACATAGGGACTGGTGAGCACCCGCGCCTCGTCCAGTTCCTGATACTGAAGCCAGTCAGCCATGCGCGCGGCTTCGGCATGGCCGCGGGCGGTAAGCTTGCGTTCGGCATCAATGCCGCCCGGGCCGGCCTCACCGTGGCGCATGATCAGCAGCCGCTCACTCATCGCGCGCCTCTCCCCTGCTGGCGCCAGGCTGGTCGTCGGCGGCCTCGACCCGCCGGTGGGCGCGCTGAACGTCCTCGCGGGAGAGCAGGAATTCCACGTCGCTGCTCTGCTCGCCCCTCATCAGCATGCGCGCCATTTCCCGCGCCGGCACGCCCTGGAACAGTACCTGGTAGAGCCCCTCGGCCAGGGGCATGTAGACGTCGTCCTCGCGAGCCTTGGCGCGCACCAGGCGCACCGTGTTGACGCCCTCGGCCACCTGCCCCAGGGCCGCGACCGCTTCATCGAGGCTTTTGCCCTGGCCTAGCGCATAGCCAACCCGATAGTTGCGCGACAGATTCGACGAGCAGGTAACGATCAGGTCGCCGACGCCGGCAAGACCGAGAAACGTCATGGGGTTGGCTCCCTGGTCCACCGCAAAGCGTCCCATCTCGGCCAGCGCCCGGGTCATCAACATGCTGCGGGTATTCTCGCCCATGCCCAGCGCGGCAGCCATGCCGGCGGCGATGGCATAGATATTCTTGAGCGCCCCACCCAGCTCCACGCCGTAGCGATCATTGCTGGCATAGACCCGAAAGTAGTCACAGCTCAGCGCCTGCTGCACCCGGGTTCGGGTCAGCGGGTCGTCGCTGGCTACCACTGTTGCGGTGAGCTGTTTCTGGGCGATTTCACTGGCCAGGTTGGGGCCCGAGATCACGCCGATATGGGTAAAGCCCGTCTCCTCCTGGAGGATCTGGCTCATCAGCTTGAAGCCATCCTCCTGAATCCCCTTGGTGGTGCTCACCAGGATCTGGTCGGCCCGAAGCCAGGGCCGTGCCTGTCGGACGACGTCGCGAAAGGCCTTGGAGGGAATCGCCACCAGCACCAGCTCCGCCCGCTCGAGCACTGCCTGTATATCACTCGACGCCTTCACCGCCGGGTTGATGGCAAAGTCGGGCAGGTAGCGGCCGTTGCGGTGTTCGCGATTGATCTGTTCCACCAGTTCGGAATCGCGTAGCCACTGGCACACTTCGGCCCCGTTGTCGGCAGCGATGCTGGCCAGTGCGGTGCCGAAGCTGCCTCCGCCCAACACCGCTACCTGCATGGGATCATCTGACATGGTCGCCCCAGAATAAAGTCGGCTTGAGAATAGAGTGTAACGAAAAGCGCCCCCTTCGGGGGCGCCTGACACCAAGCATAGCACCGGGCCGGCGCTGCCGGGCCGGTCGACATCGACTCAGTCGATCAACGACAGCAGCGAATCGATGCTCTCTCGCGCATCGCCATAGAACATCCGCGTGTTCTCCTTGTAGAAGAGCGGATTCTCGATACCCGAGTAGCCTGTGCCTTGACCGCGCTTGCTGACGAAGACGACCGAGGACTTCCAGACCTCCAGCACCGGCATGCCAGCGATGGGGCTGTTGGGATCGTCCTGGGCAGAGGGGTTGACGATATCGTTGGAGCCGATGACGATCGTCACGTCGGTCTTAGGGAAATCGTCGTTGATCTCGTCCATTTCCAGCACGATATCGTAGGGCACCCTGGCCTCGGCCAGCAGCACGTTCATGTGTCCCGGCAGGCGACCGGCCACCGGGTGGATGGCGAAACGCACCTCCTTGCCCGCCGCGCGCAGCTTGCGCACCAGTTCGCTTACCGCGTTCTGGGCCTGGGCAACCGCCATGCCGTAGCCCGGCACGATGACCACACTGTTGGCGTTGTTCAGCGCGCTGGCCACACCGCCGGCATCGATGGCCACCTGCTCACCCTCGATCTCGGCCGCGACGCCGCTCTGCACGCCACCGAAGCCACCCAGGATGACGCTGACGAAGTTGCGGTTCATCGCCTTGCACATGATGTAGGAGAGGATGGCACCGGAGGACCCCACCAGCGCCCCCGTCACGATCAGCAGATCGTTGGAGAGCGTGAAGCCGATCGCCGCCGCTGCCCAGCCCGAATAGCTGTTGAGCATCGACACCACCACCGGCATGTCAGCGCCACCGATGCCCATGATCAGGTGCCAGCCGATGAAGAAGGCCAGCAACGCCAGAGCGATCAGCGTCCAGAAGCCCGCCCCGCTGATATAGGCGATCGCCAGCACCAGACTCAGCGCTGCCGCCCCGGCGTTGAGCATGTGCCCACCGGGGAGCTGATTGGGCTTGCCGTCCACCTTGCCGGCCAGCTTGCCGAAGGCGATGACCGAACCGGTAAAGGTGACGGCCCCGATGAAGATGGCGAACACCACTTCGATCTGCAGGAACATCAGCTCGTCGGGGGCCTTGGTGGCCACCAGTGCGGCAAAGGCCGAGAACTCCTGCTGTCCCGCGCCCAGGGCCTGGGCGGCCAACACGCGACGCCGCTCGAGGTCGGCGTTCCAGGCCACGAACACCGCGGCCAGGCCGACGAAGGAGTGCAGTGCCGCCACCAGCTGAGGCATCTCGGTCATCGCCACCCGACTGGCCACGACCCAGCCGATCACCGCGCCGATGATGATCATCGGGATCATCCACCAGTAGCCACCGATCCCGGGGCCCAGGGCGGTGAAGAACACCGCCAACGCCATGCCGATGATACCGTACCACACCGCCCGCTTGGCCTTCTCCTGATTGCTCAGCCCCCCCAGGGAGAGGATGAAGAGCACACTTGCCGCAATCGCTGCGGCTGATACAAATCCTTGACTCAGCATGTGATCTCTCCGCCGCTCACGATTTCTGGAACATGGCCAGCATCCGGCGTGTCACCAGAAAGCCGCCCACGATATTGATGGTCGCGATCAGTACCGAGATCGCCGCAAGAAACACCACCACCCAGTTGCCCGAACCGATCTGCAGCACGGCGCCGAGAATAATGATCCCAGAGATGGCATTGGTCAGCGCCATCAGCGGCGTATGCAGCGAGTGGCTGACGTTCCAGATCACCTGGAAGCCCACGAAGCAGGCCAGCACGAAGACGATGAAGTGCTGCATGAAGGAGGCCGGAGCGATCTGCGCCAGCACCAGCATCAGGGCACCCCCTACGCCCAGCAGCGTCAGCTGACTCTTGGTCTGGGCCTTGAAGCTGGCCAGTTCCGCGGCCTTCTTCTCCTCTGGAGTCGGCGCCTTCTCCTTGGGCTTGGGCTTGGCGGCGGCAATCGCCTTGACCTTGGGCGGCGGTGGCGGGAAGGTGACCTCACCCTGATGGGTGACCGTCGCGCCACGGATCACGTCGTCTTCCATGTCATGCACGATGACGCCATCCTTCTCCGGCGTCAGGTCGGTGAGCATGTGACGAATATTGGTGGCGTAGAGCAGCGATGACTGGGTCGCCATGCGCGAGGGGAAGTCGGTATAGCCGACGATGGTCACGCCGTTGTCGCTGACCACCTTCTCGTCCGGGCGGGTCAGATCGCAGTTGCCGCCCTTCTCGGCCGCCAGGTCGACGATGACCGAACCCGGCTTCATGGCCTTGACCATATCCTCCAGCCACAGCTTGGGAGCCGGCCTGCCGGGGATCAACGCCGTGGTGATGACGATATCGACGTCGGGCGCCTGCTCGCGGAACAGCGCCAGCTGCTTCTCGCGGAACTCGGGGCTCGAGGGCGCCGCATAACCGCCGGTGCCCGAACCATCCTGGGAATCCTCGAAGTCCAGGAACAGGAACTCTGCGCCCATGGACTCGATCTGCTCGGCCACCTCGGGGCGCACATCGAAGGAGCGCACCACGGCACCCAGACTCGTCGCGGTACCGATGGCGGAGAGACCCGCCACCCCGGCACCGATGACCAGCACCTTGGCCGGTGGCACCTTGCCGGCGGCGGTCACCTGGCCGGTAAAGAAGCGCCCGAAATTGTTGCCCGCCTCGATCACCGCCCGATAGCCGGCGATATTGGCCATCGACGACAAGGCATCCATCTTCTGGGCCCGCGAGATGCGCGGCACCATGTCCATGGCGACCACGGTGGCGCCCCTGGCCTTGCAGCGCTCCATCAGCGCCTCGTTCTGCGCCGGCCAGAAGAAGGCGATCAGCGTCTGGCCGTCCCGCAGCAGATCGGCCTCTTCGTTGCTGGGCTCGCGGACCTTGATGACCACCTCGGCCTCGCGCCAAAGCGCCTCGGCACTCTCAACCACGGTGACGCCAGCGGTCCGGTAGGTATCATCATCGAAGCCGGCAGCGATGCCTGCCCCGGATTCGATCAGGCATTCGTGTCCAAGCTTCTGGATGAGCTGCGCACTGTCAGGGGTCAGCGCGACGCGTGCTTCCCCCTTGGCGAGTTCCTTGGGTGCACCAATCTTCACGTTGGATCTCCCTTATGGTTGTCGGAGTTTTTGATAGGGCAATCAAGATAGGCCAAACTCACTATTCATACCTGACCATACCGCAATGCACAACAGCAACACGGCTTTTTGACAGCACTCGAATGTAGCACTATCCGGCTGAAAATATGGAAAAAATAAAAAATTACGTTGACGCAAAAGGAGTCTATTGCTTTGTAACGTCCAATAGCAAGGCCGCCCGTAGGCGGCCTGCTGGACAAGTATCGACAGGGTCAAATCAAGCCGTCAGTAGCGCATTGAGCCGCTTGACGTAGGCCGCCGGGTCGTCGAGATGACCGCCCTCGGCGATGATCGCCTGGTCGAGCAGGATGCGCGCCAGGTCAGCGAAACGCTCGCCCTGCGCCGATTCGAGACGGTCGACCAGTGCATGCTCCGGGTTGAGTTCGAGGATCGGCTTGACCTCCGGCACCTTCTGCCCGGCGGCTTCCATGATGCGACGCATCTGAAAGCCCATCTCGTGCTCAGGCAACACCACACAGGCCGGTGAGTCGATCAGGCGATGGGTCACCTTGACCTCCTGGACTTCATCGCCCAGCGCCTCCTTGACCCGCTTAACCAGATCCTCCTTGGCCTTGGCGGTCTCCTCCTGGGCCTGTTTTTCCTCTTCGCCCTCGATCTCACCGAGGTCGAGATCGCCCTTGGCCACGTCGACCAGGGTCTTACCGTCAAAGTCGGTGAGATGGCTCATCAGCCACTCGTCGATACGATCGGAGAGCAGCAGTACTTCGATGCCCTTCTTGCGGAAGATCTCCAGGTGAGGGCTCGACTTGGCCGCATTGAAGCTGTCGGCCACGATGTAGTAGATCTTGCCCTGTCCTTCCTTCATGCGCTCGACGTAGTCGGTCAGCGACTGGTCCTGGGTAGCACTGTCGGTATGGGTGGACGAGAAGCGCACCAGGCCAGCGATCTTCTCGCGGTTGGCATAATCCTCTGCCGGCCCCTCCTTGAGCACCGTGCCGAAGGTGTTCCAGAAGGTCTGATAGGCCTCCTTGTCCTTGGCAAGCTTCTTGAGCATGTCCAACGCCCGCTTGGTCAACGCACTCTTGATCTTCTCGACCTTGGGATCCTGCTGCAGCAGCTCGCGGGAGACGTTGAGAGAGAGCTCGCGGGTGTCTAGAACACCTTTGATGAAACGCAGGTAGAGCGGCAAGAATTGCTCGGCGTCGTCCATGATGAAGACGCGCTGCACGTAGAGCTTCACGCCACGGGCACCATCCCGCTCATAGAGATCGAAGGGCGCGCGTCCCGGCACGTAGAGCAGACTGGTGTACTCGAGTTTGCCCTCGACCTTGTTGTGGCTCCAGGCCAGCGGATCGCTGAAGTCATGGGCCACGTGCTTGTAAAACGCCTTGTATTCCTCATCGGAGATCTCACCCTTGGGGCGCGACCAGAGAGCGGTGGCTTCGTTGACGGTCTCCCAGGTGGTGACCTCGCTGCCCTCGATCTCCTTGCCGTCGTCATCGCGGGCACTCTCGATCTTGGGCAAGCGCACCGGCACCTCGATATGGTCGGAATATTTGCGCACCAGGCTCTTGAGGCGGAAGTCGTCGGCAAACTCCTTGGCATCAGGCTTGAGGTGCAGCACGATCTCGGTACCGTGGCGTTCGCTCTCTATATCGGCAACGGTAAACTCGCCCTCGCCCCTGGAGCGCCACTCGACGCCCTCGCCGATGTCCGAACCAGCCTTGCGCGTACGCACCGTCACCTCGTCGGCGACGATGAAACTGGAGTAGAAGCCTACCCCGAACTGGCCAATCAGCCTGGCAGCCTTCTGCTGCTCACCAGAGAGCTGCTTGAGGAACTCGGCGGTGCCGCTACGGGCGATGGTGCCCAGGTTCTGAATCACCTCGTCACGGCTCATGCCGATGCCGTTGTCGCGTAGCGTTACCGTGCCGGCCTCTTGATCGTGTTCGATCTCGATGCGTAGTTCACTGTCGCCCTCGTACAGGGCATCGTTATCCAGCGCCGCATAGCGCAGCTTGTCGCAGGCGTCGGCAGCGTTGGAAATCAGCTCGCGTAGAAAAATCTCCCGGTTGGAATAGAGGGAGTGAATCATCAGGTGCAGCAGCTGCTTGACCTCGGTCTGGAAGCCGAGCGTTTCCTCGTGAGCGATAGTGGACATGGATCGGTTACCTCATGGCTTGAACCAGCAGCGACGCCAACATGGCGTCGCCCGTGTAGAACTGTTCAGCGATATGGGGTCCGAGGCGGGAATTTCAAGCGCTGCTTTGTTCCGTGGCGCTCAAGACGAAGTGCAGGCGTGCCGTGGCCACGGGCTCAGCCTCGCGCTCCTGCCAGGCCGTGACCTGTACGTTGGCCATACGCCGGCCTTCTCGCAGCAGACTGCAGCGGGCGTGGGTGGGTATCGCGCGGGCAGCGCGGAGGTAGTCGATGGAGAAATCGACGATACGTGGCAGCCGAGGTGTGCGGGCCGCGAGCATCAGGTCGAGTGTGCCGGCCGTCTCCATGAAGGCGGCCACCACCCCGCCATGAATGGCCGGCAACAGGATGTTGCCAATGTTGTGTGCGTGTGGCTCGAGATGAAAGACCATACCATCGCCCTCTGCGTCGGGCGATGCCGAGACGCCAATGAAGCGGGTATAGGGCACACGCGCCAGCCAGGCAGATACGTCGCCCTCGGCCCGGGTCTTCTCCAACCAGGCTGCATCGTGAAAATCGTCAAGCATGGTCATTTGCTCCACTGAACAGCGCCTCGCCGAAACCTGGCGGAGTGTTGCGCGCCCCAAGGCGCATGAAGTTACCGATCCCACGGGCGACCGGCCGCTCGGGATCTTGCCAGAGCGTGCCCTCGGTAAAAACCACCGACTCGGTCACGCAGAGCACACGGGCTCTGGCCATGATGGGAAGACCGGCCACCGCCGGCCGGTAATGGTCGACGCGCAGATCCAGCGTCGGGCAGACCTCCGGAGAAGGCAAGCCGCAGAGCACAGCGGAACCGCACACCGTATCCAGCAGCATGGTCAGTACGCCTCCGTGGATCAGTCCCCGGGTAGTATCACCGAGCAACTCGTCACGCCAGGGAAGCCGCATCGTCACTTCCGGGGGAACCACGTTGATCACTTCGAGTCCCAACTCTCGGGTATGCGGGATGAAAGTGACGAAGCGAGTCAAAGCAGTTCGCCAAGCCTCGGGGCCATGGCCAACAGGCACGGCAGATTGTTCATCCTGGCTCACATCCGCACTCCTGGAAATAGTCCAACAAGCGTTTGATAGAAACCCGCTCAGCCTAGCTCTCGCGCTGTCTCTGCACAAGCGTCTCACCGTTGAACGAAGCCAACCAGCACCCTGGAAATCGTCGCCCAACCCCTACTCAAATATGCTCCAATGAGTGACGATACAGAGGTTCCGACTCAAGCCTTCCGGAGGCAGCCACCATGCGCCATCGCCATCTGCTAAACAGCGCCGCCGCCTGGCTCGCCGCGGCAGCCATCAGCCTACCGCTCATCGCTCAAGCCCAGCCCAGCGACAGCGTCATGCGCGAGGCGCTGGAGGCGGCACGCAACCAGCAGTGGAACCGGATCGACAGCAGCGCCATCAATGATCACGTGCTCTATGGCTACGTGGAGTATCACCGCCTGCGCGATCAACTGCCCCAGGCCGAACCGGGACAGGTGCTGGCTTTCATCGAGCGCTACCAGGATGCCCCCCTGGCCGAGTGGATGCGCGGCGCTGCCATCAGCCGCTATGGCAGCGCCGGTCGCTACGGTGCCGTCCTCGCCGTTGCCGATGGCGAGCCTACGGGAGCCGAGCGTCAGTGCCATTACTACACGGCACTGATGGGCAGCGACCCACGGGCTGCTGCGGAAGGTGGGCGGAAACTCTGGCACGTAGGACGCTCTCAGCCTTCGGCCTGCGACACCCTGTTCGATCGACTACGCAGACAGGGTGAGATCAGCGAACTCGATATCTGGGAACGCAAGATGCTGGCCTGGCAACTGGGTGAAAGCGGCCTTGCCAGTTATCTGGGCCGCCAACTCGGCAGTCGCTGGCAGGCGGCGCGCGAGGCCAAGGCCCGCCTGCAGGGGGACTATGCAGCTATCACGCGGGTGCCCAACTGTATCGGACCCGAGTGCCGCGGCAGCGGGGCGCTGTTCGCCGCCGCCATGCACGGCTTCACCCGGGCCGATACCGAAGCCGCTATGGAGGCATGGCGAAAGGTCGCCCCTCACCTGACCTTCGACGGCGAGCACCGCCACGCCATCGAGGAGGATCTGGTCTTCTACTCCCTGGTGCGCAACATCGACAACAACCGGGGCTGGGTCGACGATGTCTTGCCGCGAGTCAGCACCCCTCGGGTACTGGAGCTGCGTGTGCGCCATGCCCTGACCAGCCGGGACTGGCCCGGTGCGCTGCGCTGGATCGAGGCAATGCCCGACGAGACCCGAGAGGAGAGCCGCTGGCAGTACTGGAAGGCACGTGCCCATGAACAGCTGGGCGATACGCAGCGGGCGCAAGTCGCCTATGCACGCGCAGCCGACGGCCGCAACTTCTTCGCCTTCGCTGCTGCAGACCGCCTCAACCGACCCTATTCCCTGAACCTGGAACGCAATCACTTCGATGAGGCGTTTCGCGAGGAAGTGGCCCAATGGCCAGCCGTAAAGCGCACGGAGGCGCTGCTACGCATTGGCGAGGATGGTCTGGCCAACAACGAGTGGCTGAATGCCGTGGCAATCGGAACACCCCGCGAGGCACGCGCCCTTGCCGACTACGCAGAGCGCCGTGGCTGGCATGCCCGCCTGGTGCAGACCACTATCACCGGCCGAATGTGGGACGCACTCGACTGGCGCTTTCCGCAAGCCTATCGCGAGCACTTCCTGCGCTGGGGCAGCAATACCGGCGTAGACCCCTACTTGCTGATGGGCATTGCGCGTCGCGAAAGCGCCTACAATCCGACGGCGCTATCTCCCGCTGGGGCACGCGGGCTGATGCAGATCATGCCCGGCACCGCCACCCAGCTCAGCCGCCAGCTCGGCATCAGCGACCCCGGGCCTTACGGCGTACTCGACCCTGAGATCAACATCCGCATGGGCAGCACCTACATTCGCGACATGACCAACCGCTACCGGGGTAATCGCCTGGCGGCGGCGGCAGCCTACAATGCCGGCCCCGGCCGGGTTGACCGCTGGCTGCGCGACTCGCCTGAGGAGTACGACCTCTTCGTGGAGAGCATTCCCTTCCGCGAGACACGCGACTATGTCCAGGCGGTGCTCGTCTACCGAGTCATCTTTGAAAGCCTGGCCAACGGGGGCAGCAGCGAGGACGTCTCTATGCTGAGTTCGGCTGAAACCACGGTACGCTACGACGGCTCGCTACTGGCCCGCAACTAGCGCGACACCTGCCGCAAGCAACTGAAAAGACCACGCAGGGCCCCGGATCGATGCCGGGGCCCTGGCGTTTCCCGCTCGGCTCAGGCGGGGTGACGCTCGAGCGCCAGCTTGATGCCGAATCCAATCAGTACCGCACCGGTTGCGCCATTCAACACACGGGAAAAGAGACGGCTTCCCAGCCAGCGTCCCGCACTGCCCACCGTCACGACGATACCGATCTGCCACAGGTTGGCGATGATGAAATGTACACCGGCCAGCCAAAGCGACTTGACCAAGGCCGGGTCGGTCGGAGCAATGAACTGGGGCAAGAACGCCATGTAGAAGACAACGGTCTTGGGATTGAGCACATTGGAAAGCAGCCCTTCCCGCAGCGGGCGCCAGAGCGGCCGCGCCTTGCGCTCACCCAGCATAGCCGCCACCGGCAGGCCCTGGCTGCGTCGTGCTGCCAGAAGGCTGGCGACTCCCAGCCAGACCAGGTAGCCGGCCCCCATCAGCTTGAGCAGGCCAAAGGCCCATGCCGACTGCAGCAGGATCAGGGAAATTCCCAATGCCGATACGGTAGCATGCACGAACAGGCCACAGCAGATCGCCACGCTGGTAAGCACGCCATCGCGCACGCCACCGCGAGCCGTATTGCGAATCACCAGCAGCGTATCAACCCCAGGGCTGATCGTCAGCAGGGTAATGGCCACCAAAAAGGGCCATAACTGGGCATCCCACAACATGAATCGAGCACTCCCTGCCATGAATTGGCCCGCCATGGGCCGAAGGGGGGATATTACGCCAGCGTGAGCAGGCCCTCACCCTTTCGCAACACGGAATGCTGCATGCCGACCGCGCCCTTGCGAACCAGCGATAAGCGCACTTGAATAAATCATTAGCCGATTTGAGGCCACACTTGGTATGGCATATTTCATGCTTGCGATTTGCTGGACGCTCTAAATTTTTCTAACTAAAGTTGTCTGGGCGGGCATGATGGTTCGCCACTCATGCGCTATGCGTTGCGTTGGACAGCAAGTGGAAAGTCGTTAGCTGTATGTCGAACTGTCGATACACCCGAAGCGCACTTTTCTCGCCTTGCCCACGCACTTCGGGCCTTCGGCACTGCCGAGTGCCCAGCACGATCAATCAGTAAGTAAGGAAATCAACAATGGCAACTGGCACTGTCAAGTGGTTCAACGATACCAAGGGCTATGGCTTCATCTCTCCGGACGACGGTGGTGACGACCTGTTCGCCCACTTCTCAGAGATTCAGGCTGACGGCTTCAAGACCCTACAGGATGGCCAGAAGGTCACCTTCGAAGTCACCCAGGGAAAGAAGGGCCTTCAGGCCTCCAACATCAAGCTCGCCGACTGAGGCACTGCTTCGGCAGGCGTATAGGCCTGGCTTTACCTTGAAGCCAGGCCCCCCAGACGAAAGGCCCACCTTAAAGTGGGCCTTTTTCATGCCATGACATAACGCGGGCGTTCAATCCTCGATATCGAACTGGGGTGCCTCGCTCTGCGGCTCGCGCCGCTCGGCCTCTTCAAATTGTTCGTCGAGTTGACGCCGTGCTTCCTCGAAGCGCCGCTCGGTATCCTCAAGAAGGGCGTCGATATCAGACTGTGTCGTCTCGCCACGACGCTCCGCTTCTTCGTCGATGGCAGAAGGCGTATCGCCGACCTCACCCTGCATGGGTTCGAGCGTGGAGCGAAACTCGGTCGTGGCGTCCATGGGCTCCAAGGTTGGAGAGTCTCGCCCGACCTCTTCGAACTGCTCGTCGATACGCCGCTGCGCCTCCTCGAAGCGCCGTTCGGTGTCCTCCAGGATGGCATCGATATCCGAACGGGTGGGTTCACCCGGCAAGGCGCCACCTTCATCCAGAGTCGCCGCCGGCGACTCACCCAGAGTCGCGGCATCCGCTTGGATATCGTCGCCCGGCTCCATGGAGCCACCTTCTTCAGCCATGGCTTCAGGGACGCCTTCCTCCACTGTTGCAGGGGAAGGAGCCTCGGGCTCATCCTCGGGCATCGTGTCCGGGTCGTCAGTCATGGTGTCTTCAGGAGACTCGCCCACGAGAACTTCCGTTTCCTCGACCTCCGGCGCCCCGGCTTCGTCTTCCGTATCACCACAGGCAGCCAGGCCAAGCGCAAAGGTCAGCCCAACCGCGGCAAGTTTCCAGGGGGGGGTCGCCATTAAAGTATCTCCAGTCATGGTGAGTCCGTCAGGTAGAGACTATTGCAACAAAGCCCTGACGTACCTGCAAGTCGACAGCAAATGCGGCGTATTAGGGAATTGCACAGCCCACCGGCAAAACTATCCCCGGGCGAGGGAAGACACTGACCTCAATCGGCGGCCGTTGCCGGCATCGGACAGTTCAGGGACCAGGCAACGGCCCGCAGCATCTCCGCTTCTCCGGGAGCAATACGGTCGTCATGAAAGACACAGCGCGCCATGGCATCCACCAGCAAGAGCTTGTCCCTGTCTTTCAGCTGCTGGAGCTGTTCCACCGCCTGATCCAGCTCCTCCGGACTCGCCGGTCGGTTCATGAAAGCGGGCGTGATAGGCAATGCCTGCAGGGCCGCCTGGAAGGCATCGCAGGCCTCTGCTTGCTCGACGCTCCCTGCCCTGGCCAGGCTCGACAGCAGCCTCGCAGCGGGAGCCTCGAGCTGGGACAGGTGGCGATGACGATGGCTACGGTGACGTGGCCCTTCGACCCCGACGAGCACGAGCCGGTGCAGCGCCCACTGCAGGGCGCCGGGTTGCGCCTCCGCGGCCATGAGTTGATCGAGACAGGCGCGGAAATCGGCAAATTGCGCGGTAGTGAGCTGACGCAGCATCGGCAGGGCCAGCTCGATCAGCGCCAGGCGATGCCCAGGTGCCATCGCGGCCAGTGGTCTCGCCAGACGGTCCAGTTCCACCAGCACCTCGGGCAGCGCCTGGTCCACCAGAGCCTGACGCTGACGCTCGCGGCTGGAAGGGTCGACGCCCATCAGAATGCCGTAGACCAGCGCTCGGGCGGCATAGGGCTCATGGGCAGCCTCCACCAGGCCGTCGTCGAGACCCTCCAGCGTCTGCCTTGCACGCGCAATATCCGCCGGGCCAGGCTGCCCGATCCGTTGCGACAGGTCATGGGCACTGCCCAGGCCAATGCTGGTGGCCGCGGTTTGCAACGTGGAGGAAGGGTACGCCAGGGGGGATATGTCGGCCTGACCGACAAGCCCGGCAGCCGACGGCACATCGTCGGGTTGGCGTTTGTCGGCTGCCGGCTCGCCGTCAACCGGCCGCGGCTCCGGCAGGCTGCCATCCCAGCCGGGCTGAAGCCGCTCGATGCGCGTGGTCAGCGGCGGGTGGGTGGCGGTGAGCCCGCTCAGGCCGCGTAGGCCACGACCGAAATAGAGGTGGCTGAACTCTGCGGCCTGAGTGGCGCGCAGTTCGGAACCGTGGGAATGCGCCGCCAGGCGCTTCAACGCGCGCGCCAGGCCCTCAGGATTGCGGGTGTAC
This sequence comes from Halomonas sp. DQ26W, assembly GCF_003339685.1. Taxonomy (GTDB): domain Bacteria; phylum Pseudomonadota; class Gammaproteobacteria; order Pseudomonadales; family Halomonadaceae; genus Halomonas. Next base: position 102,046 of record NZ_QPKI01000007.1, on the reverse strand, counting down.
TGCACCGCACTGGCATCGGCCAGGAACTCGCGCTGCCGGCTGACGGCGGCCTTGATGAGGTTGCCGCACAGCGTGCCCACATAGCCCACCACCATCAGAGCAATACCGGCGCCCAGCATCACCGCCTGACCATTGCCGCGACGTGAGCTGCGAACCGCACGACGGCCAGCCATGCCGTGCAGAAGCATGCGGCCGATCAGGCCGATCACCAGAATGCCGTAGAGCAACGCGACCAGGCGCATGTTGAGGCGCATGTCACCGTGCAGAATATGGCTGAATTCATGAGCGACGACACCCTGAAGCTCGTCGCGGTCGAGTGCCTGGATAGCGCCGCGGGTTACCCCTATGGCGGCATCGTGGGGAGCATGGCCCGCGGCGAAGGCGTTGATCGCCGGCTCTTCCATCACGTAGACCGCCGGGACGGGCATGCCCGAGGCGATGGCCATCTCTTCGACCACATTCAGAAGCTGCTGCTCGTCGGCATCGTGGGTATTGGCATTGATCGGATGGCCGCCCAGCGCTTCGGCTACCGCCGAGCCCCCACCTCGCAACTGCAGATGACGCATCAGGCTACCCAGCCCGACAACCGCGACTACGCCAAGAGCAACGCTGCCCAGCAACAACGGGTCGAGCGCGCGCGCGAGGGGATCGGTGCCGGCCTGCCCGCCATCAAGCAGCGCCATGGCCAATGCCACGACCAGTACCGCTGCGGCCACCATACCGGCCACCGCCACTAGCAACAGGAGAACCAGCCGGGCCGTCAGCCGCCGCGCCTGGTCCTGGGCTCCGAAAAAATCCATTGTTGCCCCCCGTCAGAAACTGACCTTGGGTGCCGCCTGAATCTCGGCGCTGTCTTCGAATTCGAGCAGTGCCGCATCCTCACGATGTCCCAACGGGCCAGCGAGCAGGATCGGGGGGAAGCTCTGCTTGTAGGTATTGTACTGCATGACCGCGTCGTTGAAGGCCTGGCGAGCGAAGGCGACTCGGTTCTCGGTGCTGGTTAGCGTCTCGGAGAGCTGGCGCATGTTCTCGGATGCCTTGAGGTCCGGGTACGCCTCCATGACCATGTTGAATCGTCCGAGTGCCGACCCCAGCGCCCCCTCGGCCCCGGCCAGTTCGGCCATGGCACCCGGCTCGCCGGGTTGCGCCGCGGCGTGCTTGAGGCCTGCCAGCGCCGTGTTGCGCGCCTCGGTGACGGCCTGCAGGGTCTCCCTCTCGTGAGCCATGTAACCCTTGGCCGTCTCCACCAGGTTGGGAATCAGGTCGTAACGCCGCTTGAGCTGCACCTCGATCTGGGCGAAGGCATTCTGATAACGGTTGTTCAGTGCCACCAGTCGGTTGTAGATGCTGGCTCCATAAATGAGCACCAGACCCAGCACCACCAGTACTATGATCAGCGAAACGTTCATGGCCCCTCCTGTCCATTTGGCGCGATGCGCATAATCCCGACCGGGGCAATACGCAAAGCCTTGATCCTGATCAACTCGCGACCCATCACGTTCGCCTGATCAAGGCCAATCTCGATGGTATAGTGTGGCGACAGCCCCGACATGCCGGCAAGGCCTGTTGTCTATGGCACGTCATGCGTCGCCAAGCGTCATCTTACGTTCATCGAACCAGGCTAATGTTACTATCCAGGCTGACAGGCTAGCCTGTCCACGCCGCGCATAACAGCGACAAGACCGATTGTCGTCAACGGAACATGCCTCAGGGAGCCGGTCTTGGCAGAGCAACTCAGGGATTTTCTCAATGCGCTGACCCATGCCATGCGAAACCTGCTGCCGATCATCGTGGTGGTGGTGGCCTTTCAAGCACTGCTGCTGCGGGAATGGCCCGATGGCGGGCTGAGCATGGCGATCGGCCTGATGATCGTGGCCGTGGGCGTCGCCCTGTTTCTGCAGGGGCTCGAGCTGAGCATTTTTCCGGTGGGCAAGCGCCTGGCCAACCAGTTCGCCCGACGAGGCTCGATGCCGATTCTCATGCTGTTCGGTTTCGCCATCGGCTTCTCTGCCGTGGTGGCCGAACCGGCGCTGATCGCCGTGGCCGAACAGGCCGCCCAGATCAGTGAAGGGCGAATCGACGCCTTGACGCTACGCCTGATCGTTGCCGGTTCGGTAGGACTGGTGATGGCACTCGGCGTATTTCGGGTGATCCTGGGCCACCCCCTGCATTGGTACATGATAGTAGGCTACGTGCTGGTCGTGATGGTGACCTTCTTCGCTCCCGCCGAGATCGTCGGCCTGGCCTACGATTCAGGCGGCGTCACCACCAATATCGTAACGGTTCCGCTGATCGCCGCCCTGGGCATTGGCCTCGCTGCATCCATCCGCGGTCGCAGCTCGCTGATCGACGGCTTCGGCCTGGTGGCTCTCGCCGTGATGGTGCCGATGATCAGCGTGCAGCTCTACGGCATCCTGGTCTACGCCGACCCGGGCAGCATCCCGGGCGGAGCCGAACTCATAACCGCCCAGGATGAGGTCACTCCTCCCGCCGGCCCGCTGCAGATGCTACTCGATCTCTTCAGCATGTTGCGTGACGTGCTACCGATCATTCTGGTGATCCTGTTCTTCCAGTATGCCGTTCTCAAGCGCTCACTGGCCGACCCGCTCAGGGTCGGTATCGGCTTCGCCTTGGTGATCATCGGTCTCTATGCCTTCGTGGTGGGCCTCAAGCTCGGCCTTTTTCCCATCGGACAGAGCATGGCCCATCAACTGGTGGCCTTCGATACCTGGCTGTGGGTCTACCTCTTCGCTTTTTGCATCGGCTTCGCTACCACCATGGCCGAGCCGGCCTTGATCGCCATCGGCCAGCAGGCAGAAGAAGCAGCCGCAGGCAAGATCCAGGGCAACGTGATACGCCTGCTGGTGGCACTCGGCGTGGCCATCGGCATCACCATCGGCGTACACCGCATCATCACCGGCGACTCCATCCACTACTATATTATCGGTGGCTATACGCTGGTGATCTTGCTGACCGCCCTGGCGCCTCGCTATATCGTGGCCCTGGCTTTCGACCTGGGTGGCGTGACGACCTCCGAGGTGACAGTACCCCTGGTGACCGCGCTTGGCATTGGTCTGGCTAGCCAGATCGAGGGCCGCAACGTGCTGATCGATGGCTTCGGGCTGATCGCCTTCGCCTCGATCTTTCCTATCGTGACTGTGATGAGCTATGCCATTCTCATGGATTGGGTGGTGAAGCCTGGAGGAAAGACGACATGAAGTTTTCGCTGTTGGTCGCCATTGCACCGGAGGAGCTCGAGCAGGAGTGCATCGATGCCGCCACCGAAGCGGGCGCGGTGGGGATGACCCTGATGTCGGGCCGGGGTATCGGGGGAGAGCGCAAGAAGACCTTCTTCGGTCTGACCTTCGAAGGCAGTCAGAGCATCATGATGATGACGCTGGAGAAAAGCCTGTCGCTCAAGGTACTCAAGGCCATAAGGCAGGTGCTCAACCCTTCCGGCGACGACTCCAAGGGGCTGGTCATGACGCTGCCCGTGGAGCATCTCGGCGGAATCGACATGTCTCAGGTCAAGCGCTTCGAGGAGCGGCTCAGGCACGACCACTGATCCAATAACAGACGGAGTGACAAGATGCTGGTCAAGGACATCATGATGCGCGACGTGGTGACGGTGTCGCCCTTCGCCACCCTGCGCGACGCCCTGGGCTTGATGAAGCGCCACAATCTCAAATGCCTGGTCGTCGAGCAGCAGGACCCCCACGATGCCTGGGGCCTGATCACCTACACCAATATTCTCAAGACCATCGTCGCCGAAAATGGCGATATCGACCTGATCAACGTCTATGACGTCTGTGCCAAGCCGGCCATCGGGGTCGGCGAATCACTGGATGTTCGTCATGTCGCCAGCCTGATGACCGACAGTGTGGTCAAGCGGATTCTGGTGCTCGATGACAACAAGTTGGTAGGCCTGGTCACAATGGATGATATCGTAGGGACCGTTCTCGACATGATCGAGTAAGCCGACCGGACCTGCATATGCAAGATTTCTTTTCCTGGCTGGGCGAAACACTGGGCGCGATGATTCGCTTCGTGGTCGACCTGCTGATCGTGTTCTTCCATAACCTGGGTGCCTCAGCCCAGGGATTCTTTGACGGCCTAGCCTCCGCGCTGGACATTCCGCCCACCGTGATCAGCCTGGCAGTACTGCTGCTCGGCCTGGGGCTACTGTATCTGGCCCTGCGCGCCCTGCTGCGCCGGCGCCTGGTGGCGACCCTGATCTGGGGGCTGCTCGGCGTCACGGTTTTAAGCTGGCTGATCAATTGATTGGACGGAGGCTTTGCTGCTGCGCTCGATACCCTGGCCGCCGGCGGTGCTCGCTCTCCTCATGTAGCAGGCTACATTCCGGGAGCTGCGCTCCGGCGGCGACCAGCCTATCATCGCTCGCGACGCAAATCGCTCTCGCCCAATAACCCTCACATCAAGCGAGGGCCTTTTCCACCACCTCATACACATTCGGCGAGAGTTCCTCGGCACGAATTCGTTCGAGCTCATGCTTCATCAGCTCCTGGCGCGACTCGTCGAAGCGCTGCCAGCGGGTCAGTGGTGTGATCAGCCGGGCAGCGATTTCCGGATTGAAGCGATTGAGATCGATCACCACATCGGCAAGTAACCGGTAGCCTTCGCCATCCATGCGATGGAAGTTGACCCGATTCTGGTTGGCGAAGGTGCCCACCAGGGCCCGCACCCGATTGGGGTTCTTCAATGAGAAGGCCGGATGGGCCATCAGGTATTTGACCCGATCCAGCGCATCCGACTGGGGGCGTGTGACCTGGATGCTGAACCACTGGTCCATGACCAGAGGATCGTGAGCCCACTTCTCGCCAAAGGCTCGCAGTGCCGGATCGGCCAGGTCGTTTCGGCTACTGTGGGTCAGCAGGGTCAGGGCGTGACGCACGTCGGTCATGTTGTGTTCGGCAGCAAACTGTGCCTGGGCCGATTCAATACCCCGCTGGTCCTCTATCGCCAGCAGGTAGGAGAGTGCCACGTTCTTGAGGCTGCGTTGGCCGATTTGCTGCGGCTCGGGCGCATAGGGGGCATCCGAGCAATTGGCTTCGAATAGTGCCAAAAGCTCGTCGCGCAGGGCGACGGCCAGGGACTGCTTGACGAAGGTGCGAGCCGCATGGATGGCATCCACATCTACCAACGGCTGCTGCTCGGCAATATAGGCCTCCGAAGGGAGCGTCAGCATTTCGGCCAGCACCGCCTTGTCATCGCCTCCTCGCTCGATCAAGGCGCGGAAGGCCTCGACGAGACGCGGATCCATAACCTTTTCGACGCCGTTGCGGTGGGCAGCGATCAGGTCGTCAAGTGCCAGCATGGCCAGTCGTTGACCGGCATCCCAGCGATTGAAACCGTCGGAATCGTTGGCCATCAGGAAGGCCAGGTCCTCGCGACTGTAATGGAAACGCAGCTGTACCGGCGCTGAGAAGCCACGCAACAGCGAGGGCACCGGCGCTTCACTGACATCGGTGAAGACGAAGGACTGTTCCGACTCACGCAGGTGGATCACCGCATCGCTGCCCAGGCTCGCGCCATCCAGAGTCAGGGCTAGATCCCGTCCCGTCTTGGTTCCTACCAGCCCCATCCTCACCGGGACATGTAACGGCTGCTTATTGGGCTGCCCCGGTGTGGCCGGGGTACGCTGACGCAGGGTCAGGTGGTATTCGGCATTGGCATAGTCGTATTCGCCATGGGCATCTATCTCCGGCGTCCCTGCCTGGGAGTACCAGTGCATGAACTGGGAAAGGTCGAGTCCGGAGGCCTCGGCCATGCAGCCGACGAAGTCCTCGATGGTCACCGCCTGGCCATCGAAGCGCTCGAAGTAGTCATCGCTGCCGCGACGGAAGGCTTCCCAGCCCACCAGATTGCGCAGCATGCGCACCACCTCTGCGCCCTTCTCGTAGATGGTCAGCGTATAGAAATTGGTGATTTCAATATAGTGATCGGGGCGTATCGGGTGCGCTGTGGGTCCGGCATCCTCAGCGAACTGTGCGGTGCGGAAGAAGGACACGTCTTCGATGCGCTTGACCGCAGCCGAGTTGATGTCGGCGGAGTAGCACTGGTCGCGGAAGACGGTGAAGCCCTCCTTCAGCGAGAGCTGGAACCAGTCGCGGCAGGTCACCCGGTTTCCCGACCAGTTGTGGAAATATTCGTGGGCGACGATCCCCTCGACCCGCTGAAAAGCCGCATCGGTGGCGGTATGCGGGTGGGTCAGCACCGCCGCCGAATTGAAGATATTGAGTCCCTTGTTCTCCATGGCGCCCATGTTGAAATCATTGACCGCCACGATCATGAACAGATCGAGGTCGTACTCGCGCCCATAGGTCTCCTCATCCCATGTCATGGCCCGCTTCAGTGACGCCATGGCATGGTCGGTCTTGTCGAGATTCTCCTCCTCGACCCAGATCTGCAGCGCCACCTCGCGCCCGCTCATGGTGGTAAAACTGTCTTCCACCTTCTCGAGATCCCCGGCGACCAGGGCGAACAGGTAGCAGGGCTTGGGATGCGGATCCTCCCAGGTCACGTAGTGGCGTCCATCAGGCAGCTCGCCCCGCTCCACCGGGTTGCCATTGGAAAGCAACACGGGTTCCTCGTTCGCGTCGCCAATGACCGTGGTGGCAAAGGTGGCCATGACATCGGGCCGGTCGGGGTAATAGGTGATGCGACGAAATCCCTCTGCCTCGCACTGGGTGCAGTACATGCCATTGGAGACGTAGAGCCCCTCGAGCGCCGTATTGTCCTGTGGGGAGATTTCGACCTCGGTATCCAGCAGGAAGCGCTCCGGAACCCGGTGTACGATCAAACCGGTTGGCGTGAGCGCATACTCATCCTCTTCCAGTGACTGGCCGTCCACAGCAATGGACTTGAGCGCGAGGTGTTCGCCATCGAGCTCGAGGGCGGCACCTGCTTTCTGCTCCGGATGACGCTCCAGGTGCAGGCGGGCCTTGACCCGGGTGCCATCGGGCTTGAGATCAAAGGTCAGCTCGGTGTGTGTAACGCGGTAGGCAGGCGGCCGATAGTCGCTGAGATAGGTCGGCTTGGGTTCAGACATCGGGTAAAGGCTCCTGACGGGAATCGACGACCATTGTACGGGGGCCCGCTCCCGAACCTCAAAGGTAGCCGTCAATTCAGCGACGGTGAGTGCTGACGAATCCACAGGGCAAAACGCGACGCGCCATGGGAGGCCGCCCATTGGCCTCTTCCTATGACTCGCTTAGTCGCGGAAGTTGTCGAACTGAAGCGCCAGGTCGGGGCCACCCTCGCCACGCAGCAGGGCCATGACCTGCTGCAGGTCGTCACGCTTCTTGCCGGTCACGCGGACCTTATCGCCCTGGATCTGGGCCTGGACCTTGAGCTTACTGTCCTTGATGCGCTTGACGATATCCTTGGCCTCCTTCTGTTCGAGCCCCTGCTTGAGGGCAATCTGCTGGCGGGCCCGGACCCCGGAAAGCTCGGGCTCCTGAGGATCCATGCAGCGGGCATCGATACCCCGGGCAATCAATCGATTGCGCAGAACGTCGAGCATCTGCGTCAGCTGGAAATCGACCTCGGCCTCGAGTTGAACGGTGTCACCATTGAGTTCGAAGCTCGCCGTAACACCCTTGAAGTCGAAACGGCTCTGGATCTCGCGGTTGGCCTGGTCAACGGCATTGCTGGCTTCGTGCTTGTCGAATTCGGAAACGATATCGAAGGATGGCATGATCAAGTTCCACTGGCCGGTTAGAAAGGAGGGTGAAAGCGCATTCTAGCAGCCGCCGGATATATTCACCTATCACGCCTTCGTCAGCGACTTTTCCATCTGCCAGCCGGCGCACCCATCCTCATAGTAGTCTTCCAACCAGCGCAGCAGGCTGAAGCCCATGCGGCGATACAGCGCCAGTGCAGCCCGGTTGTCGGCCCGCACCTCAAGACCCAGCCGCTCACCGCCACGCCGCCGGGCCTCCTGCTCCAGAGCCCCGAGCAATTGACGACCAATTCCCAATCCGCGCGCTTCGGGGTGCACGCAGAAAGAGTAGAGACGCACACGCTGGCTGCTTCGACGAAACAGCAGTATGCCATGACCCAGGAGGCGGCCATCGGCGTTTCCGGCGAGCAGGATATGGGCATTGGCACGGTTGAGCAGGTGCCAAAGTTGCCGACGGGTGAAACGGTCGCCCTCGAAGGCAATCTGTTCGAGACGCACGAGGGCATCGAGATCCTTGGCCTGAGCCTCGCGAAGCACAACGGTCATGTCATTAATTCCAGGCTGGCAGCAACGGATTGTGACTAGGCGTCGCACTCTTGTCAGTGCCACGCTGCATGAAATCTTTTCAGCCTGCCACCATCTTGTCCATAACCCTACTCAACGGCATGCTGAACATTCCTCCAAATTTCGCCAGGAACCCCATGTGCCCTCTGCGTATCGTCGTTGACCGCCTGAATGACTGGCGGCCCTACTATCCCACCGAGGACCTGGTCAGTGCCGACGACTTTCTGTCGCTGGACCGACGCCATCGTACCAGCCGCGATGATCAGGACCGTGCCACCCATGTCATCAACCTGTGCGGCGATATGGACTACCTGGGCAGCGGCTACTATGTCTCGCTCCTCGCCCAGGCCCGGGGGCAGCGGGTCCTGCCCACGGTGGAGACGCTCAATGCTCTGGAGCGCAAGTCACTGACCGACTTGCAGCTGGACACTCTGGCGCCGCTGCTCAGCGAAATGTCGCGCGAAGGCCAGCTTGCCGGAGACCAGTTGACGCTACGGTTGCTGTTCGGTGAATGTCGCGAGCCTGGGCTGTCCAAGCTGGCACGGCGCCTGTTCGAGCGCTTACCCTGCCCGCTGCTGGAAGCCCGCCTGGTGCGTCGTCACGACCTGTGGCGCCTGGCACGACTCAAGCCACTGCGCCTGCGGGACCTGAGCGTGGACGAACAGGACCTGTTCGCCACAGCGCTCAATCGCCACTCGCTGAGGGTATGGCGCACCCCCAAGGCTCGCCGTCGATATCGCTTCGACCTGGCGATCCTCGTCGATCCTGAAGAAGCCCTTCCCCCCAGCAATCGCGGCGCGCTTCGCGCCTTTATCCGTGCAGGACGTCGCCAGGGCATCGACGTTTCGCTGATCACCCGGCGCGACATGGGCCGGCTTGCCGAATTCGACGGTCTGTTCATTCGCGAAACCACCGCCCTCGACCACCACACCTATCGCATGGCGCGGCTGGCGGAACATGAAGGCCTGGTTGTGATCGATACCCCCCAGGATATCCTGCGTTGCACCAACAAGGTGTATTTACATGCCCTGCTGCGAGCCCGCGGCGTCCCGGCACCGGAAGGCCGCTTGCTCAAGCGAGGGGACCGGGGGCGCCTTGCCGAATCGTTGCAAGGCCTAGGGTTTCCGCTAGTGCTGAAAGTACCCGATGGCGCGTTTTCCCGGGGCGTGGTGAAGGTCTCGGACCCTGACCAGTTGGAACGCGAAGCGGCCAAGCTGTTCGAGACCTCGGCACTGCTGCTGCTCCAGGAGTGGTTGCCTACCGACTACGATTGGCGCATCGGCGTACTCGACGGCCAGGTTCTCTTCGCTAGCTGTTACTACATGGCTCGTGGCCATTGGCAGATCTATGACCACTCCGGTAGTAGAGTGAAAAGTGGCGGCTTTACAACCCATGATCCCGATGACGCACCGCCCGCGGTACTCGCGGCGGCCCTCAAGGCAACCCGGTTGATCGGCAACGGCTTGTATGGTGTGGATCTCAAGCAAGCGGGAAAGCGAGTCGTGGTCATCGAAGTCAACGACAATCCCAATGTCGACGCCGGCATAGAGGATGCCGTGTTGGGTAAAGCACTTTATGAACGCATCATGCGCGTATTTCTCACACGCATGGAAGCACGCCGACATCAGGCGGGCGTGATCAGCCCGCCATGAACTGAGCACTAAAAAAGCACCAGCCGGCGCAAGCCGGCTTGTGCTTCTATGTCACTATTATCTATATTCGCTTGCGGTGTCGACGAAGCCCTGCTACTGGCTGTCGAAGGGGTTGCGCAGCACAATGGTCTCGTTGCGATCCGGCCCGGTGGAAATGATGTCGATGGAGGTGCCCACCCTCTCCTCCAGGAAGCTGATATAGGAGCGAGCATTATCCGGCAGCTCTTCCACTCGCCTGATACCAAGGGTCGATTCACTCCAGCCCGGCAGGTCCTCATAGACCGGCTCGAGGGCTTCGTAACCTTCAGAATCCACCGGCGTGTCGAGCACCTCTCCTTCCTTGCCGCGATAGCCGACACAGACCCGGATAGTTTCCAGACCATCCAGCACATCCAGTTTGGTCAGGCAGATACCGGAGACCGAATTGATCTGCACAGCGTGGCGCAGGGCAACGGCATCAAACCAGCCACAGCGACGCGGGCGCCCAGTGGTGGCACCGAACTCGTGACCGCGCTCGGCCAGGTGACGGCCATGCTCGTCAAAGAGCTCCGTGGGAAAGGGGCCAGAACCGACACGGGTGGTATAGGCCTTGGTGATGCCCAGTACGTAATCGAGGTAGAGCGGCCCCACGCCGGAACCGGTCGCGGTGCCACCTGCGGTGGTATTGGAGCTGGTGACGAAGGGGTAGGTGCCGTGGTCGATATCGAGCAGTGAGCCCTGGGCGCCCTCGAAAAGGATGTTTTCACCCGCTCGGCGAAGCTCATGCACCAGGCCTACAGTATCGCAGACCATGGGGCGCAGCTCCTCGACCATGACCATGGCCTCATCGAGTACCTGCTGAAAGTCCACCGCCTGCTCGCCGTGATAGTTCACCAGCACGAAGTTATGGTAGTCCAGGACTTCGCCAAGCTTGGAGGCAAAGCGCTCCCGATGGAGCATGTCGCCCAGCCGCAGGCCCCGGCGGGCAACCTTGTCCTCGTAGGCGGGGCCAATACCGCGGCCTGTGGTGCCGATCTTGGCGACGCCGCGCGCCTTCTCCCGGGCCAGGTCGAGACGGACATGGTAAGGCAGAATCAGCGGACAGGCGGGCGACAGGCGCAGCCGTTCGCGTACCGGAACCCCCTTCGCCTCGAGCTCGCGGATCTCCTTGATCAAGGCTTCCGGCGACAGCACCACCCCGTTACCGATGACACAGGTCTTATCCTTGCGCAGGATACCGGATGGAATCAGGTGGAGAACGGTCTTTTCACCGTCGATGACCAGGGTATGGCCCGCATTATGCCCGCCCTGAAAACGCACCACGGCAGAGGCAGATTCAGTCAACAGGTCAACGACCTTGCCCTTGCCCTCATCTCCCCACTGCGTGCCCAGTACGACTACGTTCTTGCCCATTGTGATCTCGTCTCTCGTGTCGGCGCCCTCATCGGGGCGCGTCCATGATCCGGCCCGCGGGCCGCGTTCGGTGACCGGCCCGCTTTGCCGGCTTGGTCAAGTTAGAGTGCCACTATCTGCCATTGGCCATCGCTGTATACCAACCGTCGACTGCAGCGATGTGCAGCGGGAGCGGTAACCTGGCCCGGCAAGGCCTGTACCACTCGCTCGCCTCGCTCGCGCAGCGCCGCGATGGCTTCGCCAGCACCCTCTCCTCGTGCCGGTGCCCAGATGCCATCACCGGCAGGTTCGCTTTGTACCAGGCTGGCCAGCAGCTTTAGATCCATGGAAAAGCCGGTCGCCGGTCGCGCACGGCCAAAGGCCCTTCCGGTGTCATCATAGCGCCCGCCCTTGGCCAGCGCCTGGCCATAGCCGGGCACGAAAGCCGCAAACATCATGCCAGTGTGGTAACGGTAGCCCCGTAGCTCGGCAAGATCGAAATAGAGGTCGACCTGAGGGTGGGCATCCAGCACACCTTGGTGCAGCGCGCGCAACTGAGCCAATGCCTCCGATACGGCAACCGGAGCGCCGGCAAAGCGATCGCCGGCCTCATCCAGCACCTCCGGGCCGCCGTGCAGCTCACCCAGCGCCATGAGCATTGCCGCCAATGCCGGGTCAGACACGCTGGAATCGACCTGCTCCGACAGGGCACCGGGAGACTTCAGTTCGAGTGCTTCAAACAGCGCCCTCTCCTGATCGCGATCAAGTTCGGCCGCCTCGACCAGGCTGCGGTAGATGCCGATATGTCCGAGGGCCAAATGGATCTCGTCGGCGCCCGCCACCCTGAGACTGGTCAACGCCAGCAGCAGAATCTCCAGGTCAGCCTCCAGGCCAGCATGACCGAACAGCTCGACGCCGACCTGCACCGGGCTGCGTCCACCCTGATGCTGGTCGGCCTTGGCGCGCAGCACGTTGGTGCAGTAACAGAGCCTGGCTGGCCCCTGGTGTCGCATCGAGTGAGCGTCCATCCGTGCCACCTGGGGGGTCACGTCGGCACTGACCCCCATCATTCGGCCGGTCAGTTGATCGGTCAGCTTGAAGGTCTGCAGATCGAGGTCGGTGCCCGTGCCGGTCAGCAGGGAGTCGAGAAACTCCACCGGTGGCGGCATTACCTGATCGTAACCCCAGCAGTGATAGAGATCGAGCAGCGCCCGGCGCAGCTCTTCCATGCGGCTCGCCTGGGGCGGCAGCACTTCGTCCATGCCGTCGGGCAGCAGCCAGCGGTCAGCAATGGTCATGTTGTCAATCCTGCAGACGATTGGGAGCGGGGCGAAAGGAGTTCCGTTAGCAATGAATGCCCACAAAAAAACCGGGCCACGCCCGGTTCAAGGATTCTACCACGTTTGACGGTGTGTTGAACCCCGCCGGAAGCCTTGCATGAGGCACATGGAAGCGGCGGGAGGCAGCATACAGGCTGCTTCTCGCCGCTTTTGCATCAGCCCTGCGGGTCAGGAAACGGCGACTTGAGATAGCGGAAGAAGTCGCTGGAGGGATCCAGCACCAGCATATCCTTTTCTCCGTCGAAGCTATCCCGATAGGCGTTGAGGCTGCGCCAGAAGGAGAAGAACTCCTGATCCTGGCCGTAGGCCTCGGAGAAGATCCCCGCCGCTTCGGCATCGCCTTCACCACGCAGCGTTTCGGCACGCTCGGTGGCCTGCGCCAGAAGCACCTGCCGACGACGGTCAGCGTTGGCACGGATACGCTCAGCCTCTTCCTGGCCTTGGGCACGCCATTCGCGGGCCTCCCGCTCACGCTCGGAGCGCATGCGGTCATAGACCGCCGCCGAGACGTCTTCCGGCAGGTCGATTCGCTTGACGCGGATATCGAGAATCGAGACCCCGAGTTCATCGCGCATCAACGTATCGAGGTCCTCGGTCGGCCGGATCATCAAATCATCGCGACGCTCTGCAATGATCTGCTGAAGGTCCAGACGGCCGAACTCGTTACGCAGGCTCTCGTCGACCCGTGGCTGGATCAGGCGGATCGCCATCAGCTCGTCGCCGGCTGTCGCCTCGTAGTAACGCGTCGGGTTGACCACCTGCCACTTGACGAAGGAGTCGACGATCACCGCCTTCTGCTCGAGGGTCAGGTAGCGGCTGGTATCGGTATCCAGGGTCAGCACCCGCGTATCGAACTTGCGGACAGTCTGGGTGATCGGCACTTTGAAGTGCAGGCCCGGCTGGATGTTCTCCTCGATTACCTCACCGAAGCGCAGCTTGACGGCACGCTCGGTCTCGTCGACCACATAGAGGCTGTTGCTGGCAAGCCAGGCAGCGGCAGCCAGGGTTCCCACGATAATCAGTGAACGATTATTGATCATTTAGCGGCCCTCCCTGCGGATACCACTGTTGCTGCCACCGCCCTGCGAGGAGGAGGTGGTACGGAGCCGCTCGAGGACACGCGGATCCAGTTCGCCGCTCTCGCCACGAGCACGGTCGCCATCACCCTCGCCGCTGCGGGTGCCGCCGGGTCGCTGGTCGAGGGGCAGATACATCAATGGTGTCTCGTCGCTGACGTCGATCAGCACCTTCGGCGTCTCGCCGAAGACCTCGGCGATGGCATCCAGGTAGAGGCGCTCACGCATGATGTCCGGTGCATTGCGGTACTGTACCAGCAGTGCATTGAAGCGGTTTGCCTGACCCTGGGCCTCGGCTACCACCGACTCTCGATAACCCTGACCCTGCTCAACCAGGCGCTGCGCCTGACCCTGAGCGGCAGGAATGATGGCATTGGCGTAAGCCATGCCCTCGTTGATGGTCCGCTGACGATCCTCGCGCGCCCTGATGACGTCATCGAAGGCGTCGATGACCGGGCCCGGCGCCGAGGTGGACTCGATGTTGATGGTCTGCAGACGAATACCGGTGCCGTAGCTGTCCAGATAGCTCTGCAGGCGGCTGGCGACGGAGCTACCGAGAATTTCACGCCCGGAAGTGAGGATCTCGATCATGTCGGTGCCACCGACCACGTGACGCAGTGCGGAATCCAGCGCATTCTCGATAGAAAGCTGGGGGTTGCGCACGTTGAGCACGAAATCGCGCGGGTTATTGACCTGGTACTGGGCCGAGATCTCGACCTCGACAATATTCTCGTCTCGGGTCAGCATCGCCTGAGACTGAGTCAGCGAGCGAACCCGGGTCACGTTGACCATGCGCACATCATCGATCAGAGGCGGGTTCCAGTGAAGGCCGGGCGTGACCACGTCCTGGAACTTGCCGAAGCGCAGCACGACACCACGCTCTGCCTGGTCGACCAGGTAGAAGCCCGAGGCCCCCCAGATCGCCAGGGCAATGACCAGCAACAGGCCGGGCAAAGCAAGCGTATTGCGTGGCTTGCCGCCGCCTCCCTTGCCACCACGGCCACCGCCACCCTTGCCCCCGCGGCCACCCAGCATGTTGTTGAGCTTGTCCTGAAATTTCTTCAGGGCTTCATCGAGGTCGGGTGGCCCCTGATTACCGCCACGGTTACCGCCGCCATTACCACCGCCGCGTCGGCCCCCTCCGCTCCAGGGGTCATTCTGGTTGCCACCGCCACCAGGCTCATTCCAAGCCATATGTCGTCTCCACTCTGCGTTGCCTCCCCGCCACCATTGATTGGTCGGTGGGAGAGTCGGTTGCCATCCTGTCGTTGGCGCCAACGGCGCCTGGCTATTCTGTTATAGGGAAGCCGACCCTTTCGGCCAGACAGCCTGAGGCTATCTACCCTCCCATACCGGACGTTCACACAGCTCGGAAGGCAAGTAATCCTCGGCCCGTTCATCCAGCCGTGCCATCAACTGCAGAAAGTCGCGCCTAGGAAGCCGCACTTTGAGCCCCACTTTGCCTTCTGGTTCCTCGAAATGCTCTTCCCTGACGGCGCCCAGCTCGTGCAAGCCCGCCCGCAACCGGCCCTGTTCCGGCGAAAGGGTCAGGGAAAAATCGATTACGTCATCGGCGAGACACTCAGAAAGCGCCTCCTCCAACAACTCGAGCCCCCGGTTCTCCTTTGCCGAAAGCCAGACCACCTCAGGCCGGCCCTGGCCGTCACGCTCGATTCGTGGCGCGCTGTCGAGCAGATCGATCTTGTTCATCACCTTGAGTATCGGCACATCCAAGGCACCAATTTCATTCAGCACTCCCTCGACCTCGGCGATATTGCGCTCGCGATCAGGGTCCGCGGCATCGATGACATGCACAAGCAATGCGGCTTCGGCGGCCTCTTGAAGGGTGGCCTGAAACGCCTCCACCAACTTGTGCGGCAGGTGACGGATGAAACCGACGGTATCGGCCAATACCACGGGACCCACATCGCCGATTTCCAGGCGTCTCAGCGTCGGGTCGAGGGTAGCGAACAGCTGATCGGCCGTATAGACCTTGGATTCGGTCAACGCATTGAACAGCGTCGACTTGCCGGCGTTGGTGTAGCCGACCAGAGAAACGCTGGGTATCTCGGCCCGGGCTCGGGCACGTCGATTCTGGGCGCGCTGACTGCGCACCTTGTCGAGTCGCTTGTGAATCGCCTTGATGCGCGCCCTCAACAGGCGCCGGTCGGTCTCCAGCTGGGTCTCACCGGGGCCACGCAGGCCGATACCGCCCTTCTGTCGCTCCAGGTGAGTCCAGCCTCGAATCAAACGCGTGGACATGTACTCTAGTTGAGCCAGCTCGACCTGCAACTTGCCCTCATGGGTACGCGCCCGTTGGGCGAAGATATCGAGGATGAGCCCCGTACGGTCAAGCACACGGCACTTGAGCACCTGCTCGAGGTTGCGCTCCTGCGAAGGACTCAGGGCATGGTTGAAGATCACCAGTTCCGCGCCGTGCATACTCAGCGTTTCACGCAGCTCCTCAACCTTACCGCTACCAATGAAGGTACGCGAATCGGGCCGATGCCGGCTACCACTCAGCAGAGTGGCCGGCTCGGCCCCCGCGGAACGCACAAGTTCCAGAAACTCACCCGGATCCTCGCGTTCGCGCTCATCCTGAAAGTCCACATGAACCAGTACTGCCGTTTCGCCGGCATCGGGACGTTCAAAAAACAAACAATATCCTCACACGTTGCTTTCCGGCGGAGCCGCAGGATCCTGCGGCGGCAGGCGCACATTGCGCGATGGCACCACCGTGGAAATGGCATGCTTGTACACCATCTGGCTGACGGTATTGCGCAGCAGAATGACGAACTGATCGAAAGACTCGATCTGCCCCTGCAGCTTGATGCCGTTGACCAGGAAAATCGACACCGGAATGCGCTCCTTGCGCAGGATATTCAGGTACGGGTCTTGAAGGGATTGCCCTTTGGACATGCTACCTCTCCCTAAAACGTTCTCATGAGGGGTGGAAGTTGTGTTCTTGCTCGGCTGGTCACCCGGCCACTCGAAGCCAACATCTTACGCTAAGAGCCGATTTCGCGCACGAGTTTCAGGACCTCACCCAATGCATCGTTACCCTGGGCATCGACCCAGTGTAGTCCCGGCCAGCCGCGTAACCAGGTCAATTGACGCTTTGCCAGCTGCCGAGTCGCAACGACGGTGCGATGGCGCAGCTGCTCGATATCCCCCTCGCCATCGAGCTTACCATCGAGATAGTCCCATACCTGACGATAACCCACACTCTTCATGGAGGGCAGCTCGGGGTGAAGATCGCCACGGGCGCGAAGCGCCATCACTTCCTCGATCAAGCCGGCCTCAAGCATGGCATCGAAACGTACGGCAATACGCTCGTGCAAGATACGACGGTCAAGCGGCGTGATTCCTATCGACAACACGTTCCACGGGAAGGTTTCAGAACGTTGCCGCTGCCAGAGTTCGGTAAGTGTCAGGCTGGTGGCACGATAGACTTCCATGGCCCGCATCAGACGCTGTGGATCGTTGGGATGAATGCGCTGCGCGGACACCGGGTCAATACGTGCCAGTGCCGCGTGCATGGCGGCAAGCCCGTGCCGCTCGACCTCACGCTGCAGTTCAGCGCGTATCACCGGATCGGCCGGCGGCAGGTTGGCGACGCCCTCGAGCAGGCGCTTGGCATACATCATGGTGCCGCCCACCAGCAGCGGCACCCGGCCTGCTGTGGTGGTATGTCGCATCTCGCGCAAAGCGTCATCGCGGAAATCCGCCGCCGAATAGGGCTCGACCGGGTCACGAATGTCGATCAGGCGGTGCGGCGCCCGGGCAAGCTCCTGGGGCGAGGGCTTGGCGCTGCCGATATCCATGCCGCGGTAGACCATGGCCGAATCCATGCTGACCAGGTCACACTCGAGCCGCTCATGAAGTGCCATGGCCAGATCGGTCTTGCCGGCGGCGGTGGGACCCATCAGAAGGATGGCGGGGGGGCGGGTATCTGGCATCAAATGTCTCGGGCTTGGAGCAGAGAAGCTGAGCCGGCGCTTCTCGCCAAAATGCGATGAACCTAACGTTTGCTACTGTCCTCTCATAAAGAGCCGGTCCAGTTCCTTGAGGGACATCTCGGTCCAGGTGGGACGGCCGTGGTTGCACTGGCCACTGCGTTCAGTGCGCTCCATGTCGCGCAGCAAGGCGTTCATTTCTGCGATCGTCAGCCGCCGGTTGGCTCGCACGCTGCCATGGCAGGCCATGGTGGCCAACAACTCGTTGACGTGCGCCTCCAGCCGATCTGAACGGCCGTAGCGCTCCAGGTCGCCAAGCATGTCGCGGATCAGCGGCTCAACATCGGCATCCACCAGCAGCGCCGGTAGCTGACGTATCAGCAGGGTCTCGGGACCGGCCACGTCGAGCTCAACGCCCAATCGGGCGAAGGCGTCGCGCTCGGCCTCGGCGGTGGCGACTTCCGCGGCACTGGCCGCCAGCGACACCGGCACCAGCAGCGGCTGAGCCTGCAAGCGCCCTTCACCCTCTGCATCACCATGCACCTGAAGCTTCATGCGCTCATAGACGATGCGCTCATGGGCGGCATGCATATCCACGATCATCAGACCACGCTCCGTCTCGGAGAGGATATAGACACCATGCAGCTGGGCAATGGCGTAGCCCAGCGGTGGCGCACGGGTGGCATCCTCCCCGGGCATCGTGGAGCGCACTGGCTGGGCCCCGGTTTGGCCAACCTCAGGCTGGCGCTCGGCCAAGGCCGCGCTGCCACCGGCACCCGGCGCGGCAGGCTGAGGGGTGAGCAGGCTCGTCTCATGTTCCGGATGCAGCGCCCGATAGCCGTTCATGAAGGCCCGCACGCGATCCGGCGTCACCCGCTCGCCACCGCCACCGGGCTGAGCGTGCAGGGCCATGGGCTGCTGTTGCCAGCGCCCGCCGATTTCACGGATTTCATGTCCACTCTGGCCAACCTCGTCGCTTGCCGACATGCCCTCGGCCACGTCGGCGGCACGATCGCCCTGCTCGCCGGGGCGCGCCTCGGCCAGGGCCCGATGCAGGCTCGAGAAGAGGAAATCATGCACCATGCGGCCGTCGCGGAAACGCACTTCATGCTTGGTGGGATGAACATTGACGTCCACCACCGTGGGGTCGACCTCGAGATAGAGCACGAACACGGGATGGCGGCCATGAAACAGTACGTCCCGATAGGCCTGGCGTATGGCGTGGGCCACCAGGCGGTCGCGCACCACCCGGCCGTTGACGAAGAAATACTGCTGATCGGCCTGGGCCCGGGAATGGGTAGGCAAGCCGACCCATCCCCATAGCCTGAGGCTGCCGGCCTCGAGATCCAGGTGCAGAGCGTTGTCGAGAAAGCCCTTGCCGAGCAATGCACTGATACGCCGCTCGCGAGCCGCCGCATCCGGGCTGGCAGGCAACTGATGCACGGTCTTCTGGTTATGCCTGAGGACCCAGGCAATATCGAAACGCGACAGCGCCAGGCGACGAAACGCCTCCTCCACGTGGCCGTACTCGGTCTTCTCGGTACGCAGGAACTTGCGCCGCGCGGGCGTATTGAAGAACAGGTCGCGAACCGTCAGGGAGGTGCCTCGAGGATGCGGTGCCGGCGTGACACGCGGCTCCATCTGGCGGCCCTCGGCGACCACGCGCCAGCCGTTGCGGGGGTCGTCGTCGACGTTGGCCATCAATTCCAGGCGCGATACCGAGCTGATCGAGGCCAGCGCCTCGCCGCGAAAGCCCAGGCTGGCTACCCCCTCGAGATCTTCCAGTGACGCGATCTTGCTGGTGGCATGACGCGACAGGGCCAGCGGCAGATCCTCCTCGCCGATACCGCAGCCATCGTCACGCACTCGAATCAGCCGGGTACCGCCCGCCTCGAGCTCCACCTCGATCCGTCGACTGCCGGCATCGATGGCATTCTCGACCAGCTCCTTGACCACCGACGCCGGACGCTCTACCACTTCGCCAGCGGCGATCTGGTTGGCCAGGCGTGGATCGAGCACCCGTATGCGGCGCCCCTCGAGCGTTTCGTCAGCCATTTCGTCAGTCACTGTCATGAGCGAGGGATCCTCAGCACCTGTCCAACGCGAATTACGTCTCCGTTGAGCTCGTTGGCCTGCTTTAGCTGCCCCACCGGCACGCCATGGCGTGCCGCAATCTGTGACAGGGTGTCTCCCGGCTGGATACGATACTCGTTGCCCGAGGGATTGCGATGGTTGTCCCTCTGCCAGGCCAGCAGGCTGGCCGGCGGGGGGTTGCTCTGAAAATGCGAGCGTAACCCGGTGAAAATCGATTCTGCCAAGCGCTGTTGATGACTGGAGTCACGCAGTCGGCGCTCCTCGTCGGGATTGGAAATGAATCCTGTTTCGATCAGCAGCGACGGGATATCCGGCGACTTAAGAACCATGAAACCGGCCTGCTCGACACGCGACTTATGCAACCGATTGACGCGCCCCAACCTCTCCAGCACCTGACCACCGATCGCCAGCGAATCATTGAGTGTTGCGGTCATGGTGAGATCGAGCAGCACGCCTCGCAGCACTTCGTCCTTGTCATTCAGCGACAGGTTGCCGTCCACGCCGCCGATCAGGTCGGCCTGGTTCTCGCTGGCTGCAAGCCACTGGGCCGTCTCGGAGGTGGCGCCGCGTTGGGAGAGGGCATACACGGAACTGCCGTTGGGACGGGGACTGTTGAACGCATCGGCATGAATGGAGATGAAGAAGTCGGCCTTCTGCTCACGAGCGATACGGGTTCGCTGACGCAGGCCGATATAATAGTCCCCATCGCGAATCATCACTGCACGGAAGCCCTCGGCGTCATCCACCAGCCGCTGCAGCCGGCGACTGATCTCCATGACCACATCCTTCTCGCGCGTGCCGCCAGGCCCGATCGCCCCTGGGTCCTCCCCCCCATGACCGGGGTCGATGGCGATAATGATATCACGGCGAGGATGGGGGGCTGCAGGCTGGCTCGCGATGGCGGTATCGGCCTGCGCACGCGGTGTGCTCTCGCCTCCTTCGGCACTGCCACGACTGGCGACGATTTCCTGCTCACGGATCATCGCCTCGATGGGATCGATAGGATTCTGCACCGCACTTTCGCCCGGGTACTCCATGTCAACCACCAAGCGGTGACCATACTGGTCATTGGGCGGAAGCGTGAAATGGCGTGGCTCCACCTCACGGGAAAGCTCCAGCACCACCCGCAGGCCGTTGCCGTCGCGCACTCCGCTGCGCACGGCAGTAATGGCGCTGCCATCCAGTTTCAGCGAAGAAAGCTCGGTGTTGAGACCGCTATCGTCGAGGTCGATCACCAGCCGTCGTGGGTTGTCGAGAAGGAAGATATCGGCCTCGGCATGACCAGACAGGTCGAAGACCAGGCGGGCATGGTCGGGAGCGGCCCAGAGGCGGACATTGTCGACCTGCGCCGACTGCGCAAATGGGGCAAGCAACAACAGCGGAAATAGTACCGCGAAGAGCACGCAGTGCCTCATCAGCACTGTAGAAAACGCTTCTCTCAAACGAAATAGGGGCAGGCATCGGGTCATAATCACTGTTGTTCGCGTTCCTGCTCGATAATCATGTCGTCAAAGGCCATCTCCTGCGACAGTGTCACAAGGACCGAACGCCCCAGATCGGAGAAGGCCTCCAGGCTGGCGATACGGCCCGGCTCGCCAAGTGTCAGGGTGATGCGCAAGTCCGGCTCTGGCAACCACCCTGCACCTCGGCTAGGCCACTCGACGATGCACAGGGCGTCGTCGGCAAACAGGTCGCGACCACCGATGAACTCCAGCTCCTCCGGGTCTCCCAGCCGATAAAGATCGAAATGGTAGAGGTATTTGCCACCCGTGACGTAGGGCTCCACCAGGGTATAGGTCGGGCTTTTCACGGCCCCCTCGTGACCATAGGCGCGCAGAATGCCACGCGTGAGCGTAGTCTTTCCGGCCCCCAGCTCGCCCTCCAGATAGACACGCCCCTGACCGCGCAGAGCGCGTCCCAGGCACCTGCCGAAGTCGACCTGTCGGTCTTCGTCATCGAGTCGCACGCGCATTGTCGCTACCTGCCTGGGGATAGATGCCAACGTTAGCCTCGGGGTTGATCAGCCTTCGGGCATAGGATGCCAGATCGGCAGCCAGCAGACCACGCTCACCGCCATCCCGGGCGGCCAGATCGGCAGCCATGGCATGCACGACCACGCCCAGACTAGCGGCACTCTCCAGCGGCACTCCCTGGGCCAGCAACGCTCCGAGCATTCCCGACAGGACATCGCCCATCCCCCCCGATGCCATACCGGGGTTGCCATAGGGGCAGACCGTTAACCCCATCGGCCCGGCTACCAGAGTGCCGGCGCCCTTGAGAATGATCACCCCACCGCGCCGACGCTGCAATTCGGCCACCGCTGCCGGTCGGTCGGTCTCAACCTCGGCAGCACTGATGCCGAGCAGCCGAGCAGCCTCGCCGGGATGTGGTGTGAGTATCCAGTCGTCACGCCGCTCCTCGGCCCAGCGGCTGGCCAGCAGGTTGAGGCCATCGGCATCCACTACCATAGGCAGCCCCGCCATCAGCGATACCTGGAGCATGCCTTGCCCCCAGGCACCCTGCCCGAGCCCTGGCCCCACCACCAGAATATCGGCACGCTCCGTAAGGTCGCCGAGGTCCGCCATCCCGCGCACGCCGTGAACCATGACCTCGGGACGATACGTCAGACAGGCCGCAACATGCTCCGGCGCAGTGGCCAGGCTGATCTTGCCGGCGCCCAGCCTGGCTGCGGCTTCGCTGGCTAGCAGCCCCGCACCGCCGAAACCGGGTGCGCCTCCCACCACCAGCACATGGCCCATTGCTCCCTTGTGCGCATCCCGCTCGCGGGGCGGTAGCAGAGCAGGAAGCAGTTCACCGTTGAGCAGCCAGGCTGCCGGCGCTATGTCTTGATGGCCGCCGGCATCGACGCCGAGTGCCCGAAAATGCACTTCGCCAGCGAGATCGGGGGCACGGCCGGTATGCAGACCGATCTTGTCGCCGATGAAGGTGACCGTCCGAGTGGCTCGTACCGCCACGCCAAGCTCGGCCCCGGTATCGGCTGCCAGACCCGAGGGCGTGTCGATGGCCAGCACCGGGAGGCCGCTGGCGTTGATGGCCTCAATGGCATCACGGATGTCGCCGCGCACCTCACCACCAAGGCCGGTGCCCAGCAGAGCGTCCACCACCACCTCTCCAGTGAAGTCCAGGCCCGGCCGCCATGGCACTATCCCGACCCCGGCAGCCGTCGCCATTTCCGCTGCCCGTGCCGCATCGCCCTCTAGGGACTCTGCCGACTTGAGTACGATGCGCTGGACGTCTAGGCCCGCCACCCCGGCAAGAGCCGCAAGCACGTGGCCATCGCCACCGTTGTTGCCGCCACCGCAAAGCACCGTTAAACGTCGCACTCCCGGCCAGCGTGCCTTGAGGCTCTGCCAGGCCGCAGTCGCCGCCCGCTGCATCAGCGCGAAACCCTCGATACCTGCCTCAATGGTGCGGCGGTCTAGCTCCTCGACCTGGGCGGCCCGATAAAGCGGCCTCAGCGTGATTGACGGTGTCTTGTCACTATGGCTCACGGACATTCGGTGTCTCCCCTGCAATTGTTGCTTTATCATGGGAGTGTAAGCTCAATGGCGCTTTCGCCAATCCCCCCGCACGCATTTACCCGGTTTTTCTCGATCATGACGCTTCCGGCAACCCTGGACGACAGCGACCTCGCCACCCTGGCCGATACCATCAGGACTTGGGGGCGCGAGCTGGGCTTCCAGCAGGTGGGTATCACGGATGTCGACCTGGCTGACGACGAGCGCCATCTGCAGCGCTGGCTGAACGTCGGTCATCATGGCGAAATGGGCTTCATGGCCAAGCATGGCACCAAGCGCACTCGCCCAGAGGAGCTCATTCCCGGCACCATTCGGGTCGTCAGCGTCCGGCTCGACTACCTGCCCGCCGAGGTGGAGAGCGCCAAGGTGCTGGGCCAGCCCGAAACCGCCTACGTCTCGCGCTATGCCGTGGGCCGCGACTATCACAAGCTGATGCGCAAGCGCCTGGCGACCCTGGCCAAATGGATCGAAGAGAAGACGGGGCCTTATGGCTACCGTGCCTTTGTCGACTCGGCCCCGGTGATGGAGCGGGCATTGGCGCGCAAGGCGGGCCTCGGCTGGGTAGGCAAGAATGCCATGCTGCTCAATCCCAGGGCAGGCTCGCTGTTCTTTCTCGGCGAGCTTTACGTCGACCTGCCGCTGCCGGTGGATCCCCCCTTCGAGAGCGAACACTGCGGCAGCTGCAGCGCCTGTCGCACCGCCTGCCCCACCGGAGCCATCGTCGAGGACCGTGTAGTAGATGCCAGGGCCTGCATCTCCTACCTCACCATCGAGCTGTTCGGCGCCATCCCCGAGCGCTACCGCGAGGCCATGGGCAACCGCGTCTTCGGCTGCGATGACTGCCAGCTGGTCTGCCCCTTCACCCGTTTCACCCGCGCGACCCACGAGGCGGACTTCGCCCCACGCCACGACCTGGACCGGGCCAGCCTGGTATCGCTGTTCGCCTGGGGCGAGGGGGAGTTCCTGGAGAAGACCGCCGGCAGCCCGATCCGGCGCATCGGCTACGAGCGCTGGCTGCGCAACCTGGCGGTGGGCCTGGGCAACGCCCCCTGGAGCGAAACGGTGGAGGCCGCCCTGCGCGCCCGCCTCGCCTACCCTTCCGATCTGGTGCGCGAGCATGTGCGCTGGGCGCTGATGCGCCAGATAGAGAAGCGCCGGCAGTTAATTTCAAGACAGATCTAGAGTACGTCGTAGCATCCATGCTCGCTTGCGCCGTGACGAAACCCCGACGCTTCGCGAGCCGAGTAACGCGCCGGGCTAGAACAAGGTCCCTCTTGCTAGCCCTAAATCGACATCCCTGTCGATTTGCGCGACTCGGCTCGCTCCCGTCGGCGTCCCGGCTAAATCGCTCGCATTAGCCGCTCCGACTCATGGCCACTGGTCACGAAACCGGACTTACGACTCCTCCGCATCCCTTTCACTTCCCGCCAGCCGTAGAAACGTATTGCGATAGTGCGCCAGCTCGGCCAGCGACTCGCGAATGTCGTCCAGCGCCTGATGCGTATTGCGCTTGTGAAAGCCGGCCAGGGCACCGGGGTTCCAGCGCTTGGCCAGCTCCTTCAGCGTCGAGACATCCAGGTTGCGGTAGTGGAAGAAGTCCAGCAGCTCCGGCATCTCCCGCTCCAGGAAGCGCCGGTCCTGGTGCACGCTGTTACCGCACATCGGCGACGAACCCGGGGCAACATGGGCCTTGAGAAAATCCAGGGTCTGTCGCTGGGCCTCGGCGGTATCGATGGTGCTTTCCTTCACCCTTGCCACCAGCCCCGACTCGCCGTGGGTCTTCTGGTTCCATTCGTCCATCGCCGCCAGCAAGGCCTCGGGCTGATGGACGGCAAGCACAGGGCCTTCTGCGATCAGGTTCAAGTCACCATCGGTGATCAGGGTGGCCACTTCGATAATCCGCTCGCGCTCCGGATCAAGCCCGGTCATTTCAAGATCAATCCATATCAGCAGGTCCTGCCGCTGTTCAGGAGATTGGGTCATCGGAAGCTCCAGATAAAGCGGGCACAGCAGGACACGCTGGGCCACGCTGGTTACAATGCCATCATTGTAACGATCTTCGGGTGCCCATGAGCAAACGCAAATTGAGCCGCCAGCAGCGCTGGCGTATCGAAAAGGTCCAGGCCGAACGTGCTCGCCGCTCCGAGCAGCGCGATATCCAGGATTCCCAAAAGCTGGCCGCAGGCGAATACGGCCCCGAACAGCCCGGCCGCGTGACTGCCCATTTCGGGCGCACCCTGGACGTTCACGGCGATGGCGACCCGGTGCGCTGCCACCTGCGCGCCAACCTGGAAGGCCTGGTGACTGGCGACAGGGTTGTCTGGCGCGCCGCCGAGGACAGCAGCGGCAATGTCGTGGACGGCGTCGTGGTCGCCCGCTCCGAACGAGCGAACGTATTGGAACGGCCCGATGCCCGTGGCCAACTCAAGCCGGTGGCCGCCAATATCGACCAGATCCTGATCGTCTTCGCCGTGGAGCCTGCGCCCCACCCCAACCTGATCGACCGCTACCTGGTGGCCGCCGAGGCGACCGGCATCGCGCCGGTCTTGGTGCTCAACAAGATCGACCTTCTACCAGAGGGTGGTGGCGAGCTGTCGGCGCTACTCCGCCGCTACGAGACCCTGGGTTATTCCGTAGTGACCTCTACCACGGCCCGCGAAGATGGCCTGGAGGCGCTGCATGCTTGCCTCGCCAAACGCACCTCGGTCTTTGTCGGCCAGAGCGGCGTGGGCAAGTCATCGCTCATCGGCCGCCTGCTCCCGGATGAGGAACTCCGCATCGGAGCGCTGTCGAAGGATTCACGCAAGGGCACCCACACCACCACCACGGCACGCCTCTATGACCTGCCCAGCGCCGAGAAGGCCGAATTGATCGACTCCCCCGGCATTCGGGAATTCGGGCTCGTCCACCTGGACGAACAGCAGGTCGCCGAGGGCTTCATCGAGTTCCGCGACCTGCTGGGGCGCTGTCGCTTTCGCGACTGCCGCCACCGTCAGGAGCCGGGGTGCGCCCTGCTCGAGGCCGTGGAGTGCGGGAATGTCCACCCGGAACGCTTTGCCAGTTATCGCCGCATCGTCGAGAGTCTCAACGAGACCTGAGCTTTCAGCATGGTTAAAGTAGATTGATGACACGACGCCGGCTGGTACAAAGGCCGAACTGGAGGAGAGCACCATGAGTTCCGAAGAAAATCTGTTGCCGCTGATCATTGAGCCCGAACAGCTTGCCGAGCATCTGGCCGACCCGCGGCTGCTGATCATCGACGTACCGCTAAAGGCCGAGAACTACGACCAAGGGCACGTGCCTGGCGCGGTCTTCCTCGACTTTCGCAAACTCATGCATGGCGAAGGCGAGGTACCCAACGGGGTACCCAGCGCCGACGCACTATCTCGGCTCTTCTCGGAGCTGGGCCTGACCCGCGACACCCATGTAGTGGCCTACGACGACGAGGGCGGCGGCTGGGCCGGGCGGCTACTGTGGACACTGGAGCTAATGGGGCACACCCGCTACTCCTACCTCAACGGCGGCATTCACGCCTGGCGTCAGGCCGGCCAATCCGCGTCTTCCGAGCGCCACACACCCACTCCCAGCGAGTACGAGGCCGCAATCCTTCACCCGGAAGTCGCCATCGACCGGGCCGAATTGCAGGAGCGGCTGGGCGAGAAGGGCTTCGCCATCTGGGACGCCCGCTCGCCAGCGGAATACCGCGGCGAGAAGGGCGAAAACCGCCAGCTCGGCCATATTCCCGGCGCGGTCAACATGGAGTGGACCGAGGCCATGGACAAGGAGCGCGCGCTGCGCATTCGCGATTACGCCGAGCTGATTACTGAACTCGAGGCGCTGGGGCTCACCCCGGACATGGAAGTGGTTACCCATTGCCAGAGTCATCACCGCAGCAGCTTCACCTGGCTGGTGGGCAAGGCGCTGGGCTTCGAGAAGATCCGCGGCTACGCCGGCTCCTGGAAGGAGTGGGGCAACCGCGACGATACGCCGATAGAGAAATAAGAAGCCTGCAACCAAAGTGCCCGCGCGGGGCGACTCGCGACAATCGAGGACGAAACCCTGACTTTCGTGCGCCGGGTGACGCGCCGGGCTGGAACAAGGTCCCTCTTGCCAGCCCTAAATCGACATCCCTGTCGATTTGCGCTACCCGGCCCACTCAAGCCAGCGCCCTCGCTAATGTCGCTTCGCTGCCCCACCCGGTCATCTCCCCAGCCAGCCAACCGGAATCTTTACCTTGTCTCTCGCCAAGTTTTTTGCCCTGATCCAGTACCCGATTCCCCACCACCTGCTCTCGCGGCTGGTGGGTTGTCTTGCCGAATGCCGTATCGCCTGGCTGAAGAATGCGCTGATCCGCGCCTTCATCAGGGTCTTCAAGGTCGACATGGGCGAGGCCGCCGAGCCCGACCCCACGGCCTACGCCACCTTCAACGACTTCTTCACCCGGGAACTGAAGCCCGATGCCCGCCCCCTGGGCCAGGGACTGCTCTCCCCCGCCGACGGCAACCTGTCCCAGTTCGGCCCCATCGAGGCGGACCGCCTGCTGCAGGCCAAGGGGCACCGCTTCTCGGTGGTCGACCTGCTCGGCGGCGACGCCGATGCCGCGCTCCGTTACAGCGGCGGAAGCTACGCCACCGTGTATCTCTCACCCAAGGACTATCATCGTGTGCACATGCCACTGGCCGGCACCCTGACCGAGATGGTCTACGTGCCGGGGCGGCTGTTCTCGGTCAACGCGGCCACGACGGAACACGTGCCCAACCTGTTCGCCCGCAACGAGCGCCTGGTGTGCCACTTCGATACGGAATACGGGCCCATGGTGGTGGTGCTGGTCGGCGCCATGATCGTTGCTGCCATCGAGACGGTATGGGCCGGCCAGGTGACGCCACTCTCAGGCCAAGTCCAGCGTATACGCTTCGACCAGCCGATCCATCTCGAACGCGGTGCAGAGATGGGCCGCTTCAAGCTCGGCTCCACGGTGGTGATGGCCTTCGCCGGCCAGGTCGATTTCGACAAGGTGCTGGCGCCCAAGACCAAGGTCTTTATGGGCCAGTCGCTTGGCGGTTTTCCCGTCAGCAGTTCAGAGTAGAAAAAGCCATCACTTCCGCCACGCTCGCCTTGCCCAAGGCGAGCTGGATCAGCCGGTCCATGCCCAGCGCCACGCCGCTGCCTGCCGGCATGCCGTGCGCAAGCGCCGCCAACAGCCGCCGGTCGATATCGACTCCGGACATGCCGAGTTGACGCCGGGCGGCGTTGTCCTCAGTAAAGCGAGCTAGCTGCTCATCGACGTCCGTCAGCTCGTCATAACCGTTGGCAAGCTCCAGTCCGTCGAGATAGACCTCGAAGCGTGAGGCCACCCACTCGCCATCCTCCTCGTCTCGATGACACCGTGCCAGCGCCGCCTGGCTCGCCGGGTAGTCCACTACCACGTCGGGTCCCTCGCGCCCCAGGTGGGGTTCGATGACCAGGCTCATCAGCAGGTCGAGGCAGCCGTCGCGCCCGGCATCGTTCATATCGAGTCCGCCACGCTCGCTGGCAGTGCTACGCAACACATCGAGCTCGACAGCAAAGGGGTCGAGCTGCAACGCCTCACGGAACAGCTCACGGTAGCGACGTCGGCGCAGCGGCCCCGAGTCGCGCCCCAGCACCGCGTGGATCAGCGCCGTCGTCTCACCGATCAATTCGTCGAGTGAGAAGCCGGGGCGATACCACTCCAGCATGGTGAACTCGATGTTGTGGCGGCTACCCACCTCGCCGTCGCGGAAGCTGCGCGCCAGCTGGAAGATCGGCCCTGAGCCAGCGACCAGCAGCCGCTTCATATGGAATTCGGGCGACGTCTGCAGCCACAGCCTTGCGCGCCCCGCTGGCGTGGTTGCCAGAAGCGACAGCGACGCCAGGTGCACATCGGTGCTGCCGCCGTGGCCCAGCACCGGCGTCTCCACCTCCAGCACGTCGCGCTCCGCGAAGAACGTCCGCACTTCGGCCAGCAGCCGCGCCCGCTCGCGCAGCGTCTCGATGCTTGCTGTGGGCCGCCAGTCAGTTGTCATTGGGTTACCTCTAGAACGAGGAAGGCCATGCTGGCTAAGCATGGCCTTCGTGGGAGCCTGGCAAAGTGCGGCTGATCCGGCGACAGGCACTTCGCGGAGGCGCTGTGAACCCATCCCTGGGCGCTACATTTGTCATCCATGACAAATGACCTCCGCTCCGACCTGTCCCCGGCGCCGCTTGTCGAGCTATCGCTTATGCTCGTGATACGTATTCGCCGGAGCGCGTATCGATCTTCAGCACTTCGCCCTGGTTGATGAACAGCGGCACCCGTACCACGGCACCGGAGGAGAGCGCGGCTGGCTTGGAACCGCCCTGGGCGGTGTCGCCCTTGAGGCCCGGATCGGTCTCGATCACTTCCAGTTCAATGAAGTTGGGCGGCGTCACACTGATGGCGTTGTCGTCCCACAGCGTCACGGTGTACGCCACCTGCTCCTTGAGCCACTTGGTCGTGTCGCCCAGTGCCTTCTTCTCGACCGCGTACTGCTCGAAAGAGCCGTCGGTCTTCATGAAATACCACATGTCCCCGTCGGAGTAGAGAAACTCCATTTGCAGATCCATCACGTCGGCCCCCTCAAGGGATTCGCCAGACTTGAAGGTACGCTCCCAGACGCGGCCCGTGATCAGGTTACGCAGCTTGACCCGATTGAAAGCCTGGCCCTTGCCCGGCTTGACGAATTCGTTCTCGACGATCGCGCAAGGATCACCGTCCAGCATCACCTTCAGCCCGCCTTTGAATTCGTTGGTAGAATAGTTCGCCATATTGCCTCTCAAATGATCGAGCGCGTCACAGCATGGCCTGGACGCGCGGATATGAAATCGACGAGGAACCAAGCCCTCGCCTATGTGACTGGTGTGCCGCATGATAACCCGAAGCCCTGTCCTTTTGCAGAGACAGGAATCATCGCAAACTGATGAGATGCCCGTAATTCTGCCCTCAGCCTGGCAGGCACAGCTCTCGGGCGCCATTCGCGACCCGCGGGAACTGTGCCGCCGCCTGGGCCTCGACGACAGCTGGCTGCCGGGGGCAGAGCACGGCCATGCACTCTTCGAGGTGCGCGTTCCGGAGGCCTTCCTGGCGCGTATGCGCCACGGCGACCCCGATGATCCGCTGCTGCGACAGGTACTACCGCTGGCGGCCGAAAGCGAGGTGGTACCGGGCTACGTCGCCGACCCCCTGTCGGAAGCCGACCACACCCCGGCACGGGGGCTGATCCACAAATACACCGGTCGCGTGCTATTGATCACCAGCCCCGCCTGTGCGGTTAACTGCCGCTATTGCTTTCGGCGTCAATTTCCTTATGAAGAGAACACGCCCTCCCGCAGCCAGTGGGAAACCTCTCTCGAGCACCTGAGTGGCGATACTTCGATCAGCGAAGCGATTCTCTCCGGCGGCGACCCGCTCGCCGCCAGCGACCGCCAGCTGGCCTGGCTGGTGGAAAGACTCGATGCCATCCCCCACCTGAAGCGGCTGCGCATCCACACCCGCCTGCCGGTGGTGATCCCGGATCGCGTCGATGACGCCCTGCTCGAGTGGCTCGGCGCTACCCGCCTGCAGAAGGTGGTGGTGCTGCATATCAACCACGCCAACGAGATCGATGATGCCGTGGTAGAAGCCTGCGAACGGCTCAAGGCCGCCGGCGTCACCCTGCTCAACCAGAGCGTGCTGCTGCGCGGGGTCAATGACGGCGTGGACGCCCTGGCCGCGCTCTCCGAACGACTCTTCGAGGCCGGCGTGCTGCCCTACTACCTCCACGTACTCGATCCGGTGGCCGGCGCGGCCCACTTTGACGTGCCAGACGAAGAGGCCCGCGGGCTGGTCGCAGGTCTTCGGGACGTGCTGCCCGGGTTTCTGGTGCCTAAGCTGGTGCGGGAGATTCCCGGTGGAGCCAGCAAGGCGCCGCTGTGAACGCTCCATTCGGGTGCAAGTAGACGTGCATCCTCACCATGTTGGTGCCAGCGTGTGACAAACATCCTGGCCAGGAGCTCGATATCAGGCTGCATAGCACTGTTTTATGGTTGTTTTTACAGAAGGTGGCAATGTGTTTGCTTGAGATTAGATGAAATGGGGTATCGGTGGCCCAGGCTGCCAGACAATTCGGTTTCCAATGGACGGCTAGGGTTCCGGTCACATCGCTCAATCCCCCAGATGTGACGCCAGGTCCGAGAGCCGTCGACCCGGCATCAGCAGGAAGAGGGTTCGTCCAGGACGACTCTTGCCGATGCAAGGTTACACGGCGGGACAAAAGCCCGGGAGGACAGGTGCAGCCGCTGCGCCGACGCCCCCCCGATTTTTCCCAGCCGCCCGGAGGCCGCCATGACCCGTCCTACCTTCCCCAAGCGTTTCGCTCTGCCCACTTCGCTCACCGCCACCCTGATTGCCTCTGCGCTGGTTGGTGCTCCTGTCAATGCCCAGGATCGCGACCAGTTCAGCGTCTGCTGGTCGATCTATGCCGGCTGGATGCCCTGGGGCTATGCCGAAGAGGCCGGTATCGTCGACCGCTGGGCCGAGAAGTACGGAATCGAGATCGATGTCATCCAGGTCAACGACTACGTCGAGTCGATCAACCAGTTCACTTCTGGCAACGTCGACGGCTGCGCCATGACCAACATGGACGCCCTGACCATCCCCGCCGCCAGCGGTGTCGACTCCACCGCCCTGATCGTCGGTGACTACTCGGACGGCAACGACGGCGTGGTGCTGAAGAACGCCGACGGTCTCGAAGACATTGCCGGCCGCGATATCAACCTGGTGCAATTCAGCGTCTCCCACTACCTGCTTGCCCGTGCGCTCGACAGCGTCGGCCTGAGCGAGCGGGATGTGTCCACCGTCAACACCGGAGACGCCGATATCGCCGGGTTGTTCGCCAGCCGCGACAGCATCGACGCCGTGGTCACCTGGAATCCTCAGCTCTCTACCGTGACGGGCCTCGAGGGCAGTTTCCTGGCCTTCGATTCGAGTGAGATTCCCGGTGAGATCCTCGACCTGATGGTGGTCAACACCCAGACCCTGACCGACTACCCCGATTTCGGCCATGCGCTGGTTGGCGCCTGGTACGAGACCATGGCGCTGATGGCCGATGGCGATGAAGAGGCACTCTCGCAGATGGCCGAGGCCGCCGGTACGGACCTGGAGGGCTATCGCGCCCAGCTCGACGCCACCTATCTCTATACCGATCCGGCCGAGGCCCTCGAGCTGTTCCAGAGCGAGGAGCTCCTCGAGACCATGCAGCTGGTTGCGGAATTCAGCTTCGAACACGGACTGCTCGGCGACATAGCGCCCAACCCCGGTGTGGTGGGTATCGAGACCTCACAGGGTGTGTTCGGCGACGAGGGCAACATCAGGCTGCGCTTCGACCCGAGCTTCACTCGGGCCTATATCGACGCACACCAATAAGCCAGCCGTCAGGAGATCGCTCGCCGCCCCTGGGCGGCGAGCGATCCTGTCCCATAATCCTGACGTGGAGCCGCCATGAAACGTCTGATCAATCTCGCTCCCTCTCGGGGCGGGCGCTGGATGCTGGGCCTGCTGCCGTTCCTGATCATCGCCCTGGTCTACCTCTCGCTCTCCAATGCCCGCCTCGCCGAGAACCCCAATGATCGGCTGCTTCCGGCCCCGGCCACCATGGCCAATACCTTTTTCACCATGGCCACCGAAGAGAATCAGCGCACCGGCCAGGTCGTCCTCTGGGCGGACACGTTCGCCAGCCTGGAACGCCTGTTGCTGGGGGTGGCGATCAGTGCCCTGATCGGCCTGTTCGTAGGGCTCGCCAACGGCGGGCTGCCGCTGGTACGCGCCAAGTTCTCGCCGCTGGTAACGGTGATCTCCCTGATTCCCCCGATGGCGATCCTGCCGATCCTGTTCATCGCCTTCGGCACCGGTGAGGCCGCCAAGATCGCACTCATCGTCATCGGCGTGACGCCCTTCCTGATCCGTGACCTCCAGGGCCACGCCCTGCGTCTGCCGGACGAACAGCTGATCAAGGCACAGACCCTCGGCGGCAACTCCTGGCAGGTGCTGATCCGGGTGCTGTTGCCGCAGCTCACCCCCAGGCTGCTCAACGCCACCCGGCTGGCGCTGGGTACCGCCTGGCTGTTCCTGATCGCCGCCGAGGCCATTGCCGCCCAGGAAGGGCTTGGCTACCGCATCTTCCTGGTGCGGCGCTACCTGTCGATGGATGTGATTCTGCCCTATGTGGCCTGGATCACCTTCCTCGCCTTCCTTCTCGATCAGGCACTGGCCCGGGTTTCAAGATGGGCCTTTCCCTGGTATCACGCGGAAGAGGGAGACAACCCATGAGCCTGCTGGAAGCCAAGCGCCTGGAGAAGCACTACGGGGAGTATGTCGTGCTCGAGCGCCTCGACTTCCGGGTCGACGCCGGCGAATTCGTGACCCTGGTAGGGGCTTCGGGCTGTGGCAAGACCACCTTCCTCAAGATGCTGCTGGGCACTGAGCGCATCTCACGCGGGTCGCTCACCCTCGACGGGCGGCCGATTCCCGATGAGCCAGGGCCGGATCGCGGCGTTGTGTTCCAGAAGTATTCGGTGTTTCCCCACCTGACCGTGCTCGGCAACGTGATGATCGCCGAGGAACTCCGCCAGTCACGCTGGCTGGGCAAGAGCTTCGGCGCCGCACGGCGTCATGCTCGTGACAAGGCCATGGCGCGCATCCGGGAAGTCGGCCTCTCGGACGCCCTGGGGAAATATCCCCACGAGCTTTCCGGCGGCATGCAGCAGCGCCTGGCCATCGCCCAGGCACTGATGATGCGCCCGCGCATCCTGCTGCTCGACGAGCCCTTCGGCGCCCTGGACCCCGGCATCCGTCAGGACATGCACGAGCTGATCCTGCGACTGTGGCAAGACCAGCAGCTGACCATCTTCATGATCACCCACGACCTGAAGGAGGCCTTCGCGCTGGGCACGCGGCTATGGGTTTTCGACAAGCTGCGCCACGACCCCCAGGCCCCTGAAGCCTATGGCGCCACCATCACCTACGATCTGCCGATCGCCCAGCGCCAGCCGCCGCAGGACTTGAAGGCAAGCCTGGCCGAGCGCGGCCTCAAGACCCTGACCCAGGAGACGCTGCTATGAGCACGCCCGCCAACACCGCTGACCACAGCGAAGCGCTCTATACCACCCACTTGCCCGGCGGCCACCACTGGTCGCTCCGCCTGCGCCGGGGCACGACGCTCAAGCTGAGCGTCCAGCAGGCCGGCACCAACGCGGGTCTGCTCTGCTACAACCCGGAAAACCTGCTCGAGCGCCTGAACCTGCCCGACACCCTGAAGTGCCAGCACACCTTCAAACTGACCCGGAACCACTGTCTCTACTCCGACATGGGACGCATCTTCGCCTCGATCACCCAGGACGACCTCGGCTGGCACGACAGCGTCGGCGGCAACCTGATGCGTCACCACCTGGTCGGCAAGGGCTGGCAGCCGATGAGCTACCAGCAGGCCCATAACGACTGGACCCTCACCGGCCATGACGCCTTTCTGGTAGAGCTGGCCAAATACGGGCTGGGCCGCCGGGATCTCGCCGCCAACCTCAATCTCTTCTCTCGCGTAGAGAGCGACGACACCGGGCGCCTGCGCTATATAACCGACCACGGCGAGCCTGGCGACAGCGTCACCCTGCGCTTCGAGATGGATACGCTGGTGGTACTGCATACCTGCCCGCATCCCATGGACCCCAGCCCCGACTACCCCCGCCGCGGGGTGGATGTCCGCCTGGGGGTCGCCCCGCCCCCGGACGAGAACGACGCCTGCTTCCGCTCGCGACCCGAAAACGCGCGCGGCTTCGAGAATAATCGCCTCTACCACCTGGGCCTCTGAGGGAGGATGCACCGCATGATCATCGAAAGCACCCTGCGCCCCGAAAACGCCGTGAACCGCACCACCGTGGACGCCGGCGATCACTACATCGGCACCCTGAAAGCCGGCCAGACCCTGCGCATCCTCGACCTGGAGGGCAACCAGGCCGCCGATACCCTGTTCTACTCCGCCCGGGATACCGCCGAACGCTACAGCGCCATGGATACCGTGCGCGAACAGGGCGCGCTCTACCTGACTGCCGGCTCGCGGCTGCTCTCCAGCGAGGGCAACCTGATGCTGACCATCACCGCCGACACCTGCGGACGCCACGACACCCTGGGCGGCGCCTGCGCCAGCGAGAGCAACACCGTGCGCTACGACCTCGAGAAGCGCCACATGCACTCGTGCCGAGACAACTGGATGCAGGCCATCGCCGACTACCCGGAATACGGCATCACCAAGCGCGACATCACCCACAACATCAACTTCTTCATGAATGTGCCGGTCACTGCGGAGGGCGGGTTGACCTTCGAGGACGGCATCTCGGCCCCGGGCAAGTACGTGGAGATGGTCGCCGCCATGGATGTCGTGGTGCTGGTTTCCAACTGCCCACAGCTCAACAACCCCTGCAACGGCTACAACCCGACGCCCATCGAGCTTCTGATCTGGGAATAATGAAGGCCTACCGGGGACGACCCCGGATGCGGCTGACACGGACGCGGGACGACCCGCACCGTCAACGGACAACGACGATGTTCACCAAGGTCCTGATCGCCAACCGCGGCGCTATCGCCGCACGCATCCTGCGCACCCTCAAGCGACTCGGTATCGGCTCGGTGGTGGTCTATGCCGAGGCCGACCGGGATGCCCCCCATGCCTTCGACGCCGACGAAGCCTATTCCCTGGGAGAGGGAGGCGCCGCCGACACCTACCTGGCCATCGACCGCCTGATCGATATCGCCAGGAAAAGCGGCGCCGAGGCCATTCACCCCGGCTACGGCTTTCTCTCCGAGAACACCCGCTTCATCGAGGCCTGTGAAGCCGCCGGGCTGGTCTTCCTGGGGCCCACCGCCGCCCAGGTGCGTGACTTCGGCCTCAAGCACACGGCGCGCGACCTGGCCGAGCGGGCCGGCGTGCCGCTGGTGCCTGGGTCCGGCCTGCTCGATGACGTCGAGGACGCCGCGGCACGGGCTCAGCGTATCGGCTACCCGGTCATGCTCAAGTCCACCGCCGGCGGCGGCGGGATCGGCATGCAGGTCTGTGCGGACGAAGCCACGCTCAGGCGCGCCTTCGATTCGGTCAGTGGCCTGGGCGAGCGCAACTTCGGTGACGGCGGCGTGTTCGTCGAGGCCTACATCGGCCGCGCCCGCCACCTCGAGGTACAGCTGTTCGGCGATGGCCAGGGCAATGTCGTGGCCCTGGGCGAGCGAGACTGCACGACCCAGCGCCGCCATCAGAAGGTGCTGGAAGAAAGCCCCGCCCCCGCCCTGCCCGAACACGTAAGGCGCGACCTGCATGCCACCGCCGTGCGCCTGGGCGAATCGGTGGCCTACCGCAGTGCCGGCACCGTCGAGTTCATCTATGACGCCGAGCGCGAGACGTTCTATTTCCTGGAGGTCAACACCCGCCTGCAGGTGGAGCACGGCGTGACGGAAATGGTGTGGGGCGTGGATATCGTCGAGTGGATGGTGCGCCTGGGGGCCGGCACACTGCCTCCCCTGCCCGAACTGGTCCGCGACCTCGCCCCCCGGGGCCATGCCATCCAGGCACGCCTGTACGCCGAGGACCCCAGCCAGGACTTCCGCCCCAGCGCCGGGCTGCTCAGCGAGGTGGCATTTCCCGAGGTCGATTCTGACTTGGGCAAAGGACTACGTATCGATCACGCCATCGAGGCGGGGCTGGAGGTGTCGGCGCTGTT
Source organism: Halomonas sp. DQ26W (assembly GCF_003339685.1). Classification (GTDB taxonomy): domain Bacteria; phylum Pseudomonadota; class Gammaproteobacteria; order Pseudomonadales; family Halomonadaceae; genus Halomonas. The sequence continues at coordinate 64,979 of NZ_QPKI01000007.1, read as the reverse complement.
CGACCCCATGCTGGCCAAGGTGATCGTGCATGCCGACGACCGGGACAGCGCCATGGAGCGGCTCGCCGAGGTCCTCGAGCGCTCCCGCGTATACGGCTTCGAGACCAATCGCACCTGGCTCTCCCATGTGCTGCGCGATGCGCGCTTTGGCCGAGCAGAATTTCACACCCGCTGGCTGGACGATCTCGCCTGGTCACCCCCGGCCATCGAGGTGATCAGCGCCGGGACCCTGACCACCCTGCAGGATTACCCCGGTCGCCAGGGTCACTGGGACGTCGGGGTGCCCCCCTCCGGCCCGTTCGACGACTGGTCGTTTCGCCTCGGCAATCGCCTGCTGGACAATGCACCGCAGGCCGCCGGCCTCGAGATCACCCTGACCGGCCCCACCCTGCGCTTTCACCGCGCGACGCAGATCGTGCTTGCCGGCAGCGAGCTGCCTGCCGAGCTCGACGGGCATCGCGTGGCGTTCTGGCGGGTCGTGGACATTCCCGCCGGGGCCACGCTGTCGCTGGGCAAGGCAACCGTCGGGGCACGCGCCTACCTGCTGGTTCGCGGCGGCATCGACTGCCCGGCGTACCTCGGTTCGCGCAGCACCTTCACCCTCGGCCAGTTCGGCGGCCACGGCGGGCGCGCCCTGCGCACCGGCGACATGCTCGCGCTGCCCGACCTCGACTCCGTCACGCCGCGCACACTGCCCCCGTCGCTGGTGCCTGCGTTCGGACGCCCTCGCCCGGATAGCCCGAGCGCGGGCCGAACCTGGGAGATCGCCGTCCTCTATGGCCCCCACGGCGCGCCGGACTTCTTCACCGAGCAGGACATCGACACCTTCTTCGCCCACGAATGGGAGGTGCACTACAACTCCAGCAGAACCGGCGTGCGCCTGATCGGTCCGCGCCCGGAGTGGGCACGCGCCGACGGTGGCGAGGCGGGCCTGCACCCGTCTAACCTCCACGACAACGCCTACGCCTTCGGGACCATCGACTTCACCGGCGACATGCCGGTCATCCTGGGTCCCGACGGCCCCTCGTTGGGCGGCTTCGTGTGTCCCGCCACGGTGGTGCGCGCCGAGCGCTGGAAGCTCGGCCAGCTCACCGCCGGTGACCGTATCCGCTTCGTACCGGTGGACCTCGATACCGCACGCCGACTGGAGAGACACCAGCAGACTCGGCTCGCGACGCTGAGCGACCGCTCCGCCCTCCAGGTGGAGGAGCGCCGCGGCAGCCCGGTGCTGCGCGACGTGCCTGCCGACGTTGCCGGTGAACGCATCGTCTATCGCCGCGCCGGCGACGACTTCCTGCTCATCGAGTTCGGCGCCATGGAGCTGGATATTGCCCTGCGCTTCCGGGTCCATGCCTGGATGCTGTGGCTCGGGGACAATCGTCTGCCCGGCCTGCGCGAGCTGACGCCCGGCATCCGCTCGCTGCAGCTCCACTACGAACCCGACGAGCTATCGCTGGACGCCCTGCTCACCCATCTGGAGAGGGCCGAGCGCGAGCTCTGCGACGTCGAAACACTGGAAGTGGAGTCCCGGATCGTGCATCTACCGCTCTCATGGGACGATCCCGCCTGCCACGAGGCCATCGAAAAATACCAGCGCAGCGTGCGCCCGAACGCCCCCTGGTGCCCCAGCAATCTGGACTTCATTCGTCGCATCAATGGGCTCGAGAGCACCGAGCAGGTGCGCGATATCGTCTTCAATGCCAGCTACTTGGTGATGGGGCTGGGGGACGTCTATCTCGGCGCGCCTGTCGCCACGCCCCTCGACCCCACCCAGCGCCTGGTCACCACCAAGTACAACCCCGCTCGCACCTGGACCGCCGAGAACTCGGTGGGTATCGGCGGCGCCTATCTGTGTGTCTACGGCATGGAAGGCCCGGGGGGCTATCAGTTCGTCGGCCGCACCCTGCAGATGTGGAACCGCTATCGCCAGACCGAGTACTTCGAGAATCCCTGGCTGCTGCGATTCTTCGATCAGCTGCGTTTCTTCGAGGTCGGCCACGAGGAACTGGCACGGATCCGCCGCGACTTTCCCCATGGGCGCTATCCGCTTCAGATCGAGACCACGCGCTTCAAGCTCGCCGACTACCAGGCCGACATCGCGGCACGAGCGGAGCAGATCGCCGAGTTCCGCGAGCGCCGCGAAGCCGCCTTCCAGAAGGAAATGGCCGAGTGGCGCGACAACGGCCAGTTCACCTTCGAGGACCAGGCCCCGGCGGCCATCGACACCACGGAACTCGGCGATGACGAAATCGGCATCGACAGCCCGGTGACCGGTAGCCTCTGGAAGCTGCTGGTTCGCGAAGGCGACAGCGTCGAAGCCGGTCAGACCCTGGCCCTGGTGGAGTCGATGAAGATGGAGGTCGAGATCACCGCCTTCCGCGCGGGCCGGGTGACGCGGCTTCCCCTCCAGGAAGGCGCCGCCGTCCAGTCGGGCCAGCCGCTGGTGATTCTCGCCGATGAAGAGGAGAGCCGATGAGCCGCACGACTGCCGACGTTACCTTCACCGATCATTTTGCTGCCCATAGAGGCCCGACGCCATGACGACACCACGACTCGATATCGACTCCCTGCATACCGCCTACCGGAGTGGCGAGTTGACGCCCTCCGCCCTGATCGACCGCCTGCTCGCCGAGGCGACGGAGCACGGAGGCGACCCGGCGTGGATCACTCGCCTCGGCCGCGAGCAGCTCACGCCCTACCTGGAGCGCCTGGAGGGACACTCCCCGGACAGCCTGCCGCTCTATGGGGTGCCCTTCGCCCTCAAGGACAACATCGACCTGGCCGGTGTGCCGACCACGGCGGGGTGTCCCTCCTTCGCCTACACGCCCAGCAAGAGTGCCTTCGTGGTGCAGCGGCTCATCGATGCCGGCGCCATTCCCCTGGGCAAGACCAACCTCGATCAGTTTGCCACCGGACTGGTCGGTGAGCGTGCCCTGGAAGTGTACGGTGCCCCGGGCAACGCCTTCGATGCCGACTACATTCCCGGCGGCTCGAGCAGCGGCTCGGCGGTGGTGACCGCCACCGGTCAGGTGAGCTTCGCCCTGGGCACCGATACCGCCGGCTCGGGCCGCGTGCCGGCCTGCTTCAACAATCTGTTCGGGCTCAAGCCGAGCCTGGGGCTGCTAAGCACCCGGGGCGTGGTGCCGGCCTGCGCCACGCTCGACACCATCAGCCTCTTTGCCCTCGGCGCCGACGATGCCCATGCCGTCTTTCAGGTGGCCTGCGCCTACGATGCCGAGTGCGCCTGGTCGCGTCGCCATGACTTCGCGATTCACGGCCAGCGCTATGGTCAGGCGCCCAGCCGCTTCCGCTTCGGCGTCCCGCCGCAGTCACAGTGGCATACCGACGCGGCCTACAGCGCCGGCATGCGCGCCGCAATCGCCCAGCTGGAGGCGCTGGGTGGCGAGAAGGTCGAGCTCGACTGCAGCCCGCTTCTCGCCGCCGCCCGGCTGCTCTACGAGGGCCCCTGGGTCGCCGAGCGCTATCACGCCATTCGCGAGTTGCTGAAGCGAGATCCCGACGCGGTGCACCCGGTGACTCGCCGGATTACCGAGGGCGGCGCGACCCCGCTGGCAGTGGACGCCTTCGAGGCCCGCTACCAGCTCGCCGAGTACAAGCGCCAGGCCGACGCCCTGCTGGCCAGGGTGGATGTCATGCTCTGCCCCACCACCGTGACCCACCCGACCAAGGCCGAGGTCGCCGCCGATCCGATCGGTGTGAATTCTCGGCTCGGGACCTGGACCAACTTCATGAACCTGCTCGACTACAGCGCCCTCGCCGTCCCCGCCGGCTTCACCGATGCCGGGTTGCCCGTCGGGGTGACGCTGTTCGGGTCCGCCTTCGAGGATCTCCGGCTGCTCGCCCTGGGCCGTGCCCTGGAAGAGCAGTGGATGCTACCGCTGGGGGCCACCGGACGCGAACGAGCGACGCTCGAGATGCTGCCGCCCATGGCCGACGGCACCCTGGACCTGGTGGTGTGTGGGGCACACCTCGTGGGTCTGCCGCTCAACCATCAGCTCCTCGAGCGCGATGGCCGCCTGATCGAAACGACCCGTAGTGCCCGCCGGTATCGCCTCTACACCCTCTCCGGCGGACCGCCGGCGCGCCCGGCCCTGGTTCGCGACGAGGTGCGTGGCGAAGCCATCGAGGTCGAAGTATGGCGGTTGCCGATCACCAGCCTCGGCAGTTTCCTGGCAGGCATTCCCACACCGCTGGGTCTCGGGCAGGTGGAGCTGGCCAGCGGCGAATGGAAGACCGGTTTCATCTGTGCGGCAGGGTTTGTTCACGAACCCGATGAGGCAAGGGATGTGACCGAGTACGGTGGCTGGCGGGCCTGGCTGGCCCGCCAGCAGGGGTAGGCCTCAGGCCAGCGACGCCGCGGTGACATTGGGCGCCGGCGCCTGGCTCGAGAGGTGCCGGTTGATGGCGCTGATCACCGCCTTCATGGACGCGGTCGTGATGCTCTCGTCGATACCGACACCGAACACCGCCTCGCCCTCGATACGCACCTCCACATAGGCGATCGCCTCCGCGTCGGCGCCCTGGCCGCGGGAGTGCTCGTGGTAATCGATGATCTCCACGTCATTGCCCTCCGCCGCCAGCGCACGAACGAAGGCCGCCAGCGGGCCATTGCCTTCGCCGTGTATGGTCAGCCGCTCGCCCTGCCGCTCTACCTGAGCTTCCAGATGAACTCTTGGGCTGTCCTGTTCCGAGGAGAGCCGATGGTTGACCAGGACCATGGGCTCACGCTTCTCGAGGTACTCGTCGGCGAAGGCCTGGTAGATCATCTGGGAAGTGATCTCCTTGGCCGTACGGTCGGCGACCTCCTGAACCACGTGACTGAATTCGATGGAGAGCCGGCGCGGCAGTTCGATGCCATGCTCCTGCTCCAGCAAATAGGAGATGCCACCCTTCCCCGACTGACTGTTGACACGGATTACCGCCTCGTAGCTGCGCCCCACGTCGAGAGGATCGATGGGCAGATAGGGCACTGCCCAGACCGCATCGGGATCGGCACGACGCACCGCCATCCCTTTCTTGATCGCATCCTGGTGGGAGCCAGAGAAGGCGGTGAAGACCAGGTCGCCCACATAGGGGTGGCGCGGATGCACCGGCAGCTGATTGCAGTACTCCACTTCACGCATTATCGGCGTGATGTTGGAGAAGTCGAGGCCAGGATTCACACCCTGGGTGTAGAGGTTCATGGCCAGCGTCACGATGTCGACGTTGCCGGTACGCTCGCCGTTGCCGAACAGTGTGCCCTCGACGCGGTCGGCACCGGCCATCACGGTCAGCTCGGCAGCCGCCACGCCGGTACCGCGGTCGTTATGCGGGTGAACGCTGACAATCAAGCTGTCGCGGTCCTTCACGTTGCGACAGAACCACTCCACCTGGTCGGCGTAGTTGTTGGGCGTGGCGGCCTCAACGGTGGCCGGCAAGTTGACGATCATCGGCTTCTCGGGAGACGCGCCGTAGGCCTTCATCACCGCCTCGACCACCTCCTTGGCGAAGTCCATCTCGGTGGTGGTGAACAGCTCCGGCGAGTACTGGAAGGTCCAGTTGGTCTCGGGGGCTTCGCTCATGCGCTGGCGGATCTGCGTGGTGGCATCCACGGCGATGCCGATGCACTCCTCCTTGCTGACATCGAACACGACGCGGCGAAATACCGGGTCGGTCGCGTTGTAGACGTGGACGATGGCGTTCTTGGCGCCCTTCAGGGACTCGAAGGTACGGTCGATCAGATGCGGCCGCGCCTGGGTCAGCACCTGGATGGTCACGTCGTCGGGCACCTTGTCCTGCTCCACCAGGGCACGGACGAAGTCGAAATCGGTCTGGGATGCCGAAGGAAAGCCGACCTCGATCTCCTTGAAGCCGATCTTGACCAGCAGGTCGAAGAAACGCTGCTTACGCTCATGATCCATGGGATCGATCAGCGCCTGGTTGCCGTCACGCAGGTCGACACTGCACCACAGTGGCGGTGTCTCGATACGTTTGCTCGGCCACTGGCGATCGGGCAGATCGACGGCGACGAAGGGGCGGTACTTGGCGGCGGGGTTATCGAGCATCATGGCGGTATTCTCCCTGGGTAGGCGCTCTGGTGTTCAGGATACGGTTCGGCATCATGGTTGTGTCAGGAGTACGGGGAGTCCGGCTGCGCGATAATGCGCAGAAACGGAAGCGCCCCGGCTGCACTAGGCATACCGGGGCGCTGGAATCACTAGCGCGTCGATGGGCGCGACCGGATACGATCGCGTCGGAACAACGGCGGCTAAGGGTAAAAACGGGAAAGAATGACATTTCGGTACCTCAACTGACCTGGACAAGAAATCGCGATGCTCGGCATCGCCCGGCGCGTTCAAAGGCCGGTTAGTAGTCGTAGGTCCAGGCTGAGGTGGCGAAATGACAGTTTCATACCCCTAGAAAATCAGTCTGGCGCCTGCTTGTCAAGCCTGGCCGTCCGTCTTCTTCTGCAGTGGCGCGATTTCGGCCCCGCGCTCCAGCATCGCCTCCATCCGTGACAGCTGATCGCGAAGCTGGCGCACGTCGTTGCGCAGGCCGTGCAACTCGGCTGCCTCGCCCGTTCCACTCTCCAGCTCGATGGCCACGCTCTCCTTCTGCATCACGTCCAGCACGATGCCGATCATCATGTTGAGAAAGATGAAGGCGTTGAGAAAGATAAAGGTAAGGAAGAATATCCAAGCATAGGGGTAGTGCTCCATGGTCGGGTAGAGCACCGCCGTTGCCCAGCTCTCGAAGGTGGCTACCTGGAAGAGGGTCAGCATGGCCAGCGAGATATTACCCCAGAGCCGCTCGTCCACGTCATGAAACAGGAAGCTGCCGATGGCCCCGTAGATGTAGAAGATGATGAACATCAACAGCACCACGTATCCCATGCGCGGAATCGACTTGAACAGCGCCGCCATCAGCATGCGCAGTTCGGGGATCATGGAGACCAGGCGCATCACCCGGAAGATGCGCAACAGACGGGCCAGCAGCACCATTTCCGAGTCATCCATGGGGATCAGACTGGCGGTGACGATCAGAAAATCGAAGACGTTCCAGCCGCTTTTGAAGAAGTCGCGCAGACGCTTCTCGGCTGCCATGCGAATCAGTATCTCCATCAGGAAAAATACCGTGACGGCCACGTCCATCACTCGCAGCGCCTGCTGGAAACGGGAGACTTCCTCGTAGGTTCGGGCGCCGATCAGCAGTGCCGAGAGCACGATGATGGTGATCACCGTGAGTTCAAAAATCTTGTTGGCGCGCAGCTGTTCGAAGCGGTCGCGCCAGGTAGCGAAGGAAGCACTCATGGGTGTCATTCTCATGCCTGACTGGGTCTTGAAAAGATAATGCGGCGTGATCTTACCATGCAGCGGTCGGCGAATAAGTGCAGACCTGGTAACCATGTCGAACCCGGCCGGGCTATTCCCGGCCGGGTGCAGGGCGTCAGAGAATGATGCAGCCGCGAAGTTGTGAGCTGTCAGGTAGTAAGATCGGCGGGGTCGAGCAGACCTAGAAGGTCCTGGGCATGCTGGGCCGCTTCCCGACCCAGTGGGGTCATGTAGCCGCCGTCGGCCTGTGTCACCAAGCCCTTGGCATAGAGGCGCCCTGCAGCGGCAATGGCCTCGGGCGCGGCGCTGGAGTGAACCTTGATCCCCTCCTGGGTCGTATCCAGGTTGTAGAGACAGAGAATATTGAGCTCTTCGAGTTGCTCGGTAGTGAAACGCGGTTGGGGCATGGCGACCTCCGGTCTGATGGGGTTCTTCGAAGGTAAGCCAGAAAGCCTCCTGGAACCAGCGCTTCAGCGTCCCTCGTCTTCGAGATCCACCTGTCGATAGCCCATCAGGTAGAGCACGGCATCGAGGCCCAGGGTCGAGATCGACTGTCGTGCCTGGCTGCGCACCAGCGGCTTGGCGCGAAAGGCGATGCCCAGCCCCGCGGTGGCAAGCATCTTCAGGTCGTTGGCGCCGTCGCCCACGGCGATGGTCTGCTCCAGGGTCAGGCCTTCGCGCGCGGCAATCTCCCGCAGCAGGGCGGCCTTGCGATTGGCATCGAGGATCGGTTCGCGCACCTCGCCGGTCACTTTGCCGTTCTCGATCAGCAGTTCGTTGGCATGCACCTCGTCGAAGCCAAGCTTCTGCTGCAGGTGCTGGGCGAAGTAGGTGAAGCCCCCGGACAGGATTACCGTGCGATAGCCCAGCCGCTTGAGGTGGTACATCAGCCGCTCGACGCCATCCATCATCGGCAGGGTTTCAGCGATTTCGGCGAGCACGGCCTCATCAAGCCCCTTGAGCTTCGCCATACGCTCGCGGAAGCTCTGCTGGAAATCCAGCTCCCCGCGCATGGCGCGTTCGGTGATCTCGGCCACCTCGTCGTAGACACCATGGCGGCGCGCCAGCTCGTCGATCACCTCGGCCTTGATCAGGGTCGAGTCCATGTCGAAGCAGACCAGGCGACGATGACGGCGCCAGATGGAATCCTCCTGGATGGCGATGTCGACGCCATGCATGGCGCCCAGTGCCAGCGCCTTCTCGCGCAGTGCGTCGAGATCCACTTCCTCGCCGCGCAACCAGCACTCGACGCAGGCGCCCTGGGTGTGGTGATCACGGGGTACGCCACCGTCCAGCGGCTCACGGCCGGAGAGACGATGGATCAGCTCCACGGTCAGGCCATGCTCGGCGGTGAGCGCCCCCACCTCGGCCAGGATGCCCGCCGGTAGGTGGGGCGCCAGCAGTGTGAGGATCAGACGTGGCTCGCTGGCCTGAACGCTCCAGCGCTGGTAATCCTCGGCGCTGACCTGGATCGCCTGTACCTCGAGGCCCAGGGTGTCCCCGGCGGCACTCAAAGCGCTCTCCAGATCACTCTCACGGTCTAGCCCTACCAGTGCCTCCAGCGAGACCATGCCGAAGGTCACGCTCTGGTTGATGTCGAGCAGCCGCGCGCCGCTGCGCGCCATGGCCTGGCCCAGGCCGGCCAGCTGGCCGGGTCGTGCCGCGCCGGTGGCGCGAATCAGCAGTCGTCGTGTCATGCATGCCTCAGGATACGCTGATAGGACGGCTTTCGGCGCCAGGTCTTCGAGGAGGCGCTGTGAACCCATCCCTGGGCGCTACATTTGCCATCCATGGCAAATGACCTCCTCTTCGACCTACCCCTGGCCGTCAGGTTATGGCTTTAGTCTGCCGAGCTTTCCAGCCTATCGACCTTCTGCAGGCCGCGGGGCAGCTTGCTGCCACGCCGACCACGCTCGCCACGATAGTAATCCAGGTCGGCGGCCTTGAGCGTCAACTTGCGCTTGCCGGCATGGATCACCAGCGACGCCCCTTCCGGCAGCACGGTGATATCGCGCACCAGTTCTTCGCGCCGAGCGGCACGCGCGCCGGGAATATCGATCATCTTGTTGCCCTTGCCCTTGGCCATCTCAGGTAACTGGTCGAGCGGGAAGAGCAGTAGACGACCCTCGTTGGATACCGCCGCCACGTAGCTGCCCTGCCCCTCCGGCACCTGAACCGGCGCCATGACACGGCAGCCCTTGGGCACCGAGAGCACCGACTTGCCCGACTTGTTCTTGCCGGTCAGATCCTCGAGGCGCGCCACGAAGCCATAGCCACCATCGGAGGCGAGCAGATAGCGGGTGGACGGTGGGGCCAGCATGACTCCGGCCATATGCGCCCCCGCCATCACGTTCGCGCGACCGGTCACCGGCTCGCCCTGACTCCTGGCACTGGGCAGGTTGTGAGCCGCCAGGGTATAGGCACGCCCGGTGTCGTCAAGTAGTACCAGAGGCTGGTTCGTCTTGCCTCGAGTCGCCAACGCGAAGCTGTCGCCGGACTTGTAGGAGAGCCCTTCGGGATCGATATCATGTCCCTTGGCGGCACGAATCCAGCCCTTCTCGGAGAGCACCACGGTGATGGGGTCGGCCCCCATCAGCTCGACCTCGGATAGCGCTCGGGACTCCTCGCGCTCGACGATCGGCGCACGCCTTGCGTCGCCGTGCTCCCGCCCCGCCTCGCGGATCTCCTCCTCGATCAGGTCAGTCAGGGCGGCTTCATTGCCGAGCAGTTCCTTGAGGCGCTTGCGCTCCTCCTCCAGGGCGTCCTGTTCGCCACGGATCTTCATCTCCTCGAGCTTGGCCAGGTGGCGCAGGCGCAGCTCGAGGATCGCTTCGGCCTGGCGATCGGTGAGTGCGAAGGCCCGCATCAGCTCGGCCTTGGGTTCATCCTCCTCGCGGATGATGCGGATCACCTCGTCGAGATTGAGGTAGGCCGCCAGCAGGCCCTCGAGGATGTGCAGCCGGTCCTCCACCTTGCCCAGTCGATGCTCCAGGCGCCGGCGGACGGTTTTGCGGCGGAAGGTGAGCCATTCGCCGAGCATGTCGGGCAGCGGCATCACCCGCGGCCGGCCGTCCAGGCCGATGACATTGAGATTGACGCGGATGTTCTTCTCGAGATCGGTGGTGGCGAACAGATGCGCCATCAATGCCTCGATATCGACCCGGTTGGAGCGCGGCTCGATCACCAGCCGTGTCGGGTCCTCGTGGGTCGACTCGTCGCGCAGGTCGGCCACCATGGGCAGCTTCTTGGCGTTCATCTGGGCGGCGATCTGTTCCAGGATCTTGGAGCCGCTGACCTGATAGGGCAGCGCGGTGACCACGACCTTGCCCTCCTCGAGGACGTAGCGTGCCCGCAGCTTCACCGAGCCACGGCCGCACTCGTACAGTTTGCGCAGGTCGGCACGGGGGGTAATGATCTCGGCATGGGAAGGGAAATCGGGGGCCGGCAGAAACTCGACCAGGTCCGCCGTGGTGGCATCCGGGTTACGCAGCAGGTGACAGGTGGCCTCGACCACTTCGCTGACGTTGTGCGGCGGTATATCGGTGGCCATGCCCACGGCGATGCCGGTGCCGCCGTTGAGCAGCACGTGGGGCAGGCGTGCCGGCAGCACCACCGGCTCGTTCATAGTGCCGTCGAAATTGGGCGTCCAGTCCACGGTGCCCTGGCCCAGTTCGGCCAGCAGCACCTCGGCGAACTTCGACAGGCGCGCTTCGGTGTAGCGCATCGCTGCAAAAGACTTGGGATCGTCGGGGCTACCCCAGTTGCCCTGGCCATCCACCAGGGGATAGCGGTAGCTGAACGGCTGCGCCATCAGCACCATCGCCTCGTAGCAGGCGCTGTCACCGTGGGGGTGGAACTTGCCCAGCACGTCGCCGACGGTGCGCGCCGACTTCTTGTACTTGGCGTTGGCACCCAGCGCCAGCTCACGCATGGCGTAGATGATGCGCCGCTGCACCGGCTTCATGCCATCGCCGATATGCGGCAAGGCGCGGTCGAGAATCACGTACATCGAGTAGTCGAGGTACGCCTTCTCGGTGTATTCGCGCAGCGAGAGACGTTCGACGTCGCCCTCCGCGACCTGGATATCCATGGTCATCGATCGATCTCTTTCTTCATCGGGTTACGCCTCCAAGAGGCTGGCAGTTTCGCCGGCCTCAAACCGCGGCTTGACCGGCATCAGGCCTATGCAGAGGCGCTGTGAACCCATCCCTGGGCGCTACCTTTTCCTTCCCTGGAAAAGGACCTCCGCTTCGGCCTGTTCCCGGCGCCGCTCACCTCGGCAGCTTCATCACGCTCATGCTTGGCTAGAGAACCTAGCCGAGCGAAGTCAGGCTCCCCCTCTAAACTTCGATATCGGCCAGGTTGCCGTAATCTTCGAGCCAACTCTTGCGGTCACCGGCGCGTTTCTTCGCCAGCAGCATGTCCATCATCTCCATGGTGCCATCGCCGACTTGGCGAGTGAGCTGTACCAGGCGTCGGGTCTCAACCGCCATGGTGGTCTCACGCAGCTGCAGCGGGCTCATCTCGCCCAGCCCCTTGAAACGCTGCACGTTCACCGTGCCGCGCTTGCCCTCCAGCCGACGCAGGATCGCCGCCTTCTCGCTCTCGTCCAGGGCATAGTGAACCTCCTTGCCAAGGTCGATGCGGTAGAGCGGAGGCATGGCCACGTAGACATGGCCGGCGTCCACCAGCGTGGGGAAGTGACGCACGAAGAGCGCGCACAGCAGGGTGGCGATATGCAGGCCGTCGGAATCGGCATCGGCGAGAATGCAGATCTTGTGGTAGCGCAGCTTGGAGAGATCGTCGCTGCCCGGGTCCATCCCTACCGCCACGGCGATATCGTGGACCTCCTGGGAGCCGTAGATATCGTGGGATTCGACCTCCCAGGTATTGAGGATCTTGCCGCGCAGCGGCAGGATCGCCTGGGTCTCGCGGTTGCGTGCCTGCTTGGCGCTACCCCCGGCCGAGTCCCCCTCCACCAGGAACAGCTCGCCCTGGGCCGGGTCCTGCCCGGAGCAGTCGGCCAGCTTGCCCGGCAGGGCCGGCCCCGAGGTGACCTTCTTGCGCGCTACCTTCTTGGCGCTCTTCTGTCGCCGCTGGGCGGCATTGATCACCAGCTCGGCCAGCGCCTCGGCCTGGTCGACGTGATGATTGAGCCACAGCGAGAAGGCATCCTTGACCACCCCGGCCACGAAGGCCGCCACGGTCCGCGACGATAGCCGCTCTTTGGTCTGCCCGGCGAACTGGGGGTCGAGCATTTTCACCGACAGCACATAGGAGACACGCTCCCAGAGATCGTCGGCGGTAAGCTTGACGCCCCGCGGCAGCAGGCTGCGGTATTCGCAGAACTCGCGCAGGGCCTCGAGCAGGCCCGAACGCAGGCCATTGACGTGGGTACCACCCTGGGTCGTGGGGATCAGGTTGACGTAGCTCTCCATCAGCGGCTCACCGCCCTCGGGCAGCCACTGTATCGCCCAGTCCACCGCCTGCTCGTCGTCGGCGAAATGGCCGATCAGCGGCGAGGCAGGCAGTACCTCGTAGCCGTCAGTGGCCTGGGCCAGGTAGTCGCGCAGGCCATCCTCGTACTGCCAGATGCTCTCGGCACCGTCGGCTTCGACCAGCGTGACCTTCAACCCCGGGCAGAGCACCGCCTTGGCCCGCAGCAGGTGCTGTAGCCGGCCCATGGCCAGCCGGGGGCTGTCGAAATAGCTGAGGTCGGGCCAGAAGCGCACGATGGTGCCTGTGACCCGCTTGGCCACGCTGCCTGTCACCGTCAGCTCCGAGACCTTCTCGCCATGCTCAAAGGCCATGGCGTGCCGGCTGCCGTCACGCAGCACCTCGACCTCCAGACGGCGTGAAAGGGCGTTGACCACCGAGACTCCGACCCCGTGCAGTCCACCGGAAAAGCGGTAGCTGGACTGGGAGAACTTGCCGCCGGCATGGAGCCGGGTCAGGATCAACTCGATCCCCGTGACGCCATGTTCGGGATGCATGTCGATGGGCATGCCGCGGCCGTCATCGCTGACCTCGATGCCGCCATCCTCCAGCAGCCGAACGACCACTTCCCGGGCATGCCCCTCCAGCGCCTCGTCGACGCTGTTGTCGATCACTTCCTGGATCAGGTGATTGGGGCGGGTAGTGTCGGTATACATGCCGGGGCGCTTGCGCACCGGGTCGAGGCCGGAGAGTACTTCGATTGAGCTGGCGCTGTACTGTGTCATGCGTCGTCCATATCCAGATCCTGATCGGAAATGCACCCAGGTTCCAGGCAGTGGCCACCGTGGGCGAGAATCGCTGGAAGATACTCTGCCAGCATGCCGAAGGCATGATCGCCACCGGGGTGCAGGATGGTCCGGGCACCACGGTAGAGGTCGAAGGCGTCCGCCGGCTCGAGGCTCTCGTCGGCCGTCCCCAGTAACAGCAGATAGCGCTGGGGCGAGACCGACTGCGGCGTCAGGCTCGCCAGCTCTTCGAGGTGGCTCGACTCGATGGCAAAGCGCTCGCCGGTATGCGCGTTGACGAAGACCTCATCGACCCAGCCCGTCACCAGGCGCACCGGCCGCACCGCCGGGTTGATCACCACCGCGGGCAGGTCATGGCGCTCGGCCAGGCAGGTGGCCAGGAAACCGCCCATGGAGCTGCCGGCCACCAGCGGATTCGGCCCCAGCTCGCCGAGTTGTGCCTCGGCGAGCCGATAGGCGGCCGCCGGCCGGTGCGGCAGTTGGGGCGTCTCGCAGCGCAGCCCCAATGCCTTGCAGGCCAAGCGCACCAGCGCCGCCTTGGGTGAGCCAACGCCGCTGTTGAAACCATGGAGGTAGAGTACACCGCTGGCGGGCGGCCCGCGCTTCAGTGCACTCAGCATACCCAAATACCTGTATGCATTGCCAGTTTCACTTTCGTATCATCTTTCGTCACCGCCCGCGTCTTCCGCTTCCGCCTGCCAGACGGCCGCCACCAAGGCCCGTGTGGACGCATCCATATGCTCACCGCCGGTGCGCTTCGCCAGGATCTCCCCGGTCTCTCCGGCGATCTGCTTGCCAAGCTCGACACCCCACTGGTCGAAGGGATTGATTCCCCAGATCGTCGCCTGCACAAATACCTTGTGTTCATACAACGCGATAAGCGCGCCGAGGGTGGCGGGGGTCAGGCGATCGAGCAGCAGCGTGGTGGAGGGCTGGTTGCCCCGGTAGCGCTTGTGGCCGGGTCGTTCCCCCGTCTCGTCGATGGCGTCGTCACCCAGCATCAAGAGTCTCGACTGAGCGAAGCAGTTGGCCAGGGTCAAGCGATGCTGCGACTTGAGATGCTCGCGGGTCTCCGGTTCAACGACATCATCGTAGCGCCGCAGCGGGGCAATGAAGTCGCAGACCACCGGCTGGGTGCCCTGGTGCAGCAGCTGGTAAAAGGCGTGCTGCGCGTTGGGACCAAGCTGCCCCCAGAGCACCGGACAGGTCGAATAAGCCACCTCGCGGCCATCATGGGTCGCCGACTTGCCGTTGGACTCCATCTCGAGCTGCTCGAGATAGGCGGCGAAATACTCCAGCCGGCCATCGTAGGGCAGGATCGAGTGGGCCCGGATATCGAGGAAGTTGACGTTCCAGATGCCCGCCAGGGCCAACAGCGTTGGCAGGTTGTCGGCGAGAGGTGCTTCGGCGAAGTGGCGGTCCATGGCATGAGCGCCGGCGAGGAAGTCACGGAAGTGTGCCATCCCTACCACCAGGGCGATGGGCAGACCGATGGCGCCCCACAGCGAATAGCGTCCTCCCACCCACTCCCAGAACTCGAGCTGGTTGGCCTCGGCAATGCCCCACTCGCACATCTTCTCGGGCTTCGCCGAGACACCAATGAAGTGCTGGCGCATCACCATGGACTCGTCCACGCCGCCATCGCCGTCGCGCACCAACCGCGTCAGCAGCCAATCCCTTGCGGTACGGGCATTTGAGAGGGTATCGATGGTGGTGAAGGATTTCGACGAGATCACGAAAAGGGTGGTCTCGGGGTTGAAGCGGCTCAGGTAATCGACCAACTGCGATCCATCCATGGTCGAGGCGAAGTGCACCTCGATATGCGCAGCGCCGGCGGGTCGATAGTCCGCCAGGGCGTGCGTAACCATCAGCGGGCCGAGATCGGAACCTCCTACCCCGAGATTGACCACATCGTGGATGGGTCGACCGGTGGCGCCGCGCCACTGGCTGGTATGCAACCGCTCGACCATGGCTTCCAGCCTTGCCAGGGTGGCATGCACACCAGGCACCAGATCCTCCCCTTCCACCTCCAAAGCGGCCTCGCGAGGCAGGCGCAGCGCCGTGTGCAGCGCCGGACGATCCTCGCTGACATTGACACGCTCCCCGGCAAGCAGTGCGTTGATGGCTTCGGGTACGCGCGCCTCCCTGGCCAAGTCGAGCAGCAGCGCCAGGGTCTCGTCGGACCATCGCTGCTTGGAGACATCCAACGTTAGGCCTGCCGCCTTGCGAGAGAAGGCCCGGCCTCGCCGAGGATCCTCGAACAGCTCGCGCAAGTGGCACTTACGCATCTCACCGGCATGGCCGGCCAATGCTTTCCACGCATCAGTTCGATCGATCGGGGAGTGGATCATACGAATCCTCCTTGTTCGTTTTCGTCCATTGATGCAGCCAGCCTACGACACGCGTAACATAGTGGCCAATCTGCACTTTCCGGCATGCCCCATGAGTAATGCATCTTACCGTGACGCGATCTTTTCCACACCCCTGGACCGTGTCGCACGCTTCTCCTTCGACGAGCAGGTCGTCGCCTGCTTCCCCGACATGATTCGCCGCTCGGTGCCCGGCTACGGCCAGATACTGGGTATGCTGGGGCTGATCGCCCAGCGCCACCTGCGCCACGGCGCCCATGTCTATGACCTGGGCTGCTCGCTAGGCGCGGCGAGCCTGGCCCTGACCGGCCAACTGCCTCCCGATGCCTTCCGGCTCACCGCGGTGGATCTCTCGCCGGCCATGGTGGCGCGGGCCAGAGATACCCTGGCGGAAGCATGTCCCGACCATGTCATCGAGGTCATCGAAGGGGATATTCGCACCTTCGACTATCGGCCATCGGGCATGATCGTCCTCAACTTTACCCTGCAGTTCCTGCCCCGCGAGGACCGCGACGCCGTGATCTCCCGGCTCCATGAAGCCCTGGAGCCCGGCGGGGTGTTGGTGCTTTCCGAGAAGGTGGTCGATCTGGACGAGCAGGACAACGCCTGGCGGGTGGAGCGCTACCACGACTTCAAGCGGGCCAACGGCTATAGCGACCTGGAGATCAGCCAGAAGCGTAACGCGCTGGAGAACGTGCTGGTGCCGGACAGCCTCGATGCCCATCATGATCGCCTCGCCCGAAGCGGCTTCTCGCGTTCACTGACCTGGTTCCAGTACCTCAACTTCGCCTCACTGATCGCATTCAAGGAGGTTTGAGGTGACGATTCCCGTCGTGCAACGTCCGCTCTATCGCGCCTTCATCGACCAGGGCCTGGAAAGTTGGCTCGCGCGGCTTCCCGAGCAGATGGCCCGTGGGCTGGACCGTCACCGCTTCGGCGATCTGCCGGCCTGGGAAAAGGCGGTCGCAAAGCTGCCCGTCCTGCCCGAAGCACGCGACGTGCGCCTGGATGCCGAAACCGTCACGGTCGACTGCGCCCTCCCCGATTCCCAACGCCGCCAGTGCGAGAACCTGCTGCGCAAACTCATGCCGTGGCGCAAGGGCCCCTACTCGCTGGCCGGCATTCACATCGAGACCGAGTGGCGCTCCGACTGGAAGTGGCGGCGAGTCGCCCCGCATCTGGCCCCTCTGGCCGGTCGGCGGGTACTCGACGTGGGCGGTGGCAGCGGCTACCACGCCTGGCGCATGGCCGGCGCGGGTGCCGATTTCGTGCTGGTAATCGATCCATCACCGCGCTTCTATTATCAGTTCCAGGCGCTACGCCACTTCGTCGGCGATGCCGACGGCGGCCGCACTCACTTCCTGCCGGTGGGCATCGAGGACGTGCCGGAAGGGCTCGGCTTCTTCGACACGGTATTTTCCATGGGCGTGCTCTACCACCGGCCCTCGCCGCTGGAGCACCTGCTGCAGTTGAAGGATTGCCTGCGCCCCGGCGGCGAACTGGTGATCGAAACGCTGGTCGTGGAGGGCGACGAGACCACCGTACTACTACCCGGCGAGCGCTACGCCGCCATGCCCAACGTCTACTTTCTGCCCTCCTCGGCCGCGCTCTGCCAATGGCTCGAACGCTGCGGGCTCATTAACGTGCGCGTCGTCGACGAAGCCGTCACCACCCTCGACGAACAGCGCACCACCGAGTGGATGACCTTCCAGTCGCTGGCCGACTTCCTCGACCCCGAGGACCCGTCAAGGACCCGCGAGGGCTATCCCGCGCCCCGCCGGGCGGTCGTGATGGCCAACCGGCCGAGGTAGTTGACCGGATTACGTGAGCGGCGCCGGGGGCTGTCGCCGGAATAGCCGCAGATCATGTCGTCGAGTGTCACAGCGACCCATCAACGCCTCAGTATCACCAGCCAGCGCCCCAGATTCAGTATGCTGGCCATGGACGCCGCCACATAGGTGAAGGCGCAGGCAGTCAGCACATGCCGGGCACCGGGCATGTCATAAGGGGGAACATAGTCCTTGAGCAGCGGCAGGGCGCGCTGGAAGCTGGCATCGAATTCAACCGGCAGAGTCACCAGATGCACCAGTGCCGCTGTTCCGAAGCTGATAACCGCTGCCACCACCACGATGGCGAGGCCCCCCGGCAAGCGGGTAAGAATAAACAGGAAGGGTGCCGCCATCATCAGCAGAGCGCCGAGCTTTTCGGCCTTCTGCGCCACACCCACCAGTCGGGATCGGGCGATCAGCGGCGCGTAACCCTGGTGATGCTGGATCGCATGCCCCACCTCATGGGCCGCCACTGTCACGGCGGTGAGGGAACGCCCCTCGTAATGATCGCGTGAGAGCCGCACCCGCCGCGCCTCGGGATCGTAGTGGTCGCCCTGTTCGGTCAGCTCCACCTGCACCCCCTCGACGCCCATTCGCCGCAGCAGGTGCTCGGCAAGCTCGGCGCCGGTACCGGGATAGTCGTCCCGGCCACGGGAGTGACGCGCCAGCACCCACTTGGCCCAGGCATTGGGAAGCAGAAAGATAGCCAGCAGCATGGCGATCAATAGCACGATCATCGAGGGGCGTACTCCAGCAGAGCAGATCACGGCATCTCAGGGTTGGACCAAGCCTACCAGAGCGGGTTTCATGGTGCAGGGGTAAGCATTGGCATAATCGACGTCAGATCGTCTCTTCACGGGAATCCCGACGCACCGCCTGCAGACCGCTTTCGGAGATGAACCCCCGCTCACGGGCATGTACCGCCATTGCCGTGCTATCGGCGGCCAGCTGCAGTTCGCAGTCGGTGTGGTCGATTTCCTCGCGCAGCAGGTCGATGGCTCGCTCACGGTCGGCTCGGCTTTCAACGCGACGTATATAAATGGCCTTCACCCGACCAGGATGGTCCTTGACGATACGAGTGTAGACTTCCGGGTCGTGCTGGCCGCTGTCGCCGATAAGTACGCACGGGAGGTCATCGAACAGTGCCAGCATACGGGTAATCAAGGCGTACTTGTGCTCTTCGGCGCGGCGTGGCCAGGGCCTTCGCAAAGAGATGCCCCACTCCCTCAGGAACAGGATCGGCCCCACCGGGATGTCATTGATCTGGAAGAATTCCTCAAGCATTTCGTAGATGCTCCAGGGACCCCGAGAGACATACAGGATCGGGCGGCGCGCCTCTTCACGCTGGCCGATATAGAGCGCCTGGTAGAAGGCAGCCACGCCGGGGAAGGCGGTACGCTGGTGGGCCTGCTTGACGAACAAGCGATAGAGCATTCGCAGCTTGTCGGCAACGCCGGTATACATCACCGTGTCGTCGATATCGCTGATCACCAGCAGGTCGGTGTTTTGCGGAGGAATATAGACATCAGTGAAGCTGTGAATGGGCTCCGCCCCGCCATGGGTCACGACATGAAGGTCAGCGCGATGCCAGGAGGTACCCAGTGGCAGCGGGTGATGCAGCGCGAGCTTCGCGTTGAAATAGCCATCGCGATCCGTAGTCACCGTCATGTCATTGCCGCCAAGGGTGACGTGCACCTCGACGTCGGGAAGACCCCGCCTGATGACGCGGCGCGCCACATCGGCGACATCGCGCATGGCGCCATAAGGGGGAATGACACGCCCCAGCCTGGTTTGGCGGAAGACACGCCCCATCAGGAATGCCTCGCGGGTGGAGCCATAGCCACGGTAGGGATGCACCACGGGACCGCCACGGCCGCGGTCGCTCTTCATCGGCCTGGCGATGGCGCGTAGCAGGCGCCGGATCCGTTGCGGTGCCCGGGGGCGATCAGCCATCAGGCGGAGAGCCCGGAAACAGCATCACGCCATGGTCTCGACTCGGCCTGTTCAACCTGCATGATGGCTCTCCTCTTGTCCTGCCCGTGTCGTCCTGCCCGTGTCGTCCTGCCCGTGTCGCCCCGTCCTTCCCTGCCTGCACTGCGTGCCTGGCCCCAGCCCATCAACCGGAAGGTGTACCGGCCAGTGTGGAGCATTGCGACCCAAGTGCAAGCCAATGGCGCCACTCACACAACCAACGCAGCGGACACCAGGCATTGTCTGAAAAGTCGACGAGCGATGGTCAGACAAGGCAAAAATTAGCGAAAAGACGGAGTCTACGGAGTGTAAATGAGTACTTTGAGCTGATTTTTAACGCCGTATGGCCGGGCGCAGACACTTTTCCGACAATGACTAACTCAGCAGGGAAAACACCATACCCAGCAGCGCACAGCCACCCAGCACCTTGAGCATACCCAGCTTGAAACGGAATATCGCCAACATGGCCCCGGCCGAGAGCAGCAGGGCCAATGGATCCAGGGTGGCCAGGTCGGGAATCAGCAGCCGCAGGCCCGCCCCGCGCCACTCCCCCACTTCGCCGAACACCACATGGATGCCGAACCACACCGCCAGGTTGAGCACCACCCCCACCACGGCGGCGGTGATGGCCGTCATCGCGCCGCTCAGGGCGGCGTTGTCGCGCAACCGTTCCACGTAGGGCGCGCCGAGGAATATCCATAGGAAGCAGGGCACGAAGGTCACCCAGGTGGTCAGCACCGCGGCAAAAGTCGCCGCCACCCAGGGGTCCAGGGCGCCGGCGTCGCGAAATGCCCCCATGAAGCCGACGAACTGTACCACCTGGATCAGGGGGCCGGGTGTGGTCTCGGCCATGCCCAGCCCGTCGAGCATCTCCCCCGGCGCCAGCCAGCCATAGTTCTGAACCGCTGCCTGGGCCACGTAGCTCAGCACCGCGTAGGCACCGCCGAAGGTAACCACGGCCATCTGGCTGAAGAAGGTGGCGATCTGGGTAAAGACACTGTCGAAGCCGAGCACGGCAATAAGCAGGAGCACCGGGGTGAGCCATAGGGAAAGGAAGATGGCCGAGACCTTGAGCGACCAGGCCCGATTGACGCGGGCATGATCCGGCAACTGCTCGCCGAGCAATGAGTCGCTATCGGCAAGCCCCCTTTCCCCGCTGGCACCATGGCCGCCCCCTACCTGGAACAGCGGCGAGCCCGCCCGACCGCCGAAATAGCCGATCAGGGCCGCCGAAACGATGATCAGGGGGAAGGCGATATCCAGAAAGAAGATGGCCACGAAGGCCGCGGCGGCAATGCCCAGCATGACGTTGTTCTTCAAGGCCCGCTTGCCGATCCGCACCACTGCGTTTACCACGATGGCCAGCACCGCCGCCTTGAGGCCGAAGAAGAGTCCTTCGACCAGGCCCACATTGCCCAACGCCGCATAGAGGTAACTTAGCGCCAGGATGGCAATGAAACCCGGCAGCACAAAGAGCGTACCCGCCAGCAGACCGCCCCGAGTGCGGTGCATCAGCCAGCCGATATAGATCGCCAGCTGCTGCGCCTCGGGGCCGGGCAGCAGCATGCAGTAGTTCAAGGCATGCAGGAAACGGTTCTCGCCGATCCACCGCTTTTCTTCTACCAGGATACGATGCATGACCGCGATCTGGCCTGCGGGCCCGCCGAAGCTCAACAGGGCTATACGCAGCCAGATATGCACCGCCTCGCGGAAGGGAACATCATGGGGTACGGCGTTGGGCGGCATAAAAATCCCTGGTGCAGGATGGAAAAGCGAATCGACAGCCGAAAAAACGAAGCCCCGTATATTAACAGGGCTTCGTAGATAGCATTAACAGGGCTTCGAAGACAGTATTAGCAGGGCATCGAAGACAGCAGGATGACGCGATCAGCGTGTCAGCAGGTCGCGCACGTCCTTCGCCTCCCAGTGGGGGAAGTGCTTGCGCACCAGCGCATTGAGGTCCGCCTCGAAGGCAGCCCAGTCAATCTCACCGCTTGGCTTCTCCTCGTCTCCAGCGATGGAGCGTATCATTCCCGCCCCCACGGTGACGTTGGTCAGCCGGTCGATGACGATGAAGCTGCCGGTGCCAGGGCTCTGCTCGTAGGGATCCAGGGCCACCTCGGCGGTCAGCTCGACGCGGCAGCGGGCGATGGCATTGAGCTCGAGCTGATCGGTGCCGTGCCGCTCCAGGGTGTTGACGTCCACCTGGTGGTGAATGGTACTCACCTGGCCGGAGACCGAGCGTCCCGCCAGGCGAATGTCCACCTGACGGCCCGGCGCCAGGGGCTGCTCGTGCATCCAGACGATATCGGCATCGAAACGGTTCGACAGGGCGATATCGGCACCCTCGGCGACGATCCAGTCCCCACGGGAGATATCGAGCTCGTCTTCCAGGGTGACGGTGACCGCCTGGCCCGGCCAGGCGGCCTCCAGATCGCCATCGAAGGTGACAACCCGCTCGACGCGGCTGGTCTTGCCCGAGGGCAGCACCTTGACCGCAAGCCCGGGGCGCAATATGCCCGCCTCCAGGGTGCCGGCATAACCGCGGAAATCCAGGTTCGGTCGGTTGACGTACTGCACCGGAAAGCGTAGATCGACCACGTTGCGGTCCCGTGACACCTCGACGGTTTCCAGCAACTCCAGCAGGGCCGGGCCTGGCTCGCCGTCGACGGAGTACCAGGGCGAGCGGTCGCTGCGGTTGACCACGTTGTCGCCTTCCAGTGCCGAGATCGGCACGAAGCGGATGTCGCTGGCCGACAGTTGCTCGGCGAAGCGCCGATAGTCGGCCACGATCTCGTTGAAGCGTGCTTCCTCGAAACCCACCAGGTCCATCTTGTTGACCGCGATCAACAGGTGCTTGATGCCCAGCAGGTCGGCGATGAAGCTGTGCCGGCGGGTCTGGGTCTGCACCCCGTAGCGGGCATCGATCAGGATGATCGCCAGGCTGGCGTTGGAGGCACCGGTAGCCATGTTACGGGTGTACTGCTCGTGGCCCGGGGTATCGGCGATGATGAACTTGCGCTTGTCGGTGGAGAAGAAGCGATAAGCCACATCGATGGTAATGCCCTGCTCGCGCTCCGACTGCAGGCCATCGACCAGCAGCGCCAGGTCCACCGCTTCGCCGGTGGTGCCACTCTTCTTCGAGTCCCGGGTGATCGCCGCCAGGTGATCGTCGAAGATCATCTTTGAATCGTGCAGCAACCGACCGATCAGGGTCGACTTACCGTCGTCGACGCTGCCGCAGGTGATGAAGCGCAGCAGGTCCTTGTTCTCGTGCTCGTGCAGGTACTGCTCGATATTCTCGGCAATGAGATTCGATTGGTGTGCCATTAGAAATAACCCTCGCGCTTCTTCTTCTCCATGGAGCCGGCCTGGTCGTGATCGATGGCACGGCCGCTGCGCTCGCTGGTGCGCGTCAGCAGCATCTCCTGGATGATCTCGGGCAGCGTGGCGGCCTTGGACTCCACGGCGCCGGTGAGCGGATAGCAACCCAGGGTACGGAAGCGAACCCACCTCTGCTCGGGCACCTCGCCCTCGGCCAACGGCAGGCGGTCGTCATCGACCATCACCAGCATGCCGTCGCGTTCGACGACCGGGCGCGGGGCGCTGAAGTAGAGTGGCACGATGGGAATCTGCTCCAGATGGATGTACTGCCAGATATCCAGCTCGGTCCAGTTGGAGAGCGGAAAGGCGCGGATCGACTCGCCCTTGTTGATGCGGGCGTTGTAGAGATTCCACAGCTCCGGGCGCTGGTTCTTGGGGTCCCAGCGGTGAAACTTGTCGCGAAACGAGAAAACCCGCTCCTTGGCCCGGCTTGCCTCCTCGTCGCGACGAGCACCGCCGAAGGCGGCATCGAAACCATACTTGTTCAGCGCCTGCTTGAGGGCCTCGGTCTTCATCACGTCGGTATAGCCGCTGGAACCGTGGTCGAAGGGGTTGATGCCGGCGGCACGCCCCTCTTCGTTGGTATGCACCAGCAGCTCCATGCCCACCTCAGCCGCCATGCGATCGCGGAACTCGATCATCTCGCGGAACTTCCAGGTGGTGTCCACGTGGAGCAGCGGGAACGGCGGCGGGCCGGGATAGAAGGCCTTGCGCGCCAGGTGCAGCATCACCGAGGAGTCCTTGCCGATGGAATACATCATCACCGGATTGGCAAACTCGGCGGCCACCTCGCGAATGATATGGATGGACTCGGCTTCCAACTGCTGGAGATGGGTCAGGCGCTGGGTCGAAAGAGACGCCTGCTCCGCTCCGGCAGCCTGGGCGGCCGGCTCGCGTGCGGGTGCATGAAGACTGGTCATCGGCCCGGGTACCTCGCATGACTAAGGGCAAGTAGGATCATGCGAGACAGGTTAACGCCGGAACCATAATAACGTAAAAGAATGATTGCCTATCTTTTTAGTCGATATATGAATAACGCTACGCTGTCAGAGGTCGACACGCTCCACCCAGGTCAGCCACTCGCCGCCGGCCAGCTCCACGATGCGATAGCCGGGACGAGAGGCCTCGTCGATGGCGAAATCAGCCGAGCCAGACAGGAACTGATCGGTCGTGGAGGGGGCACCGTAGATGGCCACCCCCTGCCGTTGGCTGGCCAGCGCCTGGTGAATGTGACCGCAGAGGATCATTCTTACCTGGGGAAAGTCGGCCAGGGTCTGCCACAGAACGTCGCGATCCTTTAGCCCGATGGCATCGAGCCATTCCGAGCCCAGGATGAGCGGCGGATGGTGCATGGCCAGCAGCGTGGGCCGGTCGTCCGCTCCCAGCCGCTCGACCAGCTCGGCAAGACGCGTTTCCCCGATCTCGCCATGGGCCTGGCCAGGCACGCAGGTATCCACCGTCAACAGGCGCCAACCGCCGAGATCGACCTCCCGGCGGATGGCCTTGACCGGCTCCATCAATTGGGGCTGATCGTGGTTGCCGGCCAGCCAGAACCAGGGGCAATCCAGCCGCGACAGCACCCCATGGGCCAGCTCATAGGAGGCCGTGGTCTCATCCTGGCTGACATCGCCGGTGACCAGCACCAGGTCGGGATGCTCACCGATGGCGGCGTTCACCACCGCCTCGAGTTGGCGCAGGGGGAAGCCGGCCCGGGAGCGTGCCCGGAGATCGGCATGGAGGTGGCAGTCGGTGATCTGGACGATACGCATCAGGGCAGCTCGCTCATCAAGGTAACGCCCTCGTCAAGGCAGTTCGGGCAGGTCGGCGGGGTGGCCGTGCGCCAGGCCATGGGCCAGCCACTCGCCAAGGAAGCGATTGAGCTGCAGTTTTTCGTCGGGCTGGAACATGCGCAGGTTGGGGTAGCGGTAGCGGCCGTCGAAGTGGCGTTCGCGCTGAAAATCGGTGACCTCGGCCATGCGCACGTCATGATAGAGATGCACCCGCATGCGCGGCGGCTCGATGAGCCCCTCCATGAGACCGCTCTGGGTGACCCGCGCCATGGTGGTATAGGGTGCCTGCTCAAGTATCTCCAGTTGCAGGGTGCCGAAGCGGCCATTGCGCCCTGTCAGCTCCAGCTGGCGCGATTCACCCTCGCCAAGATCACCCAGCAGCCGGGACAGGCGCAGGTAGTTGGCACTGCATTCCCCCTGCAGGCCCTTCAGGTCGGTCACATAGGCGGTTCTTGCCACGCTACCTCCTTGCTCTCAGAGATGCTCGCTCGGCAGCCAGCCAGTAAAAGGCGATGAGACACATGGCATTGTCGAGTCGGCCAGCCTGCAGGAGTTCCCAAGCTTCGGTAAACGGTAGCACGTGGACGCGAATGTCCTCGTGTTCTTCGTCGAGCCCATGCACGCCTCCCAGCCCGCCACAATCGACGAGGGCACAATAGAGAGTCACCCGTTCGTCGCAGGCACCCGGGCTCGGGTAGTAGGTGTGCAATTCAATCAGATCGTCAACGGGGCAGCCGGCTTCCTCCATGGCCTCGCGGCGAGCCACCTCGGCCCGGCTCTCCCCTGCTTCGACCAGGCCGGCTACCACTTCGAGCTTCCAGGGCGAAACCTGGTCGGACAAGGCACCGGCGCGGATCTGCTCCACCAGTACGACGCAATCTCGCTCCACATCGTAAAGCAGCACCCCCACAGCATCATGACGGCAATGCACCTCACGCACCACCTCGCCGCTCCAGCCACCCTCGAAGAGGCGATGTCGAAGGTGAACCTCTTCCAGGCGAAAGAAGCCTTGATACAAGCAGCGCCGCTCGCGCAGCTCCACATCGGCCAACGAAAAGCCGGGAAGAAGCGTGATCTCGCGACTCTGGTCGTAGTCGAGGTTCTGGTCGTGGCTGTTGGGCATGCCATTCTCCAATCGACGAATGGCGACCATTATCATGACCGGGGACCGGAAAGCCAACTGCTGTGCGGTCAGGGCGACCGGCACGGCAGCCAAGGGCAGGGCCAGGAGGAGGGTTGCGGAAGAGAGGAACAGCCAGGAAGGATCAGAGCGTCGCCAGCAGGGCTCGGGCCTCTTCCCGCTCCGACGCTTGGCCAGCGCCGGGAGAATGGCGTATGTTGCGACTCTCAGTCCAAACAGGAGCGGAATGGCATGAAGGGCCGCAACATGACCCGCTGGCGCGACCCGGCCAAGGACCCGCGCCAGGAACCCAAGAGCAACCTGATCACCCTCGAGGGGGCGGAACGCCTGCGCGGCATCCTCGACCACCTCTCCCGGGTGAAGCGCCCGGCCCTGTCGGCCAAGGTCGGTGAGGCGGCGGCACTGGGGGACCGCAGCGAGAACGCCGACTACACCTACAACAAGAAGGAGCTCAACCGCGTCATCGCGCGGATCCGCTACCTGACCAAGCGGCTCGACGAACTACAGGTGGTGGACCGGCTGCCGGCGGCGACCGACAAGGTCTATTTCGGTGCCTTCGTCACCCTGGAAGACGAGGAAGGCGAGGAGATGCGCATTCGCATCGTCGGCCATGACGAGACCGATACCGCCAAGCGCTGGATCAGCGTCGACGCACCCTTGGCCCGTGCCCTGCTGGGCAAGGCGCTGGACGACGACGTGACGGTGAAGGCACCGGCCGGCGACACCACCTACGTGATCACGGATATCGCCTACCGCGATCCGCAACAGTAACGCATGGAGGCACCATGCCCGTGGTATTCCGCTACAAGGGAATTCGTTTCTTCTTCTACTCGAATGAAGGGAACCCGCTGGAACCCATGCATATCCATGCCGAGAGCGGAGACGGCGAAGCCAAGATATGGGTCATGCCACAAATCGCCATCGCCAACAGCTGTGGCTACAATAGAAAGCAGCTTGCACAGCTCATGCAGCTGGTGGAAGCACATCGCAGCGAGATCGAGAGGGCCTGGAATGAGCATTTCCGCCAAGACCGTCAGCTTTGACGAGCACACCATGTGGGTCGAACTCAGCGACGGCCGGACCCTGGGCGTGCCCTTGGCCTGGTTCCCCCGCTTGCTGCATGCCAGCCCCGTTGAACGCGAGCAGTACCGGATCAGCTATTCCGGAAAGGGACTGCACTGGGACGACCTCGATGAAGATATTTCCGTCAAAGGCCTGATTGCCGGACGCGGCGACACGACCCAGCACCACGGACGCGTCGCCTGAAGGCTAGCCTGAATATCAGGAGAATCAGCGCCTCGCCTTCACCGCTCGATAGACCCGAAAGCGCCGGTCGTCGGCAAGGATTTCAAAGCCGCCGAAGGTACTCTCCAGCAGATCCGGGTAGGGCAGGAAGGTGTTGGCCACCAGGATGAGCCGGCCGCCCGGCCGCAAGTGCTCGGGCGCCTCGCGAATCAGGCGCCCGGCCGGGCCGTAGTCGATGCTGCGCTCCTGATGGAACGGGGGATTGCTGACGATGACCTCGAAACGCCGCTCGCCGAGGGTCGAGTAGACATCGCCGGCCAGCACCTCGCCCTGCAAGTCGTTGGTGGCCAGGGTGCGCCGGGTCGCCTCGACGGCAAAGCCATTGACGTCCACCGCCGTGACCCTGTGACCGCGCCGCGCCAGCCAGGCCGCCAGCACCCCGTCGCCGCAACCCATATCGAGTAGCTCGCCCCGCCCTTTCGCCCCGCCTTCCGGCAGCACATTCTGCAACTGCTCGAGCAACAGCCTGGTGCCATCATCAAGCTTGCCGTGGCCGAACACGCCCGGGTGGCTGATCAGGGTCAGCCCCTCGGCCGCGAAGGAGGACCACGCCGCCTCCGGGTCGATATCCACCCGGCCCAGGCGCGTCTCGAACAGCGAACAGCGCCGAGCGCTATCGCGTTTTCGACAGCCCAGTCCCAGCGCCGCCAGCACCTTGAGCACCCGTTTGATACCGCCCTGGTTCTCCCCCACCAGCTGCAGCCGCGTTCCCGCAGGCAGATTGGCGCAAAGCCAAAACAGCCACCACTCTCCCAGGGCGTGGGCCTTGGGCCAGAACAGCACCACCCCCAGGGGCTCGGCCGAAACCGGGGTATCGAAGGGAGAGTTGGCCTTGCGGCCGAGGGCCCGCCAGGCTTGCAGCACCGCATGGTCGGCGCTGAGCACGCTGCCCTGCCTCGCCCCACCCTCGACAGCCTCGAGCCAGGCGTCACGGGGCGGTGATGCCCACAGCCAACCACTATAGTCGGCGTCCTGGCGTTCGAGCAGCTGGCAGACCGGGGTCTCGGCGGGCATCGAGGAGCTCCTTGATCAGGTGAGGGTATCGGTGCGAACCAGGGTGTAGAGCAGGTAGCGTCCCAGCCGCCAGTGGGGCTCCATGCGGCAGTAGCGCTGCTCGAGCTCCACCAGCCGAGTCCAGTCGGCCTCGGTGGCCGGGGGGTGGCGCAGATAGTCGTGAAAGACACGAATGCCCGCCACTGCCTCGATGGCCAGGCCGTTCTCGGCACTCCAGGCCTCGATCTGGCGGTGGGTCAGCGGCGAGATCGGCGTCAGCCGCTGGCGCTTGCCGGTGCCCTCGAGGCGGTCGTCCAGCGCCTTCTCGAGGTTGCCCTTGACCACATTTGACATGCGCAACGCATCGCGGTTGAACACCATCAGCGACAGCTGCCCTCCCGGCGCCAGCTGGCCCGCCAGGGTAGCCAGCGCCGCACGCGGGTCGTGCAGCCACTCCAGCACCGCGTGACAGGCAATCAACGACCATGGGCCTGCCGCACGCTGCGACAGTGCCTGCAGCGATGCATCGACGAAGGTGATCGGCTGCCCAGCCAGTGCCTGACGGGCATGATCGAGCATGTCGGAGGCCGGCTCGACCAGAGTCACCGCATGACCCCGCCGGGCAAACCAGCCCGAGAGCTGGCCCAGACCACCGCCCACGTCGAGCACCGGCTGGCCGTAGAGGTCGAGCATTTCCGGCAGCAGGCGATCGAGCAGGGCCAGACGCAGCGCCCCGCGAGGGCCACCATAGAGGCTGCCGGCAAATTTCTCGGCCAGACCATCGAAGTGACGGTCGCCGGCCAACGAGAAGGGAGAAGCGTGATCAGGCATGCAGGGCTCGGCAACCGCGGAATGTGGCGGGCATTCTACCTGCCTTCGACCGGCCTGGGCAGGTGCCGTTGCCATTGCACCTCGGCCTCGACCTGGGCCGCCAGCGCCAGCAGGCGGCGCTCATCGCCCATGGCACCTACCACCTGCACGCCCACCGGCAAGCCTTCTGGCGTGACATGCAGCGGCAACGACATGGCCGGCTGGCCTGTGAGGTTGGCCAACTGGGTATAGGGAGTGCGGGCCAGAGCATCTCGCGCCAGACGCTTGAGCATGCCCGCCTTGAGCGCCAGCCTGGCGATGCCCGGAATCGCCAGTAGCGACATCAGACGTTCCCGTGCCGGTGGCGGGTAGAGTTCGCCCAGGCGCGGTGCCGGAGCGGCGGCCACCGGCATCAGCAACATGTCGTAGCGTCGATGAAAGGCACCCATGCTGCGCGCCACCTCGTTCCAGTAACGCTTGGCCAGTTCATAGTCGCGCACCGGCAGGTGACGCCCCAGCCGGGCAACAGCGCGTGTGGAAGGCTCGATGTCCAGGCGCGACACAGGTACGCCGGTTTGCTGGCTGATCCATGCCAGGTCGGCGGTGAGATGACCCAGGTAGAGCGTCAGGTAACTGTCGGCAAGCCGTTCGCCATCGACCGGCGGCTCTGCCCACTCGATGTGATGCCCAAGCCCTTCGAGGGTTGCCGCCGCTTGCTCCACGGCCTGGCGGACCTGGGGATCGAGCACGGTGCCCATCGGCTTGCCCAGGGGGTCGCCCAGGGATACGCCGACACTCAGCGGTCCAGGCGGACGTTCCAGCGCCGCCAGAAAGCCCCGCTCGCGCTTCACAGGGTAGGGGTCGCTCTCATCCATACCGTTGGTGACATCGAGCAGCGCGGCGCTGTCGCGAACCGACCGCGTCACAGCGTGTTCGACCACGGCGCCCTGCCACACTTCGGCATGCATCGGGCCCAGCGGCACCCTGCCCCGGGAAGGCTTGAGGCCAAACAGCCCGCAGTAGCTGGCGGGTATGCGAATCGACCCGCCGCCATCGCCGGCCATGGCCAGCGGCACCAGGCCCCCGGCCACCGCAGCCGCTGAGCCACCGCTGGAGCCACCAGGAGAATGGGCGGGATTCCAGGGATTGCGCGGATGAGGAAAGGCACGCGGCTCGGTGATGCCCATCAACCCCAGTTCCGGCGTGGCGGTCTGACCGAGAATGGAGAAACCCGCCTCGCGCAGGCGGGTGACCAGGGTCGAATCCGCCGGGGCTTTCCAGTCGGCAAGAGACGCACTGCCGAAGGCCAGCGGCTCGCCTTCAAGGGCCATCAACAGGTCCTTGGTCAGGGTCGGCACCCCGGCAAAGGGTGCCGCGAAATCAACCTGCCGGCCCTCGGCCCGGGCCCGTTCGAAGCGGGTGCGAACCACCGCCGCCAGGCTCGGATTGTCGGCCTCGACGGCAGCACAGGCCGCCTTGAACACCTCATCACGACTCACCTCGCCGCTGCGAATCAGCGCCGCCAGACCCAGGCCGTCGTGACGACGATACTCATCAACCTCCATGTGGACTCTCCTCGTGTGTCGCCACTGGCGGCGTGTCTCGCCGTGCCCACCGCTCCAGACCATGCTCCAGCCAGGATAGCAACGCCGGAATCACCAGCAGTACCAGCAGCGTCGAGACCCCCAGCCCGAAGGCGATGGATACCGCCATGGGAATCAGGAACTGGGCCTGCAGCGACGTCTCGAACAGCAGGGGCAACAGCCCGCCGATGGTGGTCAGCGAGGTAAGCAACACCGCCCGCACACGCTGAACCACCGCCTCGTTGAGCGCCTCGTCGATGGCCAGGCCCCGGTCACGCTGCAGCCGATAGAAACTGACCAGGATGATGGCGTTGTTGACCACGATACCCGAGAGTCCGAACAGGCCGAACAGTGACAGGATCGTCAGGTCGATCCCCAACAACCAGTGCCCCAGCAGTGCACCGATCAGCGAGAAGGGGATAATCGCCATGACAATCAGCGGCAGGCTCCAGGAGGCGAAGACCCAGGTCAGCACAGCGTACATCAGCCCCAGGCCTATCAGCAGCCCAGTACGCATGTCGGCCAGGGTCTCGCGCTGGTCAGCGGCACGCCCCTCGAAGCTGTAGCTCAGGTGGTGATCCCGGGCCAGGGCAGGCAACACCGCAGCCGACAGCGACTCGCGCACCCGGTCAGCGGAGCTGACCGCCGTATCGAGTTCAGCGGTAACCTCCACCGACAGCTGGCCATCGGCATGACGCAGCGCCTCGAAGCCCTGTCGGTGTGACAGGTCCATGACCTGATCCAGCCCCACCTGGCGCCCGTCGGGAAGGTGAACGGCCAGGCTCGACAGCGTGGCGATACGCTCACGCTGCTCCCGTGGCAGATGGACACGCACTTCGATCTCATCGGCCCCCGCCTGGTGTATTTGCACGACCTGTCCGTCAAAGGCGGTTCGCAACTGTCGCCCGAGCTCGGCGGTGGTAAGCCCCAGGGCCTCGCCCCAAGGATTGACCCGGTAGATCAGTTGCTCCCGCCCCCAGGGCATGTCGTCCTGGGTATCCAGCACACCGGGCAGGCTGGAAAGCGATTGTCGTAGTGAGTCGGCCGCCAGCCGCAGGGCCATGGCATCCTCCCCTGTCAGGCGAATGTTGACGTCCCTGCCCGGCGGGCCGGCAGCGCGCTCGTTGATGGTGAGGTTGTCAAGTCCCGCCGGGAGCCGGATGCGCTCACGCCAGGCGGCGATAAAGGCGTTGTTGCGTACGTCGCGATGATCCGACGAAATCAGCTCCACCATCATCGACCCCACCTCGTCGGCACTGCGGCTCGGCGCACCGCCATCGATGGTGGCAGCGTGGCGGACCACGGCCATCTTTACCAGGTCGCCACCCAGCGACTGCTCGGCCTCGTCGAGGCTGGTCTGCAGGTGATCGAGGAAACGGTCCACCCGCTGCCGCTCGGTACCGGCAACGAAGTTGACGTTGGCATAGAGCACGCTGGGTTCGGGGGCGGGGAAGAAGTTGAACCCGATACGTCCACCGGCCAGCAGGCCCGCCGTCACGATTGCCACCGCCAAGGCCATGGCGACCGTAGCACCCCGATAACGCAAGGAGAGCGCAGAAAAGCGTCGAAAGGGACCCTCTCGAAAGCGCTGGAAGCCGTTCTCGAAACCCTGGCGAAGATTGCCCAGCCCGCGACGAGGGCGCTCGGCTTGCGAACCGGGACGACCGGGAACGAAGGCATTGCGCAGGTGCGCCGGCAACACCACGAAGCACTCCAGCAGCGAAGCGATCAACACGCAGATCATGATGATCGGAATATCGCCCAGAATATTGCCAATGATACCGCCCACCATCAGCAGCGGCATGAAGGCCGCCACCGTGGTCAGCGACGAGGCGAGCACAGGCCACAGCATGCGCCGCGCCGCGCCCGCCGAGGCATGCCTCGGGGCCTCCCCTGCGCGATGATGTGCATCGGCATCCTCGCCCACCACGATGGCATCGTCGACGATCACCCCCAGCGCCATGATCAGGGCAAACAGCGACATCATGTTGATCGAGCCGCCGATGCCCCAGAACACCCCAAGCGCCGCCATGAAGGCAGTGGGAATGCCGATGGCCACCCACAGAGCCACCCGTGCCGGAAGAAAGAAGTAGAGCAGGATCACCACCAGCAGCAGACCACCTGCCCCATTACTGATGAGCAGCGAGATGCGCTCGTCGATCAGTTGCCAAGACTCGTCATGCACTTCCAGCTCGACGCTTGGCGGCAGCTTCGGCCGGGTGTCGGCCAGCCATTCAT
Source organism: Halomonas sp. DQ26W (assembly GCF_003339685.1). GTDB lineage: Bacteria > Pseudomonadota > Gammaproteobacteria > Pseudomonadales > Halomonadaceae > Halomonas. Next base: position 31,993 of record NZ_QPKI01000007.1, on the reverse strand, counting down.
CGAGCACTCTTGCGGCAGCCAGGGAGTCACCGCTCTCGGCACGCTGCAATTGCATTTCCACTGCCGCCTCGCCTTCGCGGCTGAGCCTCAGCTGCCCTTCTCTCGGTTCCTGGCGGACCACCGCGATATCGCCCAGGCGCAGCTGCACCCGGTCGCTACTGAGAATCGGCAGATTCTCGAACGCCAGTGGGTCACGGCGCTGCTCAAGCGAACGCAGCTCCCGGGCGCTATCCTGCTGGCCCAGAATACCGGCGGGCAGGTCTCGGGACATGGCCTGGATCCGCTCGGCAATCTGATCCAGCGACAGCGACAAACTCTGCAGTCGCTCCGCCGGCACTTCAACGCTGATCTGCTGCTGGGCCAAACCACTCACCTGCACGCGATCAATGCCGCGCAGTAGCAGTTCGTTCTCGAAACGGTGCACCAACTGGCGCAACTCTCGCTCGTCGAGTTCGCCGCGCACCAGCAGGCGTGCCACCGGCTCGTAGCGTACCACCCGGGAAACCTCCGGCGATTCAGCATCCGCCGGCAGGCTGGTGAAGCCGTCAACCTGCTGGCGGACATCGTCAAGGGCCAACACCGGGTCGCTGCCCTCGACAAACTCCAGGGTAATGTTGGCGATGCCCTGTGCCGAAGTGGAGGTCATTCGCTTCAAGCCGTGGAGGCTACGCAGCCGCTGTTCCAGCGGGTTGGTCACGCCCTGCTCGATATCCTCGGCAGAGGCCCCGCTCCACACCACCCGCACGCTCACCACATCCAGGGCAAAGCTCGGGAAGAACTGTACATTCATGCGAGCGATGCCCAGGGCACCCCCCAGCAACATTGCCAGCATGACCAGGTTGGCGGCGACCCGATGATGCACGAAAAAACCGATGATCCCCCGCTTACGACTCATGGCTGTGGCTCGGCGACTTCGACCCTTAGCCCCTGCATGGCGTTGGGTAGGTGCGTGACAATGACGCGCTCACCAGCGGCAAGCCCGTCAGGCTTGACCAGCGCCCAGCGTTCACCGTCAGTGCCAAGGGTCTCCCCCAGACGAGTCACGGTATGACGCTGCAGGCGGTCCTGCTCATCGATGCGGTATAACACATCGCTGCCGTGCAGGGCGCTGAAGGGCACCGCCAGGGTCTCGGCCACCGCAGGGCGCTGCAACAGAACCGGTAGCAGCGTCCCTGGGCGAAGGCCAGAGGCGCTTCCTGCCAGCACCAGGATCGCCTCGGTACCGCCCGGATTGCTCTCTCCGGCCAGTCGCTGCAGCCGGAAACGCTGAACGCCCTCCACCGCCTCCGCTATCAACGGCTCGTCCTGCTCAAGCGACTCGCCCAGCTCGGCCAGGTAGCGCCGGGGTACACGAGCGTGAAGTTCCAGCCCTTCCCGGGGATAAAGACTCATCAGCGCCGCTCCTGAGGCCACCTGATCACCGGGGGCGACCCGAATACCGGTAACGACACCGTCAAAGGGTGCCACCACGCGGCTGCGATCCGCGTCCCGCCGTGCCGCCTGCTCCACTGTCTCGGTTCTGGCCAGCCGCGCCTCCAGACTTTGCAGCCGTGCCGGGTGCTCGGCAATGGCCCCCTCGCGGGTGGCCACTGTAAGGCGAGCACGTGCCAGGGAATCGCTGGCATTATCCAGGTCCGAGGGAGAGGCAAGGTTGCGATCGACCAGCGAACGGGTTCGCTCCAACTGGCGCTGTGCGTTGGCGACAATATCGCGTTCCCGCGCCAGGGCTTCACGGTCGTTCTCGTTGCGGATCCGTTCATTGGCGATCTGCGCCTCGATATCCGCCACCTCGGCCTCGGCCTGACGCAAGGGCGGCAGTGTATCGGCTTCATCCAGTGCAACGAGCAACGTGCCAGCCGCGACACGCTGCCCCTCCTGCACCGGTCGCTCGGCGACCCGCGCCGCCATGGGGGCCACCAGGCTAACCCGGTCTGGCGAGACCACCTCGCCAAAGAGCGGCAACACCGGCACATGCTCGCTATAGGCCACCACCATGGAGTCGACCCGCCAGCTACGCTCCTGTACCACCACCTCGACCGGTTCCGGACGCATCAGACGCAATGTCAGGAAGCCAGTCACGCCAATGGCCAGAATCAGAATAGGGAGAAGACGCTTGATCATGAGACTTCCTGGAACATGCAAATAACGAATAGGAATGAAAAGGCACTACTATACCGCCCAATTACAGCCGATGGGCAGTCCTGTGACGGGGTGTGACAGTGGTACGCAAGCAAGGGCTTCGGCCGTTACGGTTTATCTTGCCGCCCCAAGCCCATATAATGCGCAGCCGTTGCGCCCCCATAGCTCAGCTGGATAGAGCGTCCCCCTCCTAAGGGGAAGGTCCCAGGTTCGAATCCTGGTGGGGGCGCCAATTAATTCAATAGCTTAGCTTCGCTCCCTCGCTTAGCAATCCAATCAGAACCACCTCCGCCCCCACACACACCCCCACACCCTGCAAGGTATGGACGACCCTAAGGGCTCGGTTCTCAGCGTCAGGTAGCCCAGCAATTGCCGAATCGCGGGGCTCATGAATTGACGCGGGGGGTTGTGCACTCGACAGCGGCGTGGCTCCCAATGAAACAAGGCCCCGAAGGGCCTTGAGTGCTGGCGCCCGCGGAGGAGCCGTTCGGGTTTGCCAGCGGCGGGCGTTTTGCTCCGGTCCCCCCTAGCACTAGGCCCGCGATACTGGGGGAGGAGTCGCACCGTTAAACGCGGAAGAGCCAACGCATCGTATGGTGTTCCAGCAGGGGCCCGGTAATCTCGAGCCGGTCCTTTCCGATAAGGGTAGGGGCGTTCCCGTAGGCGATCCTGTGCGCCCGGTGGTGGGCGGTACGGGACTCGCGCAGCCGATTCATAACCTCCACCAGCTCGCCACCTTCCAGCAGGTCCACCAGCCGGCGCTCGGCTTCCGCCCACTCGGCCCGGCAGACCTCCGCCTCGACCTCCCACCTAGTCTGTTCAATGTGGTCGATGCCGGCGGCCAGTTCCTCGGCTTTCCGCTCCAGCCCGCGACGGGCGGCTTCGCTATGCTTCGCGGCATCTTGTGGGGTGCTGGCGCGCTGCCTCGACTTGGCCAGGGCGGTTGCCGCGGCCCGTAGCTCCGCCTCATCGGCTTCCCCCAGTGCAGCAGCGGCGGCCAGCTCGTCTACCCGCTGCTGGGCGGCCTCCAGGTCGGCAGAGGCGCCCCCCGTGTCGTCTTCGCCTGATTCCAGGTCGGCAAGGGCCAGATTGACCCGCGCCAGCTCGGCACACTGACAGGCAATGGCATCTTCCATGGCTGTCAGCCCCTTGCGGGTAGGCTGCACCCCGTATCCCGCGGCGTTGATCTCCGCCAGCTCCTCCCCCAGGGCTTCCCGCTCCTCGGTTTCCGCCTCCGACAGCTCCGACAGCTCCGCAACGTTAGCGGTGACCCGCTCCAGGTGGTCCCGGCAGCCGTTGAAGTGTGCATCCCGGTCGTTCCCGAGGTTATCGCGGCTTCGCGGCGTGCGGCGCTCGGCAGCCGTCCGAACCTCCTCCACTCCGGGGACGGTGCCCCATTGTTCGGAAGGTGCAAAGGCCCTCCAAAGCTTCTCGGCGGCGTCACGCTCCACGGCCTCGGCGTGGGTCAGGCGGTCGCGAGTATCGGAACCGTCCAGGCTAGCCAGACGTAGGGTGGCGGCTTCGCGGCGTGCGGCCTGCCGGGTAATCGCGGCGGCCAGGTTGGCGGCGTTGGTGGTCATGCTCTGCCCTCTTTCAGTTCTCGGATTTCCCGCAGCATCAACAACAGCCCGGCGGCATGGGCGTCCCCGTGGTCCGCCAGGTCGCGCAGCAAGCGCCAATACCCGGCTTCGTCTTGCTGTGTCGGCCTGCATTCCCTGCCCCGGCGGCGATGGTCTGGCATGGAAAATTCCTATCAGATATAACCTTATTCCATACTATAAAGAATAACAGAGCCTGTTAATAGGCTTTTTGGGAATATACAATAGCACCCGGCAGCGGAGGCAGCCCAGCAGCGGAGGGGCCCAGCAGCAGAGGCAGCCCAGCAGCGGAGGTAGCCCAGCAGCAGAGGCAGCCCGGCAGCAGAGGCAGCCCGGCAGCGGCGGAGCCCAGCAGCAGAGGCAGCCCGGCAGCGGAGGCAGCCCGGCAGCTGAGGCAGCCCGGCAGCAGAGTCAGCCCGGCAGCGGAGGCAGCCCGGCAGCGGAGGCAGCCCGGCAGCGGAGGCAGCCCGGCAGCAGAGGGGCCCGGCAGCAGAGGGGCCCGGCAGCGGAGACAGCCCGGCAGCAGAGGGGCCCGGCAGCGGTGGAGCCCACCAGGCCGGCAACAGCGGAGCCCACCAGGGGCGGCAGCGGCGGAGCCCACCAGGGGCGGCAGCGGCGGAGCCCTAGCCCGGCGGGGTTATAACAGGCGGGCCCCGTGCGGGACCGTCAATCAAACATAGGGTGCGGCTCAAAGGGCCCCGTAACCCGCTGAACCCCGGCGAACACCAGGTAAGCCCGCCACCTCTCCCCGTCCGCGGTGCAATAAACTAGGTATTCGCTCCCGCCTTTGATATGGCGCTTGTGCTTGAACTCCCCGCATCCCCGGACGTTGTTAGCGGCCAGGGCCAGCGCCACCTCCCGATTAAAGCTGCGATCCCATTCCGTTTCGTAGTTTCTCCACTCGGCCTCGGCGGTCATCGGTAACAACAACAGCGCCAGCAGCGCAGTAAATATAGCCTTCCGCATAGCCTCCCCCTTTAATCACGTGTCCCCGACCTCCGGCTTGATCCGCAGCCCGGCGGCGGTTTCCGGTTTGCCCAGCGCCCGCCACGTGTCCCGCGGCAGGGTGACGGCCTCCAGGCGGCGGCAGTGTTGGCGCTGGTATCGGTCAGCATAGCCCCTCAGGTAGTGCAGCAGCTCGTCGGCGTCCGGGGCGGTGGCGGTGCTGTGGTGGTCTGTCATCGGTCATACCCTAGACTTCCGAGGGCGACACCCATATCTCATCAACATCTGGAATGAAAATATTTAAAAATCAGAGCATTACAGGAATCTCCACTCTTTTTTCGGTCATCAATAGCTACCGGCTAGCGCTTTACCGTTCCTACTACCAACGATTTTCACCTCTTTCAGTGTCTCAATAGTTGCAACCTTGATAGCCTATTAGCTATTGTTAGCCAAGGATCATTAGCCAAGCAAAGGAATCAAAATGGGACAAATATTCAAAATACCGGGGTTAATTATTTATTGGGTAGCCGGCATATGGGGTTTTTTCTTGTCAATGGGAATTGTTGTAGACAATCTAGGCTTCATCGGAGGAACAATCGCTTTTATTTTTTTCCCATTCACCCTTATGTTTGCACCACTATATGAAGGAATTGCAAACTCCAACTGGAACGTTTTCATCATCACCTATGGTGGGGCCATTTCTGCAACCGCCCTTGTTTTCATAGGCTCCCTTATAGATGGTGATTCGTGATGGCCGTATTGGCGATAGCTGTTTCTCTTGCGATTTTTGTAGTCGGATGGCTTTCACTCGGCATGGTGTTATTTTTAATTGGCATGCTTGGCGACAACGCTCGAGATGGAAGCAGCTTCCTATTTTTAATGAACTTCCTTTTTCTTCGTTTTGCTAGTGTAGCTTTTGGGGCATATCTTGCAACCCATATAACCCCCATATTATTCAAAAAAGTAAACCCCATCACGATAAGAAATGGATTTATTACTATAGTGGCGACAATAGCATTATTGATTGGAACAATTATGCTCATAGCTGTCTTCCAAGAAATGTACTCGCTACGCTTTATGATAATCCCCGCATTCCAAGTAGTAATAATAGTGGCTTTTGCAAAAATCGGAGCTAGAAAGCATTTAAAAAACCATTATCTAAATCTCGGAGAGCGTCAGGGAAATTATTAAACTCTCGAACACCGCGCTCGGCGCCCCTCGTGGGGAGCGGCACTGTCAGGAAGGACCCGCAACCCCAGACGGGCTAGCCGGGCGGGGGGTTGTGGGGAGTCAACGAAAGGTTGGCTGCCGGGTTAGTGCCGGGTTGTGCCGGTTTTAATCCATAACTTATTGTTTTATATCGCCAGCTAGTGCCGGGTTTGCCGGGTTAGGTCTCCCCCGTGGCGTCTGCCGGGTTTGCCGGGTTTCCTATAGGAACCCGGCAACCCGGCAACTCGGGGACCCGGTTTCCGGCAACCTAGGGCAGAAACAGCAACCGGACGGAATCGCCATTGTCCTCCAGCAGAACCCACCCCAGAACGGCTAACCTTTCCAGGGCTTCCGATACCCGGCGGCGGTCTACCCCGTCCCGCTCCAGCTCCCCCCGCAGCGTTTCCACGGTAACCCGGCAGCCTGGTTCCCCTGCTTCGCTGTCATCGGGGAAGCTGGCCAACCCCTCCAGGATCTCCAGCACGCGCCCCGCGTGGGAACCCCGCCGCGGTCGCTTGGGTGGCCCGGTGCGCGCCTCGGTCGGCTCAAGTGCGCAGGACCAGACAGGGGCCCCTTCATCGTCTACCAGCGGCAACTCGACAGGCGCCAGCCGGAAGGCGCAGCGCTCAGGGGCATCGGCGTCCTTCATCTTGGTGGCCTCCAGGGTCACCAGGCCGGCGGGATCCTTGGTTACCCGGTACTCCGCATCCACAGCACCGCGGAGCGCCGTGGATCCACGGGCACCCCGTGCGGTGTCCTTACCGCTGTGGTGGACCACCAGCACGGTCGCGTTCCAGCGGTGCCGCAAGGCATCCAGGTTGGCAACGAGAGCCCCAATGTCCGTGGCGCTGTTCTCGTCACCGCCAAAACAACGGGCCAGCGTGTCCACCACGATAAGGACGGGCGCCTGTCCGGTCTCCGCGGCCAGGGTATCGACGGTGCGCAGGACCTCGGCAGCGCTCGCCGTATCATCCAGCGGGGCGGCCCGCTGCGAAACGTACAAGGGCACCCCCGCCAGGCTAGCCCCCCGGTTGGTTTCCCACGCCTTGAAGCGGCGGGCAAGCCCGTTATGGCCCTCGCCCGCGATATAGAACACGGCTCCCGGCTTGGTCTCCGCCCCGTGCCAGGGCGTGCCGCTGGCGATGCTGGCGGCCAGGTCGATGGTCAGGAACGACTTCCCGTGACCCGGCTCCCCGTAGACCAGCGCCAGCGAATCGGCCTCGACATAGCCCCGGACCAACCACAACACGGGGCGGAGGTTGGCGACCAGCTCCCCGACGGGGGTGAAGGCGAAGGCCCGGCGGGTGGGTTTGCTGCGCTCCTCGCCTATGGCATCCCCCTCCCCGGTCTCCGGGTCGCCCAGATCCTCGAACGCGTCCAGGGCCTCCGCCTGACGGGCGTCCCGGTAGCGGTCTTGGTTGTACTCGGTCAGGGTGCGCCCGTCCTTGGTGGTCATCATGGCGCCCACGGCCCGCAGTGCTGCCCCCGGGTCGCCGTCGTGCTCCCAATGGGTCAGCAGGTCGAAGGCGTCCCCCCACTCCGGCAGCCCGGCAGCCCGGTCGCTGTAGTGGGCGGTATGCCAGCGGGTCCCGTCCTTGGTGACGGTCACACCAGGCGTGCCGGACTCCGACAGTGGGGACAACCAGCGGCCCCCGTGCCGGGTATAGCCGTATGCCTCCAGGACCAGCGGCAGCGGGTAGGCGGCGTTTGATCCTACCCAGTAGCAGTGGACACCCCGTTAACGCAGTACACTGCAACGAGGTGACCCATGGTGAAGCAAGCTACCCCGATGAAAAAGACCCGTACCCGCTACTCCGATGCCTACCGCGAGGAGGCTCTGGCCCTTGCTGATCGCGTCGGTGTTACAGCCGCTGCCCGTGATCTTGGCCTTCAACCCAGCCAGCTCTACCAGTGGCGAGCCAAGGTCCAGCAAAAGAAAAATGTCTCTGAACGTGAACAAGCCTTGGCCGAAGAGAATGCTCGATTAAAACGACAACTTGCTGAAATGTCAGAGGAAGTAGCAATAACAAAAAAGGCCGCGGTGTACTTTGCGAAGAACCTGAAGTGAAGTACACCTTCATCCGCCAGCACCGCGAGGTGTTCAGTACCCAGCGCATGTGCTCGGTCCTTGGTGTTGCCCGCAGCGGCTACTACGCCTGGTTGAAGATCGACAACATCCCCTCGGCTCGTCGCCAACGGCAGACCGAGATCAACCAGCGAGTAGCCCTGGCCTACCACCACCGGAAAGGGCGCTCCGGCGCCCCCAGGCTGACACTGGATCTACACGACGAGGGGCTGATCTTACCCAGCAATGGTAGACACCTCCAGGCCTTATACTGAAGACACTCAGGAGGCCCCATGAGTCGTCAATGATATACCGGAGAATCCAAGATCGAAGCCGTCAAGCAGGCGACAGAGCGTGGCCATCCCGTTACCCAGGTATCATCTTGGCAAGCGCTGAACCAATAGGCGAGCGGAGTGAAGCGCAAGGCGTACGCAGCGCAGTACCCGGAGCCTATGCGGTATAGGTGAGGATGATGCGCAAAATCAGTGACTAAGAGACTAAATTATAATGAAATCCCACCAATCGGACACATCCCCCCTCACCTCGGCACGCTGCTACGAACGCATTGCCAAACGTGAGGAGACAGTCGGCGCCTTCCAGTATCTCAAGCCAGAGCCCCAGGCCCTGACAGAACAAGACCAGGCACCTGATGGATGTCTCAAAGGCATGCCCATCGGCATCAAGGACATCTACGACACCATCGACATGCCCACCCGGTGGGGCACAACCTACCTTCATGCACCAAGGTCCTTGACCGACGCCTCATTGGTTGCGGCTTTGAGACAAGCAGGCGCCATCCCTATCGGCAAGACCATCAGCACGGAAATGGCTTACTTTACGCCCGGCAAGACTCGCAACCCCCATGACCTGATGCGCACGCCAGGTGGGTCTTCCAGCGGGTCAGCCGCTGCTGTTGCCGATGGGATGGTACAAGCGGCTATTGGCTCGCAAACCGCCGGCAGCATCATTCGGCCCGCCAGTTTTTGTGGCGTCGTGGGTTTCAAGCCCAGCGCAGGCATTGTGCCAACCGCCGGCGTCATGGCATTCAGCAAGACGCTCGATACCGTTGGCTGGTTCACCTCGAGCGTGGATGACAGCATCCGGCTCTTCAATGCTGCCACCCAACGTCATGACACCAGCGTACCCTCCTGCCCGATCAGCGAATGGCGTATCAACTGGCTTATCGATATCGAAGGAATCTCCCTGAATGGGGATGTTCGATCGCTAATGACAGAGAGTCATCGCAGGCTCGATGACATGGCAGGCAAGACGCAAGTTCTGGCAGGAGGCACGGACTTTCAAGAACTGGTGGATTGCCAGAAAGCGATCATGGCCTACGAGGCCTCGCGGACACTGGTCCACGAATTTGAACGCTACCGCGAGGAGATGAGTCAGGAGCTGGTTGAGATTATCCTGCAAGGCCGCGCCATTGATCTACCCGACTATCTGGATGCCATCGCCTACCGGAACCATTCAATCGAGCAACTGGAAAACACGTTTTTTGCCGATGCCGACGTATTGATTGCACCCAGCACAATTGGTGAAGCCACGGCGGGATTGAGCACCACTGGTGACCCTGTCTACTGTCGCCCCTGGACACTGCTGGGGCTTCCCTGCTTGCACCTGCCGATTGGCCAGGGCGATCACGGCATGCCCATCGGCATTCAGCTCATCGGAAGGCCGGGTAAAGACCTGTCGCTACTCAGCATTGGAAAAACTATCGCACAGCTTGATGAGTTCACCCTCACTTGCTCGGGGGGAGTGTTGTTCTGATCAGCAAGCAAATCCTGCTTGTGCAATCGACATCACCCTGCCCGTCCGGCTTCAGTCCCACCAGCCCCGCCAGGATCAGCACCAGAAAAGCTGCCGACTTCCAACGGCCCAGCCTGTACCACCACCCGATTTCGCCCTTTTTGCTTGGCACGGTAACTGGCCTGGTCCGCTCGCCTGACCAGCGGCTCACCGCCCCGCTCCTCATCATTCAGGCTCGACACGCCGATACTCGCCGTGACCCGGAAAACGTGCCCATCCACCTGGAATTCAAGCGCTTCGATGCCCTGTCGAACTCGCTCAGCGATGTCGCTGGCGCGCTTAATCGGGCAGGCCGGCAGCAGCAGGGCAAACTCGTCGCCGCCCAGCCTGGCTACGGCATCCTGTTGGCGCACATTCTCATGCAGCAACTGGCCGATGCGCCGCAGCAGTTCATCACCGGCCGCATGGCCCGCCGTATCATTGACCGGCTTGAAGTGATCCAGGTCCATCATGATCAATGACAAGACTTGATCACTGTGGCGCCGATTCAGGGAGCAGGCCGCTTCAAGGCGGATCTCGAAGCCGCGCCGATTGAGGCAGCCGGTCAGCGGGTCGTGCTCCGCCTCCCAACGCTGGCGGATTTCGCGCTCATGGCGCTCGGTGATGTCCTGAATCATGCCGACGAAGCCCAGCGCCGTGTCACCCAGCTCCACGCGGCTAACCTGTGCCTCCAGCCAGAGCTGTTCGTCGCCCCGCAGGAAGCGATAATGCAGGTGGTGATCATCGCCGCTCTCCAGCGTGGCACGCCACTGCTCGATGAAAACTGGCCGGTCATCGGGGTGTACCCGGTACAGCCACCCCGAGGTACCGGAAGCCGCGACGTTGAAGCCGGAGATGACCTCGAGCGCGGGGTTTACGTAGTTGACCCGTCCCTGCATATCGGCGAGGAACATACCCACCGGCGACGAGGCAAGTACCGCCTGTAGAAAGGCCTCGCGCGCCTCCTGCGAGGCGAGCGCGTCGCGCCGCTGGTTCTCCAGGCGATTGAAGGCGTCGGCGACCTGATGCAGTTCGCTCATGGTGGTATGCAGCTTGAGGTGCTTGGCATCGCCGCGCCCTACCCGGTCGATCTGGCGCTCCAGACGGTGCAGGGGGGCCAACACCAGGCCGAGCAGCCACCAGAGTAGCGGCAGCATCAGTGCCACCGTGGCCAGCCCCACCCAGCGCAACTCGACGGCATGGCGCTGTATCGGCGCCTGCGCCTGGCTCACCGGCAGGAAGACCCCGACGATCCAGTCGGCCGGCCAGACCTGGCGGAAAGCCATCAATGAGGGCTGGCCATCCAGCTGTTCGCCCGTTCCGCTGCCCTCCCACCCATAGAGGGCCTGGTCCATCAACGGCAGCCGGTCGGCAGCAGGTACCGGCTGCATCAAATAGTCGGGATTGGGATGGCTGATGATCCGCCCCTCTGCGGTGGCCAGCACGACATGGCCCTCCTCACCGATCCGCTGCGAGCGCAAGTTAAGAAAGGAAGTGCCATCGTGGAGGCTGGCATTGCCGCCGAGAATGCCCAGGAAGCGCCCCTCGTCATCGAGCAGCGGTTCGATCACCATCACCTGGGGGATGCCGGTCTCGCCCCCACATAGGGTTCGCTGACATGGGGCCGGCGAAAGCCGCGGACGTGCTTGAAATAATCGCGGCTGGCGATAGTGGGCCCGCCATGCTCGAAGGGGGGCCAGGCGGCCACCGGCTCACCCTGGGCATCGAACACCATCAGCCGGTCGAAGAGCGCCAGCAGCCCTTCCTGGCGCTGCAACTGAGTGAAGAGATCGCCATCGTCCAATACCAGCGAATAACGAAGTCGGGCCAGGGCCTGTTGTCGCACGCGGATGGATCGTTCGAGATGATTGGCGATCAGTTGGGCCTCGTACTCCAGATGCGTGAGGTTCTCACGCTGGGCCAGCGCGCCGCCACTGAGATGGCTATAGGCCAGCAGAGCGGCGACCAGCACCAACCAGCCCAGGCTGACTCCGAGCAACAGGCGCGAACGCAGGGTCGACAACAGCCATCCGATCAAGGGCAAACCACCGATTTTTTATACGGGCATGGGGCCATCATGGCATCCTGTGCCCATAAGCAAAAGCGGGAATACCCGTCACCCCCCCGAGTGGCGCCCTATCCCCTCTTCCGCCAGCGCCACCAGTGCCTCAATGTCGTTGATGGTCAGCTCACGCCCCGCCACCGTCACCAGGGACTGCTGCTGAAAGCGCGTGAGCACCCGGCTAACCGTCTCCAGTGCCAACCCCAGATAACTGCCGATATCCGATCGGGACATGGAGAGGTGGAAGCGATAGGGGGAAAAACCTCTTGCACGAAAGCGCTCGGATAGCCCCAGCATGAAGCTGGCCAGGCGCTGGTCGGCGGTACGGCCGGAGAGCAGGCACATCATCCGCTGGTCGTTGCGCAGTTCACGGCTCATGCAGCGATAGATCTGACCGCGCAGCTCCGACAGTTGCTCGGCGAGATCCTCCAGCCGGCGGAAGGGAAGCTCGCAGACGAAGGTCGACTCCATGGCCATCACGCTGCCATAGCAGTGGGCCTCACCAATGCCATCCAGCCCGACAATCTCCCCGGGCAGATAGAAGTGGGTTACCTGGTCGCGCTGCCCCTCCTGGGTCACTGCCTGCTTGAGGCTTCCCGAGCGCACCACGAACAGGCTCTCGAAGGTGTCGCCCTGGCGCACCAGCGCCTCGCCCCGCTTCAGCGGGCGCGGATTCCGGATGATGGCGGCAAAGGATTCCAGCGCGTCGAGTTCGAGACCCAGAGGCAGGCAGCGCGCATGCAGGGCACAGCGCTCGCAGCGAGTCGTATTGTCCGACTGGCACCGGGGGAGCTCAAGCGACATGGGCACTCCTTGGTTTAATCTGTAACCGAAAGTCTGACCTGATCCACCCCAAAGTGGCCCAGGGTGATGACAAACCTAGTCCTAAAGTGAACCTTTCCTTGATACGAATCAAGTCTGGTTCGCTTGCCTAACGTGAGGCACACGGGAAGTCAGTGCCAAAGCACCGTGATGAGAGCGGAGAAAAATGGTCGGTAAAAAGCACAGCGCAAAAAAAACCGGCCCCGAAGGGCCGGTTCTGTCGTCGAGTGAGTCGACGTGTACCGCAATCAGCTTGGGCGCGACTTAGAAGTCGTAGCGCAGACCGACGGTGTAGAGCAGATCGTCGTTGAAGTCTTCAAAGGTTTGATCGCTAGAGAAGTCGGCATCGTAAACTTCGAAGTAGGCAAACATCGGCGTGCTGAAGCGATAGGTCGCACCCAGCACCCACTGATTGCTGCTGCTCAGATCGTCGTTCACATAACGAACGCGGAAGTAGTCGCCGTAGATGTTGCCCATGCCGTAGTTGAAGGTAGCACCCAGGCCCCAGACATTGTCGATACGACTATCAACGGAGGGGTCATTATCTCCTTGAATGTAATCGGCGTTATCGGTCCAGGTCTCGTACTTGACGCGGGCGGCAAACTCAGGGGTGAACTGGTAGGAAGCGGTGGCACCCCACAGGTCTTCCTGATCATTGCGACCGGCATTGAATTGGTAGTCTGCGCCACGGTCGTTATCTTCACCCAGGTTACGGTTCTGGGCATAGGCCAAGCCCAGGTAGAGGTCCTGCCAGGTGTAGTTGACCGCACCGATCCAGGAAAGGGCAGAAGAGTTGTCCCGGGCACCGGCAGCGGCATCGTTGCCGCTGGCGTGCTGGGCCTGCACGTGAGCCTGGAAGCCTTCCAGGTTCGGCGTGGAGTAGGCGATGGAATCAGCCTGCGAGTTGACCGCACCGTAACCACCCAGTATCGGGCCAGTCTGGTACTGCGGCACGTCGAACACGGAGCCAACGGCGGTGTAGTAGACGCTCAGGAAGTTACCCACGGTGACGCGACCCATGCTGTCGCTGTCCAGACCGACAAAAGTGGAGCGGGTCTGCAGGGTCTGGTTGGCACGGGTATCAGCATCGAAACGGAATTCGGCGTTGGCGAACACGCTCAGGTCGCTGGAAACCTGATTGCGGGCGCGGAAGCCAAAGCGCGAACCGTTATTGTTGATCTCGGTGCCGCTCTGCTTAACAACATCACCAGCCGCATAATCGTTATCTGCAATTTCCTTAGCAGTAGGCTCACGATCAGTGCCGCCGGTGTTCAGCATCATGTTGATACGGCCGTAGACGTCGACCTGGGTGCCGTCCTGGTCATAAACGGTGGCGGCCTGAGCGGCGGTGGCGCCGTAGACCATGGCACCGGCAATGGCAGTCGCTAACAGTGTCTTTTTCATTTCGATAGTTCCTTTCACTAGCTTACTGTTTCGATCGTTACTGCACGAATCCGAATGATGCGTACAGGTAGCTTGCTGGGCATGGGTCCCGCCGTGCTTGGCTCGGTTCCTTCTCAGGAAGTGGCCAGGGCCGGGCATGACCGCAGCGAAGCCTTGTTATAGTCCAATGCTCGCAGGTAGAACTCTATACCGGGAAATGAGGGAACGCAATAAGAAAAAACACTGTTTTCCTTCGCTGCCTACCTTCACCTCGAACTTTCTCCTGAGTTCACGGTCCGCTGGCATCCTGCCCGTGGGCCGCAGCCGCAGGCCTGTCGAAACAGTCACCTGGCAGCGATGAGCCTGCACATCATGCCCCGCCGATGCAAGGCTGGCAAGGGCAGGCCATCAACCCTGCCGGTCAGTGCTACTGACGCTGGCCGTTGTGCTTGGCGAGCAGGGCCGAGAGCTTGGCCTCCATGCGCTGCTCCGGGTCGGGCCGGGCGGATGGGGCGGAAGGCGCCGGTGTCGACGGCGGCGCAGGGGGTAGCGATTCCGGTGGAATGGGACGAGAGCCGGGGGCACTGCCCCTGGCGCTGGTGCTCTTGTTGCCTCGGCTGTCTCGACTGGCTGCGGTGGACTTTTCTTCACGGCGACGACCGGGGCCAGCGGCCTGGCCGCGCTTGCGCCGTTCGGCCTGAAGCCGTTCGAGCTTGCGATGGGCGTGTTCGGCGGCCTGGGCATCGACACTACCATCCGGCTGGCCAGCCAGGTCGATGCGCGGCGCGCCTTTACGCACCGCCTTGAGGTAGCGCGGCAGGTTGACGTAGCCGGCCAGGGCGCGGCGCACCAGCTTCTCGGGCCAGGGCTCCCGGGCGGCGAGGTCCTGGTGAATGCCCACTTTCAATGGCCGAGTGTGGCCCTTGAAGAAGGCCTCCGGATAGCGCTGATACCACTCGGCCAGCAACGCCTCGGCGGAGGGCGCCTGTTCGATGGGCAGCGAGGCCTGTCGCTCGCCCTGGGCTTTCGTGTCCTGGGCTTTCGTGTCCTGGGCTTTCGTGTCCTGCTCGACGGGAGCGGCGTCGCGCGGCCGGTGGCCGATCAGCGCGGCAAGCCCATGGGCGCGGCGCGACGTCCCCGGAAACATGGGTGCGGGCTCGCCCTTGCGCAGCCGTTCGCGCAGCCGGGCGTTGTCCTCTTCCAGCTCACGGTTCTGCTCGTCGAGTTCGCGGTTTTCCTCTTCGAGTTCCAGGCGCGCCGCTCCCAGCTCTTGGCGGCCTGCCTCGAGCTCGGCCACCCGGTCCTGCAGTTCGCGGATTCGCTCGCGACAGCCGCGCAGCTCGCCGAGGGCGGTATCGGCGCAGACTTCCAGGTCATTCAGCAGGCGGAGTGAACGCTCATCGATCAAACCGGTATCCTCCAGAGCAGGCTCGGACGGGCTATCTACAGGACGGGCTATCCACAGGTCGGGCCGTCTAGAGATAGCAGAGGCTAGTGGCAAGGCCTACAGCAAGTTTGTGCCAGAAGCCGGTCGCTGACAAATGTCGCCGACTGGCGACTCTCATCAGCGGCGGCGGTACTCCACGAAACTGTAGGAGGGTTGGCCCTCGGCGGGCTGGCCAAGCACGCGCTGTACCTCCTCCCACTGCTCGCCGTCCAGTTCGGGAAAGTGGGCATCGCCCTTTACCTCGACATCCACTTCGGTGAGGTAGAGCCGGCTGGCGAAGGGCAGCGCCTGGGCGTAGATCTCACCACCGCCCATCACCATGATCTCTTCGCAGCCATCGATGGTCGCCTGCTGGTCGGCCAGGAACAGCGCCGACTCGAGGTCGTGACAGACCCGCACGCCATCGTGCTGGAAGGTCTCGTCGCGGGTCACCACGATGTTGAGCCGCCCGGGAAGGGGCCGGCCGATCGACACGAAGGTCTTGCGCCCCATGACCAGGGGCTTGGCCTGGGTCATGCGCTTGAAGAACTTGAGGTCCTCCGGCAGGTACCAGGGCAGCTGGTTCTCCACACCGATTACCCGGTTGCGGGAGAGCGCGGCGATCATCGCCACCGGCACCAGTGTCTCGTCGTTCATACCGCCACCTCGGCCTTGATATGGGGATGGGGGTCGTAGCCTTCGATGGCGATATGTTCGAAGCGAAAGTCGAACAGGTCGTCGACGCCCGGTGCCAACACCAGCCGCGGCGCGGGCCGTGGTGTGCGCGAGAGCTGAAGCTCGGCCTGCTCGAGATGATTGCTATACAGATGGGCATCGCCCAGGGTGTGGACGAAGTCGCCGGGGGAAAGCCCCGTGACCCGGGCGATCATCTGCGTCAGTAGCGCGTAGCTGGCGATATTGAAGGGCACACCCAGGAAGATATCGGCGCTGCGCTGGTAGAGCTGGCAGGAGAGGCGCCCTTTCGCCACGTAGAACTGAAACAGGCAGTGGCACGGCGGCAGCGCCATCTCGTCGACCAGTGCCGGATTCCAGGCCGAGACGATCAAACGGCGCGAGCCGGGGTTGGTGCGAATCTGGTCGAGCAACGTGACGATCTGGTCGACATGGCCGCCACGCGGGTCGGGCCAGCTGCGCCACTGATAGCCATAGACCGGGCCCAGGTCGCCGTTCTCATCGGCCCACTCGTCCCAGATACGCACCCCGTTGTCCCGCAGGTAGGCGATGTTGGTGTCGCCACGCAGGAACCACAGCAGTTCATGGATGATCGAGCGCAGGTGCAGCTTCTTGGTGGTCACCAGGGGAAAGCCCCGCGACAGGTCGAAGCGCATCTGGTGACCAAAAACCGAGCGGGTGCCCACCCCGGTGCGGTCGTCGCGCTCCACGCCTTGCTTGAGCACCAGCCGCATCAGGTCCAGGTAGGGTTGTTCGAGTGAGGGTTGTTCGAGCGAGGGTTGTTCCAGTGCGGGCTGCTCGAGTGGCGTCCGGGCGAGCGCAGGCTGGATAGTGTCGTCAGGCATCGTTGGCGAACTCTGCATGGGGTTTTGCATGGAATAGTCGATAGGCCGAGAGTCTACCTTCCCGACTGCCTCCGGCCCAGGAGGTTGTCGGATTTGTCAGATCGTCGATTGAGTCGATGGCGCGGATGTCCGGAATCATTGTCCAGAATCATTGGGTAGTGGCTTCACCGAAGGCATCGGGGCGCCAATAGCGGAGCATGTCGATCAAGGCCCGGGGGCCATAGGGCTTGGCCAGGTAGTCGTCCATGCCGGCCTCGCGGAAGCGACGCCGGTCCTCCTCGTTGGCATTGGCGGTAAGGGCGACCAATACGCTGTATGAGCCCTCCGGATCACCAGCTTCCAGCTCACGCCATCGCCGAGCGGCTTCGATGCCATCCATGTCCGGCATGTATATATCCATCAGTACCAGATCGTAGGCCTGTCCGTGGCGTTGCTCCAGCGCTTCGTGGCCGCCGGCCACGCAGTCGACTTCGAACCCCTGCCCTTCCAGCACCTGACTGGCCAGCATGCGGTTTACCGGCCCGTCATCGACGATGAGGATACGCAGCGGCAAAGCCGCGGCGGATGCCAGGAAGCCGTCGGGTGATTCCTGGCCAACACCGTCACCGGCGAGACTCTTCACCAGCAGGGCGACATCGGCCAGGCGCTCGCACAGCTCTGGGAGCTGACCTGGCACGAGGTCGCACTCGGCGTTCTTCATTTCCTCGGCCAGGCCGGACAACAGCGGGTCCAGCTCGCGCTGCAGCAGGGTCAGGTAGCGCGACTTGAGTCGTGAGTCCTCACGCGCCCGCTCGCGCGCGGCAACCAGCCCCCCGAGCTGGGGCAATCGGTCGTGTGGGTCGCCAAACAGCAGCAGCTGGTGGTCTCGCGACTCGAAGCGCTCCACATCAAGCTGCCGCCAGCGCTTTTCGGCATCGAGCACCTGCACTTCGCCCGGCTTGTCGTAACGCTCCGGCGTGCTTCGCAGCCAGTTATCGTGACTCTCACCTTCGAGCGCCTCTGCGCTCTCCCCCAGCAACCGCTCCAAGGCCAGGTTGGTGCCAACGATGCGCCCCCGGTAGAGCAGCAGCGCGGGGCGCGTCACGGACATCAACATGCCGGCCAGGTCAGGCAGTTGACTCAAGCGAGTGTGCAGCTGGGCCACGCTGGCCTGGAGTTTCTCGAGACGCTCGCCAGGCGCGTCGTCGGAAGCCACCGGGCGTGCCGGTGGCACAATCCAGCGCGGCAATATCTGGTCGGCCGCGAGCAACAACCGCTCAACGCGTGTCAGCCCATCCTCCACCTGAGCTTCACACTCGCGTAGCCGGTGACGCAGCTGCAACAGGAAGGCCGCCGTGGTCAGTGTGGTACCGACAAGCAGCGTCAACAGCAACCATCCGGACGCTGCCCAGGAGGTGGGATCGGGCGTGGCCAGCCAGAGAATGAGGCCCACTGCCAGACAGAGCAGCACCAGCAGTAGCTGCGCCAGCAGGAGTGGCCAGAGCAGCGGCCAGACAAGATGTGACCAGAGACGATCCTTGGAAGTTGCGGGGGACATTCTCATCCCTGTGGTAAGGGGTCATAGTCAAAGTGTACGCCGCCTGGTTGCGGCTGTCATGACGGCACACTCCAGACGTGCGCTAGCGGGCTAACGCCACATGCTCCTCGACTTCCCCGTGATAGGTGCCGCCTGGTCCGAAGCGACGCTCTCCCAGGCGGATAACAGCCCGCTCGGCATCCCACTCCAGCCAGCTCATGGCACGGGTGCCGTAATGCTCACCAATGATGAAAGGCGCCGAGAGTAGACGCTCGAGCTCCAGGCTGATGCCGGTATCGGGCAACTGATCGTCTTCGGCAGGGTCGGCATCGGCCAGGGCCGCCAGGGCATCGTCGGGCCAACGGTTGCGGCGCAGTGCCTCGACCACCCCTTGGCGCGCCTTGATCAGCTTGGGCCAGGGCGTGTCGAGCCCGGCGTTGGAGAGACCATGAACGCCGGGTGATACAATGCCGAGAACCAGTCGATCGCGCCCCCGATGCAGGTGCCAGAGACGGCCCATCTCGCCAGCCAGCAGGTTGAAGCCAGCATAGCGCCAGCCGTCACCATCGGCGAGGGTGCGCAGCCAACCAGCGAGATCGGCGCACTCCAACGCCTCGCGCACCAGATGGCCACGACTGGGTGTATCGGCCGACACCTTGAGCGCAGGGTCACGTACGTTGGTGACGGCGGCAAAGCGGCCGCGTCGATGCACCGCCAGCCAGCCGCCGCCAGCCTCCAGGTCCCGACCACCGATGATATCCGCTGCCTCCTGCCAGGCGGCCAAGGGCGCCGAAGGGCGTCGATAGAACTCATCGCGGTTGGCAACCAGCCTCAGTGGGAAACGGCTGTCCGGGCGATAGTCGAAGGTAATCAGGCACATGGGGCTTATTCAGTCCCGTGGCGGAAGCAGGTGCGCCAACTGCCATTCGCTGAGCCGCGAAAAGAGATGGCTACGCACCGCCCCGGGGGTATTCAGGGCCAGGGTCTCCTGCACCAGGGCTTTTGCGGCTATCAGCGAAACCCGGCGAATGGCTGCGCGAACGCGAGGCAGGCTGGGTGCGTTCATCGACAGGGCGTCGAACCCCATGCCCATCAGCAGCAGGGCGCCCGCCGGGTCGCCGGCAAGCTCACCGCACACCGAAATCGGCTTCTTGAGTCTTCTGGACTCCTCCGCCAGCCGGGACATCGCCGACAGCACCGCCGGGTGGCAGGCGTCGTATAGTTCAGCGACCCGTGGGTTGTTGCGATCCACTGCCAGCAGGTATTGGGTCAGGTCGTTACTCCCCACCGAGAAGAAATCGGCACGCTCGGCCAGGGCATCGAGCTGATAGAGCGTTGCCGGCACTTCCAGCATCACACCGACCAGCGGGCGTTTCGCTATCACACCCTCTTCGCCCAGCTCGCGAATGGCGCGGTCCAACAGCTTCAGGGCGTCGTCGACCTCGTCGACATTGGTCACCATGGGCAGCAGCACCTGCAGGTTGTCGAGCCCGCAGGAGGCGCGCAGCATCGCGCGCAGCTGCACCATCAGCACTTCCGGATGATCGAGGGTCACCCGAATGCCGCGCCAGCCGAGGAAGGGGTTGGCCTCCTCGATGGGGAAGTAGGGCAGGTCCTTGTCGCCGCCGATGTCCAGGGTGCGCATGACCACCGGCAGCGGCGAGAAGCTTTCCAACTGGTCGCGGTAGAGCCGGGCCTGCTCCTGCTCGCCGGGAAAGCGCTCGGCAATCATGAACGGCACTTCGGTGCGATTCAGGCCGACACCACTGATCCGCTTCTTCAGCGATACCGCCATGTCGATGGCCAGCCCGGTATTGACCATCAGCGGCATGACATGGCCGTCGGGGGTTTCGCTGGGCAGGTCCTGCTCATGCTCCAGCACCTCGGTGAGCGCCTCTTCCTCGGCAATCAGACTGCGGTAGCGACTTTCCAGCTCTTCCGAAGGCCGCACAAAGAGCCTGCCGCGATGCCCATCCAGCACCACCCGGGCACCGGAGAGGCGCGGCAGGGGCAGGTCGACCATGCCCAGTACGGTGGGAATACCCATGGCCCGTGCAATGATGGCCACATGCGAGGTGCTGGAACCGCGTACGGAAACCAGCCCGGCGAGACGCTCCCGCGGCACCTCGCCCAGGGTGGCTACGCTGATCTCATCGCCTACCAGGATGGTGCTCTCTGGGAAGATATCGGGAACCTGGGGTGTCTCTTCCTGGAGATGGGCCAGCACGCGACGCCCCAGGTCGCGCACATCGGCCGCCCGCTCCCTGAGGTAGTCGTCGTCGACCCGCTCCAGGTACTGCACGTGACGGCGCACCACATCGGCCAGCGCACCCGGCGCCCATTGCCCTTCGCGGATGCGTTTTTCGACCTCCTGGGAGAGGGCCGCCTCGCTGAGCATCTGCTGATAGACCTCGAACAGCGCCAGTTCCTGGGCCGAAATCCGGCTGGCCAGGCGCTCGCCAGCAGCCTTGATTTCCTCACGGACAGACCCGATGGCCACGCGCAGTCGGCTTATTTCGTGCTCGACGTCGGTAGGCACCAGGTCAGGCACACTGTTCAGGTCCGCCGGTGGAGCAATGACCACGACCTCACCGATGGCCATGCCTGGCGATGCGGCAACTCCGGTGAACAAGGCCTGCCCACCCGGCAGGCTCGGCCGGGTCAGGCTGCCGGTGGCCAGGGCATGGGCCAGCACGCCGGCGAGCTGCGCCCCCATGGTGATGAGGAAAGCTTCGTCTTCCTCGTCATAGCGGCGCTTATCGCCCTGCTGTACCACCAGCACGCCCAGCATGCGGCGCTGATGAATGATCGGCACACCGAGGAAGCTCGAATAACGCTCTTCGCCGGTGGCTTCGAAATACCGGAAGCGGGGGTGCGCAGGCGCATCCTCGAGGTTGAGCGGCTCCTCCCGCTCCGCCACCAGCCCCACCAGGCCCTCCCCCACTGGCAGGCTGACCTGCCCCACAGCGCGGCTGTGAAGGCCGATTGTCTCCATCAACACCAGCTCTTTGATGTCGGCATCGTAGAGGTAGAAGGAGCACACGTCTGTGTGCATGGCCTTGCGAATACGTCGCACCATGGTGGCCAGGGCCGCATCCAGGTTACGTGCCCCGTTCACTTCCTGAATGACCCGTCGCAGAACCTCGAGCATCGGCGTCTTGCTTTCCATTGTTCTCATCTCCCGCCTAGCTGAGGAAATCGATGCGAAAAGGTGTCATCGGCACCATCGAAGCGACCACGCCGATCCTGGCCCTGTCGCCTTCCATGCATCAGCGCCCCTCCAGGGCCAGCCGCTGAGTCCGGGGCGACAGCTCCCTCAAGGCACGGCGATACACCTCGCGCTTGAAGGGCACCACCTGGCCCAGTGGATACCAATAGCTGACCCAGCGCCAGCCATCGAACTCGGGTTTCACCGAGCGATCCATGCAGATACGGTTTTCCTGACAGCGTATCCGCAAGAGGAACCATTTCTGCTTCTGGCCGATACAGACCGGCCTGGAATGCATGCGAACCATGCGTCGCGGCAGGCGATAGCGCAGCCATCCCCGGGTGCAGGCAAGCAGTTCGACGTCATCGGCAGTCAGGCCGATTTCCTCTTCCAACTCGCGATAGAGGGCCTGTTGCGGTGTTTCGGTTGCCTTGATGCCTCCCTGGGGAAACTGCCACGCATTCTGTCCTACCCGACGCGCCCAGAGCAGCTTACCCTGGCCGTTGGCGATGATGATGCCAACGTTGGGACGAAAGCCGTCAGCGTCGATCACGGACGTCACCTTGTGAATTCATCATTGATAGCCATTCTTCCACAATGCCGTGAAGCGCATCAATACAACAAAGCGGCAGCCCCTGCCGCGACCAGCTCACAAGAAGAAGAAAACGCCGGCGTCCGTGGCTTAGCACCTGCGTCCGATGTCTGACATAATCCCGGTCTTTTACCGGATGCGGCCCTTATCAGCCGCTGTGCTTCATTCAATCATCAAAAGAGGTAAGCCGTGAGTCTGGCCATCTTCGACCTGGACAACACCCTGCTGTCCATCGACAGCGATCACGCTTGGGGCGAATTCCTGCTGGAACAGGGCGCCGTAGACCCGGTGGCCTTCCGGGAAGCCAATGACCGCTTCATGGCCGATTATGAGGCCGGCACGCTGGATATCCACGCCTTCCTCGCCGTGGCACTACAACCCCTCGTCGACAATACCCCCGAACAGCTTGCCGCCTGGCACCAGCAGTTCATGGCCAGCAAGATCGAACCGCACATCCTGGTCAAGGGCGAGGAACTGGTCGCCCGGCATCGCACCCGGGGCGACACCCTGCTGATTGTCACTGCCACCAACCGCTTCATTACCGGCCCCATTGCCGAACGCCTGGGGATCGATCACCTGATCGCCGTGGAACCGGAAGTGATCGATGGCTGCTACACCGGCAAGGTAAGCGGCACCCCCAGCTACCGGGAAGGCAAGGTTAAGCGTCTCGATGAGTGGCTGGCCGACAAGGACCTGACCCTGGACGGCTCCTGGTTCTACAGCGACTCGCACAATGACCTGCCGCTGCTGGAACGGGTCGACCACCCGGTCGCCGTCGACCCGGACGACACCCTGCGCGAAGTGGCCGAGAAGAAAGACTGGCGGATCCTCAGCCTGCGAGATTGAAGGTCAGCCACTATTGAAGGCGCCTGCCGGCGCCAGTCGCGATGGAAACCAGCGCTCCAACAGAACCCCATCATTCGAACGTTTCGTTGTTGGAGCATCTTCAGATCGCGACTGGAGGCCGAAGGCCTCCCGGCGGTGTTGTCGATGCGGGCGATGACCGCCAACGCAGCAGCCTCCGCCAAGGCACCTGCCGGCGCCAGTCGCGATGGGGAGTCGGAACGCCGAACCGAGCGCTCCGACAGCGGCTTTGCAAACCACGGTAGGTGTGGATCTATATCCGATCATATAAAAACGCCCCGACGAGGCGTCTCATCGGGGCGTTGTCGTGCGGCTATCTAGGCAATCAGCCCAGCAGGTGCTCGACAGCAGCACGCTCTTCACGCAGTTCATCTTCGGTGGCTTTCATACGGCCGCGGCTGAAGTCGTCGACCTCGAGGCCCTGGACGATCTCGTAGTCGCCGTTCTGGCAGCGCACCGGGTAGGAGTAGATGATTCCCTTATCGATGCCGTAGCTGCCATCGGAGGGAATCGCCATGCTCACTACGCCATCGGCACCCAATGCCCAGTCGCGCATGTGATCGATGGCGGAAGAGGCGGCAGAGGCGGCGGAAGAGGCACCGCGCGCCTTGATGATCGCCGCTCCGCGCTGCTGCACGTCGGGAATGAAGGTGTTCTCGTACCAGTCGCGCTCGACCAGGTCGAAAGCGGCCTTGCCGTCCACCTTGGTGTGGGCCAGGTCGGGATACTGGGTGGCGCTGTGGTTACCCCAGATGATCATGTTTTCGACGTCGGTGACACGCTTGCCGGTCTTCTGGGCCAGTTGGGTCAGGGCGCGGTTGTGATCCAGGCGCGTCATGGCGGTGAACTGACGCGGGCTGAGGTCCGGCGCGTTGCAGGAGGCGATCAAGGCGTTGGTGTTGGCGGGGTTACCCACCACCAGAACGCGCACGTCACGGCTGGCGTTGTCGTTCAGCGCCTTGCCCTGTACGGAGAAGATCGCCGCGTTGGCTTCGAGCAGGTCCTTGCGCTCCATGCCCGGGCCGCGCGGGCGGGCACCAACCAGCAAGGCGAAGTCGGCATCCTTGAACGCGACATTGGGATCGTCGGTGGCGACGATGTCCTGCACCAGCGGAAAGGCGCAATCGTTCACTTCCATCACCACGCCGTTCAGGGCATCCATGGCCGGCGCGATCTCGAGCAACTGGAGAATGACTGGCTGATCCGGGCCCAGCATGTCGCCAGCCGCGATACGGAAGATAAGGGAGTAGCTGATCTGGCCAGCACCGCCGGTAATGGCAATACGTACGGGATCTTTCATCATTGCTCCTTCGGATTGGTCGCCGTGAGGATGAGCCGGGCGACATGACAACCGCCCTGGCTCGGATTCGGAACGCGGTGAATGTTATGCCTGCGGTGCACAAAACTCAATCCGACCTCCGGCTAGTCGCTCGGATAGACCGACTCGTAAATGATAGCGGACCGTTTCGCTGCGGTAGGCTTCCCTTTCGATGAATGATTGCGAAGAATAGGCGTCCGGTGGGGTTTTAACCGGCTCTATAACGAAACAGATTAATGATATTGGCTCGATGCGCGATTTTTGCAGATTCATCTAACTGCAGCGCGGCGCACACGCTTAACCATGGAAGGTCGCATGCCTAGACGTCCTCCGCTTTCCTATCTGCTGGCAGCCCTGGTGCAGCTAGCCCTGCTGCTATGGCTTGCACTCGGTGCACCAGCCGACTTGATTCCTGGCAACCATGGCGGCCTTGGCAACCAACCATGCAAAACGCCCAGGGCGGTGACTGGCCCAGGGCGTTTTTCGGCATTCTTGATCGGCTGTTCTGATGACCCGTTCGGAAGTGCCTATTCGGCCTGCGAAGCAGCCTGCGGGGTGTGGGCGGCATGCAGCCGTGCAATCAGTTGATCTTCCAGGGCGAAGCGTTCGATCAACCCCTTGGCCAGGCGATCGAGCCAGGCGGGCAGCCTGGGCAGGAAATGCTGGCAGCGAACCGGCGTGGAGTAGTCGGCATCGAAGGCGAGGACCAGTTCGGTGGACATTTCCAGGCGTTCGAGCAGCTGTGCGGCGATCCCCAATGCATCCTGATCCTCGAAGGCCAGGGCTTCCTCGCGCAGCTGCGGATAGATCTCGAAGTGGCCGGCACTGATGTAGTCCAACAGCAGCTCGCTGAAGCGATCGATCTGTGTCTTGCTCACGGCCTCGAGCTCGGTATCACACGCCTCCTTGAGCTCGATGAAGCTCACCAGAAGCTCACGTCGCTCGTCGAGCCAGCGATCGATCAGCTGGTGTACGCCACCCCAGCGCTCCCGAGCACTCTTGCAATCTTCCAGCATGTCCGCCTCCTTCCCTTGTGAAGCCGAGGCCATTTCGACCCGAAAGGACAGACTCACCCGTGCCACGCTCGCTGTCAATGTTGGGTCGGCCAGAATCCGGCAAGACATGATTCAAGCACGATACTTCAAACTTGAAATTTCATGCTTGAACTATTCCCATGGACGCCCTCTCAAGACAAACAACGACAACCAGCAGAAGACCACACCCCATGAGAATCGCCTGTCTCGGTGGAGGCCCACGACAGCTTGCAGGAGTGTGCCGTGATCGGCGCACCGAATGGGGAGCGTGGGCAGATCGTCGAGGCCTTCGTGGTACTGTCTCCCGAGATCGAGCCGGACGAGACTTGCGTGCAACGCCTGCAGGATTTCGTCAAGCAGACCCTAGCACCCTACAAGTACCCCCGCTCGATCCGTTTCGTCGAGGAACTGCCCAAGACGGCCACCGGCAAGATACAGCGCTTCCGGCTACGACAGGAGCACTACCCGAGTGACGGCTAGCCCGCGCCTCGACGACAATGAGCAACGAAGGACGCAACGAATCAGAGCGCAGTGAACCAACAACAAGCAATGACCGCTTAGAGGAATGATCCCCATGAAGACTATTGCCAGCCTCGGCCTCGGCCTGCTGATGACCTCCGCCCTGACGGCGGCCCAGGCCGACGACGTCAAGATCGGCATGATCACCACCCTGTCCGGCGGCGGTTCCCACCTGGGCGTCGATGTCCGTGACGGCTTCATGCTCGCCATCGAGCAGTCGGGTCGCGACGACATCGAGGTCCTGATCCAGGACGACGCCAACCGCCCCGACCTGGCCAGAAGTCTCTCCGACGAGTTCATGCAGCGCGACAACGTCGACATCCTGACCGGCATCATCTGGTCCAACCTGGCCATGGCGGTGGTACCCGCCGCCGTGCGCCAGGGCACCTTCTACATCTCGCCCAATGCGGGCCCCTCCGCCCTGGCCGGTCGCCAGTGCCACGAGAATTACTTCAACGTCGCCTGGCAGAACGACAACCTGCACGAGGCCATGGGCGCCTACATGAGGGAGCAAGGCTTCGAGCGGCCGATTCTGCTGGCGCCCAACTACCCCGCCGGCACCGATGCCCTGGCCGGCTTCAAGCACCGCTACGAAGGCGAGGTGGTCGACGAGATCTACACCCAGATGGGCCAGAACGACTACGCCGCCGAAATCGCCCAGATCCGCGCCAGCGACGCCGACAGCCTGTTCTTCTTCCTGCCCGGCGGGATGGGCATCTCGTTCATGAAGCAGTACGAGAACTCCGGCGTCGAGCTGCCGCTGTTCGGTGCCGCCTTCTCCTTCGACGAGATCATCATCCAGGCCGTGGGCAGCGCCGCCATCGGCACCATGAACACCTCGCAGTGGGCCTATGACCTGGACAACGAGGCCAACCGCGCCTTCGTCGACAGCT
The DNA here is from genome assembly GCF_003339685.1 of Halomonas sp. DQ26W. Lineage (GTDB taxonomy): Bacteria > Pseudomonadota > Gammaproteobacteria > Pseudomonadales > Halomonadaceae > Halomonas. Next base: position 5,071 of record NZ_QPKI01000007.1, on the reverse strand, counting down.
TCCGCGAAGCCTATGAGCGCACTCCGACGCTCTACGCCTCCCAGGGCTTCGACACCGCCAACCTGATCCTCAGCGCACTCGACAAGGCACATCCGAACGACCAGGATGCTTTCCGCGCAGCCCTGCGCGAAGCCGACTTCGACTCGGTGCGCGGCAAGTTCCGCTTTGGCGACAATCAGCACCCGATCCAGGACATCCACGTGCGCGAAGTGGTCGAGGGCGAGAACGGCCAGCCCACCAATCGCCTCGTCGGCCTGGCCATCGAGGACATCCAGGACGTCTACGCAGCCGACTGCCAGATGTAAGCCACCGGCGCCGGGTCCCTGTGACCCGGCCTTCCGTCACCTTCTGACACGGGATGCATGACGTGACCGCCACCCTGTTTTTCGAGCAGCTGCTCAACGGCCTTCAGCTGGGTACCATGCTGTTTCTCATGGCCAGTGGCCTGACCCTGGTGTTCGGCGTCATGGGCCTGATCAACCTGGCCCACGGCTCCTTCTACATGGTCGGTGCCTATGCCACGGCCTCGGTAACCGCTGCCACCGGCTCCTTCCTGGTGGGGCTCAGCGCCGGGGTGGTGGCCGCCGCTGCCGTCGGCGCGCTCGTGGAGCTGCTGGTCATCCGCCGCCTCTATCACCGTCCCCACCTCGACCAGGTATTGGCCACCTTCGCGTTGATCCTGATCTTCTCCGAGGGCACCCGCTGGCTGTTCGGCTCATCGCCGCTATGGCTCAGCCCGCCGGAGATGCTGACCGGCTTCGTCACCCTGCCCGGCGGCGCCCGCTACCCGCTCTACCGGCTGGTGATCATCGCCGTAGGCGTGCTGGTGGCCATCGGCCTCTACCTGTTGATTTCACGCACTCGCCTGGGGATGCGTATCCGCGCCGGCGAGAGCGACCGTGAGATGATCGGCGCGCTGGGCGTCAATATCGCGCGGCTCTACACCCTGATCTTCGCCATGGGGGCGGCGCTGGCCGGCCTGGCCGGCGCCATGGTCGGCGCCTTGCAGTCGGTCCAGGTGGGGATGGGCGAGCCGGTGCTGATACTGGCCTTCGTGGTGATCGTCATCGGTGGCATCGGCTCGATCAAGGGTGCTCTGTTCGGCGCCATCCTGGTCGGGGTGGTGGACACCATGGGGCGTATCTTCCTGCCAAGCCTGTTCCGCAACTTCATGAGTCCGGCCGAAGCCGCCGGGGTAGGCTCCGCCGTGGCCGCCATGCTGGTCTACATCCTCATGGCCGTCATTCTCGCGTTCAAGCCGAAGGGGTTGTTTGCTGCCCATGGATAAGCTCAAGAGTGAAACCACTGCCCTACCCGGCCTGCCGGCACTGCCGAGCGGCTGGTTCGACCGCCAGGGGCTGGTACAGATCGGCCTGCTGGCCCTGCTGTTCCTGGCACCGCTGGCGGCCCACCTGCTGGGCCATATCTACTACGTCAACCTGGCCTCGCGCATCACCTTGATCGCCATGGCCGCAGTGGGCCTCAATCTGGCCATCGGCTACGGTGGCATGGTGAGCTTCGGCCATGCCGCCTACTTCGGCCTGGGCGGCTATATCGCCGGCATCAGCGCCTACCACGCCTTCGACTTCAGCCCTTTCATGAGCTGGCCGGTGGCGATTCCGGGCAGCGACAGCATGTTGGTGATCTGGCTGGCCACGATCATGTTGTGTGGCCTGCTGGCGCTGGCCATCGGGGCGATCTCACTGCGCACCACGGGGGTCTACTTCATCATGATCACCCTCGCTTTCGCCCAGATGATGTATTACTTCGCCAACTCGTGGCCCACCTACGGCGGCGAGGACGGGCTGCCGATCTATGTGCGCAACAGCCTGCCCCTGGTCGACACCAGCCAGCCATGGACCTTCTTCCTGATCGCCTTCTCCGGCCTGCTGCTGGCCATGGCGATCACTTCGCGGATGATGAAGTCGCGCTTCGGTGCCGCCCTGACCATGGCGAGACTCAACGACACTCGGCTGGCCACCGCAGGCGTCTCGCCCTATCCCATTCGCCTGGTGGCCTTCGTCATATCGGCGATGATCACTGGCCTGGCCGGGGCACTGTATGCCGACCTCAATGGCTTCATCAGCCCGACCATGCTTAGCTGGCACATGTCCGGCGAACTGATGGTGATCGTGATTCTCGGCGGCGTAGGCCGGCTCTACGGGCCGCTGGCGGGTGCCATCCTGTTCGTGATGATGGAGACGCTGCTGGGCGGCATGACCGAGTACTGGAAACTGTTCCTCGGCCTGGTCCTGCTGCTGGTGGTGCTGTTTGCCAAGCATGGCGTCATGGGCTGGCTGGCCGGGAGGGAACGACATGTCTGACGTGGTACTGGCACTCAACCATCTGCACAAGCGCTTCGGGGCGCTGCAGGCCACCCGTGACGTCTCCCTGGAGCTGAAACGCGGTGAGATCCATGCGCTGATCGGCCCCAACGGCGCCGGCAAGTCGACTCTGATCGCACAAATTGCCGGCAGCCTGAAACCCGATGCCGGCAGCGTCTACCTGGCGGGCCAGGAGATCACCGCGTTGAGCGTCGCCCAGCGAGCCCGCCTGGGCCTAGGCCGCAGCTTCCAGGTCTCGTCCCTGGCCGAGCCCCTGTCGGTGCTGCGCAACGTGATGATCGCGGTCCAGGCGCTGCAGGGCCACAGCTTCCGCTTCTGGAAACCGGTGCACCAGGACGAGAGCCTGCTGGCACCGGCACGGGAAGCCCTGGAGCGAATGCAGCTCGGCCATCGCGCCGATACCCCGGTCTCCGAGCTTTCCCACGGTGAGCGGCGCCAGGTGGAGGTCGCCTGCGCCCTGGCGCTCAGGCCCCGCGCACTGCTGCTCGACGAGCCCATGGCTGGTCTCGGTCCCGAAGGCACCGCGCATCTCACCAACCTGCTGGAGGCACTCAAGCAGCAGGTTCCGATCCTGCTGATCGAGCACGATATGGATGCGGTGTTCCGGCTCGCCGACCGTATTTCGGTTCTCGTCGCCGGCAGTGTCATCGCCCAGGGCGACAGCGCCGAGATCCGCCGCAACCCCGATGTGCGCGAAGCCTACCTGGGAGACTGACATGTTAACCGTCACCGATATCCACACCTTCTACGGCCCCTCCCAGGCTCTGTTCGGCGTCAACCTCTCCGTCAAGGCCGGTGAGCTTGTCGCCCTGATGGGCCGCAACGGCATGGGCAAGACCACCACCATCCGCTCCATCTTCGGCCTCACTCCGGCCCGCAGCGGCAGCATCGAGTTCGAGTCCCGCGATCTGCGACGGCTGCCGGCCTACCGCATCGCCCAGGCCGGCTTGGGCCTGGTACCCGAGGGGAGACGCTGCTTTCCTAATCTCTCGGTACGCGAAAACCTGGTGGTCACGGCTCGCTCTGGCCACTGGAGCCTCGAGCGTGTCGAAGCGCTCTTTCCACGGCTTTCCGAACGTCGCTACCAGATGGCCAGCACCCTGTCGGGCGGCGAGCAGCAGATGCTGGCCATTGGCCGGGCGCTGATGACCAATCCGCGACTGCTGGTGCTGGACGAAGCCACCGAGGGCCTTGCCCCGGTGATACGCAAGGAGATCTGGTCGGCCATACGACGGCTGAAGCAAGAGGGGCAGTCGACGGTAATCGTCGACAAGTCGCTCTCCGAGCTGCTGCCGCTGGCCGACCAATGCGTCATCCTCGAGAAGGGCCGCACCGCCTGGACCGGCCAGCCGGATGCCTTGGATGACGATATCCGCGACCGCTATCTGGGTATCTGAGGACCAGCCAATACCATTCACTACCCTGCGCAAGGTGGGATTCCAACACTGCGATCTGGCGGGTATCGTCTTCTTCCCGCCGATTGAGCCTGTCTCCTCTCAAGAGCACACGACGCCCCGGCACTGCCGGGCACACCAGAAATTCTGCTTTTTGTAAGACATCTCTTAAATTCATATCAGCGATTTACGTCACACCGCATCCCTGCCTTGTGCATTCCTAAGCGGCCGGTAATCTGCATTGATTCCTCTCCGTCACGCTTATCTGTCAGGGAACGGCACATGGCTAACTCGACCGGTCTGCAATTCACCCTCACCCTGCCTGGGGCCATTGAGCCCGACCTGGCCGTGGTCGACTTCACGCTGACCGAGGCGCTCTCCCGGCCCTTCCATCTGGCGGTCAACCTCGCCAGCCGCGACCCGGACCTCGCCCCCGAGGCCTTCCTCGACCGCGAGCTGAGCCTGACGATCTGGCAGGACGGCGCGGTGCTGCGCCGGGTCCACGGCATCGCCACCGCCTTCGGCCGCGGCGACCGCGGGCACCGCCGCACCGTCTATTCGCTGACCATCCAGCCGGCACTGTGGCGCCTCTCGCTGCGCCACAACTCGCGCATCTTCCAGAACGTCTCGCCGCTGACCATCATCAACACCCTGTGCGACGAGCGCGGCATCACCGACGTGGCCTTCGCCGCCACCCGCGAACCCGCCAGGCGCGAATACTGCGTGCAGTACCGCGAGACCGACCTGGCCTTTATCCAGCGCCTGGCCGCCGAGGAGGGGCTGTTCTATTTTCACGAGTTCTTTGAAACAGGCTTCGAAACAGGCGAGGACCAGCCCGGCGGCGGCCACCGCCTGGTCTTCGCCGACGCTCCCCAGGTGCTGGCCAGCCTGGGCGAGCGCACCTATCACGGCCGCGCCGGCGGCACGCCGCCGCTGCGCCACCTGCGCAAGCTCAGCCAGGTCTCCCGGGTCCGCCCCGCCTCGGCCATGCTCAAGGACTACTCCTTCANNNGTCCGCCCCGCCTCGGCCATGCTCAAGGACTACTCCTTCAGGCAGCCGGGCTATTCACAGTTACATCAGGCCCAGCTGCACGAACATATGGCCGAAGGACTGGAGGCGCAGCGGGGCGTCGTTGATAAAGGGTATGAACACTACGACTACCCCGGCCGCTACAAGGCCGACGCCTCCGGCGAGGCCTTCACCCGCATCCGCCTGGAACACCTGCGCCACGATGCGCTGACCGCCGAGGCCGAGAGCGACCTGCCCGAGCTCGCCCCCGGCAATCGCTTTACCCTTACCGACCACGATGCCGAACGCCTCAACCGCGACTG
>NZ_QPKI01000069.1 GCF_003339685.1 Halomonas sp. DQ26W | reverse complement strand
TTACCTGATCGGATCCGCAGTCATAAGCCATCATCGTCAAACGATGCCCGGTTTATGACTGTCGATTGACAGTCTGCTCTTTAACAATGTGAATCATGCTGACAAGTTCTTCCTGAAAGGGAAGGACAACGTGATACGTCTCAAGCGTATCCGGCAATTGTCGTGAGTAATCGCGGACCAGACCCTTTCGGGTTATATGGTCAAGCGATTAAGCGCATACGGTGGATGCCTAGGCAGCCAGAGGCGATGAAAGACGTGGAAGCCTGCGATAAGGCTCGGCGAGGTGGCAAACGACCTGTGACCCGGGCATTTCTGAATGGGGAAACCCACCCAGCACCAGCTGGGTATCCCACACTGAATACATAGGTGTTGGGAGGCGAACCGGGGGAACTGAAACATCTAAGTACCCCGAGGAAAAGAAATCAACCGAGATTCCCCTAGTAGCGGCGAGCGAACGGGGACCAGCCCTTAAGCGTGTGACTGATTAGACGAACGAGCTGGGAAGCTCGGCCATAGTGGGTGATAGCCCCGTAGTCGAAAATCTGATCACGTGAAATCGAGTAGGTCGGGGCACGAGAAACCTTGACTGAACATGGGGGGACCATCCTCCAAGGCTAAATACTCCTGGCTGACCGATAGTGAACCAGTACCGTGAGGGAAAGGCGAAAAGAACCCCGGAGAGGGGAGTGAAATAGATCCTGAAACCGTATGCGTACAAGCAGTGGGAGCAGACATGTTCTGTGACCGCGTACCTTTTGTATAATGGGTCAGCGACTTATATTCAGTGGCGAGCTTAACCGTATAGGGGAGGCGTAGCGAAAGCGAGTCTTAACTGGGCGACCAGTCGCTGGATATAGACCCGAAACCGGGCGATCTATCCATGAGCAGGTTGAAGGTTGAGTAACATCAACTGGAGGACCGAACCAGGATCTGTTGAAAAAGATTTGGATGACTTGTGGATCGGAGTGAAAGGCTAATCAAGCCCGGAGATAGCTGGTTCTCCTCGAAAGCTATTTAGGTAGCGCCTCACGTATCACCGCCGGGGGTAGAGCACTGTTTCGGCTAGGGGGTCATCCCGACTTACCAACCCGAGGCAAACTCCGAATACCGGTGAGTGCAAGCGTGGGAGACACACGGCGGGTGCTAACGTCCGTCGTGAAAAGGGAAACAACCCAGACCGTCAGCTAAGGTCCCGAAATCCTGGTTAAGTGGGAAACGATGTGGGAAGGCTCAGACAGCTAGGAGGTTGGCTTAGAAGCAGCCATCCTTTAAAGAAAGCGTAATAGCTCACTAGTCGAGTCGGCCTGCGCGGAAGATGTAACGGGGCTAAACCAGGTACCGAAGCTACGGG
>NZ_QPKI01000068.1 GCF_003339685.1 Halomonas sp. DQ26W | reverse complement strand
TGCGCTGGGCAAGGGCGCCGATGGCTGGTCTTCCCGGGACAAGTTCAACGCGGTGGTCGAGACCGCCTCGATGAACGTCCAGGAGACCGCTGAGTATTGCCGTCGCCGTGGGATCTATCCCGAACAGCTGGAGCGGTGGCGCCATGACTGTGAGCAGGCCGCCAGCCTGTCCCATGACGAACGCCAGCGTGAGGCCGATGAGGCCAAACAGCAGCGCAAGCGCATCAAGGCGCTGGAGAAGGAGCTCGCTCGCAAGAACGAGGCTCTGGCAGAAACCGCGGCGTTACTGGCCCTGCGAAAAAAGGCGAGGGCGATCTGGGGGGACGAGGACGCATGATCAGCACCCCAGATCGCCAACGCGCCGTCGCGCTGATCGAAGACGCCCGCGCCCAGGGGGGCCGCCTGGAAGCCGCCTGCCGTGAACTTGGCATCACCGCCCGGACTTATCAGCGCTGGACACGAGACGGCGGACTGCGTGAGGACCAGCGCCCTTTGGTCGACCGGCCGGTGCCGGCTAATGCGCTGACACCGGCCGAAGAACAGGAGATCCTCGACGTCTGCCACCGTCCAGAGTACGCCAGCTTGCCGCCTGAGCAGATCGTGGTGCGCCTGTTCGACGAGGAGCAGCGCTATCTGGCCTCGCCCTCGACGATCTACCGGGTGCTGCACAAGCACCGTCAGGTGGTCCATCGCGGCCGTGCCAAGCCGCCCAGGCGCCAGGCCAAGCCCACGACCTACCAGGCCACCGCGCCCAACCAGGTGTGGTCGTGGGACGCCACCTGGTTGGGTGGCCCGATCAAGGGGCAGTACTACTACCTGGTAATGATGCTCGACATCTTCAGCCGCAAGATCACCGGCTGGGAGGTGTTCCTGGCCGAGTCGGCCCACAACTCCCGTACCGTGCTGGAGCGGGCGGTGCTGGCCGAGAAGATCATCGGGCAGCCGCTGGTGTTGCATGCGGACAACGGCAGCCCCTTCAAGGGCGCCACGCTGCTGGAGAAGCTGCACGACCTGGGCATCACCCCCTCCTTCAGCCGGCCGCGGGTCAGCAACGACAATCCCTACTCGGAGTCGCTGTTCCGCACCTGCAAGTACCGGCCCTGCTACCCCGTCGACGGGTTCGCCACGGTCGACGCCGCGCGCGAGTGGGTGGCCGGCTTCGTGCAGTGGTATAACCACGAGCACCGTCACAGCGGCATCCGCTTGGTGACACCGGCACAGCGCCATGCGGGCGAAGACACCGAGGTCCTGGCCAAGCGACATGTCATCAATCAGGCAGCTCGTGCCGCCAATCCGGCGCGCTGGAGTGGCAACACCCGCAACTGGACGCCTATCGGCACCGTGTCACTCAACCCGGAACGGGAGCTCCAGATCACCGTCGCTGAACCAGAAAAACAGGCGGCCTGAATGACCTCAGAGGCGACAGATTCCTTGACAACTACCG
>NZ_QPKI01000067.1 GCF_003339685.1 Halomonas sp. DQ26W | reverse complement strand
TTACGCTTTACCTATCACAATGAGGACGGGTTTAGCTATCCAGCCTATAAGACGCTCTATTGTCACAAGAAAGATCTCGATAAGCGCGTCGATTTTATTCGAGAGAAGCTGCCCAGCACCCTTCAATAGCGTTGCGCTTGGAACTTGAGATCGCCGTTTGGTAATGCGTGAAGCTTGGTACTCGAAAGAGGGCGAAGAGCGAACCCTGGCACAGAACATTCTGGCTCTGGCCAAGCAGAACCGCGAATTCTGGGCCAAACTCCCAACTTTAGCTGACCAGCCCAGAATCGAAGAACCGGCCAAGCGCTACGATGACGAGATCGAAGCACTGGAAGCACAGCTTGCCGCGGTGACCGGCGACTGGCAGCGCTGGATGGAAAGCTTCTGGGATGAAGGCAGCCCGGCAACACTTGCCGCAGCTCAGAGCCATTTCGATCCGTCGCGTCATGACGATCACGATGCCATGGAAACTCTGTGGAGCGCCGCTCTACTGGGTGCTGTGCAAAGTCAGGTTGGTGCCATCATGGTGGAGCGTATGCTCGATCTTGAGCAAGGGCCGACTTTCGAACATGGCAGCCATTCGCTGTGGGCCGCGCTATTGGGAATGATGAGGCATCTGCAGCTCAGCGACGTGCAGCGCATGCTGACGATTCCAGATGGTCTACAAGGACACGATTGGGAAACCTTGGCGCACAGCCTGAATCAGCTATCCACTCAACTTGGCAGTGGCCTGATGGCGGCGCGTGAAGGTCTGTTCCTCGCGATTGGTATGACAGTGGGGCCTATCCTTAAGGAGTTGGGAGCATCCTCTGCTCAGCAAACACTGGTCGCTGGTTATTTTGCCGCTGCCCTGGCGCGCAGCAGTCAGTCGATTACCATCGATTCGATCCCAGCTCGGCAGATGGTCGACTGGCTCAACGAACCCAGCGCCCGCGTAGCCGGAGCACCGGCACCGTTGCATCAATTGCGCCCCGATTTGCTGAATCATCTTGAAGGACGCCAGGTAACGATCATGCGTGTGGCTGCCAATGATGCAGCGGCGCCAGCGCAAGGAAATCCGCTAACGCGTGCTATTAACGATGCTCCACTGAAGAGCGTACTGGTACTGCTGAATGGAATCATGCTGTGGAATGGTGTGAAAGAAATTGCAGAAAAAGGTGTAACGATAAGTTCAACAGTGACCTTCAGCTCCGGCCTAAGTGGAACGGTCACAGCAACCTCGGCAATCTTGCAGCACTTTGCTCATATCGATGCGCGGGACTTGAGGCTATCTCGAGGAATGTCAACAGCTTGGCGAGTTTAGTAAGTATCTAACAGCCGGGCAGATTGCGAGTGGAGCATTAAGCGTTACCGCGCTATTCGACGTTGTCTATTTTGGCCGCATGGCTTGGGAGCACTATGGCCAAGGCGACCTTGACCCCTCCTAATTCATCAGGGTGTCGAATGCGGGGGCTGAACCGAGGTGTTGCCGACACCGATCCACTGCAACGTCATCGAGCCGCTTGATCACCAGGCAATCTATTCCTCATCTGACTTA
>NZ_QPKI01000066.1 GCF_003339685.1 Halomonas sp. DQ26W | reverse complement strand
TATCGAATACGCCCACCGCTCCTTTACCCGGGGCGAGCGCTCCCAGGCACCCAGTGGCCTGCCCTATCGCTTCATCATCAAGAGCACGCTGCCCATCGGCATGGCGCTGATCGCCATCGCGCTCTCGTCGCGGGCGCTGCGCTGCTGCACCTACCTCTTTCGCTTTCCTCGGGAGCTGCACCTGCGTCGCCCGACCGACTTTCGCTAACGGGGATCATCATGGGTCTCGAAGAATATCTCGTCATCGGCATGTTCGCCGGTTTCATGGGGTTGCTGCTGATCGGCTTCCCCGTGGCCTGGGCGCTGGCCGGCATCGGTTTCCTGTTCGCCATCATCGGTCATGTGCTGGTCGAGCACATGGGCGCCGATCTGTGGTTCTCCTGGGGCGGTACCATCGGCGTGCTCGACCGCCGGCTCTACGGCATCGTCGCCAATGAGTTGATGGTGGCGCTGCCGCTGTTCATCTTCATGGGCATCATGCTCGACCGTTCCGGCATCGCCGAGCGGTTGATGAATTCCCTGGTGCGCGTGCTCGGCGGCCTGCGCGGCGGCTATGCGGTGACGGTGGTGATCGTCGGCGTGCTGCTGGCCGCCTCCACCGGCATCGTCGGTGCCTCGGTGGTGCTGCTCGGCATGCTCTCCATCGGCCCCATGCTGCAGGCGAAGTACAACAAGTCGCTGGCCGTGGGCACCGCTTGTTCGGTGGGCACCCTGGGTATCCTGGTGCCGCCGAGCATCATGCTGGTGCTGATGGCGGATCGCCTGGGCACCTCGGAGGCCTCGGTGGGCCGGCTGTTCATGGGCGCGCTGATTCCCGGCATCATGCTGGGGGTGATGTACATCGCCTTTATCCTGATCGCCGCCTATATCAAGAAGGACCTGGCGCCGGCGCCGGCGAATCGAAAGCCACTCGATCTCCGTGCGCTGTTTGAGGTGCTGATCGCCGTGCTGCCGCCCCTGGCGCTGATCGTGGCGGTGCTCGGCTCGATTTTCACCGGCTTCGCCACCACCACTGAAGCCTCGGCAGTAGGCGCCCTGGGGGCCATGCTGCTGGCGCTGTTCAATCGCCGGCTGAACTTCGATATCGTCTCCAAGGCGCTCTACCAGACCACCCGTACCACGGCCTTCATCTTCGGGATCTTCGTCGGCGCCACCATCTTCGCCGTGGTGCTGCGCGGGCTGGGCGGCGATGACGTGATCCGCGCCGCCATCACCGGGCTGCCGTTCGGCCCCGCCGGGGTGGTGCTGACGGTGATGCTGGTGGTGTTCCTGCTCGGCTTCTTCCTCGACTGGGTGGAAATCACGCTGATCATCCTGCCGCTGGTGGCCCCGGTGGTCTTCAGCCTGGGCGTCGACCCGGTGTGGTTCGCCATCCTCTTCGCCATCTGCCTGCAGACCTCGTTTTTGACGCCACCGGTGGGCTTCGCACTGTTCTACATCAAGGGGGTCTGTCCGCCGGGCATCACCACCGTCGACATCTACAAGGGCGTGGCGCCTTTCGTGGCCATACAGCTACTGGGGCTGGCGCTGGTGTTCTT
>NZ_QPKI01000065.1 GCF_003339685.1 Halomonas sp. DQ26W | reverse complement strand
GGCCGTCGATCATGAAATAGAGGATCGGCAATACCAGCAGGGCAATGCCGAGCAGCTCGACCCAGGCCTGGAAGCGCAGCGAGAACCGCTCGCGCAGCACATCGACGCGCACATGGTCATCGGTGACCACGGCATAGGCCAGGGTAAGGATCATGGTGGCGCCGAACAGGTGCCAGGACATCTCCTCCAGGGCGATGGAGCCACGGCCGAGGATGAAGCGGCTGAAGACATTGGTCAGCACGACGGCCAGGGTGGCGATCCACAGCCAGGAGAGCGTCTTGCCGATTACCGCGATGGCGGTGTCGAGGGCATGGCTCAGCCGGTTGGTGGGCAGCGCCTCTTCAGGGGCGCCCCCGCGCGGCGGGGCGCCGGACGTGGAATCGTGAGTGCTCATGGATGACTCCGTGGCTAGTCAAAGCAAGCCAGGCAGGGAAAGACAGGGTAAGGAGGCCGGCCGCCGCCCGATGGCGGCGGCCGGCAAGCCGCTGGGAGATGCCGGGCAGCTTACTGCTGGCCGATCTCTTCCGGCGCATAGTAGGAGCGCGGCAGGTGGCCCTTGACGTGCCAGTTGCCGTGGACCTTCATGAACGCCTGCTGGCTCTCCAGGACGCGACCGAACATCTCGTCCTCGGCGGCGATCTCGGCCTGGACCTCGTTGGTCACGCGGCGCAGCTCACCAAGGATTTCGTCCGACAGCACCTGGGCGTTGACGCCTTCCTCTTCAAAGTCGCGCAGCGCCTTGGGGTTTTCCATCTCGCTCTCGGAGTAGCCGTAGAGAGTGGCGGCACGGCAGCCCATGTCGATGGTGGCGCGGGTTTGCGGCTCCAGCGCGTCCCAGCTGTCCTTGTTGATCAGCAGGTGGGCGGTGGTGAAGGTCTGGTGCCAGCCCGGCAGCACGTAGTTCTGGACGATTTCCTGCATGCCCAGGATACGATCCACCGCCGGGGCGGAGAACTCCATGGCGTCGATGGTGCCGCGCTCCATGGCCTGGTAGAGCTCGCCGCCGGGGATCATGGTGACCGAGGCGCCCAGGCGCTCCATTACGCGGCCGCCGATACCGGCGAAGCGGATGCGCAGGCCATCGATCTGGGCGAGATCCTCGAGCGGCTCGGCGAACCAGCCGGCGGCTTCAGGGCCGATCATGCTGCACAGCAGTGGCTGGACGTTGAAGTCCTCGTAGATCTCCTCGAGTAGCTCGGCGCCGCCGCCGAAGTAGTGCCAGGCCAGGTAGGCGGGCGGCTCCATGCCGAAGGGAGCGCCGGCGAACAGCGGCAGTGACGGGATGCTGCCCTGGTCGTAGCCGACCCAGGTGAAGCCGGCCGGATAGCGGCCTTCGGAGACGGCATCGAGGATCTCGAAGGGCGGGATCAGTTCGCCCGGCTCGTAGTAGCGCAGGTTGATATTGCCGCCGGACACCTCGTCCAGCGTCTCGCTGAGATAGCGCACGGGGGTGCTCAAGCCGACCAGGTGGGACGGGAAGGCGATGGGCACCTGCCAGCGGACGCTCTCCTGGGCGTTGGCGGTGCTTGCCAGGGTGGCACTTGCCAGCACAGCGGC
>NZ_QPKI01000064.1 GCF_003339685.1 Halomonas sp. DQ26W | reverse complement strand
CCCTGGATATTCATGAGGGAGTGCTGAAAACGAAGATAGCGAATGGTAAACTCAATAGAATCAGTCAGTTCCGGCAAGAACACGATTCCAAGAGGCCATTCGCTATGGGTGAAATCGTAGCTCCCTGGATTCCCTCCTGCAACGGGTCCATCCGCGTCGAAATGAGCGGTCAGCACACCACGAGCGACAGCGGTGCTCTGCTGCTGCGCGAAGCCCTCGACAACAGCGGCGTGGTAGACGCGCTGGAGGACCATCTGATTGATCGGCGCGACCCGCTGCGCATCCGGCATTCACTGGCCAGTCAGCTGCGCGCCGTGGTGCTGCAACGCGCCATGGGCTGGATCGACCTGAGCGATACCACCACGCTGCGACGGGATCCGCTCTGGCAACTGGCGTGCAGTGACGCGCGTGGCACGACGCCCTTGGCACAGGGCCGGCCGTCTCAAGCCACGCTGTCGCGGCTCCTGGCGTGCCTGGCCCACCACGACAATATCGATACCTTGCATGAGGGCCTGCTTCGGTTGGTGGTCTGGCGACTGACCTCGCTGAACGGCGGTGAGCGCCCCACGCATCTGACGCTGGACATCGACGGCCTGCCGATCGAGGTTCACGGCCATCAGGGTGGCTCCGTCTACCACGGCCATGTCGGTGCACGGATCTATTCGCCGCTGATTGCCTCGCTGGCCGAGACCGGCGACATGGTCGGTGGCCTGCTGCGCGAGGGCAACGCCGGTCCCGCCGAGCACGCCGACACCTGGATCCCGCACTTGGTGCGGCGGCTCAACGAGAGCACCGGGGCCAAGGTACGGGTACGCATCGATGCCGGTTTCACCGGCAACGACACACTGGAGGCCCTGGAGGAACGCAACATCGAGTACCTGGGCCGGCTACGCGGCCATCCGGGCCTTCAAAAGCTGGCGGCGCCGTACCTGAAGCGGCCACGAGGCCGGCCACCCGAGCAGCCTCGGGAGTGGTGCCACGATCTTGAGTACCAAGCCGGTTCCTGGCCAACGCCACGCCGCGTGGTGCTGGTGGTGCAGGAACGCCCCGATGATCTGCTGCTGCATGCCTTCTTCCTGGTCACCAACCTCGGCAAGTTCGACTGGCCGCCGGAAAAGGTCCTGGCGCTGTATCGCAAACGCGGCAGCGCCGAGGCGCACATGGGTGAGGTCAAGTCGGCGCTCGACGTGCACCTCTCCTCGACGGATCGCGGCGCCTCCACCGTCCAGGACGTGATGGACCGCAACGAAGTGAGCTTGCTGCTGAGCCTCTATGCCTATCAGGTGCTGCATGGCCTGCGCTGTCTGTTAGAGCAGCAAACCCAGCGCGGGTGGAGCCTGATGCGGATGCGCGAGCAGGTGCTCAAGGTCGCCGCCACGTTGTCGGTGCACGCCCGTCGGATCACCGTGCATCTGGGCGACGCGGCCGACAAATGGTGGCCCACCTTGCTGAAGGGACTGCCGAGGCTGACGGCTCTAGCCTGACACCCGGCAACACCACAACGCACGCATCAGGAAAGGCGACCACCACGGCGGTCGGCAGCCACGGCTGCGCCGACGCTCCACATTGATGCTTATAGGTTATGGATAGCCGTACCGTAAGTCAGATGAGGAATAGATTGCCTGGTGATCAAGCGGCTCGATGACGTTGCAGTGGATCGGTGTCGGCAACACCTCGGTTCAGCCCCCGCATTCGACACCCTGATGAATTAGGAGGG
>NZ_QPKI01000063.1 GCF_003339685.1 Halomonas sp. DQ26W | reverse complement strand
TTACAGCTTGCTTTCCAGCTCCGGCAGGATTTCGAACAGGTCGCCGACGAGGCCGTAATCCGCGACCTGGAAGATCGGCGCTTCCTCGTCCTTGTTGATCGCGACGATCACCTTGGAGTCCTTCATACCGGCCAGGTGCTGGATGGCACCCGAGATGCCCACGGCGATGTAGAGCTCAGGGGCGACGATCTTGCCAGTCTGCCCCACCTGCATGTCGTTGGGTACGAAGCCGGCGTCCACCGCGGCGCGGGAGGCGCCGATGGCCGCCCCCAGCTTGTCGGCGATACCGTCGAGCAGCTTGAAGTTCTCGCCACTGCCCATGCCACGCCCGCCGGAGATGACCACCTTGGCGCCGGCCAGCTCGGGACGGTCGCTCTCAGCCAGCTCCTGCTTGATAAAGGTGGACTGGCTGTTCTCGGCGACGAAATCCACCGCCTCAACCGCTGCAGAACCACTCTCGCCAACCGCATCGAAGCCGGTGCTGCGCACGGTGATCACCTTGAGGGCATCAGCGCTCTGCACGGTGGCGATGGCGTTGCCGGCATAAATCGGCCGCTTGAAGGTGTCGGCCGAGTCCACCGCGACGATTTCGGAAATCTGCGACACGTCCTTGAGCGCGGCAACCCGCGGCATGACGTTCTTGCCGGTGGTGGAAGCAGCGGCCAGCACGTGACCGTAGTCGCCGGCGAGCTCGACCAGCAGCGCGCCCATGGGCTCGGCGAGCTGGTGGGCATAGGCGGCATTGTCGGCCATGCGAACCTTGCTCACGCCGTCGAGCTTGGCGGCGGCTTCGGCTACGGCCGCGACGTTCTCGCCGGCCACCAGGATGTCGATATCGCCGCCGCTATCCTGCTGGATAGCCTGGGCCGCCGCGACCACGTGGGCGGTGGCGCCAGCGAGCTGGCCGTCGTGATGTTCAGCAAGTACCAGAATGCTCATGAAATCCGCTCCTGTTAAAGCACTTTTCTCAAAGCACTTTGGCTTCGTTCTTGAGTTTGTCCACGAGCTCGTCGACGGAGCCCACCTTGATACCGCCCTTGCGCTCGGCCGGGGATTCGACCTTGAGCAGCGTGACCTTGGAGGCTACCTCGACGCCGAGATCCGCCGGGCTCTTGACGTCCATGGGCTTCTTCTTGGCCTTCATGATGTCGGGCAGCTTGGCGTAGCGCGGCTCGTTGAGGCGCAGGTCGGTAGTGACGATGGCCGGCAGGCTCAGCTCGATGGTCTGCAGACCGCCGTCAATCTCGCGGGTCACCTGCAGCGTGTCGCCGTCGACCGCGACCTCAGAGGCGAAGGTGCCCTGGGGCAGGCCGGTCAGTGCGGCGAGCATCTGGCCGGTCTGGTTGTTATCGGTGTCGATGGCCTGTTTGCCGAGAATCGTGAGACCCGGCTGCTCTTCCTCTACGACCTTGGCCAGCAGCTTGGCCACGACCAGCGACTCGACACGCTGGTCGGTCTCGGCTGACGTGTCGATATGAATCGCGCGGTCGGCGCCCAGCGCCAGCGCGGTGCGCAGTTGCTCCTGGGCGGCCTTGGGGCCAATGGTAACGGCCACGACCTCGGTGGCCACGCCTTTTTCCTTCAGCCGCACCGCCTCTTCCACGGCGATTTCGCAGAAGGGGTTCATGGCCATCTTGACGTTGGTGAGGTCGACGTCCGTGTGGTCCGCCTTGACGCGGATCTTGACGTTGTAGTCGATGACGCGTTTGACCGCGACGAGTACTTTCATG
>NZ_QPKI01000062.1 GCF_003339685.1 Halomonas sp. DQ26W | reverse complement strand
TCCGGCTGGTGAGCCGCCGGCCCTATTGCGGTTCTACCTGTCCCGGGTCATCAAGCGATTGCATGTTGAAACCGAAGCCGGTTGGCATCGTTCTCTCTTCGGTGGCATCGAACAGTGGTGGCGGCGGGACGATGAGCGGGTCTGGCAGACGTTGGGTGCCATGCCGGTGCAGGAACCTCTCGAATCGCCATGGCAGTTGACGTTGTCCTCCTCGCTCTACCATGCGCTGCAAGGCGACCCGGAGGTGCGATCCTTTACCCGCTTGCTGACCGAGCAACATCCGGAACTCTTTGCCGGCGTGTGCGCCTGCGCTCGCTCGCAGCCAATTGAAACAGCGCTCCTGGCTGCGACCGAGGCGGGCCTGGTTCAACGCGGCGAGCGCCTGGCTTATGTCTACCGCCGCTTGCTGGCCAAAAATCAGGAGTAATAAATGCTGGTGAGATGGATCTGGAACTGGCTGTTCAATCAAGTCTGGTACGGCTTGCCAAAAGGAACACGCTGGGGGCTGGGCGCGTTGTTTGCCGGTTATTTCGTGTGGCTGTTCTTTATGCCCAATCTGCACCCCATGCCCACGGAGACTTCCATCCGCGGACATAGCCATATCGATCGGCCTATCCATCGTTTCTGGGTCAATGATCGCTGGGGGGGGAATCTTGGCCCTTATGGAGGGGGGGGGACCGTATGCTGCCAGCGGATCAGCGGCGAGACCGCCGAGGTGGAGTGGATTCTTAGCATCACAGGGGAGCAAGAACGACAGGGCATGGAAGTAGAACGACATAGCGTAACGCTGCCAATGCCGGAGCGCGCACGGGAAGACCGCTACCTGCACGTGCATTTTCTGCCCAATAACGAGGTCAAGCTGGGCTGGAGCGAAGATTTGATTTCTCCTTATGCCCATTTGCCAAAACGCCTGGACCAAATCGAAGAAGGAGCCCACCCATGACCGAAGAGGAAATTATGGCCAACTGCGAGGCACTGAACGCTGTCGCTGAGGATATAACCTCTATAGGCGTCATGACCTGCCATAGTGTATTAGAGGTGGGTGTATTCTTCGATGGCATGGGGCGCCACGCTGAGCGAGATGAGGCCGATGGACGGTTTAGCA
Organism: Halomonas sp. DQ26W; assembly: GCF_003339685.1. Lineage (GTDB taxonomy): Bacteria > Pseudomonadota > Gammaproteobacteria > Pseudomonadales > Halomonadaceae > Halomonas. The sequence continues at coordinate 736 of NZ_QPKI01000062.1, read as the reverse complement.
ATGTAGCGCGTCTCTACGAAACATTCCCTGACCAAACGAGTGATCAACTCGGTCGACGCTTTCGTAAACTCTATCTTCCCGGCCTGGGCACACCGCTAGAAACCGAAGCATCCGAGAGCCTGGCCACGGCGGGGCGCATGGCACCCGGTGAGGCACGTAGCACTATGGAGGGTCATGTGAGTAGCAGCGCCCGCGAAGCAGTGGGGCGTGGGCTGCTGGAAGAGAGCGGGCGCGCCTGGTGGGAGACCTCCCGGCGTAACCTGACCCAGCAGTTCAGTTCACTCAAGGGCTGGGTGAAGGCGCCGCGCGATACCGTCGCGCGCCTCGGTGTCGAGTCCTGGTCGCCGCTGCGTGACAGCCCCTTGATGGCGCACCTGCTGACCAGCGGTGCGGCATCGCGGCTGACCAAGGCTATGCGCGAGTTCGAGGAAGAGATTGCGCTAGCGAATTCGGCCGATATGCCGCTGCGCACCATTCGTGTCTCGGTGTTCGGCTTCGATTTCGGCGCGGCCCTGGCCAAGGCCTTTATCCGCGAACTCTTGGATAAGACGTGTGAGCGCCAGGGCAATACCTATCTCTATCAGGGCGCCGAAGTGGTGGTCGCCTTTGCCGGGATGTTCGATTGCGTGCATCGCACCCACCCCGACATGGGGCCGCTGGAAGCCCTGACGCCTGCCGTCACGGAAATCGATGACGGTGGCCCATTGCATCCTGCCTGCCGCCGGGCCGTGCACCT
>NZ_QPKI01000061.1 GCF_003339685.1 Halomonas sp. DQ26W | reverse complement strand
GGCGGTCCTCGAACGGCAGGTCGTAGGTATCCGGCTGGGTGAGCTGGTGAGCCAGGGCGTCATGCATGCCGGTCAGCTTCAGATGGCGCAGGGTGTCGAGCAGGGGCTGGGTCATCATGGGTCGTATCCTCCCGTCAGTGGTAGTACTCGGCACCGCGCACGTTGGTGTGGGGCGGCAGGTCATCAGTCGCCTCGGGTAGCGTCAGCAGCGGCTGCTGATCCAGCCCCTGTTTGAGGATCGAGGCCACGCTGGCGTAGCGGGTGGTGGGGATTGCCAGGGCATGCGCACAGGCCCGCTCCAGGCGGTCCTTGCCGTAGCGCCGGCTGAGCTGCAGCAGCCCCAGGCAGGCGCGGTAGCCATGCTCAGGATGAGGGCGGTCCTGCAGCTGCCGTTGGGTCATTTCCAGCGTGGCGACGCCGATGCCTTTCGCCCATTCCAGGAAGCGACTCGGCGACCAGTCACGGTGGGCCTGGTGTCGCTTGGGCATGTGCTCGGCCAGTGTCGAAAAGCGCCCCTGCGCGTGGCGCGGATGTGCCGCCACGCGGTGTCCCTTGTGGAACACCTCGACCATGGCGTGGGTCAGGCGCACCTCCAGCACCTGGCCGACCAGGCTGTGGGGGACGCTGTACAGGCGCTTGTCGATGTCGAGGTGGTAGTCGATGCCGGGCCTGGCCTTGCGCCACTCGGCGAACTCGTAGGGTGTCTCCGGCAGGGGGCGGAGTACTGGTCGGTCGATGGCCTCGAACAGGTCGCGTCGGCTCTCCTCGCGGCCCTGGAAGGGCCGGCGGTTGAGGTCGTCGAGCAGTTCGGCGATGGCCTGGTTCAGCATGACCAGGGTGAAGAAGGTGTGGTGGCGCAGGCGCGCCAGGATCCAGCGCTCCACCAGCAGCACGGCAGCTTCTGCCTTGGCCTTGTCCTTGGGCTTGTAGGGCCGCGCCGGCAGCACCGCGACCTGGTAGTGCTGCGCCATCTCGGCATAGGTGGTGTTGAGCTGGCTCTCGTAGCGGCAGGCCCGCGTGACGGCGCTCTTCAGGTTATCCGGGATAAGCAGTTCGGGGACCCCGCCCAGGAACTGGAAGGCACGCTGGTGGGAGCCGATCCAGTCGGGCAGCGCCTGGCTCCAGGTCGCCTCTGCGTAGGTGTAGCTGGACGCTCCTAACACGGCCACGAACACCTGAGCGTTACGCACCTCGCCGGTGGCCTGGTTGATGATGGGTACGGTGGGGCCGCAGTAGTCGATGAACAGCTTCTCGCCGGCGCGGTGGACCTGACGCATGCTGCGCCGCTGACGGCCACGCCAGGCCCGGTAGTGATGGCAGAACTGGCTGTAGCGGTGCGCCTTGTCGCCATGGGCCTCCACGTACTCGGCCCAGAGCAGCTGCAGAGTCACGCCCTTGCGCTTGAGCGCCTGGTGGACCTGGAAGTAGTCCGGTGCTGAGAAGCGCACCGGCGGCGTCTTGGCCGGGAACAGTCGCGCCTCCAGCGCCGTCTCGTCGGTGCCGTCCGGCAGCGGCCACGTGACGCCGGCGACCTGCGCCAGGCTTACGTACTTGCTGACAACGCCCTTGGAGAGGCCACAGGCCCGCGCAATCTTCTCGTGGCTGAGCCCGGCGTCGTACTTGAGGCGCAACACCTCGGTGATGGTTCGCATAGGAATCCTCGGTGCTGGCATCGTCCCCTCCCGGGCCAAAGGCAAAAGGAGGGGTATGCCGTAGAAGTCCGAATTATTCCAGCGAGTTAGGTGCGATTCCGGGATCGTGACCGATGATTCCGGCAACGTGACCGTGGATTCCGGGGAAGACGCCGAAATCGGTCACGATGAAACGGAATGGGCGGTCACGATGGCCCGGAACAGGCGGTCACGATAGAACGGAACGGTCGGTCACGATGACCCGGAATACGCA
>NZ_QPKI01000060.1 GCF_003339685.1 Halomonas sp. DQ26W | reverse complement strand
GCGGTAGAGGAGCGTCGTGTAAGCCGATGAAGGTGGATTGAGAAGTCTGCTGGAGGTATCACGAGTGCGAATGCTGACATGAGTAACGACAAGGGGAGTGAAAAACTCCCCCGCCGGAAGACCAAGGGTTTCTGTTCGACGCTAATCGGAGCAGAGTGAGTCGGCCCCTAAGGCGAGGCCGAAAGGCGTAGTCGATGGGAAACGGGTCAATATTCCCGTACCTCACATGGTTGCGATGGGGGGACGAAGAAGGCTAGGTGAGCCAGGCGTTGGTAGTCCTGGTGAAAGCTTGTAGGCCAGTGATTCAGGAAAATCCGGATCACTCTCTTCAATGAGAAGGCCGAGAAGCGAGACGAAGGCACCACGGTGCTGAAGTCATCGATGCCACGCTTCCAGGAAAAGCCTCTAAGCTTCAGATCATGTGGGACCGTACCCCAAACCGACACAGGTGGTCAGGTAGAGAATACCAAGGCGCTTGAGAGAACTCGGGTGAAGGAACTAGGCAAAATGGTGCCGTAACTTCGGGAGAAGGCACGCCGGCGTAGTGTGAAGGGCCTTGCGCCTGGAGCATGAACCGGTCGAAGATACCAGGTGGCTGCAACTGTTTATTAAAAACACAGCACTCTGCAAACGCGTAAGCGGACGTATAGGGTGTGACGCCTGCCCGGTGCCGGAAGGTTAATTGATGGTGTTAGCCCTCGGGCGAAGCTCTTGATCGAAGCCCCGGTAAACGGCGGCCGTAACTATAACGGTCCTAAGGTAGCGAAATTCCTTGTCGGGTAAGTTCCGACCTGCACGAATGGCGTAATGATGGCCACGCTGTCTCCACCCGAGACTCAGTGAAATTGAAATCGCAGTGAAGATGCTGTGTACCCGCGGCTAGACGGAAAGACCCCGTGAACCTTTACTATAGCTTCACACTGGACGCTGATGTTGCCTGTGTAGGATAGCTGGGAGGCTTTGAACCCTGGACGCCAGTTCAGGTGGAGCCAACCTTGAAATACCAGCCTGGCATCATTGGCGTTCTAACTCAGGTCCGTTATCCGGATCGAGGACAGTGTGTGGTGGGTAGTTTGACTGGGGCGGTCTCCTCCTAAAGAGTAACGGAGGAGCACGAAGGTACCCTCAGCACGGTCGGAAATCGTGCAGTGAGTGCAAGAGCATAAGGGTGCTTGACTGCGAGACAGACACGTCGAGCAGGTACGAAAGTAGGTTCTAGTGATCCGGTGGTTCTGTATGGAAGGGCCATCGCTCAACGGATAAAAGGTACTCCGGGGATAACAGGCTGATACCGCCCAAGAGTTCACATCGACGGCGGTGTTTGGCACCTCGATGTCGGCTCATCACATCCTGGGGCTGAAGTCGGTCCCAAGGGTATGGCTGTTCGCCATTTAAAGTGGTACGCGAGCTGGGTTTAGAACGTCGTGAGACAGTTCGGTCCCTATCTGCCGTGGGCGTTGGACGTTTGAGAAGAGCTGCTCCTAGTACGAGAGGACCGGAGTGGACGCACCTCTGGTGTTCCGGTTGTCACGCCAGTGGCATTGCCGGGTAGCTATGTGCGGACAGGATAACCGCTGAAAGCATCTAAGCGGGAAGCCCCCTTCAAGATGAGACGTCCCCGAGGCCTCGAGCCTCCTAAAGGGCCCAGCAAGACCAGCTGGTTGATAGGCCGGGTGTGGAAGCGCTGCAAGGCGTTGAGCTAACCGGTACTAATTGCCCGTGAGGCTTGACCATATAACCCCAAGGGGTCTGCGCATTACGCGCGCAATTGCGGATACGCCGTCGACAAATTCGACGCGAGACGATCACGTCAGCATGATTCCGACCAGTTTTGCCTGACGACCATAGCGTTTGGGAACCACCTGATCCCATGCCGAACTCAGCAGTGAAACCGATCAGCGCCGATGGTAGTGTGGGGTTTCCCCATGCGAGAGTAGGTCATCGTCAGGCACTTATTCCAAAAACCCCGA
>NZ_QPKI01000006.1 GCF_003339685.1 Halomonas sp. DQ26W | reverse complement strand
GCCGAACTCAGCAGTGAAACCGATCAGCGCCGATGGTAGTGTGGGGTTTCCCCATGCGAGAGTAGGTCATCGTCAGGCACTTATTCCAAAAACCCCGAGCTCGAAAGAGCTCGGGGTTTTTGTCGCTGGGTCAGGTTGCTGGGTCAGTACGAGTGCCTCCCCCTTGCCCATGCGGAACCACTGGTGTGAACCAAATACAATCACCCCAGGCACTGCCCGAGGTGATTGTAGCGTTGCGCCAGCTTTAAAGCGTTGCTGAGAGCGCGTGGGGAAACGGTCTAGACGACACCCTGCTCGATCATGGCATCGGCCACCTTGCGGAAGCCGGCAATGTTGGCGCCGAGTACCAGGTTCGTCGGATCGTCAAACTCTTTGGCGGTAGTGGCACACTGGCTGTGGATATCGGCCATGATGGCCTGCAACTTGGTGTCGACCTTCTCTAGTGTCCACTGCTGCATGCTGCTGTTCTGGGCCATCTCCAACTGACTGGTGGCTACGCCACCGGCGTTGGCGGCCTTGCCGGGGCCGTATGCGATTCTTGCTTCGAGAAAGCGATCGACGGCATCGGCAGTAGAGGCCATGTTGGAGCCTTCGCTGATACAGTGCGTACCGTTCTCGAGCAGTGCCCGGGCGTCGGCCTCCGTTACTTCGTTCTGGGTGGCGCTGGGGAAGGCGACATCGCCCTTGATGCGCCACACCGCATGGCCATCGGCAGGGTAGTCCTGGGCGTCGATGTAGTGAGCTTCGGGGTGGTGCTCGACGTATTCACGCAGAGAGGCGCGCTTGACCTCCTTGAGCAGCTTGAGGGTATCCAGGTTGATGCCTTGCGGATGATGAACGGTACCGCGAGAGTCGGAGCAGGTGATGGGCCGGGCACCAAGCTGGTAGAGTTTCTCGATGGTATAAGTGGCCACGTTGCCGGCACCCGACACCAGGCAGGTCTTGCCCTCGATGCTGTCACCGCGCGTCTCGAGCATGTTCTGGGCGAAATAGACCGCACCATAGCCAGTGGCTTCCTTGCGCCCGAGAGAGCCGCCCCAGTTGAGCCCCTTGCCGGTGAGGATGCCTTCATAGCGGCCAGTGAGTCGCTTGTACTGACCGTACATATAGCCGATCTCTCTGGCGCCAACCCCGATATCACCGGCTGGCACGTCGATGGTGGGGCCAATGTGCCGATACAGCTCGGTCATGAAGGACTGGCAGAAACGCATGATTTCGCCATCGGACTTGCCCTTCGGATCGAAGTTGGAACCACCCTTGCCGCCGCCGATCGGGAGGCCGGTGAGCGCGTTCTTGAAGATCTGTTCAAAGCCCAGGAACTTGATGATGCTGGCATTGACACTGGGGTGGAAACGCAGGCCACCCTTGTAGGGGCCCAATGCGGAATTGAATTGGACGCGATAGCCCTTGTTGACCTGTACCTGACCGGCATCATCGGTCCAGCAGACTCGAAACATGATCTGGCGTTCGGGTTCGACGATCCGCTCGATGATGCTGTGCTGATGGTAGCGAGGCACCGTATCCAGCAGTGGCCGAAGGCACTCGAGCACCTCCTCGGCAGCTTGATAAAACTCGCCTTGGGCCGGGCTACTTTTCCTGAGCCCTTCAAGGGTATCGTGCACGTAGGTCATGTGGATTCCTGAAAGAAAGTGGTTGAGGCCACTATAATCCAATGCACCATTATGCAGCAACCGTATGGGTCATGCTGGGATTAGACATAGATATGAGGCGAAAAGTCTTTTAAAAGACGACAACCTATGCACCAACATCGCTCACTTGTTATTATCCATAAACGGTGAGCAAACGCAGCTGTTGCCTGTGCCCATCCCTTGCGGATGGCTGTTATCATGCCTTCCTTTGAATACACCGGGAGTTCCGGAACCTTGACCCTGACGACACCGGCCTTGCTGTTTCCTGCCATTTCGCTGCTGCTGCTGGCCTATACCAACCGCTTTCTGGTGTTGGCACAGTTGATCCGCAAGCTGGCAGAGAAAGAGCGCAACCTTCATCAAGACGTTACGGCACGCCAGATCCCGCTGCTGCGCAAACGGATCTCATTGACCAAGCGCATGCAGGTCGCTGGCGTGCTGAGTTTCCTGCTTTGTACCCTGTCGATGTTTGCTCTTTTCCTGTCGCTCGAGTTGCTGGGCATGATCCTGTTCGGGGTGAGTCTGGTCACGCTGTCCGTGTCCCTGGTCTATTCGCTGTGGGAAGTGACGATTTCAACGAATGCGCTCAACGTGCAGTTGCAGGATATCGAGGCGCTGGGCGGGGAACGCAAGTGCAGTGAGCGCATCTCGCCAGACGAGCCGAGGGAGGCCTCTTGATACGCCAAGGCCAAGCGCAGGAAATAGACCGGTTACCCGATCAGGTGCTGTTCTATTGCCGGCCCGGTTTCGAGGCTGACTTGGCGGCAGAAATCGATTCCCGTGCCAGGGGGCTCGGGTGGTCTGGTCAGGCGGAATACGTTATTCAGGCCGGGTACGTCTGCTTTCATGTGTCGGATGAACGCCCCGTCAACCTGCTTCAGCGTGAGCTGCCGCTGGAGGGATTGATATTTGCGCGGCAGAGCCTCGTTGCACTTCCAGCACTGACCTTGTCACGGGACAACCGTCTGTCGCCGATCATCGAGCAGGTGGTGGCGAGCGGCTGGAGCTTTGACTCCATCTGGCATGAAACACCTGATACCAACGACGGCAAGGCGCTCTCGGGGCTGATTAAGGCGTTGACGCGGCCCCTCGAGTCGAAGCTGAAGAAGCGAAATGCACTACGCCGCAAGGCGGCAGGACGTCGGCTTCACCTGTTCTGGAGCGATGGCGACCTGGTACAGCTTGGGATGAGCTTTCCCGGAAATCGCAGCGAGCTGCCGGGTGGCATCCGGCGCCTTCGTTTTCCTCATGCCGCTCCTAGCCGCTCGACCCTCAAGCTGGAGGAGGCCTGGCACGAATTCGTCCCGCGCGATCAGTGGGATGAGCGCTTGGCGGAGGGCATGCAGGCGGCCGATCTCGGCGCGGCGCCAGGCGGCTGGACCTGGCAACTGGTGGCACGAGGCATGAACGTCTTTGCCATCGATAACGGATCGATGGACAAGAGTTTGATGGCAACGGGCCTGGTGGAGCACCTGCGCGAAGATGGCTTCGTATGGGAGCCGCCCGGTCGGCTCGACTGGCTGGTTTGCGATATCGTCGACAAGCCTTCCCGGGTCACGGCCATGGTGCAGCGGTGGCTGGAGCGACGCTGGTGTCGGGAGGCGGTATTCAACCTGAAACTGCCGATGAAGCGCCGCTGGGAGGAGGTGACGCGTTGCCTGTCTGGCCTGGAGGCTGCGCTGCACGATGCCGGTGTGCGAGCGGAAATCCGTTGCCGGCATCTTTACCATGATCGGGAAGAGGTCACGGTGCATGTCAGGCTATTGGACTGACTCCATCGGCAACGATCGTTGATGGTAGAATCGGTCCTAATAGCTGTGAGCTGTCCGATGTGGAACGCTAGTAGGAAGGCTCATAGATGCGGATGGACTCGTCCTCGGTCAACAGCGGCCAGATGCGCTGCATGACCCGCGAGCGCTCCTCGCTGTTGTACCACTCTTTCCAGGCGCGAAGGTCGCGCCATTTGGTGATCATCAGGCGTCTGTCGCTGTGCCCGAGTTCCATGAGCGTCTCGCCACCCACGAAGCCCCTGGCTCCTAGGGACCAGCGGATGGCTTCACGGGCGGCCTCCTCGTATTCTTCTTCCAGGCCGGGCATTATGCGACGTTCGATAATGATCTTGATCATCTAAGCTGGCTCCCTACACCGAGGTCGATCGATGGTTGATACTGCCGACTCCTTGCCGGATTTTCAGACTGAACTGGACACTAGCGGTCTCTACTGTCCGGAACCCATCATGCTGATGCACAACAAGGTCCGAGACATGCAGCGCGGCGAGATACTCAAGGTGGTGGCCACCGACCCGGCCACCGCTCGGGACGTGCCGAAGTTCTGCAGCTTTCTTGGCCATGAGCTGCTGGCTAAGCAGGAGTCGGACGAACAGTATCTATACTTTATCCGTTTAGGCTGATGTATCGCTAGGCTTTGTCTGAAAACTGTCTGCGCTTGGCCATACTGCGTTAAAAACCAGCTCAAAGTACTCATTTACACTACGTAAACTCCGTCTTCTCGCTGCTTTTTGCCTTGTCTGGCCTTCGCTCGCCGACTTTTCAGACGAAGCCTAGGCCTTGTACGAAAAGCGCCGGTGCTTGCTGGCTTCCCGTCCATGGTTTGCCCCGCTGATGGTTCGCCCCCGCTGGATCTCAGCCGGATGTCGCCGACTCCTCGGGGGTAACCATCAAGGCCAGGGCTTCAAGCGTGCCGGGATCCTGTTCGCGGATGCGGCTGGCGATGCTGCGTTGGAAGAAGTAGACCATGCGGTGTCGGCTGTGGCCGGGGTAGAGGCAGGAATCACCCGGGAGCACTGGGGTGGATTCGATGAGTTTCTCGTCGGCCAGCAACGCTTCAACGTTGCCATCGCTGTAGAGGCGCCAGCCGAACACCTGCTTCAGCTGCCAGGGGCGGTGGTCGTCATCGATGCATAGGGCATGGGTTCCCAGAGTGTCGGGCAGTTGCTGGATCAGCGTGATGTCACGTGTCTCTTCGTAATCGAAGTAGGCGGCGGCATGCTCCAATTCATAGGCCTTGTGAGTCGGAGCCGTGTCCATCAGCTCTTCTGTTTCCGGGTCACGATAACCAACGAAGCTGCCATGCTCGGAGTCGTCGATGTGATGGCAGGGGGTGAGCGCCTCCATCCAAGGGACGAGACCCACGACGTCCCCATCCTCGCGCAAGCCCCAGGCGAGAATCGGCATTCCATAGAAGGAGTCGGGATCAGAGGCGAGGCGATAGACCATCTCCAGGCCGTCAAGCTCTGGAGAAAGACGTATCAAGCGGCGCTTTGCCAGCTGTTTCTGGCGCATCGTTTCCAGGTCGATGACCCGGGCAGGGCGGGGTGACATTGTCATACCCATGATCTCCCTCCAGTTTCTGCATGGGCCGAGCTGTTAAGGGTCACGGCTGCGGCAAGGCTGACGGGATCCACACCTACCTACTCCTTCCACCAATATCACAGACTCACCTGGTAAGTTAAGCCTGACGAAAGGTTTTTCATTCACAGCGTTCGGCGAGTGCCTGCCAGTGACGCTGATGTGCATCGCGTGTCGCGAGAAAAGCGGGGAGCGGCGCTTCGGGATTGTCCAGCGAAAGCCAGCGGTGTCGATAGCGGGCGACGGCCTCCGGAGGGGAGGCATGACTCTCCAGCAGCGTATCTACAGCGCCCAGCCAACGGCTGGCTTGGGCTTCGAGCTCGTCCAGCCACTCGATTGCCGGAACCTGCCGGAATAACGTTTTCAATTCATCAGCGGCCTCAGCCAGCGGCCGACAGCTTGCTGTATCGGCTAGACTGGCTTCCAGTAGCGCATTGGCTTCACCGAGACGCTGTTCTGCCAGCAGCAGGGCCCGCAGCACTTCTGCTGTCAGTGGTCGGCGGCGAAGGGTGTCGAGGTGTCCCTCGAGGGTTGACGACGCATGCTGCCACTCCAGGCTGAACTGGTTCAGCGTGGCGGCGTGCAGCCACTCGATGGCTGCCAATTGCTCATCGATGGCGTCACGTGAATCGGGTTCCAGAGGAGAGCTGGCCCGGGAGAAGCTGCCGGTCCACTCATCGGAGTCGAACAGCGTATTCCAGCTGACCATTGGCAGCTGCTTGGTCTTAGTCATGGTGAGTCTTGCCAGGCGTTCGCGGTTGCTATCGGAGAGTGCCTCCGGTACCTCGCTGTGCCAGCAGGCATGCAGACGCCGCCAGAGCTCCAGCTCGTAGATCCAGCGCTGACTGGGGGGTGCCACCCGGCCGAGCTGATTGTTGCGTGCAGCCACCAGAGAGGTGATATGGCATTCACGCAGCGCATAGACATCGAGCAGGGCCGCGCGGGTATCCGGTATCACGAACAGGCGCTCGCGGCGATCTGGAAGGGCGCCGATATTGACGGGATCGCCGGGCTCTGGCGCCGGCTGACCCAGCGCATGGGCAAGGTCGCGCTGATAGCTCGTCAGCAGCGCGTCGCCTTCACCACTGCCACTGCAGCCGATCAGCAAGGCTGCGGTCAGCAGCCCCCCGGCCAGGTATCCCAGCTGGCTGCGCTCAGCTGTGCGGGATCTCGATTCCGCCATCCGCCATCCCCTTGGACAGTCGCCGCAGCCGCTCGCCGAGCAGCAAGGCCGCCACGGTAAGGCCTGCGATAAGGCCGACCCAGTAGCCGTGCACCCCAAGGGGGCCGCTCCACCCGGCCAAGCCATGCATGCCCAGCCAGTGACCGCCGCCAAGGCCAACCAGCCAGTAGGCGACCAGCGTGATCACCATGACGATGCGCGTATCCTTGTAGCCCCGCAGTGCGCCGGCCAGGTTGACCTGTAGCGAGTCGGAAACCTGATAGATCATGGCCAGTATGACCAGTGAAACCGCCAGGCGTTGCACGGCCACATCGTGGGTATAGAGGGCGATGATCGGTTCGGCGGTGAACCACAGCAGCAGGCTGTTGAAGCCCGCCACCAGCAGGCAGATGGCGATACCATTCCAGGCCACCAGACGAGCATGGCCAGGGCGGCCCTGCCCTAGAGTGTTGCCGACCCGAACCGTCAGCGCCATGCTCAGCGACAGCGGCAGCATGAACAGGATCGAGGTGTAGTTGAGCGCGACCTGGTGTGCTGCGACCGTCACCTCGCCGAGGCTGGCGACAAACAGCGCAATCAATGTGAATAGCGTGACCTCGACGAAGATCGCCACGCCAATCGGTAGGCCGATATACAGTAGTTCGCCGATCAGCTTCCAGCGGGGTGGGGCGGGCTCGCGCCAAAGTTCGACCTCGCCATAGGCGCGGGAGCGCCGGGTATAGGCGATCATCGCCAGGCTCATCACCCACATGGAGAGTGCGGTGGCGATGCCGCAGCCGAAGGCCCCCAGGGCGGGAATTGCCTGTAACCATGCGGGCAGCCACTCGCCGAACAGCACGGTGAGCCCGTCGCCGCCATAGATCAGCACATAGTTGCTGGGTATGTTCACGGCCAGACCCACCAGGCTGATCCACAGTGCAGGGCGGGTATGGTTCATGCCGTCAGAGAAAGCCCGCAGGGCCTGGAACAGGGCCACCCCGGGCATACCGAAGGCGACGGCGGAGAGATAGGCCGCCGAACGCCGTGCCACTTCATCGGGCACCTCCATCAGGCGGAAGATCGGCATCACCGTGAACCACAGCAGCAGGGCAGCGCCCAGACCGAGCGCCAGGGCCACCCACAACGCCTGGTGCACGTTGGGGCGAATACGGGCAGTAGTGCCGCCGCCCAGTAGCTGGGCAACGATGGGGGTAAGCCCCATCAGGGTGCCGGTCATGAACAGCATCAACGGCAGCCAGATGCTGGAACCCACGGAAACCGCCGCCAGGTCGGTGGCGCTCAGGCGTCCGGTCATTATCACATCGACGACGCTCATGCCGGCCTGGGCCAGTTGGGCACCGCAGATCGGCAGCGCCAGCTTGATCAGTGGCTGCGTTTCCTTGCGGCTGACGCTGGCGAGTTGAGACAGGAAGGTGGCCAAGAATCATGCTCCATGCAGGCGATATGGACCGCCATAACAGCGTACAGCCTCGTTCAACGAGCGAGGGGAACCGATTATGTTAGCAATTGGCGGTGGTTTTCGCCCGCTGTGTTACTAGAAGCCTGTCAGGCTTGACGTTGATCTTGATCGGTCAAATCCGACAGGCTCCTGGCTTACAATGAGTCCTTCTCAATGACCCGGAGCCCCCCTTGACCCACCGACTCGAGGACGTGATCGCGCTGTTTGACGGACTCTTTCATGACACCTTCAACACACGGCTGGTGCGCGGTGACGATGAGCCTCTCTATCGGCCGGCCGATGCCGACTGCGCCTTTCACCGGGTGATCTTCACTTACGGCTTCCATGCCAGCGCCCTGCACGAAATCAGCCACTGGTGCATCGCCGGTGAGCGGCGTCGTTGCTTCGAGGACTACGGCTACTGGTACCTCCCCGATGGCCGCGATGCCGAACAGCAGCGCGCCTTCGAGGCCGCGGAGGTGACGCCCCAGGCATTGGAGCTACTCTTCACGCGTGCCTGCGGTCGGCAATTCAACGTCAGCGTCGACAACCTGGGCGGCGAGACGGAGGTGGATCGTTACGCCTTCCTGGTCCGGGTCGAGGCGAGGGCCTCGCTTTTCGAGCGAGCGGGGCTACCGGCTCGGGCGGCGGCATTTCATGCCGCGCTGACGGCGTTCTACCGTGAGCATCAAAGCCTGGACGAGGCCGTCGCGTCAGGACGTCGCTCGCTATCGGATTCGGACCCGGCCTGACGCCACGCCTCCTTGCCCAAGTCCAGCAGCGGTGCCAGCGCGGGTGGGGCATGACGGGCGGGGTAGGCGACACCAATGGTCTGATGGATGGCCAGACCCACGATGGGCCGGCATTGCACATCATGACGAGCGAGGATCTCGGGCCAGGCCGGTACCAGTGAAGCGCCGACCCCGGCGGCGACCAGTCCCAGGGTGTACTCGATGGTGCGTAGCCGCGCTCGAATCTGACAGCGCAATTCCGCAGCGTTCAACGCAGCGGCGAGCTGCTCCATGGCGGCGCAGGGGTGGCGCCAGATGAAGGGCAGTCCATCCAGGTCGCCCAGCGTGATCAACGCCTGCAGGGCCAGTGGGTGTCCGCACGGCAGCGCCAGACGATAGCTATCGTGCCAGATCGGCTGAAAGCACTCGCCATGGGCCAGATCCTGCTCGCCGATGATGCGGGCATCGCAGCGCTCTTCCGGGTTGACCAGCGTCAGGGCCAGATTGTCGCCACGGCCAATGTACTCCTTGAGCAGCGTTGTCATGCGGCTGGCGCCCAGCGAGCGCATCAGGCCCAGGCGAACCGGCGTGGGCGGCGAGTCGGTGCGAAACAGGCGGCTGATGGCGTCCACGTTCTCGCTGACCTGGCGTGCCAGGGGATAGAGCCGGTGTCCCTCCTCGGTGGCGGTGATGCCGCGCCGGTGGCGCTCGAACAGCGGCGTGCCGAGCCGCTCTTCCAACTGGGCCAGCGCCGTAGAGATGGAGGGTTGGGCCACATGACAGCGTCGGGCGGCAGCACTGATCGAGCCGCTCTCGTAGGTCGCGATGAAGTAGCGCAGGCTGCGCACATCCATAAAGAGTACCTATGCCTGATCAAGGATATCGATATTATCCCTTTATCTAGCAGGCACGCTAGGCTGTAGTCACTCACCCTTGTGAATGCCGACAGGAGCCCGCTGCCGTGGCCGATTCTCTGCCCCAGGAGAGACTGTTCTTCAATGCCCTGCGTTCCGGCGACTGGCCCGAACCCGAGCAGGCGTGGACGCTCGACGAGGTCGGGCTCAGCTCCGCCGGCCTGGCCGAGCTGTTCGAGACTCAGCTGATGAGCCGCCATCTGGACCTGCATGCCCGGCGCCTGCAGGCCCGGGGCGAGGCCTTCTATACCATCGGCAGCGCCGGTCACGAAGGCAATGCCGCCATTGCCCGGGCCTTTCGCCACACCGATCCCGCCTTCCTGCACTATCGCGACGCCGCCTTCCTGATCCAGCGCAGCCGCAGCGTGCCGGGACAGACGCCGCTCTGGGACCTGCTGTTGAGCTTCGCCGCCTCGGCGGACGATCCGATCTCCGGTGGCCGCCACAAGGTGCTGGGCTCCAAGGCGCTGCATATTCCGCCCCAGACCAGCACCATCGCCTCGCATCTGCCCAAGGCGATGGGGGCCGCCTACGGCCTAGGCCTGTGGCGACGCCTGGGCGGCGGTGGCGAATGGCCGGCCGATAGCGTGGCGATCTGCAGTTTCGGCGACGCCTCGTTCAACCACTCCACCGCCCAGGGGGCGCTCAACGCTGCCGGCTGGGCCGCCTACCAGGGCTCGCCCATGCCCCTGGTAATGGTCTGCGAGGACAATGGCATCGGCATCTCCACCCCCACGCCCGACGGCTGGATCGAGGCGAGCATGCGCATGCGCCCCGGCTTTCACTATTTGAGCTGTGACGGGCTCGACCTGCTCGATACCTGGCGTGCGGCCCGAGAGGCGCAGCGTATCGCTCGCAGTCGCAAGCAGCCGGTGTTCCTGCACATGCGCTGCGTGCGGCTGTTTGGCCATGCCGGCTCGGATGCCCAGCAGGCCTACATGACGCCCCAGCGCATCAAGGCCGACGAGGCGCGTGACCCCTTGCTGGTCAGCGCCGGGCTGCTCCAGCGCCATGGGGTGCTCGACAAGGCGCAGATCGGCGAGCTCTACCGGGCCGTGGGGGAGCGCGTGGCCCGGGTCGCCGAAGAGGCGATTTGCCGTCCCCGGCTCGAAACCGCCGCACAGGTCATGGCCAGCATCGTGCCACCATTGCGGTCAGGGCGTCAGCGGGCGTGGGAGGGGGAGGTCGATGCCACACCCGCGACCATGGCCAAACTGCTGAACCAGTCGCTGCAGCGTTTGATGAGCCGCCATCCCCACCTGGTGATGGCCGGCGAGGATATCGGTCGCAAGGGGGGCGTCTACGGCGTCACCCAGAAGCTGCAGACCCAGTTCGGCCCGCATCGGGTGATCGATACCCTGCTCGACGAGCAGAGCATCCTCGGACTCGGCATTGGCCTGGGTCACAACGGCCTGGTACCGATTCTGGAGATCCAGTTTCTCGCTTACCTGCACAACGCAGAGGACCAACTACGTGGCGAGGCGGCGACGCTCAGCTTCTTCTCCAATGGCCAGTACACCAACCCCATGGTGGTGCGCATTGCCGGGCTCGGCTACCAGAAGGGTTTCGGCGGCCATTTCCACAACGACAACGCCATCGCCGTGTTGCGCGACATCCCCGGCCTGCTGGTGGCGTGCCCCTCCAACGCCGCCGATGCCGTCGGGCTGATGCAGGAGGCGGTGCGCCTGGCCGACGAGGAGCAGCGCGTCGTGGTCATGCTCGAGCCCATTGCCCTCTATCACAACCGCGACCTGCATGAAGAGGGGGACCAGAAGTGGTGCTTCGCCGATCCGGGGCCGGAGCACCGCCTCGGCGTGGGTGAACTCGGTCTATGGGGCGAAGGGCGCGATCTGGCCATCCTGACCTACGGCAACGGGGTCTACCTCTCCCGGCAGGCCGCCGTACGTCTCGAAGCCGAAGGCATTGCCCTGCGCATTATCGACCTGCGCTGGCTGACCGCCATCGACCATGACGCCGTGCATCGCCACCTTGCCGAGTGCGAACAGGTGCTGGTGGTGGATGAGTGTCGCCGCAGCGGCTCGGTCAGCGAAGAGCTGATCACCGGCCTGGTGGAACGAGGCATGGAAAGCCACCGCCTGCATCGGCTGACGGCCGAAGACAGCTTCATTCCGTTGGGCCGGGCGGCCACGGTGACGCTGCCCTCGGTGGATACCATCGTCGAGCGGGCGCGGCAAGCCGTTGCCAGGCCGGTTTCGGCGGTCTCCGGAGTGTCGGCGGCAGCGCCCGACGGCAAGGTATCGACAGGGAGCGACAGCCAATGACAGCCTCAAATACGACAGCAACGCGTGAGCGGGTATTGCTCGTCTGTCCCGGCCGCGGTACCTATAATGCCCCGGAGTGGGGCAGCCTCAAGCGCCATGCGTCAGGCAGCGAGTGGCTGGCGGGTTTCGATGCGCAGCGTCGGGCCGCGGGCCTGCCGACTCTCAGCGAGCTGGACGGCGAGATTCCCTTTCGCCAGAGCCTGCATGGGAGAGGGGAACACGCCTCGCCGCTGATCTATGCCTGTGCCCTGGCCGATATGCAGGCCATCGATCCCGAGCGCTATGAAGTCGTCGCCGTCACCGGCAACTCCATGGGCTGGTATATCGCCCTGGCGGGCAGCGGTGCCCTGGCGCCCGAGGATGCCCACCACTTGATCGGTGCCATGGGCCAGATGATGCAGGAGACCCTGATCGGCGGGCAGGTACTCTACCCATGGGTGGACGAGCAGTGGCGGCCGCAGTGGTCGCTACGCCGTGACCTGCTGGGGCTGGTGGAGCGGCTGCATGGTGAGCAGGGCGCGGCGCTCTACCTTTCCATCGACCTGGGCGGCATGCTGGTCTTCGGCGGCAATGAGGCCGGGTTGGCCAGGCTGACCGAGGCGCTGCCGCCCCGGGAGCGTTTCCCGATGCGGCTGCATCAACACTCGGCCTTTCACACGCCGCTGCAGCAGGAGGTGCGGGAGACTGCCCGCCAGCGCCTGACGGACGCCCCGTTCCGGGTGCCCAGGGTGCCGATGATCGACGGGCGTGGCCATCTCTGGACGCCCTGGAGCAGCGCTCCCCAGGCGTTGTGGGACTACACCCTCGGTGAGCAGTTGGTGGCGCCCTATGACTATACGGCGGCACTGCGGGTCGGTGTCAGGGAGTTCGCGCCGGACCGTATCGTCATTCCGGGGCCGGGCGCGACGCTAGGTGGTGCCACTGCCCAGGCGCTGATTCAACTGGGCTGGAAAGGGCTCGACAGCAAGGAAGCCTTCCAGGCCCGCCAGGCCGACGATCCCCTGCTGATCTGCATGGGCATGCCTGAGCAGCGTGACTGGCTGCTGGGCTGAGGCTTGCTATTCCGCCAGGCTCAGGCGCTCATGCAGTCGCAGCATGACCTCGACCTCGTGCTCGGGCCGCATCGGCTCGAGCCCCATCTCGCCGAACAGTTGATTGCGGGCACGGCTCCACTCTCCGCCGGCCAGGGTGGGATAAAGGCTGTCGGCCGGCGCCAGTTCGACGAAGGGGTCGATGCCGTAGGTGTCAAAGAGACGCGCCAGGGCGGCTTCGTCGTCGCTGATGCCGGCGGTGAACAGCGTGGCGTTGAAGTGGTCGTTTTCCAACTCCCGTATCACGTCCAGGGGGCTTGCGCCGAAGCTGGTCAGCTCTTCCATGCTGTAGCCGTTCAGGGCATTCATCTCGTCGTCGAGCCAGTCATCATCCGGCTGGATCAGGGTGTGCTTGATGCGTCCGTCAGGCAGCACCCAGGCGATGGCCAAGGGCAGGTCGCTGTCGTCGCCGGTCTCCACGGCAATGAATCCGGGAATGTCGGCCATCTCAGTGCTCCTCCTGCTGGAAATTGCCAGCAACGTTACGGTCCTCGGTCTCTGCCAGCCGGAAGAAGGCCCGAGCGGTTTGGGTAGTGGCCTGGGCCAGCTCGCCTTCGCTGATTCCCTGCCAATGGGCGATCTCTTTCACGATCCAGGGCAGCAACGAGGGCTCGTGCCGCCTGCCCTTGAGTTTGGCAGGTAAATTGCGCGGTAGCAGGTAGGGGCAGTCGGTTTCCACCATCAGGCGATTGCGGGGGATCTCGCCGACCAGTTCGCGCAGGTGGTGGCCGCGCCGTTCATCGCAGATCCAGCCGGTCAGGCCGATATGCAGGTCGAGATCCCGGTAGCCGTAGAGTGTCTCACGATCGGCGGTGAAGCAGTGGATCACGGCATCCGGGAGATCGTCGCGCCAGGCATGGAGGATGTCACGCATGCGCTTGCCGGCGTCGCGTTCATGGATGAACAGCGGCTTGCCGCACTCCACCGCCAGGCCCAGCTGCGCCTCGAAGGCGCGCTCCTGCTCTGCGGGCGTCGAGAAGTTGCGATTGAAGTCCAGCCCGCATTCCCCCACCGCCACCACCTCGGGCTGCCGATGCAGCTCGCGCATCGCCTGCTGCAGTGAGGCGTCCCAGCGGCTGGCATCGTGGGGATGGACACCGGCGGTGGCATGCAGCCCCGCATGGCGTCGTGCCAGCGCCACGGCCTGCTCGGCGTGCTCGCGGTCGGTGCCGGTCAGGATCAGGCCGGTGACGTTGGCCGCCCGGGCGCGAGCGATCACCGCGTCGAGATCGCGGGCGAAGCTCTCGTGGGTCAGGTTGGCGCCGATATCCACCAGCGGTGCTGGGGCGCGAAACCGCAGGGCCTCGGGCAGGAAATCATCGCAGGTCTCGGTCGGGTCAACCAAGGCAGAACTCCTACTGTCATCAGGGCGTCGGGGCGATTGCCACCGGGATGTAGCGTATTGTACAGCACCACGCCGGGCCGGCCATGCGTTACACTAGCCGCCTCGATGATTGGATGAGGTGCGCGCGTGACCCTGCTACGTCTGGAACGGCTGCAACTGGCCTATGGCAATCATGTTCTGCTCGACGGTGCCGACCTGGTGCTGGAGAGGGGCGAGCGACTGGCGCTGGTAGGCCGTAACGGCACCGGCAAGTCGACGCTGCTCAAGCTGGTTGCCGGTGAGATTCTCCCCGATGGCGGCAGCATCTGGCGTGCCCCGGGACTCAAGATCGGCGTACTGGCCCAGGACCTGCCGGCGGCGTCCGGCGAGACCATCTTCGATGTGGTGGCCGAGGGTCTCCCCCAGGCCGGCAAGTTACTCGCCGAATACCATCACCTGGTCCAGGACCCTGACCCCGACATGAACCGTATGGCCCAGCTCCAGACCCGGCTGGAGGCCATTGACGGCTGGTCCTTTCACCAGCGAATCGACGTGGTGCTGACCCGCCTGGGACTTCCCGGCGACGACGCCATGGCCTCGCTCTCGGGTGGCTGGCGCCGGCGCGTAGCCCTGGCTCGGGCCCTGGTCGCCGAGCCGGACCTGCTGCTGCTCGACGAGCCCACCAACCACCTGGACCTGGACACCATCGCCTGGCTGGAGGAGCAGCTCGCCGCCTTCCCCGGCTCGGTGCTGTTCATCACCCACGACCGGGCCTTCCTGTCGAAGCTGGCTACGGCGATCCTGGAACTCGACCGCGGTCGCCTGGGACGCTACCCCGGCGACTACGCCAAGTACCAGGAGCAGAAAAACCACGAGCTGGAAGTCGAGGCCCGGGAGCACGCCGAGTTCGACAAGAAGCTCGCCCAGGAGGAGGCGTGGATTCGCCAGGGCATCAAGGCCCGCAGGACCCGTAACGAGGGTCGGGTGCGTGCCCTCGAGCAGTTGCGTCGCGACCGCAGCCAGCGCCGCGAGCGCCAGGGCAAGGCCAACCTCAACGTTGACAGCGGCGAGCGCAGCGGCAAGCGGGTCGTCGAGCTCAAGCGCGTCACCCATCGCTTTGGCAGCGAGGTGGTGATCCGCGATCTCAGTCTGGAAATTCAGCGCGGTGACCGTATCGGCCTGATCGGGCGCAACGGTGCCGGCAAGACCACGCTGCTCAAGATACTGCTCGGTCAACTCGAGCCGAGCGAGGGGGAGGTGCGTCTTGGCACCAACCTGCAGGTGGCCTATTTCGACCAGCTGCGCGCCGGCCTGGAACCGGAAAAGACCGTCTACGATAACGTGGCGCAGGGTAGCGACCGGGTCACCGTGGGTGGCAAGGACAAACATGTCATCAGCTACCTGCAGGACTTCCTGTTTACCCCCGAGCGCGCCCGTCAGCCGGTCAAGGCGCTCTCTGGCGGCGAGTCCAATCGCCTGTTGCTGGCCAAGCTGTTCACCCAGCCGGCCAACGTGCTGGTGCTCGACGAGCCAACCAACGACCTCGATGTCGAGACGCTGGAACTCCTCGAAGAGCTGCTGCTCAACTTCGAGGGCACACTGCTGCTGGTCTCCCATGATCGCGCCTTCATGGATAACGTGGTAACCGGAGTGCTGGCCTTCGAAGGCGACGGCCAGGTGCGCGAATACGTGGGGGGGTATACCGACTGGGTGCGTCAGGGCGGTAGCCTGCCGCCGGCGCCTTGGGAAGGTGCTGCCCGCCAGGGCATCGAACCCACGCACCAGGCGACGGAGTCGACAGAAGACAAGAAGAAACTTTTGCCCGAAGCGGCGAAGAAAACCGCCAAGCTCTCCTACAAGCTGCAGCGTGAGCTGGATACGCTGCCATCGCGGATCGAGACCCTGGAGGCCGAAGTGGCCGAATTCGAGGCCCGAGTCGGCGACCCTAGCTTCTACCAACAGGACGCCGACAGTGTCACCGCGACCTTGCAGGCACTCAACGACAAGCAGGCCGAGCTGGATACGGTCATGGAGCGCTGGATGGAGTTGGAGGCGATGGCGGCGGGGGAGTAGGTCGATGAGCTGCCACCCGAGGGCTCGAGTGACATGAAACGACACGGCGCCTGATAACAGGCGCCTCGGATGACAGAGGCTTACTCCTCGCTGCTTTCGCCCTTCTTGCCGACGCGGACGGCAAGGACATCGCATCGGGCGCCGTGCAGTACGCCGGTGGAGGTGGAGCCGAGCAGCAAAGCGAAGCCGTGGCGACCATGGGAGCCCACCACGATCAGGTCGACGGTGTGTTCCTCGGCGAAGCGGTGGATCTCGGTATCGGGCATGCCCACCACCACGTGCTGGTTCTCCTTGGCGACGTGGGTGTCGGCGATCTCGGCCAGGCGCTGTTTGGCATGCTCGTCGAGCTGGTCCTGAATACTGGTGAGGTCCATGGGGATATCGCCACCGTAGGCGAAGCCCAGTGGCTCCAGGGTGTGCATGATGGAAAGCTTCGCCTGGTTGCGCTCGGCGATCTGCATGGCACGCTCGAGGATCTTGTGGGAATCCTTGGTCAGGTCGACGGCGACCAGGATGTGGCGGTATTCATTGCTCATGTCAGGCTCCTGCGCAATGGCATGGTTCTTAGGGGCATGCCTCCACTCTAGGACGACTGCCGAGCCAAGACAACGACTTGCGTCAAGATTCATTCAGGAGAAGCCGATGGTTTGGGCAATGATAATTGGGGTGCTGCTGCTGATGGTCGCGCCGGTGATGTGGCTGAAGCCCAGCCCGAGGCAGCGACGCATTGCGCCGTTACGCAATGCCGCGGCGAATGCCGGGGTCAAGGTGAAGCTGGAGACACCGCCGCTGCATGGCATTGGTACGGCCATGCCAGGCTATCGCTGGTCTTATCCTGTCGAGTCGCCAGGCCCTCGGTTTTTGCTGGTGCGTGACAGCGTCGCCAGCGATGCGCTCAAGCCCTGTGTGGCCGGTTGGCGCTGGCGTATCGAGCCCCTGCGTGCACTCCCGGAGAGGGCGCGCGAGCCGCTGGAAGCACTGCTGATGCGATTGCCACAGGATGCCTTGGTGGTAGAGTCCAGCGAGACTGGCATCACGCTCTGGTGGTGGGAGTCACAGGGCGCCGAGCGCTTTCTGACCTATGTGGCCGATTTTCGCCGCCTGCGCGATGCCCTGGCAGGTCATGTCGACCGGCCGCCGGCTGCCCGCGCCTTCGGCGAGGGTGGCGGCTTCACCGCTGGCTGAAACTTCAGGCTTCTCCCTCCCGGGCCTGGATTGCCAGGCCGTTGTTTTCGATGTGGGCCAATAGGGCGTCGAGGCGCTTGATATCGTCTTCGCTGAGGCCTGCCAGCATTTCGCGGCGCGCCTGGGTCACTACCTCGTCGATCTGTTCTAGTAAAGGTGTTGCCTCGGGGGTGAGGAAGACGCGCTTGGTTCGGCGGTCCTGCTCGCAGGGCCGCCGTTCGATCAGGCCCTGCTCCGAGAGCTGGTCGAGGGTACGTACCAACGATGGCGCTTCCACGCCAATGGCGCGGGCCAGGTCGCACTGGGGTTGGCCGTCGCCGAGACGCCATAGATGATAAAGGGTGATCCAGCGCGTCTGAGTCAGGCCCAGAGGCGCCAGTCGCTCGTCGATGATGGCCCGCCACAGCCGGGGCAGGCGGGAGAGCCGGAAGCCAATGTTCTGGTGCATGGGACTCCGCAATTGCGTTGAATTTTCCGAATTGTCCGGACCCTCAGCGTGTAATGCAACTCCAAGCGAGTGGCGGCAGGGCGAACATGCTCGATGAGTCGTTCGAGGACGCTCCCGGAAGCGCTGCATCCGGGGGGGGGAGGACGGTGGCGAGGAGGGCGCCGTATCGGACAGGCACATGGACGGCACCATGGCAAGACATAGGGTTTATTCTATCAGCCATCGGGTGCCGCTGGTTGATCGATACGCAGCATGCTCGATCATGGATGATGAATCCAGGGCTTGACGTGTCGGCTGTAGTGCACCAAGCTTCGAGAAATCAAACGGCCGTATGAAACTGGGCACTCCTCCAACGCCAACCTCTGTGTGGAGATTCGTGGATGATCTATCAAGGCAACGCCATCACGGTGGCACGCGGTACCAAGACCGGGGGCGACGACATCGCCATGCTCACCTTCGACCTGAAGGACGAGTCCATCAACAAGCTGTCCAGCGCGGTGGTGGCCGAGCTGGACGATGCCGTCAAGGCGATCCAGGGCGAGAGCGGTCTGAAGGGCCTGGTCATCGGTAGCGCCAAGGATGTTTTCATCGTGGGCGCCGATATCACCGAATTCCATGGTCTGTTCGATAAGGGCGAAGAGTATTTGGTCGAGATGAACCTGAAGGTTCACGACATCTTCAACGCCATCGAAGACCTGCCGTTCCCCACCGTTACCGCCATCAACGGCCTGGCACTGGGCGGTGGCTGTGAAGTGACCCTGACCACCGATTTTCGCGTCATGGGCGAGAAGGCCAAGATCGGCCTGCCTGAGACCAAGCTGGGGATCCTTCCGGGCTGGGGCGGCTGCGTGCGCCTGCCGCGCATGATCGGCGCCGACAACGCCATCGAATGGATCGCCGGTGGCACCGAGAACTGTGCCGATGCCGCCCTCAAGATGGGGGCGGTCGATGCCGTGGTGCCGAGTGAATCCCTCGAAGCCGCCGCCCTGGATATCCTGGCCCGTGCCTTCAGCGGCGAGCTTGACTATCAGGCACGACGCGACGAGAAGAAAGGGCCGCTCAAGCTCAATGCCATCGAGCAGATGATGGCCTTCGAGACCGCCAAGGGTTATGTCAAGGGCAAGGCGGGGCCGCACTACCCGGCACCGGTGGAAGCGATCAAGGTAATCCAGAAGGGCGCCGGCGAGGAGCGCGGGCGTGCCCAGGCCATTGAGGCCAAGGCCTTCGCCAAGCTGGCGTTGAGCGATGTTGCCTTCAATCTTGTGGGGCTGTTCCTCAATGATCAGGTGGTCAAGAAGAAGGCCGGCCAGTACGAAAAGCAAGCCAAGGCGGTCAAGCAGACGGCCGTGCTGGGCGCTGGCATCATGGGCGGCGGTATCGCCTACCAGAGCGCCTCCAAGGGCACTCCGATCCTGATGAAGGACATCAAGGAAGAAGCCATTGAGTTGGGGCTCAAGGAGTCGTGCAAGCTGTTTGCCAAGCAGGCCGAGCGTGGCAAGCTGACCACCGAGCAAATGGCCGAGAAGCTGACCCTCATTCGTCCGACCCTCTCCTACGGCGATTTCGGCCACGTCGACCTGGTGGTCGAAGCGGTGGTCGAGAATCCCAAGGTCAAGGATGCGGTGCTGACCGAAGTGGAAGGCCTGGTCGCCGAGGAGACCATCCTCACCTCCAACACCTCGACCATCTCGATCACTCGCCTGGCGCAGAACCTCAAGCGACCCGAGAACTTCTGCGGCATGCACTTCTTCAACCCGGTGCATCGCATGCCGCTGGTCGAGGTCATCCGTGGCGAGAAGACCGGTGACGCCGCCGTGGCAGCCACCGTGGCCTACGCCCGGGCCATGGGCAAGACCCCCATCGTGGTCAACGACTGCCCGGGGTTCCTGGTCAACCGCGTGCTCTTCCCCTACTTCGGCGGTTTCAGCCTGCTGGTCGAGCAGGGGGCCGACTTCCAGCACATCGACAAGGTGATGGAGAAGTTCGGCTGGCCCATGGGCCCTGCCTACCTGCTCGACGTGGTGGGGCTGGATACCGCGGTGCATGCCAATGAGGTGATGGCCGAAGGCTTCCCCGACCGCATGGCACGTGAGGGCAAGACCGCCATCCAGGTGATGTACGACAACGAACGCCTGGGCCAAAAGAACGACAAGGGCTTTTACTCCTACGAGGAAGACAAGAAGGGCAAGCCGAAGAAGGTCAGCGATGACAGCGCCTACGCGCTGGTCAAACAGGTGGTGAAGGAGCAGAAGACTTTCTCCGACGACGACATCATCGCCCGCATGATGGTGCCGCTTTGCCTGGAAACCGTACGCTGCCTGGAGGATGACATCGTATCGACACCGGCCGAAGCCGACATGGCGCTGATCTATGGCATCGGTTTCCCGCCGTTCCGCGGTGGTGCGCTGCGCTATATCGACGCCATGGGAGTCGGCGAGTTCGTCAAGCTGGCCGAAGGTCTCGCTGAGGAACTGGGGCCGCTCTACGCCCCCACCGACAAACTGCGCAAGATGGCCGAAGCTGGCGACCGCTTCTATTCCACCCAGGCCCAGAGCTGAATCCACCACGATCAGGAGGTGAGTTGATATGAGTTTGAATCCGAGAGACATCGTGGTGGTCGACTGCGTCCGCACTGCCATGGCGAAGGCCAAGAACGGTGCTTTTCGCAATGTGCGTGCCGAGAACCTTTCCGCCGCGGTGATGCAAGCGCTGTTCGATCGCAACCCCAATCTGGATCCGTCCGAAGTCGATGACGTGATCTGGGGGTGCGTCAACCAGACGCTCGAGCAGGCCATGAACATTGCTCGTAATGCGGCGATCATGACCGGTATCCCGCGCAGCGTGCCGGCCCAGACCGTCAACCGCCTGTGCGGCTCTTCCATGACCGCACTGCACATCGCCACGGCCAACATCAAGGCCGGCATGGGTGACTTCTACATCATCGGCGGCGTTGAGCATATGGAACACGTACCCATGGCCCACGGTGTGGACGTCAACCCGGCGGCCAGTAAGTACGCTGCTAAGGCCGCCATGATGATGGGGCTTACCGCCGAATTGCTGGGCAAGATGCACGGCGTCACCCGTGAGGAGCAGGACAAGTTCGGCGTACGCTCGCACCAGCGTGCCCTGGCGGCCAACGAGAAGGGCTACTTCGACAACGAGATCATCGGTATCGAAGGCCACGATCAGCGTGGGTTCAAGACCCTGTTCAAGCATGATGAAGTCGTGCGCAGCGATGCCAGCCTGGAGAAGATGGCCGAGCTCAAGCCGGTCTTCGACCCGCGGGGCGGCACCGTTACCGCCGGGACGTCCTCGGCACTCTCCGTGGGCGCCGCGGGCATGGCGGTGATGAGCTACGAACGCGCCCAGGCGCTGGGCCTCGAGCCGATCGCCAGGGTGCTGTCGACCGGCGTTGCCGGCTGCGATGCCTCGATCATGGGCTACGGCCCGGTGCCGGCCTCGCAGAAGGCGCTCAAGGTGGCGGGCCTGACCAGCGACGACATCCAGACCGTGGAGCTCAACGAGGCCTTTGCCGCCCAGGGGATCCCGGTGCTCAAGGACCTCGGCTTCCTTGACGCCATGGACGAGAAGGTCAACCTCAATGGCGGTGCCATCGCCCTGGGACACCCGCTGGGCTGCTCCGGTGCCCGTATCTGCACCACGCTGCTCAACGTGATGCAGCAGCGCGATACCACGCTGGGCCTGGCCACCATGTGTATCGGCATGGGGCAGGGGGTGGCCACGGTGTTTGAACGGTTGAAATAAACACTTCTGTAGCCGGCGGCCCTGTCCTACAGGCACGGGGCCGTTTTATTCGTGGCGTTGACGAATTGGTGGATGATCAATAAAATGTATTTAATCTACACCTTATTAAATCCACTGCGAGGTGACTCCCATGGGGTGGCTCAAGAACCTTTTCAAGAAAGACAAGACAGAAGACAAGCAAGCCGTTCAGGCTTATGAACCTGCGGTGTCAACGACGCCGGACACGCTCGCCAACGTCGGCGAGATTGGCGGCACCGACGCAGCAAAGAAGGCAAAGCATGGGGAGCCTGGTGTTTGCTGCGGGTCGTGCAGCTGACCCCGAGCGACAACAGTGGCGTATCGAGCCTCCCTGATCGATAGCCATCGCCAAACGAAAGCAGCGGGTGTGCCCTTCGAGGTACGCCCGTTTTTTACAAGTCGCGACTTGTTCCTAGCCAGTACGCTATAGAATGCCCGCTTCGAGCCCTGCTGCCAGATAGAGACCTAACTCCTCTACCTGATCTACGAAGTCGTCCTGCCACTCGCCACGTAGTAGCAGCGGTTCCTGCACCCATTTCCAGCGCAACCCGGTGACGATGCTCTCCACTGCCCGGCGTGTGCCGGTGCCGTCGTGGCCGGCGCGGATATACAGCGCGCAGGGCAACCCCTGCTTGTCCTCCAGCACCGGATAGTAGCTGCGGTCAAAGAAGTCCTTCAGCGCACCGCTCATGTAGCCCAGATTTTCGGTGGTGCCAAGCAGGATTGCATCGCAGCGCCGTACGTCGTCTGGCCCTGCGTCCAGCGGCGCCTTGACGGTGACCTCGACCGCCTCGATGTCGGGGTGTCGCGCCCCGCGTTCGGCGGCTGCACGAAGACCTCGGGTATTGGAGGATGGCGCATGGGCCACGATCAGAAGCTGTTTCATATTGACAGTCTAACGGCTTTTTCCGACGCTGTTTCGGCACCTGCACCCGACCTTCGAAACTCCGGTATCACTGAAACTACTACTGGAACTATCACTTGCACTATCACTGGAACCGAGGAGGAAGCCTGTAATGGCCTTTGCACTTTCGAAGATGAAGCTGGAGAGTTACGCCTTTAACGCCCATGGCGCCATACCCGAAAAATTCACTTGTGAGGGCGATGATGTCTCGCCCTCTCTGACTTGGCGCGACGCCCCAGATGGTACTCGCGGATATGCCATCATTTGCCATGACCCGGACGCGCCCTTGATCCAGAATGGTGGCTACGGGTTCGTCCATTGGCTGCTCTATAACCTGCCGGGTTCTACCACTTCGCTGTCGGAGAACACCGGCGACGGTACTCGGGGCAAGAACGATTTCGGCAAGACGGGCTATGGTGGCCCCATGCCGCCGGAAGGACATGGGCAGCATCACTACTATTTCTGGATTCTCGCCTTGGATAAGCCTACCGACCTTCCGGAAGGCCTTGGCCTGTCAGAGCTGCTCAAGCAGCTTGAGCCCCACCTGTTGGGCATGAACCGTCTGATCGGCACCTACCAGCGAGCTTGAGGCAAGGCGGACCCTGGCATTCCCGACTCGCGGCCCAGCGCCGCGAGTCGGGTTGAGAGGCTGAACTTGGCGAACGACCTCTAACCTGGCAGCGGGCTACCGGGTCGTTAATCACATCACTTTTCGGCACGGTAGAAGGGGAAGATACACCGAGCCATTACAGCCGCAATGTTGTGAAACAAAGTCGCTTTGCATGGCCCTAGCGGACTGTCTAGGGTGGAGTAACCTATCGTGCGATTGGTGGGACGAATGATCAAGGAGGAGCATGCAATGAATGACGCTCAGGATTTATTTCCGACCCGGCTGGAGCGTAAACTGGAAATATTCGAGCGTTTCGACCCCGTCGTACACAGCGAGGGAGCGCAACGCAGGGATGGCCCGCTGAGTGAGGAGCAACTCAGGGAGTATGAGCGTAAGGGCTTTCTCGCCTTCGAGGATTTTTTCGACAAGGATGAGATGGATGCCTTTCTCCAGGAACTGATCGACTACGAGGAGGATGAAGACTTCAAGCTTTCCAAGGGTACCGTACTCGAGCACGGGCGCCAGGAAATCCGTTCGATCTTCGGCATCCACGAGATTTCCGAACGCTTCAGCCGCCTGACGCGCGACCCGCGTCTACTGGCGATGGTTCGTCAGCTGTTGGGCAGCGACGTCTATATCCATCAGTCGCGTATCAACTATAAGCCTGGCTTCAAGGGCAAGGGTTTCGACCGGCACTCCGATTTCGAGACCTGGCATAGCGAAGATTGCATGCCCCGCATGCGCTCGTTGAGCTGCTCGATCATCCTGACAGAGAACGGGGAGTTCAATGGACTGCTGATGCTGGTGCCGGCTCTCACATCTACTTCAACCTCTTCGCCGACATCCGGCCGCGGCCTGAGTTCCTGGCCAACTGCACGGGCTGGAGCCCGGTGAGGTCTGTCAGATAGAAACAGGGGCCCGGCATGGCTCACTGCCTGTCGGGTTTGCCGGCCTATCGGCTCTGGAGTAGGCTTCCAGGCTGAAGAAGCTGACCGGTGGGTGCGTTATGAAGCAGGACTGTGTGGCCCAGGCAGGCAGGAATCAGGGCCGCCAGTGGTGGCTTTCCCACGGTGCATGGCGGGTATTGTCTCGACTAGGCGTAGTGGCTCGACTAGGCGTAGTGGCTCGACTCTGGGTAGTGGCTCGACTAGGCGTAGTGGCTATCGGCCTGCTGGCATCTGGTTGTGCGATGATGGCGCCTTCGCCTCCGCAGGATCAGACCGATATCTGCCAGATATTTCATGAGCAGCCTAAATGGTACGACCATGCGCGTGCAGCAGAAGAGCAGTGGGGGACGCCCATCGCCATCCAGATGGCATTCATTCAGCAGGAATCCTCCTTCCAGAGCCATGCTCGACCGCCCAGAAATCGCATTCTGGGCTTCATTCCCGGCAGTCGTCCCTCTTCGGCCCGAGGTTATGCACAGGCCATGGATCCCGTTTGGGGAGAGTACCGGGAAGATACAGGCAGTACGTTGGCACGCCGCAGCCAAATGAAGCACGCCACCGACTTCATTGGCTGGTACAACCAGCGTACGCACGATCATCTCGGCATATCGCTGCACAATCCCGAGCACCTCTACCTGGCCTACCACGAAGGCCCAGGGGGTTATCGTCGCGGCACATACCGGAGCAAGCCCCGGGTTCTCCGTGCAGCCAGTCAGGTCAGTTCACGAGCCGCACGCTACCAGGCGCAACTTCCCGCCTGTGAAGCGGAACTGCGCTGTCGCCGCTTTTACCAATTCGGCCCCTTCTGCTCGACAGGATGATCTGTGCTGGCGCATAGCCAGGTGCTGCCCGAGATTCGCGTTGATCCAACGCTAGTTCACCACCCTGCTGGCGGCTGTGAAATCACATGCATGTCGCATTTCTTCATGCAGTCGACGACAACTTATCTGTCGCCGACGTTTGCTGTCGGCGTCGGTCGGCATTGTGCTTTTACTATGGGTAACAAGAGATGCCTGGGCACATGCTGCTTAAGTGATACGCTGATAGGTGGAGTGCAGTATTCAGCCGCTCTACTTATCAAGCGGACTGCGCCCGAGCATTACGCTCTGGCGTTGCCCAGGAGTCACTGCCCTATGCGTGTCTTTGCCAATCCGGTCGGTCGCGGATCTCTGTGGTTTGACAACCTCGCCACTGCCACGGGTACGCCTGTTGCCTATGACCCGCAGGCCAGAGCCTTCATTACCATGCCGCCGTTCTGCGCCAATCGCGACGTGATTGGATGCAACTGGATCGCCCCGGAGCAGGGGGCCTTCTGCCGCTCCTGTGCGATGACGGCGCTCGCCCCGGATCCCTCCATTCCCAATGCCATGCCCCACTGGGCCAAGACCGAGGCCGCCAAGCGCTGGGTAATCGATAACCTGGGTCGATGGAACTGGTTTCGCCCGGAAGATCCCGGCGCTCCCCCGGTGTTCCATCTGCTGGCTGAAGGGCCGACTCCCGTGGCCATGGGGCATGTCGGGGGCGTGGTCACCATCAGCGTGGCGGAAGCGGATCCTGTGCTGCGAACCGCCCGCCGTGAGGCGCTTGAAGAGCCATACCGGACCATGATCGGCCACATGCGGCATGAAATTTCGCATATGCTCTGGTGGCGACTCAGCCTACGAGACGACTTTCTTGAGGCTTTTCGGGCGATGTTCGGCGACGAACGCGAGGATTACGCCGAGGCCCTGCAACGGTATTACCGTCAAGGCCCGCCTGCAGGATGGCGTTCGAACTTCGTCAGCACCTATGCCTCCGCTCATCCCCACGAGGACTGGGCAGAAACCGCTGCCCACCTGCTGCATCTCACGGATATCGCCGATAGCTTCGTTGCCGCCGGCCTTTCTTCTGCCGACCTGCCTCATCACGGGTGGGATCCCTACATGGAGGCGGATGCCGAGCGCTTGATCCATGTTGCGACTCATCTGGTCATGGGGGTCAATCACGTCAATCGCTCGATGGGATTGCTGGACCTTTATCCCTTCGTGCTTTCCGAAATGACGCGCCGCAAGCTTGTCTTCATGCATGACTGGCTGCGCCGAGGCGCCCAGGGGCTGTGAGCGCTTTTCCCAACTGATGTCGGTAGTGAGTTGCGTTCTGTTGGTCTATAACCCCTTTGTCTGGATCGGCTTGGCAGATACGGGAACCTGCCCCCAATCCTGCCCCCTTACCGGTGTGCCTTGAGCCTCAGGCGGACGTAGTCGGCTGTCCAGTTGCCGTGGCTGTCTCTAAGGCTATGTGACAGCAGGCCGATCGCATCATCGAGGATTGCTTCACGCACCTCTTCCTCGAGTCCGTGCAGGAAGGGGTTGGCGAAGGTGGCCAGCCAACCGGCCATCCCGGTGGTCAGGGGGGTGGGGCGGGGGATCAGTTCGATGGAATCGACGGTGAAGCCAGCCGCTTGCAGGCTGGTGCTGTACTCCTCCATCGTAGGAAAGAACCAGGGGAAGCGCGCTTTGCCACTGATGCCGCGAGCCTGAAGCGCCGCCAGCAAGGCGGTACAGATGGCGGCGACGTTGCCGTGTCCGCCGAATTCGGCGACGAAACGTCCCCCGGGCTTGAGTGCGCGGTGAATGCTGGCGATGACGGCCTCGTGGTTGAGCATCCAGTGCAGCGCGGCATTGCTGAAGACCGCATCGAACTCATGATCGAAGGGCAGGTGGTGGGCATCCACAACCCGTGCATCCAGGCCGCGCGCCCTGGCGGCCTCGACCATGTCGGGGGATGCATCCACGCCGATGATCGTAGCGCCGGATTTGGCCAGGACCTCGGTCAGGCTGCCGTCGCCGCAGCCCAGGTCGAGGATGCGTTCACCGGACTTCGAAGCCAGCAGCGATGCCACCTGGTCGCCCAGGGCGGGAACGAAATCGGCGTGATGAGAATAGGAGCTAGCTTGCCATTGTTGCCCGGGGGCATTGTGGGGGACGTCGTTCATGGTGGGCTCCGAAGAATCGTTTTTCTTGCATATAGATTACCGTATTCGCACCGTTCCGCCATCCATGCCGCTGTGCCTGATGTGGCGCTTAAAGCTGTTGAACAGGAAACGACCGGCCTAGTGGTCGGTCGATGCTTCGCCGACGCTGGCCGGGTCGTCGGTGGCCTGGGCAGGGTGGATCGAAACCGACGTCTTTCCCGTAAGGATGGAGTTATCAGGATAGTGATAATGCAAGTCGATGTATTCATTGACGTCACCGGCCCTGCTATCACCGCGTTTCGAGGAATCAGGTCTACGTCGGCTCTTCGCCTACGTGGATGTTGTTACCCAATGGCTTACGGTCGTGCACCGGTGACCCTGGAAGCGTACGCTACTATGCAACAGGATATTTATTTCGGGTCGGCCAGAACAAGGATGAGCAGATGAACGAATCGGAACACGCCGACTGTTCTCTCAAGGAGATAGATGCCAGGCCGACGGTGGTGGGTATCGGGGCGTCGGCTGGGGGCCTGGCGGCATTGAAGACGTTTTTTGCCAACGTGCCGGAGCGCACGGGGCTCTCCTTCGTGGTCGTGATGCACCTCTCGCCGGATCACCAGAGCCATCTGGCTGATCTGCTCCAGCCCTACTGCAAGCTTCCCATCCGGCAGGTGAACGAAACCGTTGTCCTGGCGGCCGACCAGGTTTATGTCATCCCGCCGGGTCGCAATTTGAACTCCGTCGACACCCACCTGCGGCTCTCCGACCTGGAAGAAGCGCGTCGCGATCGGGCGGTCATCGACCATTTCTTTCGTACCCTGGCGTCCACCTACGATGGGCACTCGGTCGGGGTGATTCTGACCGGCACGGGATCGGACGGGACGCTGGGCATCAAGGAAATCAAAGCGCACAACGGCTTGACGATCGTGCAAGACCCCAACGAGGCCGAGTTCGACGGTATGCCGCAGAGTGCGCTCGCCACTCGCCTCATCGACCGGGTGCTGCCGGTGGCGAAGATTCCGGGCGAGATCATGCGCTATGCGCGTACGCAGCCCCGCGTCGTGGTACCTGACGATGAGAGTGACGAATTCGATGAGACCCAACTGCAGATCCAGCAGCAGATATTCACCCAGATCCGTGCCTGTACCGGCAGAGACTTCAGCCGCTATAAGCACTCCACCGTCATGCGGCGTATCCGGCGGCGGATGCAGCTGAACCATGTCGAGGAGTTGGGTCATTATCATGAACTGCTGTGCGAGCAACCGGATGAGGTCCGAGAGCTGGCGGATGAATTCCTGATCAACGTCACCAACTTCTTCCGTGACCGGGAGGTCTTCGAGTGGCTTGAGAACGATGTCATACCGCAGCTCTTCAAGGGCAAAGGGCCGGAGGACCTGATTCGTATCTGGTCGGTTGGTTGTGCCACTGGTGAGGAGGCCTATTCTCTGGCGATATTGCTGTTGGAGCAGGCGGCCCGCGTCGACAGTCCGCCTCGCCTGCAGGTTTTCGCCTCTGACCTGCATGAGCCTTCGCTCATGATGGCACGCGAGGGCCTCTACCCCGGTGATATCCAGATCGACGTCTCCGATGAGCGGATGCGCCGTTTTTTCACCACGGAGAATGGCGGCTTCCGGGTTAACAGGGTTGTGCGGGAGCTGGTGGTCTTTGCCCCCCACAACCTGATGGGGGATCCTCCCTTCTCCAAGCTCGACCTGATCACCTGTCGTAATGTGCTTATCTATCTTCAACGCGGCGTGCAGCGGGACGTCACCCAGGTCTTCCATTATGCCCTCAATCCCTCCGGCTACCTGGTGCTGGGCACCTCGGAGACCACCGGCCGCTCCGATCTGTTCCAGATCGAGAAAAAGCAACATTGCGTCTATCGCAAGCGTGACGTGCCCACCCAAGCCCTGCAACTTCCGGTTTTTCCATTCACAGGGGGGCGGCACAGCCGGGCGGACGTTCAGCCCGTTGCAGATGCCAAGCTTCCGGCCTCCTATGGTGCCCTGCATCAGAAGATGGTCGAGCGCTATGCCCCGCCGAGCATTTTGCTCAATTCCGGCAACATGGTCGTTCATTTATCCGAGAATGTCGGGCGCTACCTGGTACATCCCGGCGGCGAGCCGACCTTCAGCGTCTTCAAGCTGGTGCGCGAGGAGCTGCGTCTCGAGCTGCGTGCCGCCCTGTCTGCGGCGAGCAAGGAGGGCCGTCCAGTTCGCTCCCAACCCATACGGATTCGTCTCGACGGCGAGCGGCGCCATGTCGTCATGCACGTGCGCCCCGCCGAACAGCGGGAGGAGCAGGCGCTTACCCTGGTCCTCTTCGAGGAGCGTACGGAGACCAGGAAAGAGGTCGCTGGGCGGGCTACGGGTGATGGCGCATCGGCATCGGAGCTCGAAGCAGAGCTGGAATTGAACAAGCAGCGCCTGCAGGCGGTGATCGAAGATTACGAGTTGGGTCAGGAGGAGATGAGAGCCGCCAACGAGGAGCTACAGTCGGCCAACGAAGAGCTGCGCTCGACCATGGAGGAACTGGAGACCTCCAAGGAGGAGCTGCAGTCGATGAACGAGGAGCTGGCCACAGTCAGCCAGGAGAACCGCCACAAGGTGGAAGAGCTGAGCCAGCTCTCCAACGATTTGCAAAACCTGCTCAGTGCTACCGGCATCGCCACGATTTTCCTCGACGCCGAACTTCGCATCCTGCGCTTCACGCCCCAGGTGGGCCGTCTATTCAATATTCGCATGGCCGACCGTGGGCGGCCGCTATCGGATCTGACCCACCGGCTCGGCTATGACCAGCTCAACGGCGATTCGCAGGATGTGCTCGCCAAGCCGGAGCCGATCGACCGCGAGGTAGAGGATATAGAAGGTAACTGGTACCTCACCCACGTGCGCCCCTACCGCAACACCAGCGACGATATCGCTGGCGTGG
Organism: Halomonas sp. DQ26W; assembly: GCF_003339685.1. GTDB lineage: Bacteria > Pseudomonadota > Gammaproteobacteria > Pseudomonadales > Halomonadaceae > Halomonas. Next base: position 128,130 of record NZ_QPKI01000006.1, on the reverse strand, counting down.
TGATCACCTTCGTCGACATCACCGAGCGCAAGCGCTTCGAAGAAGAGCTGGCCGACGCCAACCGGGCGCTGGAGGCGCGAGTCAGAGAGCGCATCAAGTTGGACAGCGAGCTGGCGTCGAAGCTGACCATGGCCGAGCAGGAGGAGCGGCGGCGGGTCTCACAGGTGCTCCACGATGACCTGCAGCAGCTTCTCTATGGGCTGCAGATCAAGCAGCGCCTGATCCAGAAGACGCTCAGCGAAGCGGGTCACCAGCAGCTCACCGAGCTGGTCGGGGGCACCCTGTCGTGGATTCGCCAGGCCATCGAGACGACTCGGCAGCTCACCGTCGATCTCAGCCCTCCTACCCTCAAGACCGAGGGGCTGGCCGAAGCACTGGAATGGTTGCAGCGACAGATGCTGGAGCTTCACGAGCTGACGGTGGAGATGACAGTCCATCACCCTCCCCACACGCCTGATAAGGATCTGCGTGTACTGCTCTTTCAGATCGTTCGCGAGTTGCTGTTCAACGTTAAGAAGCACTCCGATGTGAGCCTGGCACACATCGAACTCGACCAGACGCAAGTGCACATCCTCATCCGCGTCAGTGACCTGGGCAGCGGTTTCGACCTGCCGACGGTGGAGGCGGATCACGAAGCGCACCCTGGCTTCGGGCTGGTCACCAGCCGCGAACGCCTGCGGCTACTGGGCGGTTCCATGCAGATAGAGACCACGCCGGGCGCGGGAACATCTATCCTGATAAAGGTACCGGCACGGCCGGAATGGTTCCAGGAGGTCTGCGGGCCTTCTACAGTGAAAAACTGACTATATCGGGAGCATGGATGCCATGATAAAAGTCCTTGTCGTCGAGGATCACGCTTTCATGCGTGACATGTTGCGGGAGTTCATTGACCAGGAGGAGGACCTGGAGGTCTGCGAGACCGTTGAGTCAGGAGAGGTGGCGCTCGAGAGCCTCGAGGAGCTGACACCTGACCTGGTGCTGATCGATCTCTCCCTGGGGGGGATCAGCGGGCTGGACCTCATCAAGTCGATCAAGGTGAAATACCCGGCGATGAAGTGTGCGATCCTCTCCGGCCACGGCGAGCGACACTATGTCGATCAGGCCTTCGAAGCCGGTGCCGAAGGGTATATCCTCAAGGGCGACCCGGATGAGCTGCCGTGCTCCATTCGTCAGATGATGAAGGGGCGGCGCTACGTCAGCAAAGCCTTGTAATATCATGTCTTTTAATCAGAAAGGAGATGCCTTGTTAGAGGGTAGGGGGTATGGCGGGGTAATCTTGGGTAGGGTGTCGTGACGCGGGCTTTGCCCTGGCGGCTGCCACGCTGGCGGCGAAGCCTGCTGGTTTCGCTGGTCGGTCTTGTCCTGGTGCTTGTGCAGCCTGATCCTCAGGCGCAGATTTCGTTACGTGCCGATATTCCTACCGGAACGCTGGGTACGGTGGGTTCCGATACCCTGGCGGGGCTGATGCTGCGCTGGGGCGAACAGCTTACCCATCGTTACCCCGGCGTACGCCTGCAGCTTCAGGCCAGCGGCTCCGCCAGCGCTCCCCCGGCGCTGACCGCCGGCACCACCCGGTTGGGGCCCATGTCGCGTCCCATGACCGATGAGGAGCGCGAGGCGTTCATGGCGCGTCGTGGCTATCCACCGCTGGAGGTCGAGGTGGCTCGCGATGCCCTGGTGGTGGTCGTGCATCGCCACCATCCGCTCGAGGCCCTTTCTCTCGACGCGCTCGACGCGATTTTCTCACGTACCCGTCGCTGTGGCGCCGAGCACGCCATTGAGCGCTGGGAACAGTTGGGCCTCGACGTCCCCACCCGGCGAATCGAACTGCATGGCCGCAACCTGGCGTCGGGCAGCTATGGCCTGTTTCGCCAGCGGGCGCTATGCGACGGTCAGTATCGGCGGCGCCTCAACGAGCACCCGGGCTCGGCGGCCGTGGTGGCGGCGGTTTCCGAAAGCCTCGACGCCATCGGCTATGCCGGACTCAACCACCTGACCCCCGGGATCAAGGCGCTGGCCTTGGTGGAATCTGGTGGTACGGCGCACACCCCGGATGCCGAGAGCGTACGGCAGGGCGCCTATCCCCTGGGGCGCTCGCTCTATCTCTACCTCAATTTGCCACCCGACGAAGCATTGCCGGCGCCGGAGCGGGCCTTTCTCGACCTGGTGCTGTCGCCCCAGGGACAGCGCACCGTGACGGAGTTGGGCTTCGTGGCGCTGCCCGAGGAGACGCTATCGCGCCAGAGGCGAGAACTGGGCCTCTCACCGTGATGTTGTCATTCAACTGTCATCAAGTTGTTATACGCTGCTGTTCATGATCAAGCCCTTGTCCGCTGCGCCTTCCACCCGCTCTCCTCGGCGCCATCTGCTCGATCGCCTGGCGACGGGGTTGATTGTGGCCGGAGGAATCGGCGTGATCCTCGCAGTACTGGCCATCGGCGCCTTCCTGGCGATCGAAGTGGTGCCAGCACTATTTAGCGGTGCACTCAGCCAGGCGCAGATTACCCTGTCGCTGTCACCGCTGGCCTGGGGTACGTTGAAGGCGGCTTTCTGGGCGCTGGTGTTTGCCGTCCCCATGGCGCTGGGGGCGGCCATTCACTCTTCCGTCTACATGTCCCCACGGCTACGCAGCCGGGTCAAGCCCACACTGGAGCTGATGGAAGCCCTGCCCGGGGTGGTCATCGGCTTTGTGGCGGGCCTGGTGCTTGCGCCCTGGGTGGAGCGCCACCTGACTGGCGCCTTCGCCCTGCTACTGGTGATGCCGCTGGGGATTCTGATGGCGGGTGGCGTATGGCGCCTGATGAGCCCGGCACTGCGCCAACGACTACCGCTGGCCTGGGCCGGGCTATGGCTGGTGCCCTGGCTGGGCATGCTGGGGCTGGCCTCGCTGGAACTGGCACCCTGGCTGGAGGCGTGGCTGTTCGCCGGCGACCTGCGCGGCTGGCTTGATACTGAACTCGGTATCGATTATGCCAGCCGTAACGCCCTGATCGTCGGCCTGGCCATGGGCTTTGCGGTCATGCCGAGTGTCTACGCCCTGGCGGAGGACGCCCTTTCGGGAGTGCCGAGCAGCCTGGGCGAGGGCGCTCAGGCCATGGGGGCAACGCGTTGGCAGACCCTGTGGAAAGTGGTGCTGCCGGCGGCGGCGCCTGGTGTGTTCGCCGCCGTGATGATCGGCGCTGGCCGCGCGGTCGGTGAGACCATGATCGTGCTGATGGTCAGCGGCAATGCCGCCGTGATGAGCCTCAGCCCCCTGGAGGGTATGCGCTCCATGGCGGCGGGCATCGCCATCGAACTGCCCGAGGCGGTGCCGGGCAGCGATAGCTACCAACTGCTGATACTGGCGGCACTGCTGCTTTTCCTTTTCACCTTCCTGGTTAACACACTGGCCGAGGTAGTACGCAGCCGGCTGCGGCGCCGCTATCGTCGCCTGGGAGATGTGTCGTGAGCCTGGCCGCGGTAACGGGCTTTCGCACTTGGCAGCCGCGGGGCGAGGGGCCCTGGGCCTGGCTGGCCGCCGGCAGCGTGGCATTGTCGCTGTTGCTGTTGGCAGGGCTGCTGACCCTGATTGCCGTTCGCGGTCTCGGCCACTTCTGGCCGGCATCGGTGTCGCTGGTGGAACTCGACGATGGGCAGGTGTTCGCGGGCCGTGCGGTGCGCGAACTGCCGCTGCCGGCAGCGGATGGCGCTGGCGGGGCCAGGGAGCGGCTCTACTTCACCGGCAATCGCGATCTCGACGGCCATGTCTGGCAATGGGTGGCGGTTGCTCGCATCACCGCAAGCGAGTTGCCCCGCGAACTGGTCGTGCTGGAACGTAGTCGGCACGGTGACTTCATCGGCCGACTGGTCGAGGTGGTGACAGCCGGGCAGCAAGGCACCTCGGTCGGCGAGGGGGGGCGTGGTGGTGGTGATGGTGGTGGTACGGCCACCTGGACCACGCTTCAGGAACGCCTCTCCGCTGTCGATGCGTTGCGCGCCGAGCGCGACGAGTTGCAGCAGCGTGTCATCCCGCCGCTGGTGCGCCGGCTTGAGAATGACCCCGGTGACAGGGCGACGCAGCGCCGGTTGGCCGAGACCAACGAGCGAATTCGTGGGCTCCAGGAGAGCATGCAGACCGATGCGGCGGTGCTGGAGAGCGTCGACGGCCGGCGCATTGTCCTGACCCTGGATGAAGTGCTGCGTTCCTGGCGGCCCAATGCCATGTCGCTGCCGGAGAAGCTGGGTGCCTGGGGGCGGGGGGTAGGGCGCTTCCTCTCCGAGGGGCCGAGGGCGGCGAATACCGCCGGCGGCGTATGGCCGGCCATCTTCGGTACCGTGCTGATGGTGATGCTGATGTCGCTGCTGGTTGCCCCATTCGGCGTGCTGGCGGCGGTCTACCTCAATGAAGTGGCCCATCAGGGCCGCCTGACGAACTGGGTGCGTATCGCGGTACGCAACCTGGCCGGTGTCCCCTCCATCGTCTACGGCGTATTTGGCCTCGGAGTCTTCGTCTACGGTATCGGTGGATCGATCGACGAGTGGTTCTTCAGCGACGAACTGCCATCGCCCACTTTCGGCACGGGCGGGCTGCTGTGGGCTTCGCTGACCCTGGCGCTGCTGACCCTGCCGGTGGTGATCGTGGCGACCGAGGAGGGGCTGGTGCGGATTCCCGACCACCAGCGGGAAGGGGCGCTGGCACTTGGGGCCACGCGGCTGGAGATGCTGACCCGGGTGGTGCTGCCCATGGCGGTGCCGGCGATGCTGACCGGCATGATCCTGGCCGTGGCTCGTGCCGCCGGTGAGGTGGCACCGCTGATGCTGGTAGGGGTCGCCAAGCTGGCGCCCCAGGTGCCGATGGACGGCGAATTTCCTTTCCTGCACCTTGAGCGCAAGTTCATGCACCTGGGCTATCACGTCTACGATACCGCCTTTCACGGTGACGATATCCAGGCGGCCATGCCGGTGGTCTATGCCACAGCGCTGTTGCTGGTGCTGGTAGTGGTGGTGCTTAACCTGACTGCAATATTTCTGCGTCATTATGTCAGGGCGCGCCACGGGGCGCTGTCGCGCCACTGACCAAGGATTGAGCCACGCGATGCCCGAACTACCGCTCTCACCGCCAAGCCAGCAGCGTCCGGATGCCACTCGTCTGGAATCGGATCGTTCGACTGCAATGGGGCCGATCATCGACTTCGCCCCCGACGTCAGCTGCCTCGATGTCGAGCGGTTGAGCCTGTCCTACGACGGCAAGATGGCGCTGCGCGACCTGAGCCTGCGTGTGCCGCGCCACCGGGTGACGGCCTTCATCGGCCCCTCCGGTTGCGGCAAGTCGACTCTTCTACGGGCGCTGAACCGGCTGCACGATCTCAACGAGGCGGTCAGTCGACAGGGCAGCATTCGCCTGGAGGGGCAAGAGATTCACGCGCCCGAGGTGGCGGTGGACGAGCTGCGGCGACGAGTGGGGATGGTGTTCCAGGCGCCCAACCCGTTTCCCATGTCGATCTACGAGAACGTGGCATTCGGGCTGCGACTTCAAGGCGGTCTGACGCGGCGGCGGATGAGCGACATCGTCGAATGGGCGCTGGAAGCGGCGGCGCTGTGGAGCGAGGTGAAGGATCGCCTGCGCGCCTCGGCCTGGTCGCTCTCCATCGGCCAGCAGCAGCGCCTGGTGATCGCCCGTACCCTGGCGGTTCGCCCCGAGGTGCTGCTGCTCGATGAGCCGGCCTCGGCGCTGGATCCGATCTCGACGCTGAAGATCGAGGAGCTGATCCGCAGCCTGAAGTCGCAGCTGACCGTGGTGCTGGTCACCCACAACATGCAGCAGGCAGCGCGGGTCTCGGACTACACCGCCTTCCTCCATGACGGCGAGCTGGTGGAGTATGCCCCCACAGCCAGCCTCTTCACCAATCCGCGCCTGGCGCGCACCGAAAACTACATCACCGGCCGCATGGCCTGACCTCGACGGTCACCAGGAGAGTCCCATGGACATCACCAGCGATACCCATAGCCAGCATATTTCCCGACAGTTCAACCAGGAGCTGGAGGAGCTCAAGACCCACCTGATGACCATGGGGGGGTTGGTCGAGAATCAGGTCCAGGAGGCAGTGAAGGCGCTGCTCGAGGGCGATAGCCGGCTGGCCGAGAAGGTGCGCGACAACGACCGCCAGGTCAACGACATGCAGCTAAAGATCGACGATGAGTGTACCCGGGTGCTGGCGCGAAGGCAGCCGGCGGCATCGGACCTGCGTCTGGTGCTGGCGGTGATCCGTGCCACGGCGGACCTGGAGCGGATCGGCGATGAGGCGAGCAAGATCGCCCGCAATGCCCTGATTCTGATCGAGAGCGGCACCGCCGTGCGCGGGGCGGTGGAAGTGCGCCACATCAGCGAGCACGTGCGCAAGATGCTGCGCGATGCACTGACCGCCTTCGCCCGTTTCGACACCGAGCTGGCGCTGCAGGTGGTGCGCGAGGACGAGACGGTGGACGACGAATACGGCAGTGCCATGCGCTCGCTGATGACTTTCATGATGGAAGACAACCGCGCTATCGGCCCGGTGCTCAGCGTGATGTGGATACTGCGTGCCCTGGAGCGAGTTGGAGACCATGCCGACAACCTGGCAGAGTACGTCATCTACCTGGTCAAGGGCCTGGACATTCGTCACATGGACCCGGACCAGATCGACGAAGATGCGCTCAAGCGTCGTGATTGAGGGGCGTCGGGACCAGCCGCGCGTCGGGAAAGACGCAGCGGAACAGCGCCCCCTGGCCGGGGCGCGTATCGATCTCCAGGGTCGCCTCATGGCGCAGCAGCACGTGCTTGACGATGGCCAGGCCCAGGCCGGTGCCGCCGGTAGCGGTGCTTCTGCCCTTGTCGACCCGATAGAAGCGCTCAGTGAGCCGGGGGACATGCTCCGGGTCGATGCCGTCGCCGTCGTCCTCCACCTCGATACAGGCACCTGGGCCGCAGGCCTTCCAGCGCAGGACGATGTGGCTGCCTGGCGGGGTATAGCGCACGGCGTTGTAGGCCAGGTTGGATACCGCACTGCGAACTTCCTGCTCGCTGCCGTGAAGCATTCGTTCCTCACCGATCTCCACCGTGATCTGTTGCTGGCCGTTGGCGAGCGCTGTGGCATCGCGACAGATGTTCTCGAGTAGCTCGGTAATATCCAGAGACGAGTGGTCCTCACCGCTCTGCTCGAGCTCCAGTCGTGACAACATCAATAGGTCGTTGACCAGACTCTGCATGCGGGTGGTCTGGCCCTGCATCTGTGAGAGGCTGCGGGCAAGGCGGGGAGGCAACTGGTCGGCGTTATCGGCATAGGTTTCGAGATAGCCAGCGAGGACGGTCAGCGGCGTCCTCAGTTCGTGGGAGACGTTGGCGACGAAGTCGCGTCGCATCTGTTCCAGGCGGTGCAGGCGTGTGATGTCCCGTGCCATCAACAGGCGCTCGTCGTCACCGTAGAGGGTAATCTGGATCTGCAGCATCATCCGTTCGTCGATGGGCGAGGGCAGCGTCAGGGGCTCCCGGTAGTCGCGGACCTTGAAGTAGGCGACGAAGCGCGGATCGCGCACCAGATTGGTAATGTGCTGGCCGCGATCCTGCTGGGTGCGCAGGCCCAGCATGCGGTCGGCGGCGCTGTTCCACCATTCCAGGTCGCCATGCTGGTCGAGCATCACCACGCTGTCGCGCATGGCTTCCGAGGACTCCTGGATGCGTTTGAGGGTGGTACGCAGCCGCTCCTGGGTATGGCGCTGGCCCTTCTGATAGCGGTAGAGGCGATCGAACAGCTCTCCCCAGAGACCTTTGGCGGCGGGCGGCTCGGCCTGTGGGTTGCGGGTCAGCCAGAGGTGCAGGGCACGCAGCCAACGCAGGTGGCGATAGAGATAGAAGGCCAGGCCGGCGGCCAGGCCGAGCCCGAAGGCCGAGAACAACCAGCCGATCAGGCCGCCCGCTCCAGCCATCAGGCCCAGGCGCCAGAGTTCACGGCTCCATAGCCGCATGTCAGACCTTGTTGGAGAAACGGTAACCGGTGCCACGCACAGTCTGGACCAGATGCTGGTGATCATCGCCCAGCGCCTTGCGCAGGCGACGGATATGCACGTCCACGGTGCGCTCCTCGACATAGACATTGCCGCCCCACACCTGGTCGAGCAGCTGGCTGCGGGTATAGGCTCGTTCCTGATGGGTCATGAAGAACTGCAGCAGGCGATACTCGGTAGGCCCGATTTCCAGTAACTTGCCGTCGGCGCTGACCCGGTGGCTGACCGGATCGAGCTGCAGCCCCTCGACCTCGACCAGGTCTTCTACGCCCTTGGGGGTGGAGCGGCGCAGCACGGCCTTGAGCCTGGCGACCAGCTCCCGTGGCGAGAAGGGCTTGGTGATGTAGTCGTCGGCGCCGGCCTCGAGCCCCAGGATCTTGTTTTCTTCTTCGCTTTTGGCGGTGAGCAGGATGATCGGCAGCTCGCTGGTGGCGGTCTCGCGCTTGAGGCGCCGGGCCAGCTCGATGCCGCTGGTGCCGGGCATCATCCAGTCGAGCAGCAGCAGGTCGGGCTGGTGGTCGACGACCATGGCGTGGGCGGTCTGGGCGTTGTCGGCCTCGAGCACGCGGTAATCGGCCATTTCCAGGGCCACGGCAATCATTTCGCGGATCGGCGCTTCATCATCGACGATCAGAACGGTCTTGGCTGTCATACGGGGCCTCTAGCTCAGTCGCGGGTCGATGACGATAACAGCACGATATCATGTCATTAAGATGACAGCGCTATCGCACCCCAGGTGGGTTAGTCTCAGCGACCCCGGTCAACGCGATAATGGTGAGATACCGGCATCATCCATAGCGTCCGGTGATGTAATCCTCGGTCTGCTTCTTCTCCGGCTCGGTGAAAATCTTGTTGGTTTCACCGAATTCCACCATGTCCCCCAGGTACATGAAGGCGGTGTAGTCGGAGACTCGGGCCGCCTGCTGCATATTGTGGGTCACGATCAGGATGGTGTACTGCTCCTTCAGCTCGTGGATCAGCTCCTCGATCTTCAGCGTCGAAATCGGGTCGAGCGCCGAGGCCGGCTCGTCGAGCAGGATCACTTCTGGCTCGATGGCGATGGCCCGGGCGATCACCAGGCGCTGCTGCTGGCCGCCGGACAGCCCGAAGGCATTGACGCCGAGGCGGTCCTTGACCTCGTCCCACAGCGCGGCGCCGCGCAGTGAGCGTTCGACCACCTCGTCGAGCACAGACTTGTTGTTGACCCCTTGCAGGCGCAAGCCGTAGGCGACGTTCTCGTAGATCGACTTGGGGAAGGGATTGGGCTTCTGAAATACCATGCCCACCTTGCGCCGTAGTTCCGCCACGTCGACCCCGCGCGCATGGATGTCCTTGCCGTCGAGCAGAATCTGCCCTTCGATGCGGCAGATGTCGACCAGGTCGTTCATGCGGTTGAAGCAGCGCAGCAGGGTCGACTTGCCGCAGCCGGAGGGACCGATGAAGGCGGTCACTTTGTTGGCCGGTATATCTATATCGATCCCTTTCAAAGCCTGATCCTTGCCGTAGAACAGATTGAGATCACGCACCTGGAAGGTGGTCTTGCCCATGCCTTGCATCGCGTCGCGATGGCTGGCGGTGGTCGTGGCTGACGTCATGGTCGTCATGTTTCGCCTCGTATGGGTTATCGTTTGGCGTCAGTCGGTGGCGGCGCGGTAGCGCTCGCGCAGCCGGTTGCGAATGCTGATCGCGGTCAGGTTGAGCACCACGATCAAGATCACCAGCACCAGTGCCGTGGCGTAGACCAGCGGGCGGGCGGCCTCGACATTGGGGCTCTGGAAGCCGACGTCGTAGATGTGAAAGCCCAGGTGCATGATCTGGCGGTCCAGGTGCACGAACGGGAAGGTCCCATCCACCGGTAGGGTCGGTGCCAGTTTGACCACGCCCACCAGCATCAGCGGCGCCACCTCGCCGGCGGCACGGGCAATAGCCAGGATCATGCCGGTCATCATCGCCGGTGTGGCCAGCGGTACTACCACCTTCCAAAGGGTCTCGGACTTGGTCGCCCCCAGTGCCAGTGAGCCGTGGCGTACCGAGGAAGGAATCCGCGCCAGCCCCTCCTCGGTGGAGACGATCACCACCGGCAGAGTCAGCAACGCCAGGGTCAGCGAGGCCCAGACCAGCGCCGGCGAACCGAAGGTGGGCGAGGGCAATCGCTCCGAGTAGAAGAGCTGGTCGATGGAGCCGCCCAGAGTGTAGATGAAGAAGCCCAGGCCGAAGACACCGTAGACGATGGAGGGCACCCCGGCGAGGTTGTAGACCGAGATGCGGATCAAGCGCAGAAGCGGCCCCTGCTTGGCATACTCGCGCAGGTAGATGGCGGCCAGCACGCCGAAGGGGCTGACGATCATCGACATCAGCAGCACCATGGTCACGGTGCCGAAGATCGCCGGAAAGATGCCGCCCGCCGTATTGGCTTCGCGGGGCTCGCCGCTGACGAAGGCCCAGAACTGCTGCCCATACTCCACCACCTTGGCGGTCAGAGACAGGCTGTTGGGCTGCACGGCCCGCACGATATCGCCGATGCGAATCTGGACCTCCTGCCCGCCGACGACCGATGCTACCAGGGTGTCGCGATAGAGCTCTCGGCGCAGGATGTCAATTTCGCCACGCAGCACCTCGAATTCTTGCTGAAGGGTGGACTGACGCACCTGGATTTGACCGAGCTGTGTCTGAAGTGCGTCGGGTTCGATATTGAGATCACGCTGCAGGGCCCGCTCCCGCAAGCGCAGTTCCTCCATTTCCGAGCTGATCACCCCCACGTCGTTACGCTCTATTTGGCGAAGTTCCCGGAACAGGGTATTGCTGCGGTCGACCCGCGACTGCAGCGCCTCCCATAGCCCCTCGCCCTCAGCGACCACCTCACCGTCCTCCAGCACGCGTAGTGGATAGCCATAGAAGTCGCCCCACTCGCGACGCTCCAGGCGCATGGCATCCGGGGGTGCCTGCCACTCCGTCATCTGCAGTTCGGCGTACCAGGCGAAATCCTGCCCCGTCACATCCCGGTTGCCCTGCTTGATCAGGTGCCGGGTCACCAGGCCGTCGTCGCCAAGCTCGGGAGGCACTGCGATGCCTGCATCCCGCGCCACGGGGACCGGTATGGTTTCGGCGCGGACGTGTTCGCCCATCACCATCTGGCCGAGGCCCCGCTCAGGATCACCGACCTGGAATTCGACGATCTCGGTGGGGTAAAAGTGGCTGAGGCCGCGCACGGCGATCAGGCCGATCAGCCCCAGTACCATGATGACCGAGATCGCCACTGCGCCGGCATTCAACCACACCCAGGGGGCACCGCTTTTCCACCAACGTTTCATCAGAGTCTCCCGGTATCAGAGGTTGCCGTAGCGCTTGCGCAGGCGCTGACGAATGATCTCGGCCAGCGTATTGACCAGGAAGGTCATGCCCAGAAGGACCAATGCAGCAAGGAACAGTACGCGGAAGTGGCTGGATCCCACCGCGGCTTCCGTCATCTCGACCGCTATATTGGCTGACAAGGTGCGCATGCCCTCGAAGATATTGAAGTTCATGATCGGGCTGTTGCCGGTGGCCATCAGCACAATCATGGTTTCCCCGACCGCGCGACCGAAGCCCATCATTACCGCCGAGAACATGCCGACGCTGGCGGTAGGCAGTACCACGCCGACCACGGTCTGCCAGCGGGTGGCGCCCAACGCCAGGGAACCCTGGGTGAGGTGCCTGGGCACGGTGAACACCGCATCCTCGGCAATCGAAAAAATCGTCGGTATTACCGCAAAACCCATGGCGATACCTACCACCAGGGCGTTGCGCTGGTCATAGGTGAAGCCGTTGTCGGTCAGCCACTGGCGCAGGCTGCCATCGAAGAACATGATCTCCACGTACGGGCTCGCCGTGACACAGGCCCAGCCCACCAGCACGATGATCGGCATTAGAATCACTGCCTCCCAGCCATCGGGCACTGCGGTACGCAGCTTCTCAGGCAGGCGGCTCCATAGATAGGCAAAGGTCAGCATGGCAATCGGCATCAGGATCAAGATGCTGAACACCGCCGGCAGCCGGTTCTCGACGAAGGGGGCGAGCCACAGGCCGGCGAGGAAACCGAGGATGACCGTGGGCAGTGCCTCCATCACCTCGATGGTGGGCTTGACCTTGCCGCGCAGTTTCGGCGACATGAAGTAGGCCGTATAGATGGCTCCCATCAGCGCCAAGGGCGTGGCGAACAGCATGGCGTAGAAGGCCGCCTTCAGAGTACCTACAGTTAGCGGCATCAGGCTCATCTTGGGCTCGTACTCCGCGCCACCGGCGGTGGATTGCCACACATAGCGTGGCTGGCTGCTACCCTCGTACCAGACCTTCTGCCAAAGGGAAGAGAAGGAAATGCCGGGATGCTGGTTGGTGACGCTGGCCACCTGGAGCTGGTTGTTTTCATCGGCAAACAGGGCCGTCGAGTTGACTGGCGAGATGGCGATACGCGCCAGGGGGCCTTCGGTCATCGGCGCATCGAAGACATCAGCGCTGGCAGTCGAGTGATGAATGCCCAGATTGCCCCGCTCGTCGCCCACCAGGAAGCCACGGCGAGCGTGTTCCGCTGCGATATGGGTGATCGGCGCGTCGTAGCGGGCGAAATCACGAATATGGGCCAGGTCATACTGATTCTGGGCGTCGCGAACCGGGAAATACTGGCGAACCTGACCGCCGGAGGTGCCAGCGATGATCGACACGGTGCCGTTGAGAAGAACCATCTCAGACACATAGCCGCTTTCGGTGACCTGAACGGCCCCACGATACTGGGGATTACTGAGGTTGCCGATATCGTAGTGATGGATGTAGCCGGCGTCGTCGGAGACGTAGAGATGTCGAAAGCGATTGTCGATCAGAATCTGACGGGCGCGCCCCTCGAAGCCGGGCAACTCGGCCGTGGTCTGCTTCACGGTCACTTCCCCGGTCATGATGTTCTCTTGACGATTGAAGGAGGTCACCATCAGGGTGCCTTCCTCGAGTTCGGCAGCCGCATAGATACCGCGGTCGCTGATCTGAAGGCCCAACACCTGGATGGCCCGACCATTCTCGTCCAGGGTCAGGGGCTCCTCACCAAGAGGAAATTTGAGCTCGGGCTCGATATGACGAAGGTTATCGGGATAGGTGATGGCGTAGTCCACCTGCCCGAGGCTGATGTCGCCGTTGTCGTAGCCGTAGGCAAAGGCTCGGGTGGTGGCGAAAGCGGTAGCAAAGGCCGAGCGCGTCGCACCCTCTGGCCGGGGCATCTCGAACGACGCGCGCAGGTCGCCACCCTCCAGGTCGAAGAAGGTGATGCGCCCCGTGTCGGTAAAGCTTGCTCCCAGGGTGTCATGACGGTCAATGGTCAGGTGCTCAAGCGCCTCGCCGCTTCCCACTCCGGGAATGGCATAGGTCTGCTCGGCCGAAACCTCGGCCGACTTGAAGAGCGGTATGACCTCGGAGAATAGGTAGACGAAGATCATCCCAAGGGCGATCACGACCCCGATACCGGCGGCGCCGATACCATAGCGGGAAATGTTGTCCTTCAGCATGCGCTTGCGCCGCAGGCGCTCCCGCTGCTCAGGGGTGGGCAGTAGCGATCTGCCTTGACCCGACGTGGAATGTTGGGACATGTCATTCATGGCGGATGGGCAATCCCGTCAAGTGGAAAGTTAGGCAAAGAGTAAGTCGCCTCCATGACAACCCTGTGACAGCGGCCAAAAACTTTCGGGGACGCCGAAGCGTCCCCGATCAAAAGCTTTTAGCCAAAGGATTGATCCGGCCTCTACCCCCGGCGCCAAGCCTTCACGAGGGCGCTGTGGATCCTTCCATGGGCGCTGCTTTTGCCATCCCTAGCAAAAAACCCTCGCTTCGCCTTGCCCCCGGGTGTCGACGCGCAGTTACGGTAGACGCTTGCTTAATCAATACCCAGCTCGCCGCGCACGCGGCTGGCCACGGTCTCGGGCAGCGGGATGTAGCCATCGCGGGCGGTCACTTCCTGGCCCTGGCGGGAGAGTACCATGCGCAGAAATTCGGCCTGCTGCGGGGCCAGGTCTTCGTTGGGGTGCTTGTTCACGTAGACGAACAGGAAGCGGGCCAGCGGGTAGTTCTCGTTATCCACCGTATAGGCTTCTTCACCCTCGTCACGCGCCACCGGCACCGCACGCACCTGGGAGGTGATGTAGCCGATGCCGGAGTAGCCGATGCCGTTGATCGACTCGCTGACGCCCTGCACCACCGAGGCGGAGCCCGGCTGTTCGTTGATGGAGGCCTTGAAGTCGCCGCCGCACAGGGCGTTCTCGGCGAAGAAGCCGTAGGTGCCGGAGACGGCGTTACGGCTGTAGAGGGTAAAGTCGCGGTTCGCCCAGCTGCCGTCCATGCCCAGCTGTCCCCAGCGGGTGATGTCCTCGTCATAGCCGCAGCGGCGAGTATCGGAGAAGATGGCATCGACCTGGGGCAGAGTGATACTTTCCAGAGGGTTGTCCTGGTTGACATAGATGGCCAGGGCGTCGATGGCCACCGGCACCATGGTCGGCGGATAGCCGTAGCGATCCTCGAAGGCCTGCACTTCGGAAGTGCGCATCTCACGGCTCATGGGGCCGAACTGGGCGGTGCCTTCGGTCAACGCAGTTGGCGCGGTGCTGGAACCGGCGCCCTGGATCTGGATATTGATGTTCGGATAGACGCCCGCGAATTCTTCCGCCCACAGGGTCATCAGATTGTTCAGGGTATCGGAGCCGATGCTTGTCATGTTGCCGGAGATGCCGCTCACGGCCTCATACTCGGGCAGATTGGGATCGACGCGATCCGCCATGGCGGCGGTGGAGACAAAAGAGGCGCCGATAACGGCAGCAGCCAGAGCCTTCAGTTTCATGGTGGTTCCCCCTATTTCACAGCGTTGATGGCCAGATGACCACTTTCGATCACCCTCTCGATGACCGATGGCTGCGACTATAGGGAGAGTGGATGACACTTCGGTGACAAAAGCCGAGGGTTTGATGAATCTTGTGTGACAGCGCATGCCGGAGGGGAGCTGTGCCGTCTTCCGCGACCGCGATAGAATTTTTCTGAATTTGTCCCTATTTCCTGCCGCGCTGGAAGGATGGGTCGTGAAGGGTTCCGTTTATTAAGCGCCGATCGATGGAGGCTGGGCACTATGGCAACACGCACGCTTTTCACCGGCCTGGTTCTGCTGGTCATCCTGCTGACAGCCGGCTGTGCCGGGCGTTCCGAGCCGCGCCCGGCGGAAGTGCAGGCGCCACCACAGGCCGAGGTGCCGCCGCCTCCCGCTCAAGCCGAGCAGCCGCCAAACGGCACGACACGGGGAGACCGGTACTGGCTACCGCCCTTGTTCGTCACCGAAGAGGATAAAGCGCATTACTACATCAGCCGGCTGGCGGATCGGCGGTTCATCGACACCTATGGCGGCGACGAGCATCCGCGGGTCTGGTATATCGCGGCGGAGCGGCTGGGCCAGATCGGCGAGCCGGCCGTGCCACTGCTGTTCAGCCTGATAGATAGTGCCGACCCCTACGAGCTGATGCTGGTGCTCTACGCGCTCCAACTGGCGACCCAGGACCCTGTACTCCTGGCGGAGACGGGCGGTGACTTCGTCCAATTGGGTACCGTGCTGGCGGAAAGTGCCAACCGCGAGAACCGCGAGAACCGCCAGATCGCGCTGGAGTGGTGGCAGCGTCACGGCTGGCGCTGGGAGTAGGTGCTTGCCTGCTCGAGCAAGGTTTCGCTCGGGTGCGATCATGCCCGTTCGAATAGCCTCGTTGTATCGACCAGCCGCTGGCAGATGGCGTCCAGTTTCTGTTGATGGCTCTCGTCGGTCAGGGAGCCGTCGTCGTCGAAGGCATCGCCTGCCTTGGCCACGGCCAACTGGTCGGGTAGTACCGTCACCCCGATATTGCTCAGCAGCTGGCGCATCAGCGCCAGGCTGCGCATGCCGCCAAGCCCGCCGGGAGAGGCGGCGAGCAGCGCAGCGACCCGGCCTGCAAATAGCTTAAGGCCGCTCTCGCCTGCATGGGGGCGCGAGATCCAGTCGATGGTGTTCTTCATCAACGGGGTAATGAAGCCGTTGTACTCGGGGGAGACGACCAGCAGGCCCCGGTGCTCGGCCAGCAGCTTGCGTAGCGCCAATGCGTTTTCAGGCAGACCATGCTCGGCCTCAAGGTCACCCTCGTAGAGCGGCAGGGGATAGTCGCGCAGGTCGATGAAGGTGGCCGGGGCGCCCAGCGCATCCAGGCGTCGGGCACCCAGACGGGCCAGCCGTTTGTTGTAGGAGGCTTCTCGGGTGCTTCCGGCGAACACCAGGATACGGGCTTGGGTCGTCTGATCGGGCATGTTGGGTCTCCCTGGGGCATTGTGTCATCGCGATGCGTCTGGTCGGGCAGGGCATTACACACTTTGCTTCACCGGCCGGTCGCCGCGCAGAGTCGTCGCTGTTTTGCTATGGTCACGTCGGTGTCGGCGCTTTCCCTTCTCATGGACTTGGAGTCAGCTTTCCATGGATAAGTATATGCAAGCTGCCCTGGATGAAGCACGCCAGGGCCTGGCGGAGGGGGGTATCCCCATCGGCTCGGTGCTGGTCTATCGTGGACGCATTCTGGGGCGGGGCCATAACCGGCGGGTGCAGTCGGGCAGCACGGTGCTGCACGGCGAGATGGATGCTCTGGAGAATGCGGGGCGCCAGCCGTCATCAGTGTATCGGGATTGCGTGCTCTATACGACGCTGTCACCCTGCCCGATGTGTAGCGGCGCCATACTGCTCTACGGCATCCCCCGGGTGGTCGTCGGCGAGAACCTGACCTTCATGGGCGAGGAGGCGTTGCTGCGCTCCCGGGGAGTCGACGTCGAGGTCCTGCAGACGCCGGCCTGCATCGAAATGATGACCGATTTCATCGAGGCATCGCCCGAACTCTGGAACGAAGATGTCGGGAAATAGCGCACCGTACTGGTAGGTGATCGCATGCCGGCGAGGGCGATGTGCCCGGCTGTCATGAAACTGTCACATGTCCCGGTTACCGTGCGCGAACAGTAACGTGGGTGTCACACACCCGTCATCTTGAACGTGTAACCTCACAACGGCCTTTTCATGTCGAAATCAGACCGCTCTTCGCCCGACACGAACCGGGCAGCTCTTACCCGCGAGCATATCCGTGAGGTACCGGCCTGGCTGCGCGGCATCTATGCCGGTATCTGTCTGTACTTCTTCCTTGCGGCCCTGAACGTGCTCGGCTCTGGGCTGGGAACGTTCGGCAGGGCCAGCGATTTCCTGACCCAGCTCTTCGCCTACGGCGAGAACCCTTTCATCGCCCTGTTGGCCGGCGTGCTGGTCACCATGATCGTGCAGAGCTCGTCCTTCACCTCGGCGCTCATCGTGACGCTGGTCGCCAGTGGTGAGATGACGCTGGGCACGGCGGTGTTCGCCATCATGGGGGCCAATATTGGCACGGCGGTCACCGGGGTGATCGTGGCGCTGGCCAATGTGCGCATCAAACGCAATTTCCGGCGCTCGTTCACGGCGGCATTGATGCATGACTTCTTCAATATCCTTACCGTGGCGATCGTCTTTCCCCTGGAGTTCATCAGCGGGCTCTTCCATGAGGCCGGAAGGGGGATTTTTACCCGGGTGGCGGGCTGGCTGGCCGAGCTGATCGGCCTGGAGGAAGTGGCGCGACCCAACAGCCCGATCAAGGTGATCACCGCGCCGGTGGTGGATGCCGCCAATGGTGTGGCTTCCTTTTTGACGACGACCCCGGTTTCCCAGGGGCTGCTGGTGGCCGGTCTTGGCATACTGTTGATGTTCGGTGCGCTGATCTTCATGGTGCAGAATCTGCGTGGCGCATTGTTGCGCCATATGGATGGTTTGTTTCGTACCTATTTCTTCCGCAGCGATGTACGTGCCTACGGTGTCGGCCTGGTCTCCACCATACTGGTCCAGTCCAGCACCATCACCAGCAGCCTGATGGTACCGCTGGCCGGCGCCGGTGTCGTTCGCCTGCGTCGCGTGCTGCCCTTCATGATGGGGGCCAACCTGGGCACTACGGTCACCAGCGTGCTGGCGGCCACGGCGAATCCCGTGGCCGCCGCGATGACCGTGGCTCTGTTCCATGTCATCTTCAATCTGACCGGCACCGCCATCTGGTACCCGCTGCGCTATATCCCGCTGCGGATTGCCATCTGGTACGGCCGGCTGGCGGCGCGCCAGACCCGCTACGCCTTCGTCTTCCTGATTGGCGTATTCCTGGTGATACCGCTGCTGGGAATCGGCGCCACCGAACTGTTTACTAGCCTGCGCTGAACGCGACGGCTCAGGAGATTTCTGCCATGTTTCGACAGCTATACAGCGCCCTGACTTCGGAAAACACTCTCAGTCTGGCGTTCGAGGACCTGACCCAGATGCTCCAGCATGGAGCCTGGATGTTCGACCGCGCCAACGAGGTCCTGCACAGCAAGGCATCGGCCGATGAGGTGCGCCAGCCACTCTATGACCGTGATCGGGCGATCAATGAATTGGAGCGCTCGATTCGCCGCAAGGTGCTGCGCCACCTGACCGTCAATCCGGGGCATGATGTCGCTGTTTGCCTGGCCCTGATGAGTGTGGCCAAGGATGCCGAACGCATCGGAGACTACTGCAAGAACGTCTTCGAGGTGGGGCATTTTTATAGCGAAGGCTTCCATGTGCCCAAGTACCAGGAGCCGCTCGATAACATGGCGCTCGAGATGGGCGGCATGTTCGACAAGGTCATCAAGGCGACGCGGAATTCGGACGAGCAGCAGGCCCGCCAGGCGCTCTCCAAGGCTGTGGAAGTGCGTCAGCGCAGCGATCGCTTGATCGAGGAGCTGTTTCGTGACGAGCGCCAGATCGAGTTTCACGAGGCGGTGGCTTACTCACTGCTGGCCCGACACTACAAGCGCGTTGCCGCGCACCTGGCCAATATCGCCACGGCCGTACTGGGGCGACTGGAGGATCTGGATTTCTATTCCGAGGAAGATGACGACGGCTGAGCGGGCAGGGGTATGGTCAACCAGTCGTAGCCGCCAGGCATAGCGGCAGGCTGTCCCGCTGGGAGCGTGGCAGTATGCCCAGGTGCTCGAAGGTGCCGACGTCATCGCTGGCGACGTTGTCATGGGTGATCATGACGACCCGGTCTCGCGTCAGCGGGGGGGGTGGGCAAGGGCAGCGCCCCGTTTTCCTTGACGGCGCGCATGGCAAAGCTGCTGTCCACGCTGTCTACCATGGGTAGCTGCTGCAGTCGTCTTACCCATCCCTCAAAGCCGCGCAGATCGGCGGTAACCACCTGCAGCAGATAGTCGAAGGCACCGGAAATGGTGTGGCAGTTGATGACTTCCGGCATTTCTCTGACAGCGGCTTCGAACTGTTCGACCAGCGCGTCCTGGTGCTGGCTGAGGCGTACTTGTACGAAGATGATGACGTCCAGGCCCAGACGCTCCCTGTCCAACTCGGCGCGATAGCGGGTGATCAGGCCGTGCTGCTCGAGTCTTCGAATGCGTCTGGCGCAGGGGGAGGGCGATAGATTGACGCGTTCCGCCAGCTCAGCGGTGGTCAGGCGGGCGTCTTGCTGCAGGGCTTCAAGCAGCGTGCGGTCTATGCGGTCGAGCTTCAAGATGCCCATGTCCTTGCCTCATCAGTGTAACTTATCGTTATTCCTTGGCTGGGGCGGCTAATAGTTTCCTTGATTCTGGGAAATATTATCCATGTTCGTCAGTAGAGCTGGGCCACACTGTCTGTGTCTAACCATTCATCCATTCCATGTGCCCGGTTTGGCTGGTAGCTCTGGAGTCGCACAAGGGCACTTCTCCGGTAGTCGGCAACAAGGGAAAAAACATTTGACCGGTCTTAGGGGGTCATGACCTTGATTGCAAAGTCGATGCTCTCATCTATGGAGCTGAAGTCTATGCTCGTCAAGAAGGTGTAAGCGCTAGGCTGCTAGTCCGTCGCAGCGTTGGTCTCCGCCTCCTCGGCCTCGTCATTTCCTTCGCCGCTGGCTTCATCCTCGATCCAGCCTTGCTCGCGGTAGTAGCGCAGGGCGCCCTCGTGTAGCGGGGCCGAGAGCCCCTCCTTGATCATTCGCTCGGGCTCGAGCACCGAGTAGGCGGGATGAAAAGCGGTAAAGCGCTCGAAATTGTCGAACACGGCGGCTACCAGGGTGTAGACCTGGTGCGGATCGGTGGCTTCGCTGGCCACGACGGTAGCGCGGACGCCGAAGGTCTTCACTTCCGGCTGCTCGGGGTAGTAGAGCCCGGCGGGTATTTCGGCCAGGCTGTAGTAGGGCGCCTCGGCCACCAGGGCCTCGACGAAATCCCCCTCGACACCCACCACGGCGGCGTTGCATAGATCGACGGCCTGGCGAATCGTTAAGTCAGGATGACCCACGGTATAGACCATGGCATCGATATTGCCGTGACACAGCTCCAGTGACTGCTGATCGGCCGGCAGTTCATTGACCAGGGCGAAATCGTCCAGTGTCCAGCCCCTGGCCGCCATCAGTTGCAGCATGGTGGCTCGCTGCCCGGAACCGGGGTTGCCGATGTTCACCGCGCGCTGCTCCAGGTCGTCGAACCCTTGTATGCCGGCTTCCCGGCGTACCACCAGGGTGAAGGGTTCACTGTGCACCGAGAACAGGGCGCGCAACGAATCGTCCGGACCGGCATCGGCGAAGTTTTCCCGCCCCTCGATGGCATAGTACTGCTGGTCCGATTGGGCCAGTGCGATCGGGACTTCGCCACGACGAACGTGGTGTAGATTGGCTACCGAGCCCTCCGACGGGCGGGCATGGCAGGGACCCTCGATCAGGCGACAGAATGCCTGGCCGGTGATGTGATAGACCCCGGTCGAACTGGCCGTGCCGATGATGATTTGTCTCTCTCCAGCCTGAACGTGCTGCATCAGTGTCACGGCAACCAGCAGGCTGCCGGCAAGGCGCGCCACCCCAGCGTTGCAGTTCGTAACAGTTGCACCCTTCTTCATAGAATCTCCCAGCAGCGACTTGCCGCTAGCGTTTCGCTGACCTTCACCTTCGTTCAGTCTAGCAGCCTGTCGGAGTTGGCCATGTTGAACACCAATTCATCATGGCGAGGTTCTCCAATGCACTCTTTAAATAGTAATGACTATCATTAGCCAGTCGGTCGGTGTCGATCTTGCCGCTTGTCCGGTTCTAACGGGCAGAGGGGACTTCACATCGAATCCATACAGGACTAAAATGGTCCCCAATTGAATGCGGAGCTCGCAGAGGGCTTGGCGGCAAATCGTGAGGAGTCAGGCATGCTCAAGCTTTCTCGGTTGACCGACTATGCCGCGGTGGTAATGGCACAGATCGCCCGTCACCCGGAGCGGTCCCACGCGGCGGCCGACCTGGCCGAGGCGGTGCAATTGCCCCACCCGACCGTGAGCAAGACATTGAAGATGCTGGTGCGTGCGGGGCTACTGGAATCCCGCCGTGGCGCGCAGGGCGGCTATTCGCTGGCGCGTCCGGCGTCGCGCATCACGGCCCGCGACATCATTACCGCCATCGAGGGGCCGGTGGCGATGACCGAGTGCAGTCATGTGGATGGCGACTGCGACCTGCTTGCCACCTGCGGTGTGTCCGACAACTGGCAGCGGGTTTCGCTGGCGGTACGCACCTTGCTCGACAGCGTGACACTGGCGCACCTGGCAGACACCTCGCCGATCAAGCTGCCGGTACAGCTGCCCATACAGAGTATCAGTCTGGCCGCCGACTCGGCCTGAGACGCGCAAGCCACCGAACACATTACCCGAGCGGGCACGTTGCTCGCCGACCCAACCGCCCGGGAGGGGAACCATCATGGCAAGTCAGGAAATGGAACAGCTTGTCCGTCGCGAATACAAGGAAGGCTTCGTCACGGATATCGAGAGCGATACCATCCCGCCGGGACTCGATGAAGGTACCATTGCCTTCATTTCCCAGAGGAAGGGGGAGCCGGAGTGGATGCTGGAGTGGCGCCTGAAGGCCTACCATCAATGGCTCAAGATGACGCCACCCTCGTGGGCGCACCTGGATTATCCGGCCATCGACTACCAGGCGATTTCCTACTTCAGTGCGCCGAAACGCCCCGAAGACCGCCCCCAGAGCCTCGACGAGGTCGATCCTAAACTGCTCGAGACTTACGAGAAGCTGGGCATTCCGCTGCATGAGCGGGCTGCGCTGGCCGGCGTGGCGGTGGATGCGGTGTTCGATTCCGTGTCGGTGACTACCACCTTCAAGGAGAAGCTGGGCGAGGCGGGCGTGATCTTCTGCTCCATCTCTGAGGCGATTCGCGACTACCCGGAGCTGATCAAGCAGTACCTGGGTACGGTGGTGCCGGTGGCCGACAACTACTTCGCCGCGCTGAACTCGGCCGTCTTCACCGATGGCTCCTTCGTCTTCGTGCCGGAAGGCGTGACCTGCCCGATGGAGCTCTCCACCTATTTCCGCATCAACGCGGCCAATACCGGCCAGTTCGAGCGCACGCTGATCATCTGCGAGAACCGCGCCCAGGTTTCCTACCTGGAAGGCTGTACCGCGCCGCAGCGTGACGAGAACCAGCTGCACGCCGCCGTGGTCGAGCTGGTGGCCCTCGAGGACGCCTACATCAAGTACTCCACGGTACAGAACTGGTATCCGGGTGACGAGGACGGCAAGGGCGGCATCTACAACTTCGTGACCAAGCGCGGCGACTGTCGCGGCGACCGCTCGCGCATCAGTTGGACCCAGGTCGAGACCGGTTCCGCCATCACCTGGAAGTATCCCTCCTGCGTGCTGCGCGGAAAGGACAGCATCGGCGAGTTCTACTCGGTGGCGGTGACCAACGGCCGCCAGCAGGCCGACACCGGCACCAAGATGATCCATATCGGCGAGGGTACGCGCTCCTACATCGTCTCCAAGGGCATCTCCGCCGGCCGCAGCAACCAGTCCTACCGTGGGCTGGTCAAGATCGGCCCGAGGGCCAAGGGTGCGCGCAACTTCACCCAGTGCGACTCGCTGCTGATCGGTGACCAGTGCGGCGCGCATACCTTTCCCTATCAGGAGATCGGCAACAGCACGGCTACCGTGGAGCACGAGGCGACCACCTCGAAGATCGGCGAGGACCAGCTGTTCTACTGCCAGAGCCGCGGTATCTCCGAGGAGGATGCGGTGAGCATGATCGTCAACGGCTTCTGCAAGGACGTGTTCCAGGAGTTGCCGATGGAGTTCGCCGTGGAGGCCGAGGCGCTGCTGAACGTGACCCTTGAAGGTGCCGTTGGCTAGACGCTATTGCGCTCGCTCATGACGTGTCTAGTGCGGGTTGGAAACCAAATCAGTTATGCAAGCCGCCCGGGCGGCTCGCCAGAATCGAAAAGGTATTCAAGATGCTCGAAGTCAAGGATCTGCACGTTACGGTCGAAGGCAAGGAAATCCTCAAGGGCCTCAGCCTGACCGTCAATGCCGGTGAGGTTCACGCCATCATGGGCCCTAACGGGGCCGGCAAGTCGACCCTGTCGGCGGTGATCGCCGGCAAGGAGGGCTATGAGGTGACCAGTGGCACGATCACCTTCGAAGGCCAGGACGTACTCGAGATGGAGATCGAGGAGCGGGCCCTGGCTGGCATGCTGCTAGGCTTCCAGTACCCGGTGGAGATACCCGGGGTCAAGAACATCTATCTGCTCAAGGCGGCGCTCAATGCCCAGCGTGCGGCAAACGGCCAGGGCGACATGCCGGCGCCGGAGTTCATGAAGCTGATCAAGTCGAAGATCGCCGAGATGAAGATGGACGCCAGCTTCCTGCAGCGTGCCGTCAACGAGGGCTTCTCCGGCGGCGAGAAGAAGCGCAACGAGATCCTGCAGATGCTGGTGCTGCAGCCCAAGCTGGCCATGCTCGACGAGATCGACTCCGGCCTCGATATCGATGCCATGCGGATAGTGGCCGACGGGGTCAACAGCCTGCGCGCTGCCGATCGCGGCATCCTGTTAGTGACCCACTATCAGCGCCTGCTCGACTACATCATTCCGGATCGCGTCCATGTGTTGGTCGATGGTCGCATCGCCAAGAGCGGCGACAAGGAGCTGGCCAAGGAGCTCGAATCCCGGGGCTATGACTGGGTGGAGGAGGAGTCCGCTGCATGAGCGATGTTCAGACCTTTCTCGATCGCCTGGCCGAGCGTACCGAAGCCAGGCGCCAGGCCCACGGCCCGGAACCGACCTGGATCGCCGCACGGCGCCAGGCCGGAGCCGCACGCTTCGAGGCGCTAGGCTTTCCCGACCGCCGCGTCGAGGCGTGGAAGTACACCGACGTGCGTGCCATCGCCAGGGGCGACTTTGCCCTGACCGACAGTGCCGACTTCTCGCAGGCCTGTGCCGCGGCGCTGACGTTGCCCATCGACGCGCACCGGCTGACCTTTGTCGATGGCGTCTTCGCCGCGGCACTCTCCGACCTCGGTGAGCTGCCGGCCGGGGTCGCGGTAATGCCGCTCTCCCAGGCGCTGGCCGACAATCACGAAGCCGTGGGCGGCACGCTGGGGCGCCTGACCGGCGTTGAATTTTCGCCTTTCTCGGCGCTCAACACCGCCTTCATGGAGGAGGGCGCCGTGGTGCGCCTGGCGCCAGGCAGCGTGGTGGAAAAGCCGATTTTCCTGCAGTTTCTTTCCCGTGCCAATGCGCAGCCGGTGATGAGCCACCCGCGGGTGCTGATCGAAGCCGGTGCCCGCAGCCAGGCGACGCTGATCGAGCATCACATCGGTGAGACCGAGGCGGCCAACTTCACCAACCTGGTGGACGAGGTTCTGCTCGACCGCGGCGCAATATTCACCCACTACAAGCTGCAGGAGGCGCCACTCAAAGACCTGCACGTTGCCAGCATTCATGTCGAGCAGGGACGGGACAGCCGCTATACCTCGTTTAACCTGAACCTGGGTGGCAGCCTGGTGCGCAACGACCTGGTGGTCGACCTCAATGGCAAGGGTGCCGAGGCCAATTTCAACGGCCTATTCTACGCCCAGGGGCGCCAGCACGTGGACAACCATACCCTGGCCAACCACAACGCACCGCTCACGTTTTCCAACGAGAATTACAAGGGCATTCTCGACGACCGGGCGCGTGGCGTATTCAACGGTAAGGTGATCGTCAAGCGCGACAGCCAGAAGATCGAGGCCCATCAGAGCAACGCCAACCTGCTGCTCTCCGACCGTGCCGAGATCGATACCAAGCCCGAGCTCGAAATCTACGCCGATGACGTCAAGTGCTCCCACGGCGCCACGACCGGACAGCTCGATGAGGAGGCGGTTTTCGCCTTGCGCACGCGTGGCATTGACGAGCAGACGGCCCGTGGGCTGCTGACGCTGGCCTTCGCCGGGGAAGTGATGGAGCGTGTGGAGCTCGAAGCCGTTGCCGAGCGGGTCGAGCTGGTGGTGGCCGGCAAGCTGCCGGAGCGCTTCAATCTTTCCGGGCTGGTGGAAGCCGCCATGTCGTTGCATGACGACTGAGTCGAGGAGTCAACCATGAATCTGCTGGCCACCGATCACGTGCTTGAGACCCCGGCCCTGGATGTGGCCGGGATACGTGCGCAATTTCCGATTCTAGAGCGGCAGGTTCATGGCAGGCCGCTGATCTATTTCGACAATGCCGCCACCAGCCAGACGCCTCTGTGCGTTATCGATACCTTTCGCGACTACTACGGCCGCTTCAACGCCAACATCCATCGCGGGCTGCACACCCTGGCCGACGAGGCCACGGCAGCCTACGAGGGCTCGCGTGAGACGGTGCGTGCCTTTCTCAATGCAGCCGATCGGCGCGAGATCATCTTTACCCGCGGCACCACCGAGGCAATCAACCTGGTGGCCAACAGCTGGGGCCGGGCCAACCTCGAGCCGGGCGACGAGGTGCTGGTGTCGCTGCTCGAGCACCACTCCAATATCGTGCCCTGGCAGCTTCTCGCCGACCAGCTAGGCATCGTCGTCAAGGTGATCCCGGTGGACGAGCGCGGGGTGCTGGATCTCGATGCCTACTGCACGCTCTTCACCGAGCGCACGCGGCTGGTGGCGGTGAACCATGTCTCCAATGCCTTCGGCACCATCAATCCGGTGCGCGAGATGTCGACCATTGCCCATGACCATGATGCCCGGATCCTCATCGACGGTGCTCAAGCGACGCCGCACCAGGCGGTGGACGTGCGCGGTATCGATGCCGACTTCTACGCCTTTTCGGGTCACAAGGTCTACGGCCCCACCGGCGCCGGCGTGCTCTACGGCAAGGCCGAACTGCTGGAGGCGATGCCGCCTTGGCAGGGCGGCGGCGAGATGATCAAGAGCGTCTCCTTCGACGTGCCCACCACCTTCGCCGATATCCCCCACAAGTTCGAGGCAGGTACTCCGGCCATTGCCGAGGTCATCGCGCTTGGCGTGGCGCTCGACTGGGTCAGCGGCGTGGGGCTTGCGCGTATCGGGGTATGGGAAGCCGAGTTGCTGGCACGTGCCACCGCGGGGGTCTCGCGTATTGATGGGCTGAGGCTGCTCGGCACCGCCCCCGACAAGGCCGGCGTGCTCTCATTCGTTGTCGATGGCGCCCATTCCCAGGATATCGCGCTGCTGATCGATCAGTTGGGCGTGGCGATCCGCACAGGAAATCACTGCGCTCAGCCGCTGCTGGCCCGGTTCGGTGTCGATGCCACCTGCCGTGCCTCCTTTGCCGTCTACAACACCCTGGAAGAGGTCGACTCTTTCGTTGATGCCCTGGAGCGGGTCGTAGGGATGGTGCGCTGAGCATGAGCGATATCGAACAGTTAGCCCGCCTGGAGCGGGGGAAGACATTGCCGTTGCAACGGGACGTGGCGGCGATTTCCATCCCGTTCGGCAAGACCATCACTTTGCCCGAGGACAGCATCGTCAGCGTGATGCAGGCCAAGGGTAGCTCGGTAAGCCTGGGCTACGAAGGCCGGTTGTACCTGATCGAGGGTGCCAACCTCGACGCCCTGGGTCTGGAGGCCCTGCCGCGACCGACACTGCCCGAAGATGCCACGGAGGAGGCGATCGAACAGTTCGTATGGGATCAGCTGCGCACCTGCTTTGATCCCGAGATCCCGGTCAATATCGTCGACCTGGGGCTGGTATACGGGTGTCGCATCGAGCGGCTGATCAGCGGTGAGCGCCTCGTCACTATCCGCATGACCCTAACCGCGCCAGGCTGCGGTATGGGTGACGTGATCGCCGCAGATGCTCGCAACAAGATCCTCGGCGCCCCACAGATCAGCAAGGTACACACGGAAATCATCTTCGATCCACCCTGGAGCCGTGAGATGATGAGCGACGAGGCGAAGCTCGAGCTGGGCATGTTTTAGGAGCCTGTCGGACTTAACGCTGATCTACTACGAGATCCGGTCTTTCGGCCAATTTCATTCGCTCTGATTCGTTAAATAGCGGGCTATTCGCCTCATCAGATCGATAAACTTGTCTCGAAATCCGAATCTCTCGCTACGATCGGTCAAGCCCGACAGGCTCCTAGCCCCAAGTCTGATTCATTGATGCGGTGTTCATGCACTCAGTGCGGATCGACGCTTCTGCTTCCCCATTCTCGGCCCGGGGATATCGATGGTTGCGCTGTTGTGGAAGGTCTTCAAGGTACTGCTGATGGCGCTGGGAGCCGCACTGCTCCTGGCGTCGCTGCTGTTCGTGGGCGCCAACTTCTGGGTGCTGGGCCAGACCCAGGGCCGTATCCAGCATGCGTTGCCACTATGCGGGCCCGAGCGGGTCGGCATCGTCTTCGGCACCTCGCACTGGACCCGTAGTGGGGTACGCAACCCCCACTTCGATGCGCGCATCAATGCCGCTTCCCGCTTGATCCGGCTGGGCAGGGTCGAACACCTGCTGCTCTCCGGGGACAACCGGACCCGCTATTACAACGAGCCCGTGACCATGTGGCGTGACCTGCGCGGTCAGCACGTGCGTCACGAGGACATGACGCTCGACTATGCCGGCTTCAGCACCTTCGATACCCTGGCGCGGGCGCGGGATGTGTTTGGCGTCGAACAGGCCCTGCTGGTCACCCAGTCCTGGCATCTTCCCCGGGCGCTTTTCATTGCCGATGCGCTGGGCGTTGAGGCGGTTGGCTGCGCCGCGCCGGAGCGCCCGGTAGCGGGACTATGGCGGCTGCAGGTCAGGGAGTGGGTCGCACGGGCGTCGACCGTAGGGGATCTCTTTCTGTGGGGCCGGGAGCCTTATTTCCTGGGCCCCGTCGAGCCACTGGAGATCGCTCCGCAGATATGGGATGCCGTCATGATCAACGGGTCTCTCAACGAGGTCGGGTCTGACATTGACGAGTTGCGAGAGTAGCGCCAACGCACTGCTTGTTACGCCGACGCAGTTTCTAACGCTAACGCTGACGCTGCTTCTGTAGCCTGTAGAGTTCTCGTATCAGGGCGCGGCACTGCTGCCAGCACTCTTCGACGATGGGCTCGAGGGGATCGGGCAGGGGATGCGTGAACAGGGTGGATAACGCCTGCATCAGTACGCGCTCCTGCTCAAGCAGTTCGCCGATGACGACCTGACTTTCGTTGCCGACGAAGCTCTTCAAGCGGCTCCAGAGCCAGAGGTAGTCGTCGCGCTCGACATCGGCATCCCGGGGAAGCAGTTTGAGATGGTGCCGAGCAAGCTCCTGGAGTTGGCGCATCGCCTTGGCCCTGGCCTCATAGTGGGGCTTGAGGGATTCACGCAGCGACGGGCGCAGGCGCTCCAGATTGTCCTGAAAATAATCGATGCTGTCGGCCAGCGCTTCCAGAACGCCGTCCATCGCCACTTGGCGATTGTCGAGAAACATGAGCGGTCACCTCCTCCGGTGACGCAGATTGTGGGGGGCTTGCCGTCCTTTTGCCACCCCCTCGGTAAATTATTTGCCTGTTCAACCCTTTGGCTTGGCCGGCGTCTTGCGGGGCGTGCTGGCGTGTTTTTCCAGATGCTCGATGATCAGGCCTGCAATATCCTTGCCGGTAGCGGTTTCTATGCCCTGCAGCCCGGGAGAGGAGTTGACCTCCATGATCACCGGGCCGTGATTGGCACGCAACAGGTCGACGCCAGCGACCCTTAGCCCCATTGCCTTGGCTGCCCGGATTGCCGTGGAGCGCTCCTCTGGCGTGATACGGATGACGCTGGCGCTCCCTCCGCGGTGCAGGTTGGAGCGGAACTCCCCATCGGCGGCCTGACGCTTCATGGATGCCACCACCTTGTCGCCGATCACGAAGCAGCGGATGTCGGCGCCCTTGGCCTCCTTGATGTACTCCTGAACCATGATATTCGCCTTCATGCCCATGAAGGCTTGAATGACCGACTCGGCGGCCTGGTTGGTCTCGGCAAGTACCACGCCGATTCCCTGGGTCCCTTCGAGCAGCTTGATGACCAGCGGCGCCCCCTTGACCATGGTGATCAGGTCAGGGATGTCGTCGGGAGAGTGAGCGAACCCGGTGATCGGCAGCCCCAGGCCCTTGCGCGAAAGCAGCTGCAGCGAGCGCAGCTTGTCCCGGGAGCGCGTGATGCCAACCGAGTCGTTGACCACATAGGTCCCCATCATCTCGAACTGGCGTAGCACGGCACAGCCGTAGAAAGTCACCGATGCCCCGATGCGTGGAATCACCGCATCAAAGTGTTCGAGCTCCTGACCCTTGAGATGGATAGAGGGGTGGTGTGCCGCGATGCTCATGTAGCAGCGCAGGGTATCGACGACCCGGATGCTGTGGCCGCGACTTTCGGCGGCTTCCACCAGGCGACGTGTGGAGTAAAGATTACGATTGCGGGATAAAATCGCGATATGCATCGAGGACTCCGAAGTCGAGGGGCGGGTAGGGTCAAGGCTCGCCGTGCAGGAAAGTGACACCGGGTGCTACCAGCAGGCGGCGCAGCGCGCGGCGGCCAAGCAGCATCGGGTGGCGCATATTGCGGCGATCAGCCAGTGTCAGTTCCACCATCATCTCGAGCTTGCCGAGCTGCATGACGGTGCGTATCACATAGCGCCACTCCTTGTGACCGTTGGAGCTGGTCACGTGGCGGCGATCATGCAGGTGCGTGCGAAAGACGTGGGGGGGTGTCTCCTGGCCCCCGCTGCGGGTGGTGAAGCTGACCCACAGGTGACCCTCTTCTTCAAAGATTTCGATATCCTCGGCGTGCAGGGACGATGTGCGTGCGCCGGTGTCGACCTTGGCACAGATCGTCACGCCCATTTCCGGCAGCGTCACCATTTCACGCCGACCTATCACGGCCTTGGGAGTGTAGGGGAGTTCCTTCATCGATTCACTTCCTGGGTTTCCATGCTCAATGGCCCAGCCCGGCGAGGCACTGGCTGATGGCCGATCCCGGAGGGGCTTCACGCAGCACCATCAGCACTGGCAGCCGCAGGCGCGGTATCAAGGCGAGGTCACGGGCAACGGCTGCAAAATCGGCCGCTGGTGTCTCCGCCAGTCGAGTCAGAAAAAGTGGCAGACGCTCGGCGTGCTCCAGGTGTCGCCAGCCCCGGCCGGCCATAGCCGCCAGCAGGTCCGGGCCACAGGCGTTCGGATCGTCCAGCAGGAGATCAAACCATTTGCCGGCCAGGTCGGCCCCGCTGACTGCGCGAACGCAGGCGCATAAGTTTTCGATCTCGCCCTGGGCAGCAGCCTGTTCTCCCCGGTGGCGTATCGCCAATGCCAGAGTGGCGGGCACGTCGACATGCTCCAGACAGTAGCATAGCGATGTCAGTACATCGCCGGGGAGAGCGGGTAGCCGCCCGGCCAGCACCCGGCTCGCCTCTACGTCCAGTCGCGCCGCGTAGTCTGCCAGCCCCTGTAGCCCCAGCGCCTGCCAGTCAAGGGGCTGTTGGCCGCTGAGATACGCCTCCACGGGCTCCAGGTGGGGGCTGGCGGGCTTACCCATGTCATGGCTGGCCCGTGCATGCAGCATCGCCTGGAAGTGCAGCGAGGGCGTGAAGGCCAGGGGATTGTCCTTCATCAGGTTGCCGATCGAATCGTCCGGCTGACTTCGCCCCGCCTGCTGTACGCTGCGACCCAGAGTCTCCAGGAGCCGCTGAAGAAAGGCGTCGCGGGGAGCTGGCACCAGCTGGCCCTGCTCATCCAGCGGCAGGGCGAGAAACCAGATCAGTGGATCGCTCACGTCGCCGAGGCGAAACACCAGGCCCACCCTGGCCTGGCCCTGCCATGGGCATGGCCAGGGGACCTGGCCGGCTTCGAAGTCGGCCAGGGTTTCCAGAGCGCAGGGTTCGACCCGGCGCCCAAGGTGATAGGCACGCACCTCGGCACCGGTGCGCACGAAAAAATCATGAAGCGTATGGATCGGCTGCATGTCGACTCCCTTCCTGAAGCGTGCACTCTACCTTGCCCCCGAGGGCTTGTCAGCCACTGCCGTGGGTCGGGCACAGGAGAGTCTGGTCAAGAATTGACCGATCGCTTCAAGCCCCCTGCCCATCGCGGGCGAGGGCAGCTTTCCAGAGTTTATCCACAGGCTCTTGCAGGATATCTGTGTACAGCGTGGCAGGGCCGGGGGTGGCCAGGCCGGCACTGGAGCGAGATAATGGAGCCCAATGCAAGAGAGGTGCCGAAATGACCGTTCACGAAGAGCTCGATGTCGCGCTACGCCGGCTGGAAGCCACCATGAAGGCCACCAATCTGTGGCGTGTGGAGCGGCCCGATGCCGACGCTTTCGCCAGTCAGCAGCCGTTCTGCATCGATACCATGGCGCTGCCGCAGTGGCTGCGCTTTGTATTCATCGCCCGGCTGGATGCCCTGATCGAAGCGGGCGGGCCGATGCCGGAGAAGTGCGATGTGGCCCCGGCGATGGCGGCCTATCTGACGCAACAGGGAACGCGTACCACCGACCGATTGCTGATCTGCAAGGCGGTGGAAGAGATCGACCGGTTGGTGACAGAAAACTGACGCCGCATAGCGAGACGAGAATGCCTTACTATTTCGCCTATGGCAGTAACATGAACTCGGCCCGGGTCGAAGCACGTATCGGGGCTACCCGGCGTTCCCTGGCGGCTGTGCTGCATGATCATGCACTGCGCTTCGACAAGGCATCGCGGGTTGCCGGCATCGCCCATGCCAATGTCGTCCCGGTGGTCGATGAGCGGGTCGAGGGGGCGTTGTTCGAGCTTGCCGAACCCGGGCAGATCAAGCTGATGGATCCCTACGAAGGTCATCCACACGAGTATCAGCGCCATCGGCTGCCAGTCGTCACCGAGGAGGGCGTCATCCAAGCGTGGGTGTATATCGCCGCCCCCGGCACCACGGCCGACGCCCTGAAGCCGGCCAGTGAATATCTCGCGCACCTGCTCGCTGGCGAGCCTTTCCTCAGCGCCGAATACCATCGGCAGCTGGCCGGTGTGGAGTCCGTTGCCGGCCTGGGGGAACCCGCGCTGAAGCTGCTGGGTTTGTCGCGCCATACCCCGCGTTAATTGGCTGTCTTGCCATCCCTTTGAGCAGTCCAACGAAAGAACGCCGGGCACAAGGCCCGGCGTTTGCGTATTGGCTCGCTGTCAGCTCGGCTCGGCTTAGAAGCGGAGGGTGACGCCGCCACCAATGGTCATGGGGTCGATCTTGGCGGTACCCAGCCGATCACCATCTTGTGACAGCCGAGAATCGACGTCGGCGTAGTTAGCGAAGCCGTTGAGCATGAAGTTGTCGGTGACCGCCAGGTCTACGCCCACCTGGCCCACGGCTCCGTAGGAGCGACGCGCGTCGACTCCTTCCGGTTCGCCAGAGAAACGGGTGTAGTTGAGGCCGGCGCCGAAATAGGGCTGCACGCGTGAATCAAGTCCACCCAGTGGGTAGTAGTTCACCAGCAGATTGACCGGCATACGATTGAGGCTGCCGGACAGTTCGCCAGCCGAAAAGTCGTGCTCGATCTTCTCTGAGCTGTTGAGCTCGATACCGATCTGGTCGTGGAACAGGTAGCCCGCGCCATAGGTGAAGCCGGTCTCACCGCTACTGACGCCGTCGAGCACGCCATTGTCTGAGCGAGTATCGGACTTGGCGAAGCCACCGCGAACGAAGGTGTCGCCGGCACTATAGGCCAGGGCCGCCTGGCTAACGAATGCGCAACTGGCGGCGATGACAGCCACGGGAATCAAGCGAAACGTTTTCATCAGTGCGTTCTCCTGGTGTCGACTCAGGCCGGAGGCGTCCGGCCGCATAGAACAGTTGATAGTATAGAAACACTGTTTCTAAAAGTCTTGTTTAAATTTGTTATGAACGCCATAGGCCTTGCCATATGGCGATGTTTTCCTAAATTATGCGATTCTTTTGCTTATGTGTGGGAGTGATCAAGGTGCCAGTATGTATAACTATTGCTGCGCCACAGCACTGGCGCGGCAGGACCTGAGGGACTAAGTCTTGTCTATAGTCGATCGGAAGGAGAGGGTAATGAAGAGTGTGACAAACGAGCTGCCGGTCTGGTTGGCGATGGGCTCAATGCTGTTGGCGGCAGGCCTGGCCCTCTGGCTGTTGTTGCATCCCGAGCTGATCAGCGGCCTGCCCATGCCATTGCGCCTCCCGGTGATCGGCCTGGGCTTCTGGGCACTGGGGGCCGCCTTCATGCAGCCGATGGGGCTGGCGCTGCGTCGTCACTGGCAGAGGCGTGCCACCACGCCGCCCTGGAGCCTGCTGGCACTGGGGGCGTTCACGCTGATCGTGGTGGTGCGTGCACTGTGGTTGGCGTGATTTGGTTGGCGTGAAATGGCTGGCCTGATAAGGCAACAAGCCGCCTGTGGGCGGCTTGTTGCGGTCATGGCTGATAGAGAGCTACCGGCGTGGACTGTCAGGCTTCCTCAAAGGTATCGAAGTCGGCCGTGACCCGCAGATTGGGCTCTTCGGTGGCAAGGCTTGTCACCACGATGGCGATATACGCCAGGATCACGCCCGGCACGATCTCATACACATCGAAGATGCCGCCGGAGATCTCCGCCCACACCACCACGGTCATACCGCCAACCACGATACCAGCGAGCGCGCCCCACTTGTTCATGCGCCGCCAGTAGAGCGACATGATCAGCGCTGGGCCGAAGGCGGCACCGAAACCGGCCCATGCGTAGGCAACCAGATCAAGCACCGTGGCATCGGGATTGAGTGCCAGCAGGTACGCAAGCACGGCGATGCCGATGACGGCAAAGCGACCGACCCAGACCAGTTCAGTCTGGCTGGCATCCTTGCGGAAGATCGCCTTGTAGAAATCGTCGGTCAGTGCCGAGGAGGAGACCAGCAGCTGTGAGTCGGCGGTGGACATGATGGCAGCCAGGATGGCAGCCAACAGGATACCGGCGATCACCGGATGGAAGATGATGTTGACCATTACCATGAAGACAGTCTCACCATCTGCCAGGTCGCGCTGCACGAAACCTACCCCGAGAAGCCCTACAGCAATGGAGCTGACCAACGCGATGGCGGTCCAGGTAACGGCGATACGGCGGGCGGCGGGGATGTCGCGGTCGCTGCGAATTGCGGCAAAGCGAGCCAGGATATGTGGCTGGCCGAAATAGCCCAGGCCCCAGGCCAGCGAGCTGATGATGCCGATGGTGGTCAGGGCCTCGCCGGTGGAGGCATCGCGGAACCAGGCGAGCATGTATTCGCTCTCGGCCGCCAGTGCGGCGCCTGCGCCGCTGGCGCCGCCCAGGTCGCTGAAGGCGATGATCGGCACGATGGCCAGCGCCGCTGCCATCATCAGGCCCTGAATCAGGTCGGTCCAGGAAACTGCCAGGAAGCCGCCGAAGAAGGTATAGGAGATGACCGCAATGGTGCCGATGGTGACCGCTAGAGTGTAATCATAGCCGAAGACAGTCTCGAACAGTCGGCCACCGGCCACCAGCCCGGAGCTGGTATAGAACAGGAAAAACATCAGGATGAAGATGGCCGAGATCACCCTCAGCAGCTGCGTCTTGTCCTGGAAGCGGTTGGCGAAGTACTCCGGCAGGGTCAAGGCGTCGCTGACCTTGAAGCTGTAGAGGCGCAGGCGGCGCGCCACGACCAGCCAGTTGAGCCAGGTGCCGATCAGCAGGCCCACGGCGATCCAGCTCGCCGAGATACCGCTGACGTAGGCCGCCCCCGGCAGGCCGAGCAGCAGCCAGCCGGACATGTCCGAAGCGCCGGCCGAGATCGCCGAGGTCCATGGGCCGAGAGAGCGCCCGCCAAGGATGTAGTCGGATAGGTTCGTGGTGCGCTTGTAGGCGACGATACCGATGCCGAGCATCAGTAGCAGGTAGGCCAGGAAGGTGAAGCCGATGGCCATGTTGTTGTCAACCATAAGAAGGTTCCTTCAATGTTGTTGTCGTTGCGACGAGAGGGTGAGTCACTCGTCTCCCAGCGCGAGCAGTGACGCGTTACCGCCCAGGGCGGCGGTGTTGACGGTCACGGTCTTTTCCGTGGCGAAACGCAGCAGGTAGTGCGGCCCGCCCGCCTTGGGTCCGGTGCCGGAGAGCCCCTGGCCACCGAAGGGTTGGACTCCTACGACGGCGCCGATGATATTCCTGTTTACATACACGTTTCCAACACGAATCTTCTCCGCAATGGCAGCAGCAAAAGATTCATTGCGGCTGTGTACGCCAAATGTCAGCCCATAGCCTCGGCTGTTGATGGACTCGACGACCTTGTCGATCTCGTTAGCCTTGTAGCGCACGATATGCAGTACCGGGCCGAACTGCTCCCGTTTCAGGGCGTCGATACCGTCGATGCGGAAGGCCACTGGCGGCACGAAGGTGCCGTGTGCGGTAAAGGCCGGGTCCAGCCGGGTCTCTGCCAGCAACCGGCCCTCTTCCCTGAGTCTGTCGATATGGGCCATGAGCCCCTTGCGGGCATCCTCGTCGATAACCGGGCCCACGTCGGTACCCAGGTCCCGGGGGTCGCCGACATGCAGTTCGTCCATGGCGCCCTTGAGTATCTCGATCACTCGGTCGGCCACATCGTCCTGCAGATAAAGCACCCGTAGCGCGGAGCAGCGTTGGCCGGCGCTCTGGAATGCCGACTGGATCACATCGGCCACGACCTGCTCGGGCAGGGCGGTGGAGTCGACGATGAGCGCATTCATGCCGCCGGTCTCGGCGATCAGGGTCGGCAGGGGGGCGTTTTCCCGGGCCGCCAGGGCACGATTGATGATCTGGGCGGTATCGGTGCCGCCGGTGAAGACCACGCCGGTGATCCGGGTGTCGGCACTCAGGACGCTGCCCACAGTGGGGCCGTCACCTGGCAGCAGTTGCACCACGTCCCGGGGCATGCCGGCTTCGTAGAGCAACTCGATCACCCGATGAGCGACGATGGAAGTCTGCTCGGCGGGCTTGGCGAGTACGGTGTTGCCCGCGACTGCCGCTGCAACGACCTGGCCGCAGAAGATCGCGACCGGGAAGTTCCAGGGGCTTATCGCGGCGAAAACACCCTTGCCGCTGAGCATCAGCTCGTTGGATTCGCCGGTGGGACCTGGCAGCACAGTCGGTGCGTCGAACAGCTCTTCCGCCCGCATGGCATAGTAGTGGCAGAAGTCCACGGCTTCGCGGATCTCGTCGACACCGTCAGTGAGCAGCTTGCCGCCTTCACGGGAGCAGAGCGTCATCAGCTCTGCCAGGTTCTCTTCCATCAGATCGCCCAGGCGACGGATGATTGCGGCCCGCTTGGCCACGGGCGTGGCGTCCCAGCGCGGAAAGGCGACCCAGGCGGCGTCCACCGCCCGTGACGCCTGCTCCCGGTTGGTCCACTGCACGCTCCCGACCCGACGGTTGCGGTCATAGGGGCTGTTGACCTTATGGGTGTTGGCGGGATCCTTCGGCACCTCGAAGGCAAGCAGCGGGGCCACATCGTAGCTCTTGTCCATGAAGCCGGCCATGGCGTCCATCAGCGGCTGGTAGTGACTGCGCACGTTGAGGTTCACTCCTTTCGAGTTGCGGCGTTTCTCGCCGTAGATATCCTTGGGAAGTGGAATGCGAGGATTGGCATAGTTGCCGTACTGGCGCAGGCTCTCGACCGGGTGAACGCACAGCGACTCCACGGGTACCTTGGGGTCGACCAACTGGTGCACAAACGAAGAGTTGGCCCCGTTCTCGAGCAGGCGTCGCACCAAGTAGGGGAGCAGGTCCTTGTGGGCGCCCACCGGCGCATAAATGCGGCAGTAGGTGCCTTTGGGAGCGCGCTTGAGGGCGGCATCGTATAGCGCCTCTCCCATGCCATGCAGGCGTTGGAACTCGAAGGAGCGCTTGGCCTCGTTCGACAGCTCGAGGATAGTGCTGATGGTGTGGGCGTTGTGGGTCGCAAACTGCGGGAAGATGCGACCGCGGGTCTGATCCGAGAGCAGGAAGCGGGCACAGACCAGATAGGCTACGTCGGTGCTCGCCTTGCGTGTGAAGACCGGATAGCCCTCCACCCCCAGTTGCTGCGACTCTTTGATCTCGCTGTCCCAGTAGGCGCCCTTGACCAGGCGCAGCGGGATTTCGTCGCCCTGACGCTCGGCCAGGCGGTTCAGGTAATGCAATACCGGCAGGGCGCGCTTGGAGTAGGCCTGTACCACCAGACCGAAATGCCCCCAGCCCTTGCAGGTATCGCTTTCATAGATGGCGCGGAAGACCTCCAGTGAGATCTCCAGGCGGTCTACTTCTTCGGCGTCGATGGTCAGGGCCACGTCCCGCTCCCGGGCCATGGCGGCAAGTTCGCGCACGGTGCCCACGAGTTCGATCAGGATCTGGTCGCGACGGCCGAATTCATAGCGTGGATGCAGGGCCGACAGCTTGATGGAGACCGAGGGAGCGGGAGTGGTGGCTGGCAGCGCCTGGCTGGTCTTGCCGACGCGCTCGATGGCACGGGCATAGTCGTCGAAGTAGCGCTTGGCGTCGGCCCGGGTACGCGCCGCTTCGCCAAGCATGTCGTAGGAATAGGTGTATCCCTTGTTGAACAAGAGCTTGGAGCGCTTCAGTGCCTCATCGATATCACGGCCGAGCACGAACTGCTTGCCCATGATCTTCATGGCCTCAACCATGGCGCGGCGGATGACCGGCTCGCCCATGCGGTTGACGAGCTTGTTGATGAAGCCCGATGGCTTGCCTTCCCGCGGCTTGTCGAGGGAGACAACATGGCCGGTCATCAACAGCCCCCAGGTGGAGGCGTTGACCAGCCAGGACTCGCTCTGTCCCATATGGGCCTGCCAGTCGGCTGGGCCCAGCTTGTCCTCGATCAAGGCATCGGCAGTGGCCTTGTCGGGAATGCGCAGCATGGCCTCCGCAAGGCACATCAGCATCAAGCCTTCATGGGTATCGAGGCTGTACTGCTGTAACAGCTCGTCGATAGTATCCACCGCGGTGTCCATCTCGCGCACCTCGCGCACGAGTTCTGCCGTCTTGCCAGCAATACGCCGGAAGTCATTGGTATCGGCACTCAGCACGTGGACGAGCTCGCTGACGAAGGCGTCTTCATCGATGGCGTAGTGTTCACTGATCCGTGCGAACAGGGTATCGAGTTCCTGCTGCCAGGTGGCAGTATCCAGCATGTTATTGGCATTGAGCATGAGAGGTCCCCCGGGGTGTCATCCGTCTTGAAACGGCAAATCTCGGCCCCACAAGGCAAGCATGCCTGGTGCCGTTGGATAGCATTGACTGTAGGGGGAGCGATGGGGAGGCGCTTGTCAATTTCCCGGTTTTGTTTGTCGATTTTGTGGCTAATCGTCGTTCGGGAAGCGTTTTTTCGACTTAAGTCGTAGGCGGTAGTCGGGTGATGAAGGCGGCATCGCCGCGCTCGCTGCTTGCCCGCCGTAGCTGGCTGGGGGGGCAGCCAAAGGTGCTGCGAAAGGCATGGGAGAGTGCACTCTGATGCGCAAAGCCGGTATTGGCAGCGATCTCCGACAGTGGCAGGCGGCTCTCTTCCAGCAGTCGCCGTGCCGCTTCGAGGCGGCGACGTCGGACGTACTGCCAGGGCGACAGGCCGGTCTGGTCACGAAAGCAGCTGCGAAAATGCGCTTCGCTCAGGCAGGCTAGCTTGGCCAGGGCGCCGACGGTCAGGGGGTGGGCCAGATTCTGGTCGATATAGAGTTCCAATTTCTGAAGGTCAAGCCGGCGTCCGGCAGATGGTGGCATCGTATCGCCTCCCAGGCGGGCGTGCAGGCAGCCGAGCAGGGTGGCCGCCAGGCGATCACTCTGGGCAGGCGCGCTGATGCTTGCCTGGGTGCTCGCCAACTCGTGGAGGAGAAAGTCGAGGTAGCGCTTCAGCGGGTCGTCGAGGGCAAAGAAGCGTGGGGCATCGAACAGGCGCGAAAGCTCATGGTGATAGCCGGTCAACGACGGTGCATTGGACGGTAGATCGAGGATCAACTGGCGGTTCTCACCCTGACCGACATAGTAGTGCACGTGGTTAGCTGGAACGATACAGCCGGACAGGGCGGAGATGGCGCCGCCGAGACCTTCGATCTCGAACTCGGCCTTACCCTGCAGACCAATCACGATCTGGTGGAAATCGTGAGCATGGTGCTTAGTGGCAGTATCGAGCGGAATCTGGCGAATGGCGCTGGGCATGGGAACCTCCCGGCCTGACTGGCAGATTCAAAGCATATCATACTCGAGAAAGCACCCGCTTCAGTCCTTGTCCCGCTGGCGATCTCTGAGCCTGGTATGGGCAGCCAGGTGGTCGCGCAATGCAGCCAGCTCCTCCTGGCCGGTGCTGTCGAGTAGGGGCTTGCCTTGGGGGACGCGCCAGGCTCGCCCATGCGCTTCCATCAGGTTGTAAGCTCGACGCCTCACCCCGTCCAAGTAGTCATCATGGCGTATCGGATAGTTGATGATCGTATCCCACTCGTGCTTGCTGAGGCGGTTTTCCAGCGCCTTGTCGAAGAGATCTAGCAGGTGCTCGGGCTCGGTGCGATAGCGTGGGGTGCGCGAGAATAGCAGGATCACCAGCATGCCGCCGATGATCAGGGTGCAAACGGCGAAGATGAGAAGGAAAAGTGCCATGCAGGTGCTCGCGCCGAGAGACGTCAGGGTCGGAGCAGGGGCCGACCCGTAGGACCAAGTGCCGCCTGGCGGCGATTGGCAGGTGGCTTGTGGCTACTGGAGCGGGTGAAGGGAATCGAACCCTCGTCTTAAGCTTGGGAAGCTTCTGCTCTACCATTGAGCTACACCCGCGACCGTTTTTCGATAGTAATCTCAATGCCTTATGCGGCGCAAGCCGTCACGCGCTTTTACCCGTACAGCTTCGCTAACTGCTTGTTTTTCCGCTCAGGAACGTTGCGTTGAGGATTGGCAGCTTTCCGACTGTATGCGGTGTAGAGGATGGTCAAGGCGGCTGGCAAGAAAATCTTTCGCCGAGCGAGAACTTTTGTCGATTACGCTGTCTGATCTAGTACAGACAGCAGCGCGATGGCAGTCGCTGACACTGTTGCTCTGGCTTGCAGTTTCGATCTTGCCGCCCATGTTTGCATGTGGCGGCTTTCTTTTGCACCCTGCCTTCGCTCCATTCCCCCATGCTTGGCGGCCCCTGGTCAAGGGGAGGGGCTGTCAGCGACAAGGCGGCTGGTGGTCGCCGGCCGCCTTGTCAGGATGAGTGGGGGATTGGATAGGAGGCTGCGCCGAACTACTTGTGTCGCATACGCACGATGGCCGTGAGGACGTCGCGGCGAGTGACGATGCCCACCAGTCGCTCCTGCTCGACTACCGGGTAGACCTTGGGCTTGTTACCCAACATTTCCTGGGCAAGATCGGTGATGCTCTTGTTGGGTGAAACCGACAGGACCTCGTTGCGCATCAGGTCCTTTACCAGCGGCGGTTCATCGTTAAGGTAGGCGCTCTCGAGAACCTTTCCCATGACATCTTGCTCGGATATGAAGCCGATCAGGTGGTCACTCTTGTCGACTACGGGGACGCCAGGCAGCCGATGCAATGCCAAGCCTTCGGCTAGGGTTGTCACGGAGGTGTTGGCGGTGACCCGATAGCAGTCGCGGGACATGATATCGCGGACGATGGTAGGGGCCTTGTTGGGCATTTTGCATCTCCTTCCGATGGCACTTGGCAGATCATAGATACATCATAGTCGAGTAGCGCCCGATTCTGGCTATCACGAGTTAACACTTTTTCCAACGGTGTTGGGCGCCTGTTCCGGAACATAGCGCTTGGCCATGACTCCAAGTTGCTACGTCGCCTTCAAGGCAGTTCAAGGCAGGTAGTCTTGCTGTCGGATGGGTAAATAGAGGAAATTGCGATGGATGCCCGGGAATATCTGACCAGGAAAGGCATTGGCCAGGGTCGAGAGGAAGAGCGGCCCAATACGCTGGAAGAAAAAGCCTGGGAGCGAGCTCGTGGTGCCGGTGAACATCAACCGCATGCGGGCACCCCTCATGATTGGGAGGATTGGGAGCGCTATCATGATGATTTGGCCGCGGGTGCCGAGAGCCTAGAGCAGAAGATCGACCATGAATCCCACCGCCAATCATCGGAGCTGGCATCGCGTGATGCGGTCCAGCATGTAACCCCATCTGATATCGCTCACCGGCACACCGAAAAAACGTTTCAACATCCGGGTTCACGCTGGGGCTCCTCCCCGGCTCTTCGTTTCGCCTTGAAGGTCTTGGCGGTATTGATGCCGCCGTTGGCGGTGGGGCTATCTCATGGTGGCCGGCGGCGTGTGGCGGTGAGCTTGCTGCTGACTTCGCTTGGCTGGGTACCCGGTGTCATCCATGCCTATAGATGGCTCAGTCGCGCCCTCGGTTGAGCCTTGGCGTTGCACAATTTCTCCGCTTGTCGTTTGCTTATCCAACACGCAGTGTGCGCTCCTTCGAGCACGAATGTTCGTAAGCGAAAGGTTTTGTCTGAAACGAACTTCTCCCTTTTTTGGTTTTCTTTCCTGTAAACAATAAGTTGCAACAACATGCAGCTTGCTCATTATCGTTTATAGACGAAGGTATAAGGCACAAAACCGCCGTGATCATTGCCCGAGAGTGGGTCCTGCGCTAGTCTCGTTATCGAAATCGAACATTTTCGGTCAAGAATGATTGAAAGCGAACATTTTGAGTTCGTCGAATGCAGTCTCTTACACCAGATCGACCCAGAAAAAAACAACCAGGGCGAAGTGTATGTTTTCCTATCTTCTCTCCATCGATCAGGGCACCACCAGCTCGAGGGCGATCCTCTTCGATCGTGAGCTCCGCCCTGTCGCCACTTCTCAGCGAGAACTTGCCCAATCCTTTCCTGCGGACGGCTGGGTCGAGCACGATCCGGAGTCAATTTGGGAGTCGGTGCTTTTCATTTGTCGTGACGTGCTGAGGAAAGGAAATATTCGGGCCGCCGACCTGGACGGTATCGGAATCACCAATCAGCGTGAATCCACGCTGGTCTGGGATCGTGCTACCGGCGTGCCGATACATCCGGTCATCGTCTGGCAGGACCGGCGAACTGTCCAGCAGTGCGAAAGCCTGAACGATGCCGGCTACGCCGAGGAAGTTCAGGCGCGTACCGGACTACTTGTCGACCCCTATTTTTCTGCTACCAAGCTGGTCTGGATACTCGATGCAATCCCCGGTGCCCGCGAGCGAGCCGAGCGCGGTGAGCTGGCATTCGGCACTATTGACACTT
Source organism: Halomonas sp. DQ26W (assembly GCF_003339685.1). Lineage (GTDB taxonomy): Bacteria > Pseudomonadota > Gammaproteobacteria > Pseudomonadales > Halomonadaceae > Halomonas. The sequence goes on along the minus strand of NZ_QPKI01000006.1, from coordinate 85,583 downwards.
TCCTGATCTGGCGACTGACTGGCGGCAGGCAGCATCTCACCGATGCGACCAACGCCTCGCGAACTCTGCTTTTCAATATCCATACCCAGCAATGGGACGAATGGCTGCTGAGGCTGTTCGACATTCCCGCTGCACTAATGCCTGAAGTCAAGGACTGCAGTGATGACTTCGGACTGGTGGACCCATCGCTTCTCGGCCATGAAGTGCCGATTGCCGGCGTGGCAGGCGATCAACATGCCGCCCTGGTCGGACAGGCCTGCTTTGAGCCGGGAATGGCCAAGAGTACCTATGGCACCGGCTGTTTCATGATGCTCAATACCGGTCAGGAAGCGGTCGTTTCAAATAACCGTTTATTGACCACACTTGCGTATCGACTCAATGGTCGTCCTACCTATGCCATAGAGGGCAGTATCTTCGTGGCGGGTGCGACGGTGCAGTGGCTCAGGGATGGCTTGCAGCTTTTCAAGGATGTCGCCGAAACAGAGCGTCTTGCTCACCAGACTCGCGCGGGTCACAGCGTCTATCTGGTTCCAGCCTTTACCGGCCTGGGTGCGCCGCACTGGGACCCGCGGGCACGAGGCGCCATTTTTGGTCTGACACGGGATACCGGTATTGCCGAGATCGTCGCGGCTGGCCTGCAGTCTGTCTGTTTCCAGTCCCGTGACCTGCATGTCTGCATGGGGCAGGACATGGCGCTGGGACAAGGGCGGCTGAGGGTCGATGGCGGCATGGTCTGCAACAGCTGGCTGATGCAGTTCCTGGCCGACATGCTCGGACAGGACGTTGACAGGCCGGTGGTCCTCGAAACGACGGCCTTGGGTGCAGCGTATCTGGCCGCGCTGGGGGTCGGGTGGTATCGCTCATTGGATGAACTGGCTGCCCTCTGGCAATGCGAGCGTACGTTTATCCCGAGCATGGCCTCTGCCGAGCGGGATTCGCTGTATGACGGATGGCAGAGTGCCGTGCGACGTGTGAGAAGCGATCTTGGTGAGGCCGTCCCGGTCTGAGTAGCCTGCCCTGGTAGGCCACTTCATTGGCGGTCATCGCGCAGAAGGCGGTGGCTAACAAATTCGACATAATAACGATGACAGCGAGCTCAGCATGTCACTGATACTGGAAAACATCGATCATGTGGTCAATGGGGCCACACACATCGAAGGGGTCAATCTGGAGCTGGCGCCAGGCTCGTTCAATGTCCTGCTGGGAAGAACCCTGGCCGGTAAGACGACACTGATGCGAATCATGGCGGGGCTGGAGCCGCCTACCCGAGGACGACTACTGATGAACGGGGAAGACGTAACCCGAACGTCGGTTCGTCGGCGGAATGTTTCGATGGTCTACCAGCAGTTCATCAACTATCCCAGCCTTACCGTCTTCGACAACATTGCCTCGCCGTTGAAGTTGGCGCGTGTCCCAAAGGCGGAAATTAACCGGAGGGTTAATGAGACGGCGGAGATGTTGCATATCGAGCATCTATTAAACCGTTATCCCCAGGAGTTATCGGGTGGCCAGCAGCAGCGTACCGCCATGGGTCGGGCCCTGGTCAAGGACGCTGACCTCATCCTGTTCGACGAACCGCTGGTCAACCTGGACTACAAGTTGCGCGAGGAGTTTCGCGAGGAGCTACGTGAGCTCTTCAAGACACGTAACTGTATTGCCGTCTATGCGACTACCGAACCCAACGAGGCGCTGGCGCTGGGCGGCTCTACTGCGGTGTTGCATGAAGGCCGGCTGTTACAGTATGGCCGTACCGACGATGTCTACCATCGGCCGAAGGACATACTTTCCGCCGAGATGTTCTCTGAACCACCCATCAATATCGTACCGGCTATGGTGTCGGGTTCCGAGGTGACATTCGACCGAAACATTCATTTTCCATTGAATCAGGATCTAGAAAACCTTGCTCCAGGGCAGTACCACTTCGGGGTAAGGGCATCGCATATTGGCTTGCAGCCACAGGCAGATGATGACCTGGAGCTTGAGGTCAAGGTTGATATAGCAGAAATCAGTGGCTCTGAAACCTACCTGCATGTACGAAATGATCTGTTCAAACTAGTACTCCATCTCGCGGGAATTCATGAGTTTTCAGTAGATCAGTCGATCAAGATCTATTTTCCGACACACAAGATATATGCCTTTGACAGGAGTGGTGGCGTCGTACACATTCCTGCACGGCCAGGAGTGCAGTGAGATGGCTCAGATCACTTTGAAAACGCTGGCTCACAGCTATTCACCCAATCCAGCAGGGCCACAAGACTATGCGATACGCGAAATGAGTCACGTGTGGCATCAGGGGGGCGCCTATGCACTCCTGGGACCTTCAGGCTGTGGTAAATCTACCCTGCTCAATATCATCTCTGGGCTGCTGACACCCTCTGATGGGCAGGTACTGTTCGATGATCAGGTCATGAACGAATTGCCCCCTGAAGAGCGCAATATCGCTCAGGTTTTCCAGTTCCCGGTTATTTACGACACCATGACGGTTTTCGACAATCTGGCATTCCCTCTGCGAAATGTCGGGACACCGGCAGACAAGGTAAAACAGCGTGTCGAAGAAGTGGCGGATATTCTGGATCTCACCTCGTTGCTCAAGCGCAAGGCAAAGAACCTGACTGCGGATGAAAAGCAGAAAGTATCGATGGGGCGCGGGCTGGTGCGAGAGGATGTCTCCGCCATCCTCTTCGATGAACCGCTGACGGTCATCGATCCTCAGCTCAAGTGGAAGCTGCGCCGCAAGCTCAAGGAGATCCACGAAAAATTCAATATCACCATGATTTATGTGACGCACGATCAGCTTGAAGCGTCTACCTTCGCCGATAAGATCGCCGTGATGTATGAAGGTCAGGTGGTTCAGTTCGGTACCCCGCGCGAGTTGTTCGAAGAGCCGGCACACACTTTCGTGGGCTATTTTATCGGTAGCCCGGGGATGAATTTTCTCGATGTCGAACTGACGGAGACGGGTGCTCGAGTCAATGATACCCCTTTTCCATTGAGCCATCGCATCCAGACGGCCATGCGGCGTGCAGATTCGCGAAATCTCAAAATCGGTATACGTCCTGAGTTTGTCGAGGTGCTGTCGGAAGCATCCGACGATACCTGCATGGTGGAGGTAAAGAGCACCCAGGACCTTGGCACCTATCGCATTTTTTCCTTCCTGTTCGCTGGCCTGAATCTCAAGGCGCGTATCAATGAGGATCAAGTCGTGTCAGGGGATCGGGTTCATGTGCGCTTCCCGGAGGCGCATTTGAATCTGTACGTCGACGAGTATCGCGTGGAGATAGGTAATGAATAAGGTATATAACAACAAGGCGTGGTTTCTTATCCTGCCCATGCTATTGCTGGTGGCCTTTTCCGCCATCATACCCTTGATGACCGTAGTCAATTATTCGGTCCAGGACGTTTTCGATGCCAATACGCGTTTCTTCACAGGAACCGAATGGTTCGAGACGATGCTGAACAATCCGACGTTGCAGGCTGCTCTGCTGCGTCAGTTTGCCTTTTCCTTTACCATATTGGCCATCCAGATACCGCTCGGCATCGGTATCGCACTATTGATGCCAAAGCGTGGCTGGCAGGCATCTGCCGTTCTGATTCTTATAACCTTGCCCCTGCTGATTCCCTGGAACGTGGTCGGTAGTATCTGGCAGCTCTTCACCCGTGGCGATATCGGACTGATGGGCGTGGGCATCCGTGAGTTGGGCTACGCCTACAATATCACCCGCAACCCCGCCGATGCTTGGGCCACCATCATCCTGATGGATGTCTGGCACTGGACGCCGCTGATCGCTCTGCTCTGCTATAGCGGCCTGCGTTCGATCCCCGATGCCTACTACCAGGCTGCCCGCATCGACAGGGCATCGAAGTGGGCGGTGTTCCGCTATATCCAGCTTCCCAAGCTTACCAATGTGCTGGTCATCGGCATTCTGCTTCGCTTCATGCACTCCTTCATGATCTACGCCGAGCCGTTCGTGTTGACGGGAGGCGGGCCGGGTAGCTCCACCACCTTCCTTAGCCAGTCGTTGACCACCATGGCCATCGGCCAGCAGGACCTGGGGCCGTCGGCGGCATTCTCTCTGATCTACTTCTTGATTATCCTCCTGGTCAGTTGGGTCTTCTATACCGCCATCATGAATATGCAAAAAGATAATACCAATCAGGGAGGAGCCTGATATGACTCGCTCCGTACCGACCACGCCTGACACCGTTCGCCGACAGGCCGCCGAGAGCGCTGCCAAGCGTCGCAAGCTGGCACGTGGGACAGCCACTCGTTGGCGTCGCCGCACCTTGCTCGGGCTCTATCTCGTCTTCGTGATGCTGCCGATCTACTGGCTGCTCAATCTGTCATTTCAGACCAACACTGAAATACTTGGTAACTTCTCGTTCTGGCCGCAGAATTTTACCATCGCCAACTATACGCGCATCTTCACCGATTCCAACTGGTACATGGGCTACGTCAATTCGTTGGCCTACGTGCTGATGAATATGCTGATCAGCATCTCGGTGGCCCTGCCCGCCGCTTACGCTTTCAGCCGCTTCAAGTTCATCGGTGACAAGCATCTGTTCTTCTGGCTGCTGACCAACCTGATGGCGCCACCGGCGGTGTTCCTGCTGCCCTATTTCCAACTCTACTACTCCGTAGGCCTTTTCGACACGCATATCGCCGTAGCGTTGGCTCATTGCCTCTTCAATATTCCCTTGGCGATCTGGATACTCGAAGGCTTTATGAGCAGCGTTCCCAAGGAGGTTGATGAAACTGCCTATATCGATGGCTACAGCTTTCCCCGCTTCTTCGTCACGATATTCATCCCAATGATCCGCTCTGGCATCGGCGTGACCCTGTTCTTCCTGTTCATGTTCTCGTGGGTCGAGCTGTTGCTTTCCCGCACTCTGACCGCCACCAATGCTCAACCGATCGCATCGATCATGACGCGTACCTCGACGGCATCGGGTATCGACTGGGGAACCCTGGCGGCAGCCGGCGTGCTTACCATATTGCCTGGCATCGTCGTCGTCTATTTTGTGCGTAATCATATTGCCAAGGGCTTTGCCCTGGGCCGTACTTGAGCAGGAGGGTTTGAAAATGTCCTGGATGGTCTGGACGGTACCTACGGCAATTTTCTTTTCTACAATAGGCGCCATGCTGGCTGGTATGACGGTATGGGAGGTGGTCTCACCCTCGATAGAACGAAAGGGGTTTCTACCGATTTCCACGACACGTGGTGATCGCTTATTCATTGGCCTGCTTTCTGCTGCCTACATCCATCTGGCAGTAGTCGGGTTCACGGATATTTCGATTTGGTTTGCTCTGGCGGCTTCCATTCTATGGTTGCTGGTGTTGATGCGTTGGGGCTGAATCAAGGTGGCATGGATGGTTATTTACGTCATGGAAGACGATAACAAGCAAACGAGGTCCACATGAAAAACAACAGGATGAAACTGACGGTGATTGCAGGTAGCTTGATGCTTGCATCCGCTAGTCTGCACGCCGACTCCCACGATGCGCGGGCCATCGCCGAACGACTGGTCGATGAACACTTTCAGAATTCCACGCTCTCCCGGGAGGAGCAGATAGAAGAGCTGCTGTGGTTTGCCCAGGCCGCTGAATCTTTTCGCGGCATGGAAATCAATACCGTCGCCGAGGGTTTGACCACCCACGTCTGGGAGCGCGACGTGTTGGCGCCGGCCTTCGAGGAGTTGACCGGCATCAGCGTGACGCACAACATCATCGGCGAGGGAGATCTGGTCGACAACATGCAGACCCAGATGCAGACGGGTCGCAATATTTACGACGGCTTCATCAACGACTCCGATGCCATCGGCACCCATATACGCTACGGCACCACCATCAATCTTTCCGAAGCGATGGAGAACGAGTGGGCTGACTACACGCTACCCACATTGGACCTGGAAGATTTCATCGGCATCCAGTACACCACCGGACCGGATGGCAGTATCTACCAGCTACCGGCCCAGCAGTTCGCCAACCTTTACTGGTTCCGCTATGACTGGTTCCAGCGCGAGGACCTCCAGGAGCAGTTCCGCGACATCTACGGGTACGACCTGGGTGTACCGACCAACTGGACGGCCTACGAGAATATCGCCGAGTTCTTTACCGAGCACGTCGGTGAGATCGATGGCGTGCGGGTTTATGGGCACATGGACTACGGTCGTCGTGATCCGTCGCTTGGCTGGCGTTTCCACGACTCCTGGCTCTCCATGGCGGGCATGGGCAGCCCCGGTATTCCGTTCGGTAACCCGGTGGACGATTGGGGTATCCGTGTCGACGAAGAGAGCCGTCCGGTAGGTGCCAGCGTAACCCGCGGTGGCGGCACCAATGCACCTGCGTCGGTATTCGCCATGCAGAAGGCCGTGGATTGGCTTCGCGACTATGCGCCACCCGAAGCGCAGGGTATGACCTTCGGCGAGGCTGGTCCGGTGCCTGCCCAGGGTCAGATCGCCCAGCAGATCTTCTGGTACACCGCCTTCACAGCTGACATGACCGATCCGAGCGTTGCGGTAACCGATGAAGAAGGCAACCCCAAGTGGCGCATGGCGCCGTCCCCGGTGGGCCCGTACTGGGAGGAGGGCATGAAGGTCGGCTATCAGGACGTGGGCTCATGGACCTTCTTCGATTCCACCCCCGAGGACCGTCGTACCGCTGCTTGGCTGTTCGGTCAGTTCACCGTGGCCAAGTCGGTCTCCCTCGAGAAGCTGATGGCTGGCCTGACGCCGATCCGCGAGTCCGATATCTTCTCCGAGCAGATGACCGAGATGGCACCGAAGTTGGGCGGCCTGGTGGAGTTCTACCGCAGCCCCAACGAGTCCATGTGGACCCCGACCGGTACCAACGTGCCTGACTATCCGCGCATGGCACCGCTTTGGTGGCAGAATCTGGCGCCGGTCATCAGCGGTGAGATCACGCCCCAGGAAGGTCTCGATAATCTGGCCAACGCCATGGACAACATCATGTCCCGCCTGGCTCGGGCCAATGTCTTCGAGTCCTACCCGCCGATGCTCAACGACGAGCAGGACGCCGAATACTGGCTGTCGCAGGATGGCGCTCCCAAGGCCAAGCTCGACGATGAGATGCCGCAGGGCACTACCGTTCCCTATGACGAGATGATGGAGGAATGGATGGCCGCTGGTACACGTTGAGGGTTCCGTCGGGCGGTGGTGCCTGACCGAGACCACTATCACCGGCGCGGCAAGCCGAAACAGGCCTGCCGCGTCCAAGCCCGACACTCGCTGTTCGTGTTTCCGGTAGCCTGACCGGGTCAACTATTGCCCCGCTCGGCGCTTGCCGAGCGGGTTTTTTTTCGAAAAGGTCCGATTTTTCCGATAGGTCCGCACATGCAACTGCGCAGCAGCAATATCGACAAGTTGACTGGCGAGGTCTTCGACGTCTTGATCGTCGGTGGGGGCATCAATGGTGCAGCCGCCGCGGCGGCCCTGGCCGGAAAGGGTGCCAGGGTGGCATTGGTCGAACGCGGTGATTTCGCCGGTAGCACCAGCATGCACTCTTCCAATCTGGTCTGGGGCGGCATCAAGTACATGGAGAGCCGTGATTTCGCTCTGGTTCGCAAGCTTTGCAAGAGTCGCAATCACCTGATCAAGAGCTACCCCTCTACGGTGCAGGAGATACGTTTCCTGACCACCATTTCCAAGGGCTTTCGATACCATCCTCGCTATCTCTGGGCCGGCAGCTGGTTCTACTGGCTGATTGGCAATGGTTTTACGCGTATCCCCCGTTTCCTGACACCCTCGGCAATCAAGCAGGGCGAAGGGATTGTTGACGTGGGAGAGGCCATTGGTGGCTTCGAGTATTCGGATGCCTACTTACATGACAACGACGCCCGCTTCGTCTTCAACTTCGTGCGCGGGGCGCTCAACTACGGTGGCGTGGCAGTCAATTACGTCGAGTCACTGGGTGGAAAGCGTGAGAACGGGCTTTGGGTCACCCAGTTGCGCGACGTAATGGATGGCAGAACGCTGGAAGTGCGCTCGCGAGTACTGATCAATGCGGCGGGGCCCTGGGTAGACAAACACAACGCCCTGACGGGGCAGCAGACTGATTATCATCACGTCTACTCCAAGGGCATCCATCTGATCGTACCGCGACTGACCGATAGTCAGCGCGTATTGGCCTTCTTCGCCGATGACGGTCGCCTCTTCTTCGTCATCCCCATGGGACCGAGAACCTGTATCGGTACCACCGACACCCGGGTCGAGAAGCCGGAAGTCGGGGTTACCGAGGACGATATCCGCTTCGTCCTGGACAACATCAACAAGCGTCTTACCCTGGACAGCCCACTCACCACCGACGATATCATTTCCACCCGTTGCGGCGTTCGCCCCCTGGCTGTGCGGGACAACGGCGGCGGAGACCGTGACTTTCTACAGCTATCCCGCAAGCATGCCATCGACATCAATTCCGACGAGGCCCACCTGAGCATATTCGGCGGCAAGCTCACCGATTGCCTCAATGTCGGCGATGAGGTGGTCGATGCCGTTCGCGACATGGGGGTGACGATACCCCACCCGGGCCATCGCTGGTATGGCGAGCCGCCGGAAGAAGTCCGTCAGGAGTTCATGCATCAGGCCGCCCTCATGGGGCTCGACAGCATGACGGCACAGGAAGCTTCCGAGCCGTTGTCGATCCGCTTGTGGCGTCGTTATGGAACCCATGCTCTGGAGATGCTCGAGGAGATCCGCGAGGACCCGCGTCAGGCGGAGGTGTTGATTGAGGGAACCGAATACCTGCGTTGCGAACTGCGGCATGCTCAGCGACGTGAAATGGTCACTCGGCTGGAGGATTTCCTGCGTCGGCGCTCCAAGATCGCCCTCGTTGTGCACGAGGCGGCAATACGTGACTCCCCGGGGTTGAGAGAGGCCTGCGCCATACTGTTCGGTGATCAGGCAGAGGTCCGTTATGATGAGTACTTTGCCTGTAGTCGAAGCGAAGAAGCCGCACTGCCGGCCGCTAGGGAGTAATGGCCTCGGGTGGCTCAGCCAGGCCAAGGAGAACGGCGACAGGAGAATTGAAGTGGGTCTGGTTGTGCGTATAATTGCTGTCAACTTTCACGCTCAATGGAGTTTACCGTGGGCTATCTGATTGGCGTCACTGCACTATGGGCTTTCTCATTCTCATTGATTGGTGTCTACCTGGCCGGTCAGGTGGACAGCTATTTTGCCGTGCTTGTACGAGTTGTCCTGGCGGCGGTGGTATTTTTGCCGTTCCTGAGGCCATCGCTGCTTCGCGGACGCCAGCGACTGACACTCATGGCGCTGGGCGCGGTTCAGCTCGGCGTGATGTATATCTTCTTCTATCAGTCATTCCTGCTGCTGTCGGTTCCGGAAGTCTTGCTCTTCACCATCTTCACGCCTCTTTACGTCACGCTACTCGACGATGCGCTGTTCGGCCGCTTCACACCTTTCTACCTGCTCACGGCGGCCCTTGCCGTGCTGGGGGCGGCGGTGATCCGCTACCAGGGGCTCGATAGCGGTTTCTGGCTCGGGTTCCTGGTGGTGCAGGGCGCCAATCTCTGTTTCGCCCTGGGTCAGGTGGGTTATCGCCGTCTTTCGGCAACCCTGCCGTCATCGCTGCCACGTCATAGTGTCTTTGCCTGGTTTTATCTCGGTGCGCTACTGGTTGCACTGCCAGCCTTTGCCCTGCTGGGCAATACCGCAGCCATGCCCACCACTAGCCTGCAGTGGGGCGTGCTCGCCTGGCTGGGCCTGGTGGCTTCCGGCATTGGTTACTTCCTGTGGAACCTGGGGGCGACCCGCGTGGATGCCGGTGCCCTGGCGATCATGAACAATGCTTTGATCCCCGCGGGGCTGCTGGTCAACCTGTTGATCTGGAACCGCGAGGCCGACTTGCCGCGCCTGGCCGTCGGCGGAGCCATTATCATCGGCTCGTTGTTTCTCAACGAGTGGTGGCTGCGCCGCCGGGCGGCTGTTACGGCTTGAGTTTGCCCGGCCTGCTGCCAGCCTCCATAATGGCCGGCCGTGATCCGAGAGGCCAGGGCATGCAAACCTTCAAGAACATCGGTCTGATCGGTCGCCTGGGCAGTGCCAAGGTGGTCGACACGCTCAATCGCTTGATGCATTTTCTTGATGAGCGGGACTACCACGTGATCATCGAGGATCGCACCGCTACCGTGCTGATCGGCCATGGGCATCCGGAAGCCAGTCGCCGCACCCTCGGTGAGCTCTGCGATCTGATTATCGTGGTGGGTGGGGACGGCAGTCTGCTGGGTGCGGCTCGCACGCTCTGTCACAGCGGCACCCTGGTGCTGGGCGTCAATCGTGGTCGCCTGGGGTTTCTCACCGATATTTCACCGGACGAGCTCGAGGAGCGTGTTGGCCAGGTGCTGGCTGGGCAGTACGAGGTCGAGGAGCGATTCCTGCTCGATGTCGAACTCTACCGGGATGGAACACAGGTCGGCAGCGGCGATGCCCTCAACGAGGTCGTGCTGCACCCGGGCAAGGCGGTGCGGATGATCGAGTTCGAGCTGTTCATCGACGACCAGTTCGTCTACAGCCAGCGCAGCGATGGCCTGATCATCGCTACGCCGACCGGGTCCACCGCTTATGCCCTCTCAGGGGGCGGCTCCATCATGCATCCCAAGCTGGAAGTCATCGAATTGGTGCCGATGTTTCCCCATACCCTCTCCAGCCGGCCCATCGTGATCGACGCGGCCAGCGAAATCCGCGTGCATATCGGCGAGACCAACCAGACCTACCCGCATATCAGCTGCGATGGCCAAACGCGTGCCGTGGCCAAGCCCGACGATGTGCTGGTCGTGAAGCGCAAGCCGCAGCGGGTTCAACTGGTGCATCCCCCGGGCCACAATTTCTACGAGGTCCTGCGCAGCAAGCTGGGCTGGAGCAACCGGCTGGGGGACTGACGTGACAAGACAGGCAGCAATCGAAGGCTACGATCTCATCGGTGACGTACACGGCTGCGGCGCTACCCTGGGCGCCTTGCTGGAGAAGCTCGGCTACCATCAACGTGGCGGTGTCTATCGCCACCCGCGCCGCCGAGTGATCTTCCTGGGTGACCTGATCGACCGAGGCCCCCGTATCCGCCTGGCGGTGAACATTGCCCGGCGCATGGTTGAGGACGGCGAGGCGCATATCGTCATGGGCAACCATGAATACAATGCGCTGGCCTACTGCCATCGTGCGCCCCGGGGTCTGGGCCGGGAGTGGCTGCGTGAGCATTCGCCGCGACACAATCGCATCATCAAGGAGACCCTGGACCAGTATCGCGACCATCCGGCGGAGTGGGACGAGACGCTGGCCTGGTTCATGGAGATCCCTCTCTATCTGGACTTCGGCGATTTTCGGGTGGTACATGCCTGCTGGGACCAGCCCCTGATCGATGCGCTCGAGCGGGAGTGCCCTGGCGGCATCATCGACGAGACGTTCCTGCAGCAGTCTGTGTCCGCGGACACTCTCGCCTGTCGAGTGCTCGATCGTCTGACTCGCGGTGTACACCTGCCTTTGCCTGAAGGCGTGGAGATCCACTCCGGCGATGGTTTTACCCGGCGTAGTTTCCGGGCCCATTTCTGGGCGCGGGAGCCGCGAAACTGGGGCGATGTGATCTTCCAGCCCGACAACCTGCCGGGGGACCTCGAGGCGCGTGAGCTCAGCACGGACGAGTTTGCTCGTCTGCCGCATTATGGACTTGATCAGCCGCCGCTGTTCATTGGCCACTACTGGTGCGAGGGTGTGCCAGCGCTGCCGACGGCCAACATCGCCTGTCTCGACTACAGCGCGGTGAAGTTCGGGCGCCTCGTGGCCTATCGCTGGAGCGGCGAGCAGAGGTTGGATGCTAATCACTTCGTCTGGGTTCGGGTGCCCCAGGAGGAGGCGGCTAGGCCCAGGCCGTGGGAAATCGATTTCGATTGAGCGGTGCCGCGCAGGAGGTTGGCAATGCCATTACCATTACAAAGAATAACAATATTTTTTCTATCGGCCATGAACTTCCCGCTGCAAAGCTCATCAGAGTAAGTGTTCCCTTGAATGATCCCTTGCTCTTATCCGGCGGCCCCCTCCGCCGGATTTTTTATTTGCGTCGGTACGCCGCACTCGTGCAAACCCTCGTGCAAACCCTATTTTCCTGCTCAAGCCATTGTGGCGCTCGCCTTTGCAACGCAGAATTGAACCCGTAATGAATTCAGGGAGTGTTCATGTACCGCATCATGCTGTTTCCCCATGATGCCGAGATCGGAGAGCTGCGCCGAGCGCTTTGGGCCCACCGGATCGGTCACCGCTTCACCGCAGAGGAGGAGGGGCAGGTGCTGTGGCTGGCCAACCTCGACCAGCATGATGCCATGATGCAGCTGTTGTCGAGCTGGCAGCGGGGCGAACAGCTCATGACCGAACGGCGTCGAGCGGCTACGGGGGGCACCTCGCTGGCAGTCCCTTTTCGGCAGGCGCCGGTCACGGCCACGGCACTGGCCCTCTCCCTGCTGGTATTCGCCCTGATGGCTATGATGGGCGATATCGTGGTGGCCTCGCTAACCATCGTACCCGTCGGCATCGTCAACGGTAGCGTCATGTTCGGTAGCCTGGGTGATGCGATGGCCACGGGGCAGATATGGCGGCTGCTGTCTCCTGCCTTCTTGCATTTCGGCTGGATGCACCTGATCTTCAACATGCTCTGGCTGTGGTATTTCGGCCGGCAGGTCGAGGCCCTGCAGGGATCTTGGCGTATGCTGCTGATCCTGCTGATGGCCGGGATCGGCGCCAACTTGGCCCAGTACGCCACCGGCACCGTGCTGTTCGGCGGCATGTCCGGGGTGGACTTTGCCTTGCTGGGCTATGTCTGGCTGATGTCCCGGCGTGCGCCACAAAGTGGCTTCTTCGTGCCACAGATGCTGGTGGTCTTCATGCTGGGCTGGATGGTTTTCACCATGACCGACGCTGCTGCTGCCGTAGGCTTCGGCAATGTGGCCAACGAGGCGCACCTTGGCGGACTGGTCGTGGGCCTCGCCTTGGGGTGGTATTATTCCAGCCGTGCCCGCCGCTAGGAAACACTGTCTAAATGGCTGCACGGGCGAATCCCTGCGTTGCGTGCTGCTTACCGATTTATTCAGCGTTTCCCCTAACCTGAGAGTTTTCCATGAGCGATATGACCTTCGATCGCATGATCCAGCAGATGACCCCGGTCATTTACGATAGCCTCAAGCAGGCGGTGGCCCTGCGTAAATGGCCGGATGGTCGGATGTTAACCCCTGAACAGACCGAACTCTGCCTCGAGGCAGTGATGCGCTACGAGGTGGAAAACAACGTGCCTGAGGCAGAGCGGGTCGGCTATCTGGAGCAGCGCACCTGCGGTAGCGCCAGCTCCGGTGCCGATGTGCCGCCGGAGCTGGCTGGCTTAGCCCGGGATGCCACCCGTGACTGAGGAAATACGGCATACATGGCTGCGCGTGCGAATCGCTTCGTTGCGCGCTGCTCGACATCCTCACCTAGTAACGCATAGGCTCCGGTGTCTGCGCTGCGTGCGCCTTGCTCTTCATCCCGCTCGCCAATCTATGCCGCACTTCCTATGAAAATTATTGAAAAGACAGAAATCAATCCCGCCGTCATTCAGGGCTGCCTGAGCAAGATGGCTATCGTCCCCGGTGAACAGGGTGAGCCGGTACGCTATACCCTGCGCGCCGGCGAGCAGCGTCTCGACCTGAATGCCCGCCTGGGCCAATCGCTGCGTCTGACGTGGACGGGCGCCATCGCTTGCACCCACTGCGGTCGTGCGACCAAGAAGAGCTTTGCCCAGGGCCACTGCTATCCCTGCTTCAAGAAGCTGGCCCAGTGCGATACCTGCATCATGAAGCCGGAGACCTGTCATTATTTCGCCGGCACCTGCCGCGAGCCCGAGTGGGGGGAGCGCCACTGCTTCCAGCCCCATGTGGTCTACCTGGCCAACTCCTCCGGCCTCAAGGTCGGCATCACCCGCGGCACCCAGGTGCCGACCCGCTGGCTGGACCAGGGAGCGATCCAGGCCCTGCCGGTATTGCAGGTCGATACGCGTCAGCAGTCGGGCTTCGTCGAGATGTTGTTCAAGGAGGAGGTGGCCGATCGCACCAACTGGCGTGCTATGCTCAAGGGCGAGGTCGAGTCGCTGGATCTTTGCGTCGAGCGGGATCGGCTGCTGGCGCGCCTGGAAGGGGGGCTGGCCAACCTGCACGAGCGCTTCGGCGCCGATACCATCCGTGTCCTCGATCAACAGCCGGTCAATTTCGACTACCCGGTGCTGGAGTTTCCCCGCAAGATCGTTTCCCACAACTTCGACAAGAACCCCGTTGTGGCAGGCACCCTGCTGGGCTTGAAGGGCCAGTATCTGATCCTCGACAGTGGCGTGATCAACCTGCGCAAGTTCACCGGATACGAGGTGGCGGTCGGTTGAAAGTATCAAAATGGCGGAGAACGCATGCGGCTGCATGAGAGATCGCACAGGATCAGGGCGCTCTTGGTCACGATCGACGCCGGATGGCGGCACTCGAGCAGGAAGTCGAGCAGCCGACGAGTGGCGCCGCGCCCCTTGCGTGTCTGCTGCGGGTAATGGCGACATGGTAATGACTTTAATTCCATGTATCCATATGCAGCCTATAGGCCAGTCTATGAAGTGCCAATGCTGGATAAATGACGGCGGCCCATTACGCTTGTTGGCATGACCTCATCTACCCATAGTGAATTCCCAGACATCGACGAAGCGCTCTTTTCGGTGCAGGGGCTCTGGTGCACCAGCTGCGCCCTGGCGGTGGAGGCGCAGTTGACACGCCTGCCTGGCGTCATGTCCGCGAGCTTGCACTATCCCAGCGCTACCCTGCTTGTGTGTGGCCAACCCGAGACACTCGACGAGGACGTCCTGGCCAGCGCGGTGCGCCGCATCGGCTATCGCCTCGGCCCCCCGGAGGCGGCCGGCGATGCCGAGGCGCGCCTCGAGCAGGAGAGTCGCTACCTCATCCTGCGGCTGCTGATCGCCGCTTCCTTCGGCATGTGGACCATGCTCGCTTCGCTGCTGATCTATGCAGGTGCGCTGCCTGATGCTGGACGGGAGCTGGTCCTGGCCTGGGTATCGGGCGCCTTTGCCCTGCCGGTAGTGACCTATGCCGGACTGCCGTTCTATCGTGCCGCCTGGCGCACCGTGCGGGCTCGACGTCCGGGCATGGATGCCCTGGTCTCGCTGGGCACTCTGGGGGCCGTGGCGGTGTCTCTGTGGCTGCTCTATCGTGGCTCGCCAGAGGTCTACTTCGACACGGCGGTCATGCTGATCCTGTTGCTGCTGGCGGGGCGGTTGGTCGAGACCCTCTGTCGTCATCGCGGCCTGCGTGCCCTGCAGGCACTGCATATGCCTCCCGGTGATGTGCGACGGCAGCAGCGGGGCCGCTGGCGAAACTGCCCGGTGAAGGCGGTAGCGCATGGCGACTGCCTTAGAGTGGACGAGGGCGAGGTGCTTCCACTAGATGGAGTCCTTTGCGAGGGCGAGGCGCTGCTCGATCTTTCTCCGCTCACCGGCGAGAGTGCTCCGCGCCGCTGCCTGCCGGGAGACGCCGTGGCGGCTGGCTGTCGCAACCTGGGAGGCTCACTGGTGCTTGAAGTCACCGCCCTCGTCGGTGAGTGCCGACTGGACAAGCTGCGTGAGCAGATGTGGTGGCAGCAGGCGCGCAAGGGCGAGCTCCAGCGCCTGGCCGACCGCTTTGCCGCCTGGCTGAGTCCGCTGGCCGTGGGGCTAGCCCTGTTCACCTGGGGCATGGCGATTCTGGCGGGCGTGCCGGGGCAGGAAGCCCTGGTGCGGGCGCTGTCGGTACTGGTCGTGGCCTGCCCCTGTGCCGTGGGCCTGGCGGTGCCCCTGGCCGGACTGGCCGGCAGTGGCCAGGCACTCGCCCAGGGAGTGGTATTTCGCGACCCGAGCATCTTCGAAAGCCTGGCGGGTATACGGGCGGCAGCGTTCGACAAGACCGGCACGCTGACGCCAGGGGAGCCGAGGGTGCTTGGCGTCAGCATGGCGCCTGATGTCACCGAGGCAACGCTGCTCTCGCTCTCGGCAGAGGCAGTCCAGGGCAGCCAGCATCCGCTGGCGAGGGCATT
This sequence comes from Halomonas sp. DQ26W, assembly GCF_003339685.1. Classification (GTDB taxonomy): domain Bacteria; phylum Pseudomonadota; class Gammaproteobacteria; order Pseudomonadales; family Halomonadaceae; genus Halomonas. The sequence continues at coordinate 69,479 of NZ_QPKI01000006.1, read as the reverse complement.
GCGACGCCATCTGCACGACGAAGGCGTGGCCGGGGCAGAGGCGAAGGGGAACAGTCTCGCAGAGGAGTTTGTCGGGCGCGGACGCCGCACCCGGCTTGCCGATGGTCGCGAGCTGCTGCTGGGTAGTCGTGGCTGGTTGGCGGAGCAGGACATTGCCGCACCGCAGGCCGGCGAGGCGTCGAGCAGCGAGATCCTGCTGGCCTGCGACGGCCGTTGGCTGGGTGGCTTCACGCTGGGAGAAACACCGCTGCCCGGTACCGGCAAGACGCTGGCGTCTCTACGAGAAGCCGGCCTTGCGTTGGCCCTGATCAGCGGTGATCGGCGCGGCGCCGTCGAGAGCCTGGCTCGAACCGTGGGCCTGGCTCCCGAGGAGTGCTATCCAGAGCGTAGCCCCGAAGCCAAGGCCCGGCTCGTCAGGGCTCTGCCCCAGCCCTCGCTCTACGTGGGCGATGGCATCAATGACGTGCTGGGACTGGCCACCGCGACGGTGGGCGTGGCCCCGCTGGGGGCCAGTTCGGCAGCTCGGGAAGGGGCCGGGGTGGTGCTGATGCGTCCGGGCATCGAGGGCGTGGCGTCGGCCTGGCGGCTGGCCCGACGGACCCGGCGAGTGATGCGCCAGAACCTGGTGCTCTCCGGGCTCTACAATGCGCTGGCGCTTGGCTTGGCGGTGAGCATGGCGATTCCCCCACTCGTGGCCGTGCTGGCCATGGTGGCGAGTTCGCTGAGTGTGATGGGCAATGCCGCTCGCCTGGCATGGCAAGACGACGCCACACAGGAGGCGAGACCGGTTGGTTCCCTTGAACTGTCCCGGTCAGAGGGTGGCGAGAACACCATGAAGGCAAACCGTGCCTCCTGAGTGACATGCGTACAGCGCTCGACCCTTGCTATGATGGTGCCCCTTTTCATGCCCCTTTCCACACCCCACGCAGGATGCCACGCATGCTCGCCGATACCCTCGCCCGCCTCCAGCCCACCGACAGGGACATCGCCGGCCGTGTCGCCGCTCACCTTGACCAGTTGACCAAGCCGCTGGGCAGCCTCGGCAGGCTCGAGTCGCTGGCGATCGACCTGGCCACCATAACCGGCGAGGACTTGCCACGCATTACCCCACCCGCCGTGCTGGTTTTCGCCGCCGACCACGGCGTCGCCGCCGAAGGTGTCTCGGCTTTTCCCCAGGCGGTAACCGCCCAGATGGTGGGCAATTTCGTTGCCGGCGGGGCAGCCATCAATGTCTTCGCCCGTCAGATCGGTGCGCGGCTCGAGGTCATCGACGTGGGCGTGGCCAGCGAGCTCTCCCGTGACAGTGCCGCGCGCGGCGGCGAGAGCGGGCTGGTACACGACAAGGTGCGTTGGGGCACCGCCAACTTTGTCGAGCAGGACGCCATGACACGGGGCGAGGCGGTGCAGGCGATCGAGGTGGGCATCCATGCTGCCGAACGGGCCGTGGCCGCCGGCTGCCGCTGTTTGATCGTGGGTGAGATGGGCATTGCCAATACCACCGCGAGCAGCGCCATGTTGGCGGTGTTGACCGGGGAGCCGGTAGCAGCGCTGACCGGGCAGGGCACCGGCATTCCCGAGAACCGGCTCGCTCACAAGCGAGACGTCATCGAGCGCGCCATCGAGGCCCGGTCACCGAACCCTCAGGATCCGCTGGATATCCTGACCAAGCTGGGAGGGCTCGAGATCGCCGCCATGGCCGGTGCCTACCTGGGCGGGGCGTCGCGGCGCGTTCCGCTGCTGGTGGATGGCTTTATCGCCACGGTCGCCGCGCTGCTGGCCTGTCGCATCGACCCGAAGGTGCGCGACTACCTGATCTTTGCCCACCGCTCCCGGGAGCCGGGCCACGTGCATGCCCTGACGGCGCTGGGCGGTGACCCGCTGCTGGCACTTGAACTTCGCCTGGGGGAAGGCACCGGGGCGGCGCTGGCATTTCCGCTGTTGGAAGCGGCGACCCGCATGCTGGCCGATATGGCCACCTTCGCCTCTGCCGGGGTCGCGGGCAGCAAAGACGCATGACGGCAGAGCCGCTCTCGCTGACGCTGCTTGCGCTGGTGGCGGTGGCGATCGTACTCGACCTGGTGATTGGCGATCCACGCTGGCTGCCCCACCCGGTGGTGGGCATGGGGCGAGTGATCGCCGGGCTGGAGCGAGCATGGAACCGCGGCTCGCCATGGCTGCGCCAATGCATGGGTGCCCTCATGACCCTTGTCGTGGTCGTGGGAGTCTATGCCCTGGCCTGGAGCCTGTTGCAAGGGCTGGCATGGATTCACCCCCTGCTGGGGCTGGTCGCGGAGATCGGGTTGCTGGCCTCCACACTGGCCATCAAAGGGTTACAGAGTGCCGCACGGGACGTGGCTCAGCCCCTGACCCAAGGTGATCTTGATGGGGCGCGCCGGGCCGTGGCGATGGTCGTGGGCCGCGATACCGAGGCGCTTGACGAGGCCGGTATTACCCGTGCCACCGTTGAGACTGTGGCCGAGAACACGGTCGACGGTCTTACCGCGCCACTATTCTGGGCCCTGCTCGGCGGCGCCCCCCTGGCCCTGGCCTACAAGGCGGTCAATACCCTGGACTCCATGGTCGGCTATCGCAACGAGCGCTACAGTGACTTCGGCTGGGCATCGGCCCGGCTCGACGATATGGCCAACTGGGTGCCGGCACGGCTGACCGCGCTGACCATGTGGTTGGCGGCCCTGACGGTTCCTGCGGCGCGCACTCGGGGCGCGCTTTCCGGCACCTGGCGCGATGCGCCGGGCCACCCCAGCCCCAATGCCGGCTGGCCCGAGGCGATGATGGCATACTTGCTTGGCGTGCAGTTGGGCGGCATCAACCGCTACGGTGGGCAGGTCTCCGAGCGGGTGCGTATGGGCGAACCGCTTGAGCACCTGCGAGTAGCGCACATCCGCCGTTCCATGCGGTATATGCACGGCGCCTGGATCGCCTTTTTTCTGTTGATGGCGGGCCTGGTCGGGGCCTGGAGTGCTGTGTCATGACCGAGCCGGAGGGCAACATGAGCGACTGGCCGAGCCATGGCGGCCGTCCTGAAGGGATGCTGCTCAACTTGGGCCTGGCTTCCAATGCACAGGTAATCGACTTCAGCGCCAACTTCAACCCGCTGGGGCCACCGTCGTGGCTGATGGAGCGGCTTGCCGCAAGCCTGGCCGAGCTGAACGTCTATCCGGATCCCGACTATACCGAGGCTTGCAGGGCCATCGCCTGGGCGGAAGGACTTACGCCCGAGCAGGTGCGCCTGACCAACGGCGGAGCCGAGGCGATCTTCCTGGCCGCGGCGCTGCTGGCCAAGCAGGGGGCGCGTCGAGCCGTCGTCGTGCAGCCCACCTTCTGCGAGTATGAACGCGCTTGCCGCCACTACGGCATCGGTGTGCAGCATCTTGCGCTTGAGGCGGGCAGCTTTGCGTTGGATGAGGCGCGAGCGCTCGAGGGCATTCGCGATGCCGACGCGGTATTCCTGTGCCGCCCCAACAACCCCACCGGTACGCTGATCGAGCGTGATCAGGTCGAGTGCTTGCTGGCAGAGAGTCATCGGTGCGGCACCACGCTGGTGGTGGACGAGGCCTTCGTCGACTTCGTTTCTCCGGACGAGCGCCTGACCCCGCTGCTGGCCCGCTACGACAACCTGCTTTTGCTACGCTCGATGACCAAGCTCTACGCCATTCCCGGCCTGCGGCTCGGTTATCTGCTGGGCGATGGGCCAACGGTCGATCGAATCGCCGAGCTGCAGCTGCCGTGGAGCGTCAATACCCTGGCTGCGGGGCTGGTGGAACGGCTGCTCGGGGATCGCAATTTTCTTGAGCGTACCCAGGAATGGATCTCGATCGAGGGGCCGTGGCTGCAGCGTGAGCTAGAGGCTTTGGGGCTGCGGGTGGTGCCTTCGCGGGCCAACTTCTTGCTGCTGCAGGGTCGGACAAAGGCACAGGCCGCGCCGCTGCTGTTGGAGTATCTCGCCCGGTCGGGCTTCCTGGCGCGCCATACCCATAACTTCATGGGACTTGACGGCGCCTGGTTACGCATAGCGGTACGTTCGCGGCAGGAGAATACCTTGCTGATCGAGGCCATCGCTCGCTGGAGGCCGTCATGATTGCTTTCGTCAGCGGCGGCGCGCGCTCCGGCAAGAGCACCTTCGCCGAAGCGCTGACACGCCGATGGCAGGACGAGCGAGGCGGCAAGCGCTACTACTTGGCCACCGCGAGCAGAGGCGACACGGAGATGCAGGCTCGAATCAGCCGCCATCGACGCGTGCGTGGCGAGGGCTGGATCACGCTGGAGGAACCGGTCGACCTTTGCGCCGCCCTCGACCGGGTGGTGCCGGGCAGCACGTTGCTGCTCGACTGCCTGACGCTATGGGCGAGCCAGCTGCTGTATGCCAGCCAGCTTGATGAGACGCAGGGCACCGTCATGATTGCACGGATGTTGGCCGAGGCAAGACAGCGTGACATTGCACTGGTGATCGTCTCCAACGACATCAACGAAGGCATGCCCTCCGAGGATGCCGGGGTGTGGTGCTATGTTGCCTTCCTGCAGCGGGTCCACTGCCTGGTGGCCAGTGAGGCGGACGAGGTGATCCAGGTGATGGCCGGGCTGCCCCAGGTGTGGAAACGCCATGGAGAGCGTCAGCCATGAGAGACGCTGCATATGGCCTGGTGCTGGCGTTGCAGTTCCTGACTCGGCTGCCGCTTCCACTGACCTGCCCATGGACACCGACAACGCGGCGCTGGGCGGTGCGCTGCTACCCGCTGGTGGGCGTGTTTCTTGGGGGGCTGCTCGCGCTGGCGGCGATAATGCTCGAGGGTGTGCTGCCGGCTGCGCTGCTGGCGCTGGTGCTGCTTACGCTGTGGGTAGCACTGACCGGCGGGCTGCACCTGGATGGCGTGATGGATGTCGCCGACGCCTTGGGCAGTAACGCGCCGTTGGAGCGTCGCTGGGCGATCATGAAGGATCCCCACGTAGGCAGCTTTGGCATTCTGGCACTGGTCTTCCTCCTGCTGTGGAAGGTGGCACTTCTCTACGCCCTGCTGGATGCCGGGGCGAACCTGATTTTACTTATCGTCATCCTGGCGCTTGGGCGGCTGGGAGCCGTCGCCCTGCTCGTGCTGGCCCCGACGGCGCGGTCAGAGGGTATGGCCGCCAGCTGGAAGCGTGATCTGGCACCTGTCGACTTGCTATTGGCGGCGCTACCCATGTTGCCGCTGGCTGTCTTTGTTCCAGGAGGCGCGTGGTTGTGCCTGGCGATCATGCCGTTTCTCTTGCTCTACGCCTGGGGCATGCTGAGCGCTTTCAAGGGAATCAACGGCGATATCGTCGGAACCGTCATTGAGGGAGGAGAGCTATGGCTGCTACTGGGCGCCTGGAGCTGGTGGTCGTTCGTCATGGGGTGACCCAGTGGAATCGCGAACGTCGTTACCAGGGGCAGCGCGACATCCCTCTGCTGCTGCCTGAAGCCTTGCCGGGGCTCGACCGGCTGCGCAAAACGTTGCGGGTATTCGCATTCGATAGTATTCACTGCAGCGACCTGACTCGTTGCCGCCAGACGCTGGCGCACGTAATCGAGGGGCGTGAGGATGCCGGATCGACACACTTCGATACGCGCCTGCGCGAGCTCGACTTTGGTGACTACGAAGGACGCACCTACGACGATCTGGAGACGCTGCCCGCCTATCGCGCCTGGATCGACAGCGAGGGCGAGCAGGCCCCGCCCTGCGGCGAGTCGACCGTCGAACTGCGCCAGCGAATCGACGACTGGTTTGCTGAATTGTCGGCCGGCTGCTTGCCGCACGGTCAACATCGTGCACTGGTCGTCACCCACGGCGGGGTGATTCGCGAACTGCGCCGACGCTTCGAGGGCATCGGCTTCTGGGAGGGTGGTGTCGTACAGGCCGAGGGACGGCACTTTACCTTCACTCATGACCGGGGGCGCTGGCAATGCAGCTCTTCATTGGCGGTACCTGCGCCGGCAAGCGCGGCGTCGTAGAACAACGCTTCGGCTCCACCTGTTGGCACTCCGCCCATTCGGGCTGTCGGCTCGAAGCGTGGCCTTCGGTTGCCGAGCCGCTACCCCTGGTGCTGGAAGGTTGGGAGCGCTGGATTGCCGAACGGCTTGTCGTCGAGCCCGACGACGACAGGCTGCGGCATGCCATGGCGAATGAACTCGATAAACTGTGTTCCTGGGAAGCCGAGCAGGGCGGCGAGGCAGTACTGATCATGCTGGAGATGGGTCGCGGCATTGTGCCGCTCGGCGCCGAAAAGCGGCGCCTGCGTGACCTCAACGGCTGGCTCGCCCAGACCGCCGCACAGCGCTGCGTGCAGGTCTGGTATGTGAGGAACGGCTTGGCAAAATTACTAAGCCATTGATCCATATCAGCCTGAGCACAACGATGCGTTGACGCCGGCCTGCAGTGTTGCTAGTTTACGCCCAATCTCAGGTGCCTCATTGAAGGGATCACTTGGCGATGCATGCTGCGTTGCCTGGTGCCATTCCCTAAGAGGTTAAACGGGAAGTCGGTGAACTCTCTCCTTTGCTGGAGGATCAAGAGCATTCCGACGCTGCCCCCGCAACGGTGATCGAGTGTGGGTCCATCATTACGCCACTGTGCCCCGGCATGGGAAGGCGATGGCCCCGAAGCGTGTCTATGGCGCTGCTTCGCTCGTAAGCCCGGAGACCGGCCGGAGAGAGCTGGAAACACCGAACAAATCGTTTGGTGTTTCCCTCATGCCGGGTTGCGGTGGGCGACTTCGAGGCAGGGCAGAAGCCGCTGTTCACCTCTCTTCCCTTCTCGACCCCTTCACGCTGCCCCGGCTTCGCATAGAAGACCGTGCGGGTAGGCACGGCGAGCAAGGGAATCAGAATGAAAATCAAACATCAACTGGCTGCGCAGGGCCTGGCCGCTTTCGGCCTGGCAGCGCTTCCTCTGGCCGTTCAGGCCCAGGTTGCGTCTACAGAGACTGCCGACACCGTTTCACTCAATCCCATGGTGGTCACCGCCACCTTGGCGCCGCGTACCGCCGATGAAACGCTATCCTCCGTTACCCTGCTCGACGAGGCCACCCTGCGCCGTCAGGATCCCGTGGAGTTGACGGACCTTTTCCGGGGCCAGCCCGGGGTAGATGTTTCGTCCACCGGTTCTTTAGGCAAGCAGACAACACTTAGCATTCGTGGCGGCAATAATAAGCAGAGCCAGTTACTGATAGACGGCATTCGCCTCCAGTCCGCCACTCTAGGGGAGAGCTCCTGGCAATACCTTGATCCGCGCATGTTTGAGCGTGCCGAGATCGTACGCGGCCCTAAGGGCAGTCTGTACGGTGCCGACGCGGTAGGTGGGGTGGTGCAGCTCTTTACCCATGGGGCGCAGGAGGGTGGCCCGCATCCACGCATTTCTGTGGGCGGCGGCTCATTCAATACCCAGCGCTACAGCGCCGGGCTCTCCGGCAGCAGCGGCGGCACCCGCTACAGCTTTGCCGGTAGTCATTTCTCTACCGATGGCGCCCCGATTCGCCGCGGTGGTGAAGATAAAGGGTATGACAATACGACTGGCCTGGTGCGTCTTGCCCATACATTTGATGGTGGTGCTGAAATAGGCATGTTGGCGCTGCGGGCAAAGGGGAATACCGAGTTTGACAATGGCGAGACCGACTTTGTCCAGCAGGTTGCCGGTATCTACGGTGAGATTCAAGTCACGGAGGCCTGGCGTAGCCGACTGACTCTGAGCGAATCTCGGGATGAGAGCGACAATTTCGATCAGGACAGAACGCTCAGCTCCATCATCGATACCCGGACCCAATCGACGCGCTGGGAAAATACCCTTGGTTTCGGCTTGCATGAGCTAGTGGCCGGAGCTGAGTACAGTGAAGATCGCGTCACCAGCACCACTCCCTATGACGAAACTAGGCGAGACAATACTGCGGTCTTTGCCCAAGTCCTCTTCGATTTTTCGCCATTCTCCGTTCAAGCAGCGCTTCGCCACGATGACAACCAAGCCTTTGGCGAGGAGACAACGGGGAGCTTGGCGTTTGGTTTTGACATGGACGCTTACCACACCTTGCGTACCAGCTATGGCACCGCTTTCAGGGCGCCGACGTTTAATGAACTGTATTGGCCTGGGGACGGCAATCCTGACCTGAGCGCAGAGACCTCCGAGACGCTCGAGGTTGGTGTACGAGGCCAATATTCAGCTTGGTTCTGGGATGCAGCGTTATATCAAACTAATGTTGATAATCTGATTGCGGGCTGGCCACCTGAGAATGTCGATGAGGCACGTATCCGCGGTATCGAGCTGTCGAGTGGTGCCGAGATCGACGATTGGATCCTGGCGGCGGCCTTGACCTATACCGATCCGGAGAATCGAAGTGGGATCAATGAGGGGAAGCGCATCAGGCGCCTTGCCACCAAGAGCTTTCGCCTCGATGCCGACCGCGAAATGGGCGACTGGATGCTGGGTGGTTCCTGGATCGCCCAAAACAATCGCTATAACGATGCCGCTAACGAACAACGCATAGCTGGTTACGGGCAAGTTAATTTGCGCGCTGGCTGGAACTTCGCGCCAATGTGGTCAGCCCGGATGACGATAGATAATGTGTTTGACAAGGAAGTTGTTACCGCAATGGGCTCTGATTTTGATTTTGTTACGTTCGAGTCTACACCGTTCGACTATATTAACACCGGCCGTGCGGCCTTCCTCAGTGTTCACTTTGGCCAATAGCGGCCGGTTCAGCGGGGCCTCTGGCCCCGCTGCAATTTCCAGCGCCTTGCTGATCCTGGCCCTGTTCGGGCTGGGCGTCGGCGAGGCGCGAGCCGATTCGCTGTGCGCCAGCGATGACCGTTCACGCGAGGTGTGCCTGGAATCGCCGGCCACCCGCATCGCCGCGCTTTCACCCGGCGCCACCGAGCTGGTCTACGCCGCCGGGGCGGGGGAGAAGGTGGTCGCGGTGGTGGCCTACAGCGACTACCCGCCCGAGGCGCAAGAGGTGCAGTCGGTGGGTAGCCACACCCGTATGGATCTGGAAGCCCTGGTGACACTGAATCCGGACCTGGTGATTGGCTGGGCGACCGGCAACCCGCCCGAGCAGCTCGAGACCATCGAGGCGCTGGGCATGCCGGTGTTCTATATCGAGCCGCGGGACTTCGAGGGGGTATCCAGCGCCATCGAGCGGCTGGCGCTGCTTGCCGACACCCGTGAAGCGGGCGAGTACGTGGCTGCCGAGTTCCGCGATGGCATGGCCGAGCTTACCAAGCGCTACGCAGATGCCGAGCCGGTGCCGGTGTTCTACCAGGTCTGGGACGAGCCGCTGATGACCATCAACGACGAACATTTGATCGGCAAGGTGCTGACCCTGTGCGGGGGCGTCAACGTCTTCGGCGAGCTGTCGCGACTGGTACCGCGCATCGACGACGAATCGGTGCTTGCCGCTGACCCCGAGGCAATCCTGGCCGGCGGCATGGGCGAGGAAAACCGCGACTGGCTGACCCACTGGGAGCAGTATCCGAGCCTGACGGCAGTGGAACGGGACAATCTCTTCTTCGTGCCGCCCTCGCTGATCCAGCGCCCCACACCCCGGCTGCTCGAGGGCAGCCGCCTGTTCTGCGAGAAGCTCGACCGTGCCCGCGACAAGCGCTGAGGCGATGGCGCCGGGAGCGCGTCGCTCGTTGTGGCCACCGCTGGCCACTCTCGCCCTGCTGGGACTGGCGGCGCTGTTGTTCTCGGTCACCCAGGGCAGCGCCGCGCTGTCGCTTGCGGACGTGTGGGCGGTGGTGCGCGGTGAGGGTAGTCCATTGGCGCGTACGCTGATACTCGAGCTGCGCGTTCCGCGTTCACTGGCGGCCTTTGCCGTGGGTGGCCTGCTCGCCGTGGCCGGTGCGCTCATGCAGGTACTGCTGCGCAATCCGCTGGCCGACCCCTATGTGCTGGGGCTTTCCGGTGGCGCCTCGGTGGGCGCGCTGGCGGCGATGTTGGCGGGATTGGGCGGGGCGGTGATCACCGGCTCGGCCTTCGCCGGGGCCTTTCTCTCCACGCTGCTTGTTTTTGGACTGGCCCACGGCACCGGCAGCTGGACACCCTCTCGGCTGCTGCTCACCGGTGTGGTGGTTGCCGCCGGCTGGGGTGCGGTGATTACCCTGATGTTGGCGCTAAGCCCCGCTGAGCGTTTGCCCGGCATGCTTTACTGGCTGATGGGCGATCTCTCCTATTCGCGCACGCCCTGGCCGCCGCTGGCACTGCTGCTGCTCATCTGCCTGTTGCTGATGCCGCTGGGTCGCAGCCTCAACGTGATGGCCCGAGGTCCACTGCAGGCGGCGGCACTTGGGGTCAACGTGCGACCGCTTGAGTGGACGATTTACCTCACCGCCAGCGCGCTCACCGCCATGGCGGTGACCACCGCCGGCAGCATCGGCTTCGTCGGCCTGGTGGTGCCGCACATGCTGCGCCTGCTGCTGGGCAACGATCAGCGCCTGATCCTGCCGGCCTGCGCGCTGGCGGGGGGGACGTTGCTGGTACTGGCCGATACCCTGGCGCGCACCCTGATCGCCCCGGAGCAGCTGCCGGTAGGGGTCATCACCGCGCTGCTCGGCGTGCCCACTTTCCTCTACCTGCTCTACCGGAGCCGCTGATGAACCGCCTCGAGACGAGCGAGCTGGTTGTCGACGTGCCGGGGCGCCAAGATGGCCGCCCGCTATCGCTCAGCGTCGAGCCGGGGCAAGTATGGGGTGTACTCGGCCCCAACGGTGCCGGAAAGACTACCCTGCTGCACACCCTGGCCGGACTGCGCCCATCTCGTAGTGGCCAGGTGCTTATCGACGGTCGTTCACTGGCAGCGCTTGGTCGTCGGCAGGTGGCGCGTACGCTGGGTCTGGTGTTCCAGGAGCGCCACGACGGCTTTCCTGCCACGGTGCGCGAGACTGCGCTGATCGGCCGCCACCCCTGGCTTTCAGCGTGGCAGATGGAGGGCGGCGAGGACCTGCGCCTGGCCGAGGCGGCACTCGAGCGCCTCGATGTCGACCACCTGGCCGAGCGCCTGGTGAGTACGCTCTCCGGAGGCGAGCGACAGCGGCTGGCCATCGCCACGGTGCTGACCCAGGCGCCGCGGATCTGGCTCGCCGACGAGCCCACCAACCATCTCGACCTGCACCATCAGACCGCGGTGATGGCGCTGCTCGCAGAGCAGGCCGCCGAGGGCCGGGCGGTGATGATGTGCCTGCACGACCTCAACTTGGCAGCGCGCTGGTGCGATCACCTGCTGCTGCTCTATCCCGACGGCGAGGCATGCTGGGGGCCGGCTGAAACTATGCTGGTACCCGCCGCCCTGGAGCGGCTCTATGGCCAGCGCCTGGCCACTGCCGAGATCGACGGTGCCCCCGTTTTCGTACCCGTGAGGTGATATGACTGACGCAACAATTCGCGGCGAGGCCCATGCCGCGCTGATTACCGCCCCCGGCTCCGGCCAGGGCAAGTCCATGGTCACTGCCGCGCTGGCTCGGCTGCACCGCAATGCCGGCCGCAAGGTCAGGGTGTTCAAGCACGGCCCCGACTACCTCGACCCCATGGTGCAGGAGGTGGCTTCGGGCCAGCCTGTTTACCAGCTGCACCCATGGATGACCGGCGAGGCAGAGTGCCGCTGGCGCCTGGCCGAGGCAGCGCGTGACGCAGACCTGATCCTGGTCGAAGGCTCCATGGGTCTGTTCGACGGCGACCCGTCCAGCGCCGACCTGGCTATATTGGCCGGGCTGCCGGCGCTGCCGGTGATCGATGCCTGGGGCATGGCCCAGACCTTCGGCGCGGTGGCCCAGGGGCTGGCCAACTACCATCCCGACCTCGCCATTCACGAAGTCATCGCCAACCGTGTCGGCAGCACCGGCCATGGTAGGCTGCTGGCGGAGAGCATGCCGACGGGGCTTTCCCTGCTCGGTGCCATTCCGCGCCACGAAGCGATGGCCATTCCCGATCGCCACCTGGGCCTGGTTCAAGCCGGTGAACTCACTGGCCTCGATGCTCAGCTTGATGCTGCCGCCGAGGTGCTCAAGGAGGCGGGCCTCGACCGCCTGCCGGTTAGGGTGACGCTTGAAGCCGAGGCACCCGAGCCACCGCCACGCCTACTCGAAGGTGTACGCATCGCCGTGGCGCGAGACGATGCCTTCGCCTTCCTCTATCGCGCCAACCTCGACCTGCTGACTCAGATGGGCGCCGAGCTGCATTTCTTTTCGCCGCTGACGGAAACCGGGCTGCCCAAGTGCGACGCCCTGTGGCTGCCCGGCGGCTACCCGGAACTGCATGGGCAGACGTTCGCCGGCAATGCCCTGATGCTTGCCGAGATTCGCGCGCATCACAGCGCCGGCAAGCCGATCCTTGCCGAGTGTGGCGGTCTGATGGCGTGCATGGAAACCCTGGTGGATGGCGATGGTCGTAAGCACGCCATGCTGGGGCTGATGCCCGGCACGGCGCGCATGGCCGGCAAGCTCAGTGCGCTGGGGCTGCAGAGCCTGGCGACCGAAGACGGGGAGCTGCGTGGCCACACCTACCACCACTCGGTGCTGGAAACACCTCGCGAGCCGGCTGCCCACGCCCGACGCCTGGCCGGCAGCCCTGCCGAGCCGGTCTACGTCCAGGGCAGGCTGGTGGCCAGCTACTTCCACGGCTACTTCCCCTCGGCCCCGGCGCTCACCGCCGCCATCTTCCGCGGCGAGCCGCTGCGTTTCACCAAGGAGTGACCCCATGCGAGACAGCGCCAAGGAGCCCCAGCGCCACGCCCAGCGCATGGCCGCCAAGCAGAAGATCATGCACGAGCGCATCGCCAGTGCCCAGAAGGAGCAGGGGCTGCTGCTGGTGCTCACCGGCCCGGGAAAGGGCAAGAGCAGCTCCGGTTTCGGCATGCTGGCACGCGCGCTTGGACACGATATGAAGGTGGGCGTGGTGCAATTCATCAAGGGGCGGCGAGAAACCGGCGAGGAGGCCTTCTTTCGCCGCCAGCCCGGCGTCGAGTACCACGTGATGGGCGAAGGCTTTACCTGGGATACCCAGGACCGCGAGCGCGATATTCAGGCTGCAGAAGCTGCCTGGGGGGTGGCCCGCGGCATGCTCACCGATACCAGCTTCGATCTGGTGCTGCTCGATGAGCTCAATATCGCCCTGCGCTACGAATACCTCGATCTCGATCGCGTGCTCGATGATCTGCAGGCTCGGCCGGAAATGCAGCACGCCGTGGTCACCGGCCGCTACGCCCCCGAGCAGCTCATCGAACTGGCTGATACCGTGACGGAAATGAAAGTGGTCAAGCACGCCTTCAAGGAGCAGGGGATCAAGGCGCAGAAAGGCATAGAGCTGTAGCAAATCCTGATTGAGAGCCGATTTCCAACCGCTGCCTTCGATGGGCGACTGGGCAGGTCGTAGCGAAGGTCATTTGCCAGGGATGGCAAATGTAGCGCCCAAGGATGGGTTCACAGCGTCTTCGCGAAGTGCCTGCCCTGGCGCACTCCGGATCGTGATGGTCACGTCGCCACCGCAAGCGATGGAGTCCTGAATAGAGAGCAACCCATGGCGACATTGATGATCCAGGGCACCACCTCGGACGCTGGCAAGAGCACGGTGGTTGCGGGGCTTTGTCGGATGCTGGCGCGGCGCGGGGTCTCGGTGGCGCCGTTCAAGCCTCAGAACATGGCACTCAACAGCGCGGTGACGGTGGATGGCGGTGAAATCGGCCGCTCTACGGCGCTTCAAGCGCTGGCGGCAGGCGTCGAGCCCCACAGCGACATGAACCCGGTGCTGCTGAAGCCCGAGAGCGAGCGCGGTGCCCAGGTGATCCTGCGCGGGCGGGTGCACGGCCACATGGACGCGCTGGATTATCACGCCTACAAGCGTACAGCACGCGAAAGCGTGCTGGCGGCCTGGCGGTCTCTCTCATCTCGATACGACGTGATCATTGCCGAGGGGGCGGGCAGCCCGGCGGAGATCAACCTGCGGGCCAACGATATCGCCAACATGGGCTTCGCCGAGATGGTGGATTGCCCCGTGCTGCTGGTGGGCGACATCGACCGCGGTGGGGTATTCGCCCAACTGGTGGGCACCCTGGAGCTGCTCAGCGAGGGCGAACGTGCACGCACCAAGGGCTTTATCGTCAACCGCTTTCGTGGCGATATCGCCCTGCTCGAGCCGGGCCTCGAGTGGCTTTCCGAACGCACCGACAAGCCGGTCCTGGGCACACTGCCCTACCTGCAGGGGCTCTTGCTCGACGCCGAGGACAGCATCGGCCGCAGCGGCCGAGTTGGGCAGGGGACCACGCTCAAGGTGGTGGTGCCGGCGCTGCCGCGCATCAGCAACCACAACGACTTCGACCCGCTGCGCTTGCACCCCGGCGTCGAGCTCAGCTTTATTGGGCCGAATCAGGTGGGGCCAGGCCAGGCAACCCCGCCGGCTGACCTGATTATCCTGCCCGGCAGCAAGAGCACCCGTAGCGACCTCGCCTGGCTGCGTGCCCAAGGCTGGGAGGCGGCGATCAAGCGTCATCTGCGCTACGGAGGCAGGCTGCTCGGCATCTGCGGCGGCTTTCAGATGCTGGGCCGCGCGGTGCACGACCCTGGCGGTCTGGAGGGGTCTGCCGGGTCGACGCCAGGGCTAGGCCTGCTCGACGTCGAGACGCGCATGGTCACGGGCAAGCAGTTGCGTAACGTGAGTGGGCGCTTGCTTGGCGAGGATGTGCCGATAAGCGGCTACGAGATCCATAACGGCGTGAGCGAGGGTCCTGCCTTGCAGCGGGCCTTGTGCGAGCTGGAGGGGATACCCGACGGTGCCGTCAGCGCGGATGGCCAGGTCATGGGTACCTATCTGCACGGCCTGTTCGACCGCCCCGAAGCGTGCGCGGCACTGCTGGCTCGCTGCGGGTTAGATTCCCAGGGTTCTGCGGTGGATTACCAGGCCCATCGCCAGAGCGAACTGGACCGGCTGGCGGACTGCCTGGAAACGCACCTGGACATGACCCCCATCGACCGTCTGCTTGGGCTCTGAATCGATCGCCGGCAGTATCGTTCTTTAGTTCTACACATACCCCGACCACTTTTGTTGGTGCCGCGTTGCCATTGCTTCGCAAGAGGTTTATTGACGCTGGTCCCACAGCTTTACGTTGACGTTAACTTCCTCAATTTGGTTGCGATCTTGTCGACAACAGCGCTCATATTTCCGGGTAGTTGCCTGCATTTTTGCCTCTGCTATTGAGTTTCTGCGTTCGCTTTTTGCAATGTTGTCGACAAGTTTCACCTATGAGCTGCTTGTCCACATGTCAGATGGTCGAATGTTGCGCCGCGTCAGACACGCGTACAACCGAGTTCGACCAAGAATAAAAACAACCGACTAAGAGGAACGCTCAAAAAACAGAACCGCTGAGGTGTCGACGTGCTGCTCAAACGCGAATATGGCCAGGAACATCCCTATTGGCCACTGGGACCCTTCAAGGTCCGACTTCCCTTCATCCACTTCAAGTGGGCGATTCCCGAAACCATCCAGGCCATGGTGATGTTCGTCATCTCCCTGGGCATGATTCCGCTGCTGGAGCAGTACCTGGGCGTGCCTTACGAGGTCGGCTTGGCCTTCGTGGTGGTATGCGGCATCGGCTTCATCCTGCCGCCTTTATTGGGGGTGCCGTTCATCGCCGGTTGGATCACCCCGGCAATACCCGTGGTGCTGCTGTTCATCGGCCAATTCGAGCCGGGGCCCGAGGCCCTTCGCGCCATGATCGCGCTGCAGTTGATGGTCACGGCCATCTTCCTGTTCATGGCGGTTACGCGCCTGGGTAGCAAGTTGGTCAACAACGTGCCGGCTTCGATCAAGGCGGGCATCTTGCTGGGAGCCGGTATCGCGGCCATCAGCGGCGAGATCGTCGAGGGCGGACGTCTTTACAATACGCCGATCTCGCTAGGCATCGGTGGGCTGATCACTCTCTACGTTCTGTTCTCACTCTCCTTCCGTGACCTGGCCGAGAAATACCGTTGGGCACGAAATATCGTTGCCTTCGGGATGGTGCCGGGCATGCTCATCACCATGGCCATCGGCTGGGGTGTCGGAGAGTACTCCTTGCCAACGGTGGAGTGGGGCATTGCCGTGCCTGATTTTGCCGGCATTTGGGCCTACCTGCCGTTCTCCATCGGCGCGCCGGGCATCGAACTGATGGTGGCGGCGATTCCCACAGCGATCATTGCCTACATCATCGCCTTCGGCGACATCGTGGTCGGCCAGACGCTGCTCAAACGTGTCGATCACCTGCGTCCTGACGAGAAGATCGAGGTCAATATCGACCGGGTACACCTGATTACCGGCATCCGCAATCTCATGCACTCGCTGCTGGCCCCCTATCCGGGTCTGGCCGGCCCGCTCTTCACCGGCGGCATGGCCACCGTGACCGAGCGCTACCGCTATGGGCGCAAGGCCATGGATACCATCTACTCCGGTACCGGTGTGTTCTGGATCGTTGGCTTCTTCGCCCTGTTCCTGCTGCCGTTGGTGACCTTCTTCCGCCCGGTGCTGCCCATCGCGCTATCGATCACCCTGTTGATCACCGGCTACCTGTGTATCGCCGTGGCGGTTGAGCAGATCAAGAACGCCACCGCCATGGGCGTGGCGGGCATCATGGGCGTGGTGCTGGCGACCCACGGCGCGGCCTGGGGGTTGGGTATCGGTCTGATCCTCTATTTCCTGATCGAACACCGGGCCCGTGGGGCGCGTGAAGCGGAAGAGCAGGAGCCGATTTCCGTTGAGGACGATATGGTGGTTGAGCGGGACGATGAAGACCCCATGCAGCCCGAGCCGACAATGCGCTGATTGTTACGGTGGCATGACCAGGCGGGCCGACATCCGGAATGTCGGCCCGCTTGGGCTATGGCTCTGGGTTCAATCCGGGGTAGGCGGTGGTGCAATGCCAGCGAAGCAGGCCGGGTCATCGCTGATGGCGCTGTCTACCCCCCAGAGCCAGTGGCGGGAGAAGGCGGCCGGATCGTTGGGGGTATAGCATAGCAGCCGGTAACCGGCCTCCTTGATCTCCCTGGCGCGACGGGCAGTGAGCCGTGTCCAGTCGGTATGCACGCTGAAGGCATCCAGGGCCTCGCAGCGAGGTTGCCACTTCTGGGGGATGCTCTCTGTGAGCACGCCGATCGGCAGACGTGATGCGTCGGCCAGCGACCTGGCGTAGTGCAGCGAGGCCATGTCGAAGGAGGAGAGAATGATGCGTTCAGGGGGGAGCGCCTCGAGCAGGCGTGGCACCACACTATCCGCCAGCTCGGTGCCACTGCGGTTGCGCCCGACCTTGAGTTCCAGATTGACACCCATATCCAGATTCACCAACAGGTCCAGCATGTCCGCAAGCGTGGCCATGCGCTCGCCGCGAAAACTGTCGCTGAACCAGGAGCCAACGTCGAGCTCGCGCGCCTTGGTCACACTGAGTCGGGAGAGCTGGCCATGGCCGTCCGAGCAACGCTTGAGGGTTGGGTCGTGCCAGATCACCGGGGTACCGTCACCCAGCAGTTGGACGTCAAGCTCTACCCAGTGGCAGCCGATGTCGAAGGCGGCACGCACGGCGCTCAAGGTGTTTTCGGGGGCGTGGGCGGAAAGTCCCCGGTGGGCGATCAGGCGGGGCAGGGCGATGTCGGGATGTGGCGGCATTCAGTGACTCCGTGAGCGGCCTGAACAGTCTATTGGTTACAGGTAACAGAATAGCGACTCTCGAGACCCATGGCACGGGCGGAGACGAGCCGGATTATGCTAGGCTTGCGGGCTTTGATCGATGCAGCGAGGCATGGCATGAAGGTGATGACCCCCGAGCGTGACGAGCAGCGCGATGCCTGGCTGGCCAGGCTTTGTGCCGACATCTATGGTCGAGAGGCGGGGCTGACGCCCCTGGTCACTTTCTCGGGTGCGCGACAGGTGCTTTTTGCTCAAGAAGCCGCTCGCTTGTGGGGGCTGGTGGACGATCAGGAACGCCCCGGTGCACTGGCACTGCTGGTGCTCGATGAATCGGGTGCCAGCATGGTTCTGGAGCTGAGCGCTTCGCCCAGCGGCGATCGTGAGAGTGAGCGACGGCTGATTCGTGAACTCGCTCTCAAGGCGCCGCTGCGCGTGGAAGCCGGTGACCAGGATGCCGAAGCTTTCTACCGGCGCTGTGGTATCTCACGCTGGTTCGCTGCTCCCGGTGGGCACCGCATCGGCCTGGCCCAGGGGCATCCGGCACAGACCATCGGCGATATGGAACCTGCGCTGGATTTCGACGAGGCGGCAATCCTGCGTCGATTCAAGCATGATCCACGTTTCTTCGAACAGGAGAAGGGCCTCTTCGTCGCTGCCCTGGCGGCATTTCCCGGCTGATAATGACTCGAGTGCGGGCAGTACGGTAGCCGCGATCCTTGACCGCTAACCCATTCGGCGTTTGGATGGGGCTCTATCCTGAGTACACTACCCATCAACCGAACAAGGAATATGGCGCCATGGCCAAGCGTATCCAGTTTGCTCGTACCGGAGGACCAGAGGTTCTTGAACTGCTGGAGGTAACCCCCGCCGAGCCGCGACTCGGCGAAGTTCGCATCCAGAACCATGCCATTGGCCTCAACTTCATCGATATCTACTTTCGTACCGGACTGTACCCAGCACCGTCGCTACCGTCCGGCCTGGGTACAGAAGGCGCTGGTGTGGTGGATGCGGTGGGCGACGGCGTGACGCATCTCAAACCGGGTGACCGGGTAGCCTATGCTCAGGGTCCTTTGGGGTCCTATGCAGACTATCATGTGCTGCCCGCCGCCAAGGTGGTGGTATTGCCTGACGGCGTTGATGTGGAAACCGCTGCCGCCTGCATGCTCAAGGGGCTGACCGTGCAGTACCTGCTGCGCCAGACCTGCCCCCTCAAGGGCGGCGAGACGATCCTGTGGCACGCCGCGGCCGGTGGCGTCGGCTCGATTGCCTGCCAGTGGGCGAAGGTGCTGGGAGTGAAGTTGATTGGAACAGTGAGTTCGCCCGAAAAAGCCGCCCTCGCTGAGAAGAACGGAGCATGGGCGACCATCGACTATACCAAGGAGGATGTGGTCGAGCGGGTACGCGAGCTGACCAATGGCGAGATGGTAGATGTGGTCTACGACTCGGTAGGCAAGGACACCTGGAACATTTCGCTCGATTGCCTCAAGCCTCGTTCGCTGATGGTCAGCTTCGGCAACGCTTCCGGTGCGGTCGAGGGTGTCAATATCGGCATCCTCAACCAGAAGGGCTCGCTCTTTGTGACCCGCCCCAGCCTCAATGGCTATGCCGATACCCGGGAACGGCTGGAAATGATGGCCAATGAGCTGTTCGACATGCTGAAGGGCGGCCAGTTGACGATAGATATCGGTCAGAAATACTCACTGGCCGATGCGGGCAAGGCCCAGGAGGACCTGGCAAGCCGCAGGACCACCGGCTCCACTATCCTGCTGCCCTGATCGGTACCGCCCACAACCCTTTTTGATTCGCCTTGCGCCGCCGGTTCCTGTTCCAGGGCCGGCGGCGTCTTGCGTGCGCTACTCATTGCTGACATAGGCACCCATCTCACGCATTCGCGACTCGAAGCTCGCCACGTTATCGACCAGGCCATCGGGGCCGTAGGCCACGCACTCGGCGAGCAGCACCTCGATCAGGGTGATGGCGGAAAGGATCGAAGGGAAGAAGTGTGGGGTGGCATTGGCGACGGTGAAGGTGATGGCGGCGCCAGGCACCAGTGGGGAGCGCAATGTGTCGGTCACCACGAGCGGGTGAACGCCATTCTGGCGAGCAATATCCAGTGCGCGCATCGTTTCGCTGCAATAGGGTTCGAAGCCGAAGGTGACCACCACGTCTTGCTCGCCGAAGGGTGCCAGTTCCGTCAACAATCCGCCTTCCTGCCCGCGTATCAACTGAATGTTGGGCATGGCGATACGGCCAACGTAGGCGAAATGGTAGGCGCAGGCGAAGGTGTCGCGAAACCCCACCACGGCAATCTTCTCGGCGCTAAGCAGCATCTTTGCCGCATCGCGGACTCGGGCCTGGGTATCGGCGGTGAAGAGCCGGCCGATATTGTCGAAGGCCGCGTCACCGACATCGAGAAAGACCTGGTCATCGGTTTGGCTGGCCAGGTTACGCAGATTGCTGGCCCGCCCGGAAAGCTCTACCGGCCCCGCCTGCACTGCCGACTGGAAGACCTCACGAAACTGCTCATAGCTGTCGAACCCCAACCGCTTGGCCAGACGCACCAGTGTCGAGGCCGTTACACGTGCCGCCGTCGCCGACTTGCGAATCGATTGGAAGGCAATTTCCACTGGATGCTCCAGCACATAGCCGGCGGCCAGCTTCAGCTGCGGGCTGAGCTCCGGATAGGCGGCGGCCAGTTGCTGATTCACGGTATCCAGACCCGATGGAAGGCTGGTCTCGACACTCTGCATTTCGGCGTTCTGCGGTTCCTGTTCCAGCATGTCGGTCTCCTGCAGGGGGCGTGTTACCCAGTGACATGATGCGGGCGGCCGGTAGCCGTGCCCCGCATTGTAACGCATGGGCTTCGTCAATAAGTGAAACATTTGTTTCTCATTCTGTTGTTTTTCAACACGTTCGTGTTGACGGCGCTTCGTGGCTTGGTTAGGATGCGCATAATACATCTGTGTCAGTATTTATTTGATAACGGCACGTTTGTTTCCGCTCGCAGCCACAGTGTCGGGCGTTGTGCAGCCATTCACAGTCATTGTTCGATCACGAGAGTGCCCGGTAGCCCATGATTCAACACAGTCCTGAAACCCTGAATATCGCCCAGGTGGGCGGCGTGATGGAGATACGCTTCAATCGTCCCCATCGCCTCAATGCGGTAGTGGAAGCCCTGTATACCGACCTGCTGGCGACGCTGGCCAGCGTCGAGGCGGATGACGACATTCGTGCCGTGATCTTGACCGGTGAGGGTCGTGCCTTCTGCGTCGGTGCCGATATGAAGGAGCATGGAGGCGCCAAGCGCACGCTGTTCCAGCGCCGCCAATACCTCCAACTCGGCAATGATGTCTGCGAAGCGATCTATCGCCTGCGCAAGCCCGTGATCGCCGCAGTCAACGGCTACGCCCTGGGTGCCGGCGCCGAGATGGCGGTTTCTTGCGACTTCATTGTCATGGCCGACGAAGCACAGATCGGTTTCCCGGAGACCAGCATCGGCACCTGCGTCGGCGGCGGTGTTTCCAAGATACTGCCCCAGTTGGTGGGGTTGAACATGGCGCGCCAGCTGCTCTTCACAGGTCGGCGTATCGATGGTGAGGAGGCCGCGAGGGTCGGGTTGGCCACTTCTAGCTGGCCAAAGGACTCACTGCTCCATGAAGCGCACCGCCTGGCAGGTGACTTGGCGAAGCAGGCGCCGGTCTCCATGGCCATGCTCAAGCGCCTGGTGAATCAGGGCGGACACACCGATCTGGAAGGGCAGTTGCAGCAGGAGTTGGATGCCGTGTTCACCTGCTCCACCACAGAGGATTGGCAGGAGGGCGTTGACGCCTTCGCTGAGAAACGCACCCCGAACTTCAAGGGCCTGTGACAGGCCAAGGTATACGAGAACATGAATCCCATCGAAGGACATCTGGCGACCCGTAGCCCGCTGCACGACATTCTGGCACCAACCGGTATCGCTGTAGTCGGCGCCTCCAGCGATCCTACCAAGCGTGGCTACAAGGCCATGGTCGGCCTGGTCAAGGATGGCTACAGAGGCGATATCTACCCGGTCAACCCCAAGGCTGACATGATCCTGGGAGTCAAGGCCTGGCCGTCTGTCACGGCTATTCCGGGCAACCCACAGCTCGCGTTGATCTGCACCCCGGCGGCTACCGTACCGGCACTGATCGCCGAATGTGGCCGCCGGGGTATCAACGGAGCAATCATCCTGGCCAGCGGCTTCGCTGAAGTCGGTGAGGACGGGGCCGCGCTCGAGCGCGAGATGATGGAGAAAGCCGTGGCACACGGGGTGCGGATTATCGGACCCAATACGTCGGGCGTCTTCAACCTGCACCATAGAATCAACCTGCTGGCACTCGACAACGTCAAGCCCGGCGGTGTGGGGATCATCTCTCAGTCCGGCAACATGCTGTTGTCGCTGGCGCTGGAGGCACAACACAATGGCCAGGTGGGTTTCAGCACCTACGTGGGCCCGGGCAACCAGAGCGACATCGGTTTCAACGACTACCTTCGCTACCTGGGCGAAGATGAAAATACGCGGGTCGCGGCCCTCTATGTGGAAGGCTTCCGTAACGGCCGCAAGTTTCTGGAAGTGGCCCGCGAGGTCACCGCCATGAAGCCGGTGGTCGTCTACAAGTCCGGCTCCACCGAACAGGGCCAGAAGGCCGCCAGTTCCCATACCGGGGCGCTGGCTGGTAGCTATGCCATGACCGTGGACCTGCTGAAGCAGTCCGGCGTCAGCGTGGTCCAGCACTCCGACGAGATCCTGCCGGTGGCCGAGGGGCTTGGCTTGTTGCAGAAGGCCCGTGGTAAACGCGTGGCGGTGATCTCGGACGGCGGCGGCCAGGCGACCATCGCTTCCGACCGCCTGGCCGAGGCGGGTCTCGAGCTTGCCGAGCTCTCCGATACTACGCGCCAGCGACTGCGTGACATCCTTATCCCTCAGGCTTCCACCGTGAATCCGGTGGACGTGGCCGGTTCGACCGACGCCAACCCCTCGCTGCTGGCTACCTGCATGGAGATCGTCGCCGCCGATGACAACGTCGACAGCGTCTTTCTGGTGGGCATGTTCGGCGGCTACAGCATTCGCTTTGCCGAATCACTGCTGGGCGACGAGATGCGCGGCGCCGAGGCGATGGTGGACCTCTCCAGGGCCACCACCAAGCCGCTGGTTGTCTACAGCCTCTATACACCGATCAAGCCGCCGGCGCTGCGTCGCCTGCATGAAGCGGGGCTGCCCATCTACGCCTCCATCGAGCATGCGGTGCGGGTGCTTTCGGCGCTGGGTGAGCGTGGCCAGTACCTGGCCCAGGCCGAGCGTCAGAGCCGCGAGCGCAGCGTCGAGCCGCTGCCCGAACTCACTGCCATGTTCCAGCAGGCCCAGGCCCAGGGCCGCGACCTCTTCGAGTACGAGGCCAAGCAGCTGTTGCGTGACCACGGTATCGAGGTGCCACTGGAATTGGTGGTCAGGAGCGAGGCTGAATTAGCCGAGGCGGCCAAGCAGTTCGGGGACACGCCGCTGGCCATGAAGGTGGTCTCCAAGGACATTCTACACAAGTCCGACGCCGGCGGTGTCAGGCTGAACGTTTCCGGTGAGGCGGCCCTGTGCGAAGCTCGCGAGGCGATCCTTGCCTCCTGCCGTGCCTATGACGCCACTGCCGAGATCGAGGGGGTTCTGGTGGCGCCCATGGCCAGGAAGGGCGTGGAGGTGATCCTCGGGGTGATCCGCGACCCGATCTTCGGCCCGGTGCTGATGTTCGGTCTGGGTGGCATTTTCGTGGAGATCCTCGAGGATGTGGCCTTTCGGGCCATCCCGCTGTCGCGGCACGACGCCGAGGCAATGGTCGAGCAGATCAAGGCCAAGAAGATTCTCGGTGGCGTGCGCGGGGAGCAGGCGGTGGACAAGGCCGCACTGGTCGATCTGCTGCTCAAGGTGTCGCGGATCGTCGAGGCCTACCCGGCGCTCTCCGAGCTGGACCTGAACCCGGTCATCGTCAATGCCGACGGCTATGCAGTGGTAGACGCCCGGGTTATCGTTGACCGCACTGCCGAGCCCACTGACAAGGAAGCCGACGCATGAGCCGCCCAACGACTCAACCTACTGTGCCTGATCTGATTGACGCTCGCCTGAGCCTGGAAGGGCGTGTGGCGACCTTGACCATGGATCGCCACGACGTGCGCAATGCCTTGACCGGTACCGCCCTGGTAGACGATATCGTCGCCACAGCGGAGTGGGTCAACCAGTGTGATGATGTTTCGGTTCTGGTGATCACCGGTGCCGGTTCGGCCTTCTCCGCCGGTGGTAACGTCAAGGACATGGCCAACCGCGGCGGCGACTTCGCCGGCGACGTGGCCGTGGTGGCTGATCGGTACCGGCGCGGTATTCAGCGCATCCCGCTGGCGCTGCAGGGTGTGGAGGTGCCGGTCATCGCCGCGGTCAACGGGCCGGCCATCGGAGCCGGCTTCGACCTGGCCAATATGGCGGATATCCGTATCGCTTCGACCCGTGCGAAATTTGGCGAGACCTTCCTCAACCTGGGGATCATCCCCGGTGATGGCGGAGCCTGGTTCATGCAGCGCCTGATTGGCTACCAGCGCGCCTTCGAGTTGACCCTCTCCGGCCGTGTGATCGATGCCGATGAAGCGAAGGAGTACGGCATCGTGCTGGAAGTCACCGAGCCGGAGGCCTTGATGGAACGTGTCGCAGAACTTGCTGGCCGGATGGCAGCCCAGCCACCCAAGGCGACCCGACTGACCAAGCGTTTGATGAAGATGGGTAGTCGCATGGATCTCAAGGATTTTCTCGATGTCTGCGCGGTGTTCCAGGGAATGTGCCACAACGAACCGGAGCATCTCGAGGCGGTGAATGCCATGCTGGAGAAGATGACAAAATAGCCGCTGACAGGCAGAAAACCCGGCGTATGCCGGGTTTTTTTGTCTCGAAGGCGAACGGGATCCTGCGGAAAACGCTGGATTTTTTCCCTCACTGCTGTTGTGCTGGAACGCATTGCAATCACAGGGAGGTGGCCGGCTATGGCCGACCATACGCTGGTCTTCTTCGTTCTCGGCCTGACCCTTGCAGCCTTCGTGTGGGGGCGCTTCCGCTATGATCTGGTGGCGTTGACAGCCCTGTTGGGGTCGGTCCTGCTGGGCCTGGTGCCGGGTGATGAGGCGTTTGTGGGCTTTGGCCATCCGGCGGTGATCACCGTTGCCGCGGTTTTGGTGCTGAGCCGCGGCTTCGAGCGTTCCGGGGTCGTGGACGTGATCGCCGAGCAGGTGCTCAAGGTGGGCGAGCGGCTCTTCCTGCAGCTCGCCGCCCTGACCGGCACCGTGGTGGTGCTCTCCGGCTTCATGAACAACGTCGGCGCCCTGGCGCTGCTGCTGCC
The DNA here is from genome assembly GCF_003339685.1 of Halomonas sp. DQ26W. Lineage (GTDB taxonomy): Bacteria > Pseudomonadota > Gammaproteobacteria > Pseudomonadales > Halomonadaceae > Halomonas. Next base: position 44,425 of record NZ_QPKI01000006.1, on the reverse strand, counting down.
GGTGGCCATGCGCCTGGCGCGAGAGCACGACACCTCGCCGTCGCTGCTGTTGATGCCGCTGGCCTTCGGCTCACTGCTGGGCGGCTTGACCACTCTTATCGGGACGCCACCCAATATCATCATCGCCAGTTACCGGGGCTCGGTCACTGGCGACGCCTTCGGCATGTTCTCCTTTTCTCCTGTCGGGGTATCGGTCGCCATGGCCGGCCTGGCCTTCATTTTGCTGTTGGGGTGGCGGCTGGTGCCACAGCGGGCCGGCAAGGCCTCCACCGAGGCGATGTTCGATACCGCCCATTACCTGGTCGAAGTGAGGGTGGAGGAAGAGTCAAAGGCAGTGGGCTGGACGCTGCGTGACCTGCACGATGCCCTGGAGGAGACAATCCCGGTGCTGTCAGTGGTGCGCGACGACAAGCGTCGGGCTGGCCATGCCTTCTACGGCAGCCTGCAGGAGGGCGACATCCTACTGGTCGAAGCCGGGCCGGAAGAGATGAAACTGCTCGAGGACAAGGCCGGATTACGCCTGGGTATCGACCCGAAAGAGGCGGAAGGGGAAGAGCGAGAAGAGGGCCGTGAGCCAGATGAAACGCACTGGAGTGTTGTGAATCAGACCGTTGTGAACGACACGCCCCCAGGCTCAGATAACAGCCAGCGCGAGAACAAGAAGAAAGAAAAGAAAGGGAAGCAGGAAAAGAAACAGAAGAAGGGTATCGATACCGAGGGACTCGAACTGGTCGAGGTGGTGGTCCGAACCGACTCCATGATGGTCAACCGGACCATCACCCAACTGAGGCTGCAGAACCAGTTCGGGCTGCACCTGGTGGCGGTAGCTCGGGACGGGGGGCGCCTTAAGCAGCGCCTTCGCGATATCCGCTTTCGTACTGGCGACGTCCTGCTGCTACAGGGTGGAGAGAGCGAGCTCTCCGAGAGCCTGGCGACCCTGGGTTGCCTGCCGCTGGCGAGCCGCAACCTGGCGCTGGGTCAGCCGCGTATGCTGCTGGTATCACTGGGCATCTTTGCGGTAGCAATCTTGACCATTCTGCTGGGGATCCTGTCCGCGTCGGTAGCGCTTTCGAGTGCGGCACTGGTCTCGCTGTTGGTAGGAGTGCTGCCGCTGCGTGATGGCTATCAGGCCATTGATGGGCCGGTGATCGTGCTGCTAGCTGCGATGATCCCGGTGGGCCAGGCATTGGAAACCAGCGGAGGGGCGGCATTGATTGCCGAGAATTTGCTGGTTCTCGGCGTCGACTGGCCCATCCTGGTGACGCTGGTGGTACTGTTCCTCATCGCCATGCTGCTTTCCAACGTGGTCAATAATGCCGCTGCTGCCGTCTTGATGGCGCCGATAGCGGCCAGCCTGGCCAGCGGCTTTGGGGCTTCTCCCGATCCCTTTCTGATGGTGGTGGCGGTTAGCGCATCATGTGCTTTCCTGACGCCCATCGGGCATCAGTCCAATACGCTGGTGATGGGCCCGGGCGGCTATCGCTTCGGCGATTACTGGAAGTTTGGCCTGCCGTTGTCACTGGTGGTGCTGGTGGTGGCAATACCCATGATCCTGCTGGTCTGGCCACCCTGAAACGAGAACGCCCCGGCACAGGTCACCGTGTTGGGGCGTTCTCGTGAAATACCGTGAATAATCAGGCGGCGTTGTGGCGCAGGATGTTTTCCTTGTCGGTGGCGAACTCGTCGTATTCGAAGTCGTCGACAGTGAGCATTTCAAGCACTTCAGCTTCGAAGGCGCGCATGAATAGCGCATCCTTTTCGGAAATGATGCCGGCCTCGAGACCCGCCTCTACACGCTGCTCGGGATGCAGCGCGTACATCGACAGCTCACCCTTGGCGAAGGCCTTGTTGAGGGTGCGATAGAGCGCTTCGGCGCGGTCGTACTCGTGCAGCAGGGCGTTGTAGTGGGCGAGGGGGTTGTCCTTGACGCCATCCTGGGCGTCCCAGGTGTTGCGCAGCAGCTTGGTACGCAGCGCGCTGTCACGGGATACCGCCTGGGCGATCTCGCGAGTCAGGTTGTCGTGCGGACGCTTCCAGCGACGCCCCAGCGGCATGACGACTGTACGCAGTGTCCCGGCCAGTATCCGGTTGGGCATGTTGTCGAACAATTCGTCGAGCGCCTGCTCGGCACGCTCCAGCAGGAAGGTGCAGCTGTAGTGCAGCAGGGCGGCTTCACCTTCCACCTTGTCGCCTTCCTGCCAGTTCTTGAGCACCATGGAGGCCAGGTAGAGGTTGGAGAGTACGTCGCCCAGCCGCGCCGACAGCAGCTCGCGCTGCTTCAGCGAGGAGCCGAGGCTGGCCATGGCAGCATCGGCACAGAGTCCGAAACCGGCGGAAATGCGGCTGATGTCCTTGGCATAGGGTGCAGCAACTGCCTCGAAGGGCACCGTGGTCTTGCCGATGCCGAAGGCCAGGGTGAGCGCTCGTGCCACGTTGCCGAAGATGAGCCCGGCATGGCCGAAGAAGGCGCGGTCGAAGGCCTTGAGGTCGTCGGCATTCATGGCAGCCAGCTCCTCCAGGACGAAGGGGTGACAGCGTATGGCGCCCTGGCCGAAGATCATCAGGTTGCGGGTCATGATGTTGGCGCCCTCCACCGTGATGGAGACCGGGTTGCTGCTGTAGCCGATGCCGATGTAGTTGCGTGGCCCCAGGGTCACAGCCTTGCCGCCATGGATGTCCATGGCGTGGGAGAGGGCGTCACGCTGGAATTCCGTAAGCTGGCTCTTGAGGATCGCCGAGGGCACCGAGGGCTTCTCGCCGCGATCGATTGTATTGGCGGTCTGGTAGACGGCGGCCTGGGCGATATAGCCCAGGGCTGCCATGCGGGCCAGGGGCTCCTGAACGCCTTCCATTTCGGCCACGGGGACATTGAACTGACGGCGAATTCGGGCGAATCCGCCGGTCCAGCCGATGGCGTAGCGAATGGTGCCGCTGGCGCCGGAGGGCAGGGTGATGCAGCGGCCGATGGAGAGGCACTCCACCAGCATGCGCCAGCCCTGGCCGATCATCTCGGTGCCGCCGATGATGGTGTCCAGCGGGACGAAGAGATCCTTGCCCTTGATGGGGCCATTGAGGAACGGGCTACCGATGGGGTGATGACGGCGACCGATTTCCATGCCCGCCGTGTCGCGGGGCACCAGTGCCAGGGTGATGCCGCGGTCTTCCTCCTCACCCAGCAGGTGGTCCGGGTCGAACAGCCGAAAGGCGAGTCCGACCACGGTGGCAATGGGTGCCAGGGTGATCCAGCGCTTGTCGAAGTTGAGGCGCAGGCCGAGCACCTCCTTGCCGTCGACGATCTCCTTGCACACGATGCCGGTGTCGGGCAGTGAGGTGGCGTCGCTGCCGGCCCGCGGCCCGGTGAGGCCGAAACAGGGAATCTCGCGACCGTCGGCCAGCCGGGGCAGGTAGTGATCCTTCTGCTGCTGGGTGCCGTACTTGAGCAGCAGTTCGCCTGGGCCCAGGGAATTGGGCACGCCGACGGTGATCATCAGCATCTCGTTGACGGTCAGCTTCTGCAGCACCATGGACTGGGCCTTGGCGGAGAAGCCCAGGCCGCCGTACTCCTTGGGAATGATCATCCCGAAGAAACCCTCTTTCTTCAGATACTGCCATAGCGCCTCAGGGAGGTCGGCGCGCTCCTTGGCGACCTCCCAGGCGTTACACATGCCTGCGGCGACCGAGCACTGTTTGTCGAGGAAGGCCTGTTCCTCGTCGCTCAGGCCATCGTCGCGATAACGCATCAGGCTGGTCCACTGGGGACGGCCCGAGAACAGCTCCCCGTCCCAGGCCACGGTGCCGGCTTCCAGGGCGGTCCGCTCGGTGTCGGAGACACGGGGAGCCACCTTCTTGAACATCGTGAACAGACGTGGCGACAGCCACCGGATACGCAGGGCCGGAAGGCCGGCAGCGGCAACGCCGGCGGCACCGATCAGCAGCAGCACACCAAGGATCGGTGAGCCCAGGAGCAGGCCGGCCAGGCCGAGTACGGCAAGTGCCGCGAGGGCGGGTACCACGCCAGCTTCGCGGCGCATGACCACCACGAGTCCGACGATCGTCAGCAGGAGCAGTATCAGGGTGAGCATGCCTCGTCTCCGTTGGGGATGGCGCTTCGAACAGTTGTTTGAATCTATTAGGCTAGCCGATCATTTCGTGTGTGACCAGCCCCCTACTTGTAGCAGCCAAGTCTTCCAGTAGCCATGTCTTCCAGTAGCCAAGTCTTCCAGTAGCCAAGTCTTCCAGTAGCCAAGTCTTCCAGTAGCCATTTCATGCGGCAGCGATGCTGGACAGACGCATGCAAGAGCGCCCCGTCGTGAGAAGCGGGGCGCTGTGAAAGGCAGGGCGCTTTACTGATTCAGTAGAGCCGGCGTTCGGGCTCCTTGCGAGCAGGAAGCCCTTGTGCGACGAAGAAGGGGGCATCCGATGGCGGCAGTGACTTTTTCCCTCGGATCTTGTCGGCCAGCTTTTCGGCCAGCATGATCGTCGGTGCGTTGAGGTTGCCGGTGGGGATCGACGGAAACAGCGAGGCATCGACGACGCGCAGTCCCACGAGGCCGTGCACTCGACCGCTACCATCGACCACTGCTTTCTCGTCGTCCCCCATGCGACAGCTGCCGCAGGGGTGATAGGCGGTCTCGGCATGTTTGCGAACGAAGGCGTCGAGCTCGGAGTCGGACTCAACGTCCGGACCCGGGGAGATCTCTTTTCCGCGATATGGGTCCATGGCGGGCTGGGCGATGATCTCCCGGGTCAGGCGGATGGCGTCGCGGAACTCCTGCCAGTCCTTCTCCTGCGACATGTAGTTGAACAGGATGCTGGGCGCGGCCTTGGGGTCCCGGGAGGTCAGCCGAATCCTGCCCCGGCTCTCCGAGCGCATGGACCCGACATGGGCCTGGAAGCCATGTGCCTGTACCGCGCTCTTGCCGTTGTAGCTGATGGCGATGGGCAGGAAGTGATACTGCAGGTTGGGCCACGCTTCGTCGTCGTTGCTGCGAATGAAGCCCGCTGTCTCGAACTGATTGCTGGCGCCGACCCCGGTGCCCTTGAACAGCCACTCGGCACCGATCTTCGGCTGGTTGTACCATTTCAGAGCGGGATACAGGGAGATCGGCTGCGTGCACTCGTACTGGATATACATCTCCAGGTGGTCCTGGAGGTTCTCGCCGACGCCGGGCAGGGCGTGGACCACCGGGATGTCGAGCTCACGCAGGTGATCGGGGTTGCCGACGCCGGAGCGCTGCAGGATCTGCGGCGAGGCGATGGCACCGGCACACAGCAGCACCTCGCGACGGGCATGAACCTGATGGACCTGGCCGCGGCGCAGGTAGCGCACGCCCACGGCGCGCTTGGCCTCGAACTCGATAACGTCCGTGGTGGCGTGGGTTTCGATGGTGAGATTCTCGCGGCCCCTGGCCTGGTCGAGATAGCCCCGGGCAGTGGAGGCGCGCCGCCCCTTGTGCGTGACGAAACGGTCCATGGGGCCGAAGCCCTCTTGCTGGTAGCCATTCACGTCGGGCGTTTCGGGGTAGCCGGCCTGAACGGCGGCATCGATAAAGGTTCGATAAAGTGGATTGTTGCCGGGCTTTGGAGTCGTGACAGCAATTGGCCCATCGCCACCATGGTAGTCGTCGGGTCCGATATCGCGGCACTCGGCCTTGCGAAAATAGGGCAGGCAGTTGGCATAGGTCCAGTCGGCCAGGCCGGGCAGGCTTGCCCAGTTGTCATAGTCCAGTGCATTGCCGCGGATATAGCACATGCCGTTGATCAGCGACGAGCCGCCGAGCCCCTTGCCACGGCCGCACTCCATGCGCCGGCCATTCATGTGCGGTTCCGGGTCCGTCTCGAATGCCCAGTTGTAGCGCTTGCCCTGTAGCGGGAAGGCTAGTGCCGCCGGCATCTGGGTGCGGAAGTCGAGCCGATGGTCGGGGCCACCGGCTTCCAGCAGCAGGACACTGACCTCGGGGTCTTCCGTAAGCCGGGCGGCAAGCACGTTGCCGGCCGAGCCGGCGCCGATGATGACGTAGTCGAATTCGTTAATCTGGGACATGACATTTCTCATTGATAGCGCCACGGAAGCGGGCCTGCTCGCATGCGCAAGAAGTGTCGGCCCAAGGCAGGTGCGGCTGGCTGTAGCGAGGGGCGCCGGGGACAAGCCGAAGAGGAGGTCCTACGCAGGGATGGCGTAGGTAGCGCCCAGGGAGGGGTTCACAGCGCCTCCTCGAAGGCTTGTCGACGGCTCAGCCCCGAGCGATCCGGTTAGCTGGAAAGCGGGTGTCTTCGCGGCCTCCTAGAACACCGACTCGAAGGGCCCCATCTCCACCTGGACCGACTTGGTCTGGGTATAGTGGGCCAGGGTCTCGATACCGTTCTCGCGGCCCACGCCGGACTGCTTATAGCCGCCCACCGGCATCTCGGCGGGTGATTCGCCCCAGGTATTGATCCAGCAGATACCGGCTTCAAGACGGTGGATGGTGCGGTGTGCCCGGCTCAGGCTCTCGGTGAAGACACCGGCTGCCAGCCCGTAGTGAGTGTCATTGGCGCGACGGATCAGCTCCTCGTCGTCGTCGAAGGCGAGTATCGCCATCACCGGGCCGAAGATCTCCTCTCGCACGATGCGCATCTCGTCGCTGCAATCGGTGAAGACGGTGGGAGCGGCCCAGGCACCCCTTGCAAAAGTGCCCTCTGTCATTGGCTCGCCGCCAACCAGTATCCGGGCACCTTCCTGCTTGCCCAGCTCGATGTAGGTGAGCACCTTCTCCTGGTGGCCATAGCTCACCAGGGGGCCGAAGTTGGTCTCGGGGTCGAGCGGGTCGCCAGCCCTGATACGCGCCACGCGCTCGGCAATCCTGGCCTCGAAGGCCTCCTTTACGGAGCGATGGACGAAGACGCGAGTGCCATTGGTGCAGATTTGGCCACTGGAGTAGAAATTGGCCATCATCGCCGCATCGGCAGCGCGGTCGAGGTCGGCATCGGCAAAGACGATCAGTGGCGACTTGCCGCCGAGCTCCATGGTCACGTCCTTGAGGCTCGAGCCTCCGGCCGCAGCCATCACCTTCTTGCCGGTGCCCACCTCGCCGGTAAAGGACACCTTGTCGATGCCGGGGTGCCCGGTCAGCATCTGTCCCACACGGCCATCGCCCTGGATGATATTGAAGACACCGTCAGGTAGCCCTGCCTCGGTGAATATCTCGGCCAGCTTCATGGCGGTCAGGGGGGTGACCTCGCTAGGCTTGAGCACCACGGCGTTGCCCGCGGCCAGCGCAGGGGCGGCCTTCCAGCAGGCGATCTGGATGGGGTAGTTCCAGGCCGCAATGGCACCAATCACACCCAACGGCTCGCGGCGCGTGTAGACGAAAGCATCCTCGCGGAGCGGTATCTGGCAGCCCTCGATGGCGGGTGCAAGGCCGGCATAGTACTCGATGACATCGGCACCGGTAACGATATCCACGGCAGCGGTTTCACTGATCGGCTTGCCGGTGTTGCGTGTCTCCAGCTCGGCGATCTCGTCGTTACTCTCGCGTAGCAAGGCTACTGCACGGTTCAGGATGCGCCCTCGCTCCATGCCGGTCATGGCCGTCCAGATGCGCTGACCTTTGCGAGCCGCGGTGACGGCCCTGTCCACATCGGCCTGTGAGGCTTGTTGCACCCTGGCGAGAAGGCTACCGTCGTAGGGGTTGTGAACGTCGAAGGTCTCGCCGGAAGTGGCTTCCACCCGGCGGCCGTCGATATAGAGTGTTTCGGTGTCGAGGCTTGCCATGGTTGCTCCTGTCAGGAAACGGGTGTGGATTCGTGGTTGGCCAATAGCTGATTCAGGTAGTCATGGGCCAGGCGTCGTGCACTCTCGGCATCCAGCCCTTCCGGTGTCAGGGCGCCACGCAGCCAGAGGCCGTCGATCGTAGCCGCCAGGCCCTGCGCGGCATGTCGGGCCTTTGCCCGGGGCATAAGGCGTCGAAACTGGCTACACAGGTTGGAGTAGAGGCGACGATCATTGACCTGCTGGAGGCGCTGAAGCTGGGGCTTGTGCATGCTGCTGGCCCAGAAGGCCAGCCAGGTCTTGGCCACCGGGCCTGAAACCTGGCTGCGGTCGAAGTTGCCATCGATGATGGCCCCGATATGGGCGCGAGGTGAAGCATCGCCCAGGGAGCGCCGCCGTGCGGCGACGGCATCGCCGAGATCGGTAAGGATCTGGCGCATGGTGGCCTCCAGCAGCCCGTCCTTTCCGCCGAAGTAATGGCTGATGATCCCGGCGGAGACGCCTGCATGACCGGCGATGCGGATGACCGTCGCATCGGCAAGGCCGACTTCGTCGATGGCTGCCATGGTGGCCTGAATCAACTGCTGACGCCGAATGGGTTCCATTCCAACCTTGGGCATCAGGCACTCCTTGTATCATGATGACGACTACCATCGGCGACGACGATGTCGTCGGTCGCTGGCGGCGTTAGGAGCCTGCCGGACTTAACGCTGATCTACTGCGAGATCCGGTCTTTCGGCCAATTTCATTCGATCCGATTCGTTAAATAGCGGGCTATTCGCCTCATCAGATCGATAAACTTGTCTCGAAATCCAAATCTCTCATGACGATCGGTCAAATCCGACAGGCTCCTGGTTGAGTATGCCTTGCAGCATGCCATTTTTTTATTGAACGTTCAATCAATAAAAAATGACGAGATCGCCAGCTTGCCACCGTGACATGCTTCGGGCATAATTTTGCCCCGTCAACCCGCCCTTGTGTATAGGTTCGGCAACGGAAGGCTACGTAGCTCAGCTGGTTAGAGCACATCACTCATAATGATGGGGTCCCCTGTTCGAATCAGGGCGTAGCCACCAGAATTCTCGAAGGCGCTCGTACGAAAGATCGTACGGGCGCCTTTTGTTATACGCGTGGCGGCCGGCAGGGGGGGAATCCGCCCTTGACCTGATCGAAGCGATCCGTATACTACGCACCGTGTTCAAGGCCATTCCCCGATAGCTCAGTTGGTAGAGCAAATGACTGTTAATCATTGGGTCGCAGGTTCGAGTCCTGCTCGGGGAGCCAATGAAACACGTGCTGATCGAAGCGCCATTCCTCGATAGCTCAGTTGGTAGAGCAAGTGACTGTTAATCACTGGGTCGCAGGTTCGAGTCCTGCTCGAGGAGCCATCAGCTTGTAATGAGCCATCAGCGCTTTCATTGCATCAGCATACCCTCAGTGTACAGGCCGATCCCGGATAGCTCAGTTGGTAGAGCAAGTGACTGTTAATCACTGGGTCGCAGGTTCGAGTCCTGCTCCGGGAGCCATTAGGCTCAACTCCGCTTTCTTGCCGTTTCTTCTTCCCCTCCATTTTTTGTTTGAGCCGCCTCGTTCCATCTTTCGATGGGGGCGGGAATGGATGTGCTTCCGAGTGGGTCGCGTCTCCTGACAGGAGCGCTGCTTGGGTCATGCGGACCCGGCGCCAAAGCAACCGGGCCAGCCTCGTGGCGCTCAGTCGAGCGCTTCCTGGAGGCGCTCCAGGCCGCGTCGAGCGAGTTGCACTGGGCGCGAGTCACTTATCGTCCATGCAGCCATGGAGCCGTCATACATCGAGACGTTGTCAAATCCGGCAACCTCGCTGAGCACGAACCAGTCCGTAGCCGCCCAGTGTCCAGTATTGCAGAAGGTGATAGTACGGGCATTACGATCCAGCTCGGCAGTGTTGATACGTGAAGCGAGACCTTCCTTGTCCAGGTAATACGCACCCGCACGGTCCCCGAAGTGGCTTTGATGAGGCAGGTTCCGGGCACCGGGTATTGTGCCGGCGGTTCTCACGGCCGGGGAGACCGTTTCGCCGGTGAAGTAGTCTGATGGACGGGCATCCACCAGCTGAGTCTGGGTCTGGCGCGCCTGCTCCACCTGTTCGGTGGTGGCTATCAGCTCCTCGCGCAGGCTGGCCTGGAAACGTTTCGGTTCCGCTGCGGAAACGGGGCCGCTGGCAGTGTCGAAGCCCTGTTGCTGCCAGCCGGCGAAACCGCCATCAAGAATGGCTACCTCATCGTGACCTAGAGTCTTGAAGGTCCAGTAGATGCGTGCCGCGCTGCCGAAGTCTGTAGGTCCGGTTCCGGCGGGGACGATCACGACCGTCGTATCGTTGTCGATACCCAGGCTCCCGATCAATTCCTGAAGAGGTTCGATCGCGGGAAGCAGGCCAGCTACGTCGTCACGTGCTTCACGCCAGCCATCCTCGATGTAGCTACTGTAGCGGCTGCCGGGGATGCGGGCGGCCTCGAAGCTGTCGCGATCGCCGCCATCATCAATGGAAGAGCGAACATCAAGAACGACCTGATTCTCGTCATTCAGGTGCTTGTCGAGCCACTTGGCCTCGACAAGAGGGGAAATATCTGCGGCCTGGACCTGCGCCGATAACCACAGTGCACTGACGGCCAGTACGAGAGTGCGTAGCATAAGCTTGACCTCGTTTGTCGGGTTTATCGTGAGCCTATGCCGTCGGCCAGGGAACGGCAATTGGTTCACCAGACGGAATGCTGACTAGAACAGCGCGCTTTGCAATAAGCGACAGTACCTGGCATGCACTTTCGCGAGTTCGGTGGATATCGCCCGACAAGGCATTCCGAGACGGGGCTTACCTCTTCCAGGCGTGGTCGGCGAAAGCCTCGTCGAGTTCCGGATGATTGAGGTGGTTGGAATAGTTGGATAGTGTCTTCACGGCCAGAGCCAACACGATCTGCAGCACATGTTGCTCTTCGAAGCCGGCCTCCAGGAATGCCTTGACGTCTTCACGTGTCGGCATGCCACGAGTGTCGAACATGACGCTAGTGAACTCGCTAAGCGCAGCCAGGCGAGAGTCGGGAATTTCCCGATCCTCACGGATCGCTTCGAGCACGTCGGCAGGCACCTGAGACATTTTCTCTGCCAGCATGCTGTGGGCGGACATGCAGTAGCTGCAGCCGTTGAGTTGACTGATGGTCAGGAATACCACCTCCTGCTCCGGGGGAGTGAACCCGGAATCCTGTCGGAACAGCTCATAGCCGTGCAGGTAGGTGTCAAGGACGCCGGGTGCCTTGGCCATGCCTTCGTACATGTTGGGCACGAACCCCAACTTGACATTGGCCTTCTCGAGCAGTGGCAGGGCCTTGGCATCAGCGTTCTCGAGTGTCTGCGGGGGAAGTTGTAGCTGGTAGTTGGCAGCCATGTTGGCTCTACTGTCGTCGTGGGACTGTTATATATGGACTAATCAGTCCATATGTGTCGTGAGAAATGCTCCTCTCACGTGCTTCAGCGCAATGTGTCGAGTAGTAGCTCGGCGGCGGCCCGGGTCTGCGTGGGGTCTGCGCCGGACTTGAGCAGGGTGCGCAGGCCGGCCATGCCCAGCGTGAGATAGGTGGCGAGCGCCAGGGCGTCCCGGTCTGGGGCGATATCGCCTTCGGCCTGTGACCGAACGACGGCCTCATGGAACAGGGCGGTGATGGCTTGGACACTGCGCCTGGTCTCGATGGCTGCGATGTCGCCACGTTGGCCGAGTTCACTGGCGGAATTGAAGATCAGGCATCCCAGTGCAGATCGCTCGCTGCCGGCCTCCATCGCTGTTTCCATGAACAGTTCCTGAAGAAAGCCAATGGCTGAAGGTGACATTTCCAGCCGGCGGTTGAGCCTATCGATCAGGTTGCCGCGATAGCGGCGCAGCGCCTCGAGAAACAGTTGTTCCTTGTTGCCGAAGGCCTGGTACAGGCTGCTGCGCGAGATTTTCATCGCCTTCAGCAGGTCGCGGGTCGAAGCACTGTCGTAGCCTCTGGCCCAGAAGACATGCATGGCGGCGTTCGCGGCCTCGTCGGGGCTGAATGCGATGGGGCGTCCACGTGTCATGCTGACAATTTAGTACCGATCGATCCACATCTCAAGCGATGTATTGAGAAAGGGGAGGCCGAAAAGGTGTAAGGATCCTGGTGCGGCGGTGACAAAACCAGTATGGCGCCGCCCACAAGAAATGATCTGGCCGCTAAGGACCGGTCTGCAATCACATGTGGCGTCATGACGCAACGACATACGCAGTCGTTGCTTAACCGTGATCGAGGAGGCGTAGAAATGACAATACAAGATGAGAAACGCCGCACTCTGCTGAGTCGGCTAAGCCGTCAGCTGGGCTATACCGCGCCGGCACTGGTGCTGGTGGCGAGTGGCTCGGCGTTTCAGGCGTCGGCCGGTCAGGCGGCTGACAGCCGCTCCTTCACCAGCGGCCAGGAGGCGCCGCTGATGCTGGCAGAAGCCCATGCTGAAGCCGAGGGAGAAGCTGAAGCGGAAGGGGAGGCTGAAGCGGAGGGGGAGGCTGAAGCGGAAGGAGAAGCTGAGGCGGAAGGAGAAGCTGAGGCGGAAGGAGAGGCTGAGGCGGAAGGAGAGGCGGAAGCAGGGGGCCATGACAGGTCCTCAGTCGAGCGCCCTGAGGGGTATACGCCTGGCTATGATGAATCGGGCGATAACGCCGCTGAGCTGATTGCCCAAGGCGAGGCGCTGTTCAACGACCCCTCACTCAGTACTAACGGGCTCTCCTGTGCCAGCTGCCACGGCGCGGATGGACTGACTGGGTACCAGAATACCTTCAACGATCCGTATCCCCATCAGGTCGCCATGGGCATGGACCTGTTCGATATGGACCTCGTCCATGCCGATGAAATGGTTCAGTTGTGCATGGTCGCCCCAATGGAGGCTGAACCGCTGGACTGGGCGTCGGACGAACTGGCGGCCCTATCGGCCTATGTCGTTGATGCCCAGCAGCGCTTCGCTGGCGCAAGCGCGGGACATAACTGCGATTCCTAGCACAGGCAGTATCGGGAACGCCGACCTTCGTCCGCATTCCCGTCTGTCGCTGCCTGACGTCGACGATGTGCCCCGTGGAGTGCGCCGCTGGTAATCACTGAAAGGTTTGGCTCACGGCACCGACCTAAAGGCTGGGATGGAAGCAGCGTCCTGTGAATAGACAACAACGCTGGCTGAATGAGGGATCTTGGGATGACAGAGCAGACTTCACCGCAACGGCGCTTCTGGCTGGGGGGTAAGCGAGCCGATGAGCAGGATCGCTTCTTTCGCGAGGCGCTGGAGCCGCTGGGGTGGCAGCAGGGTGACGAAGACGTCTGGGATGCGGCGTGGATCACCGGCATGCCGGAGATCAAGCAGTTTCGTCGTGTGACACCGCAGCGCAGCATGAATCACTTCCCCGGCAATGCCGCCTTGACGGTCAAGAGCCGCCTCCACGACAGCTTGGCCAGCCTGCGGGAGCGCATACATGCTAGCCATGGCGCCGAGAGTGAGCTGGCTCAGCGGCTGGCATTCTTTCCGCGGGCCTATGTGATGCCGCATGACTACCACGCCCTCCAGGCCGCCGCTCTGGCAGCCCCGGAGCAGCGCTGGATTCTCAAGCCGACCAATGCCTCCAAGGGCAAGGGGGTGCGGGTACTGCAGGATGTAGCTCAAGCGCCGTTGGCCGCTAACTGGCTGGTCCAGGAATACCTGGCTAACCCGCACACCATCCGCGGCCACAAGTATGTGCTGCGTCTGTATGTACTGATCTCGAGCATCGAGCCGCTGCGTGTTTATCTCTATCGTCAGGGGTTTGCCAAGCTGGCCTCCGAGCCTTGGGACCCCGACGATGTCGACAACCCCTACAGCCAGCTGACCAATCCCGATATCAATGCGCTCAACACCGATGCCGAGGTGCCGGTGGAGTTCATCGATCTCGAGCGCTACCGGCACTGGCTGCGCGAGCAGGGCCATGATGACGAACAGCTGTTCGCCAAGATCGAGGACCTGGTAACGCTGACGGTGATCTCGGCACTGGACGCCATCAAGCAGCGCACGGCTCAGGTCGGCGCCGACCCGCGCGGCTGCTACGAGCTGCTGGGCCTTGACTGCCTGGTGGACGATACCCTCAAACCGTGGATTCTCGAGTGCAATCTCAGCCCTTCGCTGGGCATCTGTGCTGCACCCGAGAGTGGGGGCTTGATCGAGGAGCGCGTCAAGGGTGGGCTGGTCCACGACATGGTCGCACTACTGGGCATCGGCGTGGCCACCGTCAGCGATAGCTCGCTGCTGGCCGAGGCACAGGCGGAGCAGGACCGTGCCGGTGATTTCCAGTGCTTGCTGCCCTCGTTCGAGACGGAACAGTATCAGCCCTATTTTTCGCTGCCGGGCTTGGCTGATATTCAGCTGGCCGATGCCATGGCTGGTCAGGCTGTGCCGCGCCCGCAACTAGCGCGCCGGCATGTCGCAGAACTGCTTGATGACGACCAACTGGCGCTCTATGCCACCCACACTCACCGCTACTATCGGCCTAACGACACCGCAGCGTTGATCTGGCTGCTGGCCACCGAGGGCCTCGATCCCGATGCCATTGCCGATGAGTTGGCCCGCTCGGCGAGTATCGTCGGTGACGAGCCGCTCGATCACCAAGTGCTGCACCAGCAAGTCTGGAGCACTCTGGCGCAGTGGTGTCGCGATGGCCTGCTGTGCCAGCGTGGCACGCAAGATGCCTCGCGGCATGCCAGCGAAGCGCCGTCCGTCAAGGCGAACGCCACGCCACAGGCCATGCAACTGGTCTTTGATAGCAAGCGCTGGGCGCTGTATTTACCCAGCGGGCCGGTGATGAACCGGCTGACGGCACTGTTCGCCGGCGCGCTGGTGCCGCTCAGCGATGAGGCAGCGATACATCTGCCGCGCCTCGAGGTACTGATGGAGACCGCGGGCTACAGCCTGGCGGCGGATGGCAAGGTGTTTGCCGGGCGACTCACGCTGGCTCAGCTTGGCCCTGCGCTGCAGGGCTATCTGTTGCGTCAGGCGCGGACGGCGGATTGTCTGGTGCTGGATGCAGGCCTGCTGATTACCCCGCAAGGCACCGGCGCACTCTGTCTCTTCCCGATCAGCGAGCGCGTCGATGTTGCTCAGCGGCTGGTGTCGGCGGCGAACGGCGTGTTGACGCGTGGCGTGCGGCTGTCGCTTGCTTCCGCCCCGACCATCGAGCCACTTGGCCTGCCTATCCCTGAGATCATTGCCAGCGAGGTGCCTGGTCTGCCCGAGCGCATCATCCTGCAGGGCGTGCTAGGTGATGGGGGCCAGGACGTTGCAGCTGAATGGCTAAGCAAGGTGCCCCCTCTCGATATGCTCGGCATGCTGCTGGCCTGTGGCGTATTCGACGACGAGGTGCCGGCAGCGCCCGACAGTGTCATTGCCGTCGGCGAGAGCTTGGGAGGGTTATCGTGTCGTTTGCTGGGGCGGGAGGCGCCAACGCATACGGCGCTATCGAACTGGCTTGCTGATCTGGAGGAGGCACGGTGTATTACCGAGCAGAAGACGCTATCGCCGCGCGGCGCTGGCGCCACTCGAACGTCAACCCTTTAGGTTGACGTCACTGCATGACGGCATGCGATCGCATGCCGCCTATTCATCATCACGGAGGTCATCAACATGACACTGCAAGATGAGAAACGAAGAAGCCTGCTGGGGCGTCTCAGCAAACAGCTGGGTTATGCAGCCCCTGCACTGGTGCTGGTAGCCAGTGGTGCCGCCTTTCAGGCCGTGGCCAGCGAGTCATCGGCAGAGCCGAGCTACACCAGCGGCCAGGAAGCACCACTAATGCTGGCAGAAGCGCATTCCGAAGGCCAAGGCGAAGCAGAGGCAGAAGCGGAAGCAGAGGCAGAAGCCGAAGCCGAGGGGGAAGCGGAAGGTGAAGCCGAAGCCGAGGGGGAAGCGGAAGGTGAAGCCGAAGCCGAGGGTTAAAGGAGCGTTAAACCCCTGAACGGGTGGTCGGGCCGGCCGTCCGCATGCCGGCCCCGGCTATCTCACTTGCGATCAACAGGTAAACTGCCATGTCATCCATAATAAATCAGGCATTCCCTCCTCAGGAGGGACTCATTGAAGAGAATCTCCTGGCATTGACACAGCTGGAGGCGTTCGTTGACGCGCTGACGCCGGAGCAGTTCCGGCAGGACTTCGGACACGATGGTCGCCATACGCTGGGCAAGCACATACGACATATCATCGATCATTACGCTGCCTTGCTGAGTGGTTTGGAGAACAATAAGGACGTCATAGACTACGAGCATCGTCGTCGTGATGAACGCTTGGAGCAGTGGCCGCAACAGGCTGCTCATCGTCTGACTGAAACCAAGGTTGCACTGACCGCGCTGTTGGGACGATGCCCGACTGACCGTTTGAGCCTGAACTATCCCGTTGGCGATGGCATGCAGGTACTGGACACCAGCCTGGCACGCGAACTGGCTTTCCTGACCAGCCACACCATTCATCACATGGCGATAGTGGGCCTGCTTGCCGACCAGCTCGGCATCACCTTACCCGAAGCCTTCGGCGTTCATCCTTCCACATTGAGGCATTGGCAACGTGAAAGATCCGCCTCTGTCGCAACAGCATGGTCTGCGTGATGGACCGGATGTGGCCAACGGCGTGGGTGCTGATGCTTCTGCTGGCCTTCCCGGCTTCGGCAGATGCCCGTTGGCCTGAGCAGGGATGGGAGGTGGAGGGTACGGCCATGATCGAGGCTCCGATCCGTTTCTGCGTGACAGAGAACGAGGACGATACCGCCACGCTCGCTTGGAAGCGACCAAGCCATGTCCTCGCCCCCTATGTTGGGGAGGGAGGCGAAGCGTTGGAGGAAATCGGCCGCGAACTCGATGCCGTGTTCGCCGCCATCGCCAGGCTAGCGGTAACGACGCCGGAATAATTCGCCACTACTGCTGAGACATCCCGATTGTAAGAATGCGGGGAACCCTCCCGACCAAGGCAAAGCCTGCCACCGGTGTGGCGCGAGCAGGCCGTTGAAATGCTGCCTTTGTCCGATACCGGACAGGTCCTGATCGGCCTGTTGGCGATCATTGGGTTAGCCAGACGCTGAATTATCCATTGTAAATCTTGCTCAATGGCGCCTCGTTACTGGCGGTCAGTGCTTCGGTGATCGATCCCTTGGGGTGGTTCCTCGATGGCACCAATGCTCTGTTCTACCCCTCTCTGATCACCTTTGCCGGTTGCCTCGTGGTCATGGCGTTTCGCACCTACTCCCACGTCCTAATAGTCAAGCGGGATGTGGGGGGTGGTCACGGTAGTTGTCAAGGAATCTGTTGCCTCTGAGTTCATTCACGCCGCCTGTTTTTCTGGTTCCACTACGGTGACATGGAGTTCACGCTCTGGGTTGAGCGAGACGGTACCGATGTGTGTCCAGTTGCGGATCTCACCACCCGCTATCAATGGAGTGGTGACAATGCAGGGATAGAAACCGCGGCAGTGGTTCGCAGGCTCAAGGTGGATGAGGGGGCGGCCAACGACTCTGCGACAGGCTACGGCTTGATGCTGGCCGGCAATATCGGCGTGGGGCCGGATACCACCTTGATGGCTGGCGCCATTTATGGTGACGGGGTGGGGCGGTACCTGTACACGGCCAGCGGCACCGACGATGGTGATGCCGGGATCGGGGCGGCCTTCGTGGATGCCGATGGCAATCTCGAGACCATCGAAGCCTATGGTTTCAACGTGGCCGTGGCACAGCAGTGGACCGACAAGTTCAGCTCCAGCCTGTCCTACGGACAGGTGAGAGGGGATCGCCCTGGGGATCTATTCCCGGACTCGACCCGGAAGTTGGAGAGTGTCCACTTCAGTCATTTCTATCGGGTGACGGAGCCGGTTACGCTTGGCTTCGAAGTCTCTCATGGCAGGAAGGAGTTGCAGAGTCGGGAATCTGAGGACGATACGCGCTTGCAGTTCTCGGCGCAGTACAATTTCTGACCTTCAGCACTTCATGACACTGCAGTATCGCAGGTTGTAAGTCGGTACCTCATGGGCAAAGGGATTTGCCCATGAGGTACCGGGAAATCGATATTTTTCAATAGTTGTCGCCGCCGCTGCCAGGCGGCGTACCGGCATCCAATTCAATCAGCCTTTCGTAATACTTTCCGGTCTGATGCAGGAGATGGAACTGTTGGTTGCATTGAGTGCAGGCAGAGCACATGGCGAGGTGAAGCTTGAGTGACAGCTTTTCCTGGAATGTGAGAGGGACCTCGAGTTGCCTGGACATCAAGTGGGTTGCCTCTTTACACATCATCATCTTGAACATCATGTTTTCTCCGTGAGCCAGTCCCGCTCGATGCAGGCGCGCAGGCGTAACCTGGCACGGTGTAGAATTACCCAACAATTATTCTGTTTCAGGCCCGTTTCGCGACAGATATCCTCTGCCGATAATCCCATCAATTCTCGTAGAGAGAAGACGCGCGCCGCGGTGTCGGTTAGGGCGGTCATGCAAAGATCGAAAATTTGCCAGAACCGCTCGCTGTGCAGTGTCGACTCGGGGTTTCCCCAGTTAGAGGGCCTGGCTTCCTGTTCCCAGCGGCCATTCTTCTGGAACTGACGATCTATGGCTGCCTCGTCCAGTTCATCCTCCAGCGGTTGCCACCCGCCTTCGCGGCGCTGAGCCCTCAGGGCATCAAGGATCTTGTATTTGAGAGTACCGAAGACCCAGGTCTCGTAACCCGAACGACCGGCAAAGGTGTCGTCTTTCTCGATGGCCGCCTCAATGGCTTCCTGCACGGCGTCCTCGGCTCGCGCCAGGTCGCGAAGCTGCAGGCGAGCGAAGGAGACGAGGCGAGGCCGGACCGCCACCAGACGTTGCATGCGGTCCTGAGTACCCTCCGCAGTGACCTGGTGCATAGCGTTGTACCTGTTGGGGCCGGCGCCAGATAGAGTGAGCCGGCGTTGTGAGAGCATTTCATTGATAGTGTCCATTCCATCAGGGTTTGGTCGTCCGAGATGAGCCCCCCCTTACATCGGTCCTGCAACGTCTTGAGCCATAGGCAACCGGCCATGAAAGAGACCCATCTGTAATGAAAGCCGGCGTATTTCTACCAAGTAGAGAGAGGACAGGATGGTCCTCTGTCTCTTGCGGCAGGGATAGGAAATGGAAAAAAGGATCACAGCAATGATTGAAGTACTGGTGATGTATGCAAACCGCGATGGCATGCATTTCGATGATGCCTATTACCTCAAGGAACATGCTGAGCTGATTAAGGAATTACTACAGTCGTATGGACTGAATTACATGCGCTTCGCCAGAGGCAGTGATTCCATGTCTCCCTACCATGCCGTGACCTACCTTGGGATCGATTCTCTTGACAGCTTCAAGGCTGCCATTGATGCGATAGGCAATCGTCTTTTCGAAGACATTCCCCGCTTTACCGATGTGGAGCCGTTGATTCAGGTCAGCCAGGTGGTGTGGGAGCAAAAGATAGGCTGAGGAGCATGCCTGGCACCCGTTATCCCTTTACAGGAGGTCGCCATGACACCGTATATACTGCGCTATTCTTCGCTGAGTATCGTCTTGAGCCTGGTATCGATGCCGTTGGCCACTGCGTCACCACCTGGCCAACACCCACCCGAGGTACCGGTTGCGCACGCCATGGCGTCTTTCCGGGATGCGGTACGCTCGGGAGGGCCCGGGAAAGACGGTATCCCTTCCATAGACCGCCCCCGTTTTCAATCCGCTGACCAGGCGACGCTTAACGATGGCGACAAGGTCATCGGTGTCTACCACCGTGGCCAGGCCAGAGCCTATCCACAGCGTATTCTGGTCTGGCATGAGATCGTCAATGACGAGTTGGGCGGAGATGCGCTCAGCATTACCTACTGCCCCCTCACGGGGACTGCGCTGGGCTTCAAGCGTGGTGAAACCGAGTTTGGCGTCTCCGGTAAGTTGGTCAACAGCAACTTGATCATGTATGACCGTGCTACCGACAGTGAGTGGCCTCAGATTCTGGGTGTGGCTATCGATGGTCCTTTGGCCAATCAAGGGCTCGAGGAGTTTCGGGTGTTTTGGACTACCTGGGGCGCCTGGAAGACACGACATCCCGAAACGGAGGTATTGACCGAAGAGACCGGCTTCGTGCGCAACTACCGTCGCGATCCCTATGGAAGCTACAACCCGGTCACTGGCTACTATGCACCCGACAGTCGACGGCTCTTCCCGGTGATGCAAAGCGATGATCGCTTTCCCCCCAAGACCGTCATTTTCGGCGTGCGTGGCCCAGAGGGTGCTCTCGCCATCACGCGGAAGGCATTACGAAATGAGGGTGTCGTCGACGTTACGTTGGGCGAGCGTCGCTACACCATCATCCATGACTCACAGCTGGATACCGGTTGGGCCTTCCATAATCCCGAGGAAGTGCATATCCGGTCGGCAGAGCTTGAGTTCACTGCCGACGGCGTTACCGGGCCGGGCATCGCCTCGCTCGAGGCAGTAAATGGCTTCGAGGCGATGTGGTTTGCCTGGGCGGCCTTCTATCCTGATACCTATCTCTATGAGGGGCAGGAGGTTCCATGAGACCGCTTGCTCGTATCATCCTGAAGATGCTGTCTCGTCCAACCATGGTCCTGGCGATGAGCGGGGTCATGCTCCTCTATACGCTGCTTTACCTGTGGCTGACCGGCGATATTGCCGGAGGCGGGGCGGGTGGCTGGCATACAACGTTTCCCGCCTGGGAAAGAGTCTTTCAGTCACGGGGGCCGTTTCAATTCGAGCCAGTGGGGCTGATCTCTCTGGGGGCGCTGGTCTGGACTTTCAGTCCGATCAATACCTTGATGGCCGCTGGCATGGGACTGCTGGTTGGCTTGAACGTCGTGGCTGGCTGGTGGCTCTGGCGAAGCCCGCGGCAGTGCGGCCTGGGTGGGTCGAGCACCGGTTTGCTGGCGCTGGTTCCGGCATTTCTTGCTGGTGGGGCCTGCTGTGCGCCATTGATCCTCATCTGGCTGGGATTGCCGATTGCCGGTGCCCTGGCAGGCGTGACGCCTCTCCTGGTCCCCGTTGCACTGCTTCTGCTGGTGGTGGGGCTGTGGTTCAGCCTGCAACGTCTGGCAAGAGAGTCAGGGCTGTCCTGACTTGCGGTGGGAGGAAACGTTGACGAGGCTGAAGGCTCCCACTGCAGGATTTTCCCGCTCAAGGAGAGCATCGGCCATGTACAAGATTTCCCCCTTTATCGGCGCAACCGCCCTCATGATCGCCCTTGCCAGTGCTCAGGCGGATGACGTTGGCAAGGGTATCGAGCAGGTCAGAAGTGATGACAGCATCGACCGCGTCGAAGTGCGTCTGCGTGCGGCCCTGGACGAGCGTGGCATGGTGTTGGTAACCATGGTGGATCATTCCGCCAATGCGGAGCGAGTTTCGCTGTCTTTACCCGCTACCCGCATGTTCTTGTTCGGCAACCCCGACGTGGGAACGCCTATGATGCAATGCAAGGGCGGTCTCGCGCTGGACCTGCCCCAGAAGATGTTGCTGCGTGAGGACGAAGGGACGACCTTGATCGAGTGGAACGATCCCCACTACCTGGCTTGGCGCCATGACCTCGATGACTGCGACCTTCCGTTGGAGCAGGTGGCCGAGGCCTTGTCGGGCATCGCCAACCAGGCCGCGGGTAACTGAGTGGCGCAGTAGCGATTCACCTCTCTCGAGCGCGCCTTGAAGCCATTTTAGTCTCCGAAGGCGCGCGTTCATTACACTAGTCTGAAGATTTATTTGGAAATGTGATAGCGCTAAAATTAATTCAATATAGTTTTGTCTTAGCGTAAGAATAAGCCGTCTTTCCTCTACCAAGTATCAAGAACTCACATCGAGTACATCGAGAGAGTTCTAACCAACGACTTGTATAAAGGAGAGATATCATGAAACGCACAACCACAATCTCGGCAGCCCTTATAACAGCCATGCTGGCACTGGGCATGACCGGTCAGGCTTCTGCCATGCCCAACCATGGCCCCTTTAGCCTGGCGGAAGGCAACACCCCGTCTCGGCTGTTCTCTGGTGTCGATCATTATCGGCTTCAGGTGAATGGTACCTCCAATGTCACCATCAAGAGTCGCGTGATGAATACCGGAGGCAGTACTCATGGCGGACTGACGGCGGTGCTGCGTGATGGAAGCGGTAATGTCGTTACCCAGACCCGGAGAAACGGCGGGGACTTTACGATTAGCAGGCAACTGAGCCAGGGAGACTATACCCTTGAAGTCCAGCCCAGTATGTTATCTGGAGGTTCAGCTTCCACGAACTATTACCAGTTAGTTACACACACTCAGTGACTATCGACACAAGTGGCCTTCGCCAGCCTTGAGGGCTGGCGGGGCTCGTTGAATTGAAATCGCAGGACATTGCTGGCAGGGAAGGGGAGACTGAAGCGATACATGGGGGGCTATGGGGGATGCTGTCATGTCGGATATGCTGGAAAAGTGCGGCTACAGCCTGAGCTGTTGGCTAACCAGGCCTCGGCCATGGCACCAGGCCGAAGTTCGAATCGAGCATGACGTGCTGGCCAACTTGCAGCCAGGAGATGTACTGCTGGTCGAGCGATCATCGCGGCTGAGTACCACAGGCTATTGAACTTGACCATCCCCCCGGAAACGGGTCCGCCGGCCAAGTGAGATTTCCGCTATGTTACCCTGATAGCTGGAGATATCTAATGACGCTTTACGATCAACATGTTCTGCCACACCTTCTTCACTTGGCTTGCGGCATCAAGGTGGTCGATCATCAGCGGGCGGCTGTGGTGCCGGAAGCGCAGGGCCGAGTCCTGGAGGTGGGCATGGGCTCCGGGCTCAACCTTCCCCACTATGACCCGAACAAGGTCGAGCTGGTGTGGGGGCTCGAGCCCTCCGAGGGCATGCGTCGCAAGGCGCGCCACAACGTTGCCCACGCACCCTTCGAGGTGCGCTGGCTGGATTTGCCCGGAGAGGAGATCCCCCTGGAGAACGCCAGCGTGGATACCGTGGTGCTTACCTATACCCTATGCACGATTCCTGACTGGCACCGTGCGCTGGAGCAGATGCGTCGGGTGCTCAAGCCGGGCGGCCAGCTGCTGTTCTGTGAACACGGCACGGCGCCCGACGAGGCCGTGCGGCAGTGGCAGGATCGCCTCAATCCACTGTGGCGCAAGGTGGCGGGTGGCTGCCATCTCAACCGTGCCATACCCGAACTCATCGAGCAAGCCGGCTTCGATATCCAGCGGATGGAGACGGGCTATCTACCGAAAGTTCCGAGGTTTGCGGGTTTCAATTTCTGGGGGTGCGCTGTTCCCCGTTGATCAAGCCCTCGTGTAATGATGCGATCAACGGGCAGGAGATACTTCCCTCCCGCTCATGACACGCCTGTACCAGTTCGGCCAGTGTCCGCTCGATACGCTGGAGGCCGGCGATTTTCTCACGCACATCCCGCAGTTTATGCTCGGCCAGGGTGCTGGCCTCCTGGCAATGAGTGCCATCCTCCAATCGCAACAGCTCAGCAATCTCGTCCAGGCTGAAGCCTAGCCGCTGTCCGGTTTTGACGAAGGTCAGCCGTGCCACGTCGGCTGTGCCATAACGGCGGATACCACCATGAGGGCGTTCCGGCTCCGCGAGTAGCCCGCGGCGCTGATAATAGCGGATGGTCTCGACATTGACGCCAACCGTCTTGGCCAGGCCGCCAATGGTCATGGTGTTCGCCATTCTGTCTACCGGTCTCTTCACGCCGCTTGACTCCGTATCCAACTACGGAAGTAACCTTATCGTAGTACTCCCTGTCCTCAAAGGGGAACGTCAGGGTGGAAATCGAAGACGGGGCGACGAAAACGCCGGCTATCCCTACACCGCGTCCTCGGAAGTGGATTGGGAGTGACCATGAAGAAACCTAAAACCCTGCTGCGCGTGAGCGTGATAGGTACCATCGTGGTGGCGCTGTGCTGCGTTACGCCGATCCTGGTGATTCTGTTGGGCACCCTCGGCTTTGCGGCACTGACCGGCTATCTGGACTATGTGCTGTTTCCTGCCCTGACCTTCTTCATCGGCCTGACCTTCTATGCACTGTGACATGAAAAGCGGCGCAAGATGCAATACGACGACTGTTGTGACCGCGGCTCACCCCATTCAAGGAATCCCCCTCATGAGTGATGACAAGACTCTGCATATCGCCGTGATCGGCAGCGGTGGCGCGGCCATGGCGGCCGCACTGAAGGCAGCCGAGCGCGGTGCCCGCATCACCCTGATCGAGCGCGGCACCATCGGCGGTACCTGCGTGAATGTCGGCTGCGTACCTTCGAAGATCCTGATTCGCGCCGCGCATATCGTGCATCTGCGCCGGGAAAGCCCTTTCGACGAGGGGGTGAGCGCCCAGCAGGCTCCAAAGATCGACCGGGCGAAACTGCTCCATCAACAGCAGTCGCGTGTGGAGGAGCTGCGTGACGCCAAGTACGAAGGTATTCTACGCGACCATGCGGCCATCACGGTCCTCAGCGGGGAAGCCCGGTTTGTCGATGCCAATAACGTGGTGGTCAAGCTGACGGCAGGCGGTGAGCAGACCGTCCGCTTCGATCGTGCCTTTATTGGCACCGGTGCTCGCCCTGCCGAGCTGCCGCTACCGGGACTGGCTGAAACGCCCTATCTCACCTCCACCAATGCGCTGGCACTGGATACCGTGCCCGAGCGCCTGATCGTCATCGGCGCCTCGGTGGTGGCCCTGGAGCTGGCCCAGGCCTTCGCTCGGCTGGGCAGTCGGGTCACCGTGCTGGCCCGCAGCCGACTGCTGTCCCAGGAAGACCCGGCGGTGGGGGAGACGGTGGAAGCGGCGTTTCACCGCGAGGGTATCGAGGTGCTCACGCAGACCCAGGCCAGTCGTGTAGACCACACCGGCCATGAATTCATTGTCGACACCAACGCTGGCACCCTGCGGGCGGATCAACTGCTGGTGGCCACCGGACGGACACCCAACACCGAGGCGCTGAACCTGGCGAGCATCGGCGTGGAAACCGCGCGTGGCGCAATTCTGGTGGATGAGCAGCTGCAAACCACCGTACCGGGCATCTATGCTGCCGGTGACTGTACCGATCAGCCGCAGTTCGTCTATGTCGCCGCCGCCGGGGGCAGCCGGGCCGCCGTCAATATGACGGGCGGCTCGGCTTCCCTGGATCTCAGCGCGATGCCGGCGGTGATCTTCACCGACCCCCAGGTGGCCACCGTCGGCCTGACGCAAGCCGAGGCGCTCAAGCAAGGCTTCAGCGTGGAGACACGCGTGCTCGATCTGGAGAACGTGCCGCGTGCGCTGGTCAATTTCGACACTCTTGGTTTCATCAAGCTGGTAGCCGAACGCGACTCGGGGCGGCTGTTGGGGGTGCAGGTTGTGGCGGGGGAGGCCGGCGAGTTGATCCAGACCGCAGTGATGGCGCTACGCGCCCACCTGACGGTACAGGAGATCGGCGATGAGCTGTTTCCCTACCTGACCATGGTGGAAGGACTCAAGCTTTGCGCTCAGACCTTCACCAAGGACGTGACGCAACTGTCCTGCTGTGCAGGATGAGCACCAGTGTAGGCGGTAAATATCTGGCTATCGCTGGAGGCATGACCGACCGGCGCCTCTCCTTCCTCGAGTCAGGGCAATCACTGAACGCGGTCGAGGGCATCGCTCTGGGTCCGAGAGAGAAAAGATGAAACGGCAGGACTCCCTCCGGCACCGGCCGGAGGGAGAGGACATCAAAAGCGAGCGGCCATGCGGCGCTGGGTGAGTTCGGCGTAGTCGGCGAGAATGGCGGCGGCCTCGGTCACCTGAACGCGCTCCACCGGTTCTTCGTCGTCGCCTTCAATGCGGGCATCGATGAGTTCATCGAGCAGGCCTAGACCCAAGGCTTTGCGGCGCTGGTTTTCCAGCGATAGCTGTTCGGCGTCTCGTGCTTCGACTTCCAGCTGGCGCTGTTCGCGGTCGAGGCTCACGCTGGTGTGCTCTTCGCGCAGACGACGGGCCAGGTCGGCGCGTTGCTCCAGGAAAACGAAGTTGGGGTGGGTATCGGCCCGCTCCCGGTGCCTGGAGCGCAGGGTTTCCAGATACTCCCAAGGCTCGCCGTAGTGACGATACTGGACCTCCTGAACGGTGTCCCACGCAAGGGCGTTGTCCAGGCTGCTTTCGCCGATCCGCTCGGGGTCCACCAGGTTGGGGAACAGAATATCCGGCTCGACTCCACGGTGCTGGGTGCTATCCCCGGAAATGCGGTAGAACTTGGCACGGGTAAGCTTGATCTGGCCATGGCTCAGGTCGCTGAGGGTTTGTACGGTACCCTTGCCGAAGGTAGCGTTGCCCAGCACCAGGCCGCGGCCGTAATCCTGGATGGCGCCGGCGAATATCTCCGAGGCCGATGCCGACAGCCGGTTGACCAGTACCGCCAACGGACCGTCGTAGAGCGTGCCGGTCTCGGTGTCGCCATAGAGGCTGATGCGCCCACGTGCATCGCGCACCTGTACGGTGGGTCCGCGGTCGATGAACAGGCCGATTAACGAGTTGGCCTCCTGCAAGGCGCCGCCGCCGTTATTGCGCAGGTCGAGCATGATGCCATCGATACCTTCTTCCTTGAGTCGCTTGACTTCACGAGCGACGTCGCGGGTGGTGCTGCGGAACTCCTCCTCGCCGGCCTGCCAGGCATCGAAGTCGACATAGAAGGTGGGTATCTTGATCACGCCGATACGCTTTACACCGTCGTCACGCTCGACTTCTATGATTTCTCCCCGAGCGGCCTGGTCCTCAAGATCGACGGTGTCGCGGGTGATTGCGACTTCGTGAGAGCGGGTCATGTCCATGGCTTCCGCCGGGACCACCTCCAGGCGCACCACCGTGCCCTTGGGGCCGCGGATCAGATCCACGACCTCGTCCAGGCGCATGCCCACCACGTTGACGACCTCTTCACCTTCCTCCTGGCCGACACCAATAATGCGGTCTGCCGGCTCAAGTACGCCGGCGCGGTCCGCTGGTCCGCCGGGCACCAGGCTGGTGACCTTCACGTATTCGCCGTCGGACTGCAGCATGGCGCCGATGCCCTCCAGGGACAGACGCATCTGGATATCGAAAGACTCACCCTGGCGGGGGGAAAGGTACTCGGTGTGAGGGTCGATGCTGCTGGTCACCGCCGCCATGAACAGGCCGAAAACGTCCTCGCCGTTGGTCTGGCGAAGGCGAGAGAGTTGCCCCTCATAGCGCTGGCGAAGGTTGGTCTCGACTTGCTCTTCATCCTGGCCGGTGATGTCGAGGGTGAGGGCGGCGTTCTTGAGCCGCTTACGCCACAGCTCGTCCAGTTCGTCCTCACTCTCGGCCCACGGGGCCTCGCGGCGGTCGAGTTCGAGGCGCATATCGGTGTTGTAGCTGTAGCCGAGCCCCTCGTCGATCTTGTCCAGCAGCCACTCGAAGCGTGACTCGGCACGATCGTGATAGCGCTGATAGAGCGCATAGGCGGGGGCCAGTTCTCCTTCGAAGAGCATGTCGTCGATGCGTTCCTCGAGGTGACGAAACTCCTCGAGATCGCTGCCGAGCAGGAACGCCCGCTGTCCGTCGAGCACATCGAGGTAGCGCTCGAAGGCCAGCCGCGACCATTCATCGTCAAGCTGGGCATCGGCATAGTGGCCATAGCGCAGCGATTCAGCCACCTCTACCGCTACCTGGCGCTGAACGTCGCTGGGCTGAATCTGCGCCAGCGCTGCATTGCCAGTCAGCAATACAAGCGCCAACAGTGTGGCTGAGTGCCGAATAACGACTAGCAGGCTCATCAATGAAGCACTCCCGGTTTCGTGTAAACTTCCTTCCCTAGACACGCGCAAGACTTGCGAGTTGCAAAGGACGACACGGTATTGTAGCAGCTGTCTCATCAACCACAGACCCCCCTGAAGAGGATTCTCATGTCAAAGGAAGCCCGTCTTGAGCGGCTGCTGGACTTTCTGCAGTGCTCACCCTCTCCCTGGCACGCCGTATCGGTCATGGCCGAGCGTCTCGAGGCCGCTGGCTTTCGTCGACTGGATGAGTCACACCCGTGGCAGTTGACGGCCGGAGAGCGAATTTATGTCACCCGCAACGACTCATCGATCATTGCCATGCAACTGCCCCGAGAGGGCCTATACGCCCTGCGCATGATCGGGGCCCATACCGATAGCCCCGGGCTGCGACTCAAGCCCAATGCCGCCCAGACAACATCGGCGGGCTGGCTGCAGCTTGGTGTCGAACTCTACGGTGGGGCGCTGCTGGCCCCCTGGTTCGACCGTGACCTGGGCCTGGCGGGACGTGTCCATCTGCGCCAGGCCGATGGCCGGCTGGAGGGCCTGCTGCTAAATGTCGACCGCCCTGTGGCGACCATTCCCAGCCTGGCGATCCACCTGGATCGTGAGGCCAATAACGGACGTGCGCTCAACGCCCAGACCCAGATGGCGCCGGTCTTTCTCCAGGGAGGCGAGGCGGCGGACTTTACCAGGCTGCTGGTGGAGTGGCTCGATGCCCAGCACGACATCGGGGACGCCGAGATTCTCGACTTCGAGCTGGGGCTCTTCGATACTCAACCTCCGGCGCGGGTGGGAGTGAGGGGTGAGCTGATCGCTAGTGCCCGGCTGGACAATCTGCTTTCCTGCTTCATCGGTCTGGAGGCGTTGCTCGAATCGGATGGGACCCAGGGTGTCGTGCTGGTTGCCAACGATCACGAAGAAGTCGGTAGCGCCAGCGCTTGTGGGGCTCAGGGTCCCTTCCTGGGCGACGTTCTGCGGCGCGTCAATGCCCAGCTCGGCGAGGTGGGCGGGGCGGGGGAAGCGAAAGACGAGAGCTTCATCCGCTTGATCCAGGCCTCGCGCATGATCTCCTGCGACAACGCCCACGCCCTGCACCCCAACTTCCCCGACAAGCACGATGCGGCCCATGGGCCGGCCCTGAACGGTGGCCCGGTGATCAAGGTCAATGCCAACCAGCGCTATGCCACCACCAGCGCCACCGCAGCGCTGTTCCGCGACCTGTGCCGCGAGGCCGGGGTGCCGGTCCAGGCTTTTGTGACCCGCGCCGACATGGGCTGTGGCAGCACCGTCGGGCCGATTATCGCCACCGAGCTGGGGGTGCCGACGATGGATGTCGGCGTGCCCCAGTGGGCCATGCATTCGATTCGCGAGACCGCCGGCGCCGAGGACGTGGAATACCTGACGCGGGCGCTCGTTGCCTTCTGCAATCGCGCGGAGCTGGCCTGAGCCCGAAGCTCAAATAGTGAGGATACTTGTCATACAAAAACCCGGCGCCAATGGCGCCGGGTTTTTTTGAATGCTTGGTGGCTACGCCCTGATTCGAACAGGGGACCCCATCATTATGAGTGATGTGCTCTAACCAGCTGAGCTACGTAGCCATTCAACGGAGGCGAAGTTTACGGATTCGCCCCCGGCAGGTCAAGGTTTGTGGTTACACATTAAAGCGGAAGTGAATCACATCGCCATCCTTGACCACATACTCCTTGCCTTCCAGGCGCCATTTGCCGGCATCCTTGGCGGCCTGCTCGCCGCCGAGGGTGACGAAGTCGTCATAGGCGATGACCTCGGCGCGGATAAAGCCCTTCTGAAAGTCGGTATGAATCACGCCGGCGGCCTCGGGGGCGGTGGCCCCCACCTTGACCGTCCAGGCACGGACTTCCTTCACCCCGGCGGTGAAGTAGGTCTGCAACCCGAGCAGCCCGTAGCCGGCGCGGATCACCCGGTCGAGCCCCGGCTCCTCCATGCCCATCTCGTCGAGGAACATGGCGCGTTCTTCGTCGTCGAGTTCGGCGATCTCCGCCTCCAGCTGGTTGCACACCGGGACCACCACGGCGTCTTCCTCGGCGGCGATCTCACGAACGATGTCGAGGTAGGAATTGGCCTCGAAGCCGTCCTCGTTGACGTTGGCGATGTACATGGTCGGCTTCAGCGTGAGGAAGCCGAAGCTCTTGAGCTGGCGCTGCTCGTCATCGTCGAGGCCGAAACTCCGCAGCGGCTGGCCTTCCGCCAGGTGGGGCTGAATGCGCTCCAGGATGGCCTTGGTGGCGATGGCTTCCTTGTCGCCGCCCTTGGCGACACGCACCAGGCGCTGAATGGCGCGCTCGACGGTGTCGAGGTCGGCCAGGGCCAGCTCCATGTTGATGATCTCGATATCGGCCCGCGGGTCGACCTGGTTGGCCACGTGGATGACGTTGTCGTTGTCGAAGCAGCGCACCACATGGGCGATGGCCTGGGTCTCGCGGATATTGGCCAGGAACTTGTTGCCCAGGCCCTCGCCCTTGGAAGCGCCCGCCACCAGGCCGGCGATATCCACGAACTCCATGGTGGTGGGCAGGACCTTCTGTGGTTTGACGATGTCGGCCAGCGCATCGAGGCGCGGGTCCGGCATCGGCACGATGCCGACATTGGGCTCGATGGTGCAGAAGGGAAAGTTCTCGGCATCGATGCCGGACTTGGTCAGGGCGTTGAAGAGGGTGGACTTGCCGACATTGGGCAGACCGACGATACCGCAGTTGAAACCCATGGTAATGTCCTGAAAGTGTTGGCGAAAATGGCGTCGGGGTCAGCCCTTGAAGCTGTGCAGCCGGCTCATGGCGCGGGCCCACTCGCCGGTAACGGCCAGTGGCAGGGTGGTCAGGCATTCGCCGATGACTTCGCCCATGGCGCCGAGCTCGGCCTTGCCGGGACGGCCCAGAACGTAATGGGTGACTTGACGTGAATCCCCGGGATGACCGATGCCGATGCGCAGGCGATGGAAGCCCTTGTCGTTACCCAGGGCGCTGATGATATCGCGCAGACCGTTGTGCCCGCCATGGCCGCCACCCTGCTTGTAGCGGGCCGTGCCGGGTGGAAGGTCCAACTCGTCATGGGCTATCAGCAGTTCCTCGGGGGCGATCTTGTAGAACTGGCACAGGGCCGCCACGGCGGCACCGCTGCGGTTCATGAAGGTCGTGGGTTCGAGCAGATGCAGCTCCTGACCATCGAGACTCACCTTGGCATAGAGGCCCAGAAACTTTTTTTCTGGACGCAGCTCGGTACCGGCCTGGCGTGCCAGGATTTCAACCAGCCAGGCGCCGGCATTGTGACGGGTCCCTACATAGTCGTCACCGGGATTGCCCAGCCCGATGATCGCTTTCACCTGGGGCATGCGGGGTCTCCAAAAAAAACAAGCGCCGCAGCGCTTGGTCGGGTCGGGAAGGGGCCGCCGCATGGCGACCCCGACAAGGCCGATTACTCGGCCGCGCCTTCGCCTTCCTCGCCTTCACCATCCTCGCCTTCGGCATTTTCACCGCGCACCTTGGGCTTGCTGATGGTCAGCACGGCGTTGTCATGGTCAGCGCCGTAGGAGAGCTCGACCAGGGTCACGCCGGCCGGCACCTTGAGATCCGAGAGGTGCAGGGTGGTGCCCAGCTCGATCTCGGTGATGTCGACTTCCAGGAAGTCTGGCAGGTCCTTGGGTAGGCAACTGATCTCGATCTCGTTGGAGAGCACGTGCAACTCGCCACCGTCATCCTTGATACCCTTGGATTTTTCTTCGCCCAGGACATGCAACGGCACGCGAATGGTGATTTCGTGGGTGGCGTCCACGCGCAGGAAGTCGGCATGGGTGACCAGCGGCTTGTACGGGTGACGCTGCAGGTCACGCACGACGACCTGCTGCTGGTTGCCGTCGACGATCAGGTTGAGCACCGAGGAGAAGAAGGACTCGTCTTCGATGGCCTTGTAGAAGGCGGCCTTCTCGACGGAGATCGGCTGCGGAGCCTGCTCACCACCATAGATGATGGCCGGCACCTGAAGGTTCTCACGACGTAGGCGGCGGCTCGCACCTTTCCCCAGGTCGTTGCGAACGCTGGCATTGAGAGTGAAATCGGACATGATGTTGCCTCTTGCTTGAGATAAGGAAATCACGGCAGCCCGCGACCTGACTGCCGTGTTCCCGAAAGCCCCTTGGGGCACTTTTCCGACGCCCTGTTCTTGCTGAAAGTTGCTGAGAGTCAGTGGAACATGGCGCTGAC
Source organism: Halomonas sp. DQ26W (assembly GCF_003339685.1). Lineage (GTDB taxonomy): Bacteria > Pseudomonadota > Gammaproteobacteria > Pseudomonadales > Halomonadaceae > Halomonas. Next base: position 12,634 of record NZ_QPKI01000006.1, on the reverse strand, counting down.
GGATTCTTCATTGCTGACGCGACGAATCGCCTCGGCGATCAGCCCGGCGACGCTGAGCTGACGGATCTTGCCGCTGCGCCGAGCCACGTCGGACAGCGGAATGGTATCGGTGACGACCACTTCGTCGAGTACCGAGCCAGCGATGTTTTCCACCGCGGGGCCGGATAGGATCGGGTGGGTGGCGTAGGCCACCACGCGGCGAGCGCCATGGGCCTTCAGCGCATCGCCGGCCTTGCACAGGGTGCCGGCGGTATCGATCATGTCGTCGACCACGACGCAGGTACGGTTCTCGATCTCGCCGATGATGTGCATGACCTGGGCCTGATTGGCCTGGGGGCGGCGCTTGTCGATAATGGCGAGATCGGCATGGAGCTGCTTGGCGATGGCACGGGCACGGACTACGCCGCCCACGTCGGGAGAGACCACTACCAGGTCGTCGTAGTTCTGACGCTCGATGTCGTCGAGCAGAATCGGCGAGCCGTAGACGTTATCCACTGGCACGTCGAAGAAACCCTGAATCTGGTCGGCATGCAGGTCCATGGTCATCACTCGGTCGACGCCGGCCTTTACCATCATGTCGGCGACCACCTTGGCAGAGATCGGCACACGGGCTGAGCGGACACGGCGATCCTGGCGGGCATAACCGAAGTAGGGCACCACGGCCGTGATCCGTGTGGCGGATGCCCGGCGCAGGGCATCCACCATGAGAATCAGCTCGAGCAAGTTGTCGTTGGTCGGCGCGCAGGTGGATTGCAGGATGAAGACGTCCTTGCCACGAACGTTCTCGTTGATCTCGACCGCGATCTCGCCGTCGCTGAACTGCCCGACCGTGGCGTTACCCATGCGGGTGTCCAGGCTCTCGGCGATCTTCTGGGCGAGTTCGGGATTGGCATTCCCGGCAAAAACCATCAATTTTGACACGCGCATCCACCTATGCAGTGTTGGGGGGCTCTCGGGACTCATCGGGTCGGCACCTCGTCCGCAGCGGCCGGTAGTTCGTGGCCTGGGTCAGGCCCTACTGTCAGCGGCCCAGAGCAGCATGTAGCGGGGAGAGGTTGAGGCCGCGTGCTGTGAATGCCACGAAGCGGCTGGGCAGGTCGGCCACAATGCGCTTTGCCTCTGCGTCGGTCTCTACCCTAGCGAAGACGCAGGCACCAGTTCCCGTCAGCATGGTCGGTGCGCGCCTGCCCAGCCAGTCAAGGGCTTCCGCCACTGGCGGGTAGAGTGACCGCACCGTCGGCTCGCAGTCATTGTGCCAACTGGACGCTCCCCCCTGCAGTGCGCGCGCCATGGTAATCGGGGGGGTATCACGTGTCAATTGCCCGGCACCGAACACCGTTGCCGTGGCGACGGCGACGCCCGGGTGGATCACCACGAACCAGGGGGTGTCCAGGGTAACCGCCGTCAGTCGTTCACCAACTCCCTCGGCCCAGGCAGAGTGGCCGCGCACGAAGACCGGTACATCGGCACCCAGCGACAGGCCCAAAGCGGCCAGTCGATCCTCGCCGAGACCCAGGCCCCAAAGCCGGTCGAGTCCCAGCAAGGTAGTGGCGGCGTCGGAGCTGCCGCCGCCCAGGCCGCCTCCCATGGGCAAGCGCTTGGTCAGGTGGATGTCGGCGCCGAGGAGGCAGCCGGTCTCAGCCTGCAATAGCCGAGCCGCGCGGACGATGAGGTTCTCTTCGGTGCCGATGCCGTGCATGGACGGCGCCAGGGTGATCTGGCCATCGTCACGCCGGTTCAACTGCAGCGTGTCGCCATAATCGAGAAACTGGAACAGCGTCTGCAGTTCATGGTAGCCGTCGGGTCGTCGACCGACAATGTGCAGCATCCGGTTGAGCTTGGCCGGAGCCGGCAGGTTCAGTGTCGCTATCATGGGTCAGTCGTCGAGGACGGGGCGCCATTCGGTGACCACCAGGGTCACGCGCAAATCGCCATGCTCCATGACCATGCGACGCGGCAGCCACAGCGCCTCGATCAGTATCCAGTCGCGGTAGTCGATCTTCCAGCCGTCCTGCTCCAGGCGCTGGGGGAAGCCGAGCTCATCGTGATCGAGGCGGTATTGGCTGTGCTCTGCGGGCAGGCCGCGAATCCAGTCGGAGAGCGAGCTGACCGGCAGGGTCCAGCCTAGCTGCTGGTGTAGCAGCGCCTCGGGAGTCTCGGCTTCGAAACGTCCCTCGGAAGTCGTCAGGGAAAAACGGCCTTCGCGCCCCTCTAGCGTATTGCGGCCGCTGCCGAAGGGACCGCTGATGAGGATACGATAGTAGTGGGGGTGCTGGCTCCAGTCGAGGTTGGCGCTGGTGTTTTCCTGGGGGGTGCGCAGCCCGGCCTTGCCAGCCAGCATCCAGGTGTTGAGAGTCCCGAGGCGCTCCTGCTGGGCCTCCCACTGGCCTGTTGTGCGCTCAGAGTCAGGGGTTGGCATGGGGGTGGCGCAGCCGGCCAGCAGCATCAAGGCCAGGCTCGATAGCAGCAGTTGCAGGGCATTGGCCTGGAGCGTCATGGCAGTGTCTCGCCAGCGGGTGCGTGGCAGGGAAATCAGCATCGTGGTGACCTTTAAGGCATCAATTCTGGAATGTATTCGAGCAGGTCGTCTATCACGGGGTGCTCGTCGAAACGTCGCAGTGCTTCTTCGATCAGGGCGCGCGCATCGTCTTGCCGATCAAGCACCCATAGCACTTCGGCGAGATGGGCGGCGATCTCCTGGTCGGGCATCGCGGCATAGGCTCGCTCCAGCCAGGGCAGGGCACGTTCCGGGTCGCCGAGGCGGTAGTACACCCAGCCCAGGCTGTCCATGATGGCACCACTGGACGGCTCGATTTCATGGGCGCGTTCGATCAGCTCCCGCGCTTCCTCCAACCGACCCTCGAGATTCAGGTCGGCCAGGGTGTAGCCCAGTGCATTGAGGGCCGTGGCGTTGTATGGGTTGCGTTTGATGATACGCCCCAGGTCGCGCTCCATTGCCTCGATGTTTCCATCGGCCCAAGCCCGCATGGCACGCAGGTAGAGCAGTTGCTCATCATTGGGGGTTCGGGCGAGTTCCCGGTTGAGCAGGGTGTCGGCTTCCGCCGTCATCCCGGCCTCGTCCAGCAGCTCGACCTCCAGCATGACCAGGTCGTTGAAGTGGTCGTCATGGCGCAGTCGCTCGATGCGCAGGAAGGCTCGGGCGTCCAGCAGACGGTCATCCTCGATCAACATCCGGGCTGCGCGCAGGCGAGCCCTGAGGAAGTCTTCCCCTGGTACCACCTGGCGGTAATAGAGCAGGGCGTTATCGATTTCACCCTCTTGCTCGGCAATGGCGCCGAGCAGGTAGAACGCTGTTGGCGGCGGCTGGTCACCGCTCACCATGGGGAGCAACAGGCGGCGGGCGGCTTCGAAGTGGCGATCCTCCAGGAACAGGCTGGCTAGTGTCGTGCGCAGCTGCTGGTTGCCTTCATGTTCTTCGAGCAGTGTCTCGGTGTATGCCTCGGCGGCAGCGATATTGCCAAGCTGCAGTTCGGTCTGGGCCAGCAGCAGCAGGAATCGGGTATCGCCAGGCGAGACGTCGAGGCCGCGACGGGCAGCGTCCCGAGCCTGAGTGGTCTTGCTGTCGTGCAGCGCCAGGCGGGCACGTGTCATCCATAGTGCCGGCAGTTCGGCGTGATCTTGGGCCAGAGTGTCCAGGCGGGTCTCGGCGAGGCGCACTTGCCCTGTGGCGGCTTCGAGTCTCGCCATGGCCAGTACGGCATCGTAGTAGTATGGATGTTCTCTGGCGCCGGGGAGAGCAAGGTGCTCTGCCATTCGCTCGCGCAGCGGGTGGGGAGGTACCCCGGTATCCAGTGCCAGCTCCATGAATAGGGTGAGCTCGGCGTGAGCGCCCTGTTCAACCAGCAACAGGCGTTTTTCGAGTGCGCCTGTCCAGTCCCCCCGCTGCAGGGCCAGCCCCGCCAACAGCCGAAGCGGCGCTTCGGCGTCGGGCGAGAGTTGGTGCCAGCGTTCTACCGCTTCTTCGAGCAGCAGGGGGTCGTTGCTGAAGCGGGCCGCCAGGGTGGCGCGCTCGGCCAGCGCCGCGACCTGGTAGCGCTCGGCCATCGTCAGGTAGCCGCGAGTGGCGCGGCGATAGTCGCCACGCTGGCCCGAGAGCTCTGCCACCAACAACGTGGTGAGGCCTTCGGCATCCAGCCCCCGCTCGATGGGAGCGGCTGATTCTAGCGGATCGTCATGGGCCGGCATCAGATGGGCCGTTGGCATACCTTGACAGCCGGTCAGCAGGGCGGCGAGGCCAAGGGGCGCCAATCCATGGCGTATATAGCGTGTCAGGGTCGGGGGCATGCGTGTCTCGTCCAGGATGCCAGCTGCCAGCATACCGACTCGGGCACGGTGGGCAAAGCGATCGACTCCATTGTTGGGCCAAGGAGGACGAAACGCCCCCGCCTTGTCGTGCGTCAATTGTCGCCAGGGTGTACATGGCGCTGAGGATGGAAGGCTGTGGTAGAATGCAGCGCCACCAGCGGTGGATTTTCTTGTTTCGGTACCGCTTGACGACACCACGCGAAGACGCTTAACGCATGACGCTTCTTGCCCTTGGAATCAACCATAAGACAGCCACCGTCGCGGTCCGCGAGCGGGTTGCTTTTACGCCTACCCAACTGGAATCGGCACTTGGCGAGCTGCGCCATGTTCCGCAGGTGCGTGAAGCCGCCGTTTTGTCGACGTGCAACCGCACCGAACTTTATTGCGTCACCGAGTCCAGCGGCGAGCGGCTGATCCTCGACTGGCTGAGCGGTTTTCACGGGCTTCCGGTGGATGACCTGACCTCTTGTGCCTATCACTATCACGACAACGATGCCGCCCGTCATTTGATGCGGGTGGCCGTGGGACTGGATTCGATGGTGCTGGGCGAACCGCAGATTCTCGGTCAGCTCAAGGAGGCCTACCAGTCGGCGCGTCTGGCCAGTGGTCTGGGCGGGGAGCTGGAGTTGCTCTTCCAGCACACCTTTTCGGTGGCCAAGCAGGTTCGCACGCGTACCGGTATCGGCCAGAACCCGGTATCGGTTGCCTATGCGGCGGTGAGCCTGGCCAGTCGGATATTCGACGATTTCGGTCGCTCCCGAGCGCTGCTGATCGGCGCCGGTGAAACCATCGAGCTGGTGGCGCGCCATCTGCGTGAGGCGGGTGTGCGCAACATGATCGTCGCCAACCGTACCCGTGAGCGTGCCGAGGTGCTGGCCAGGGAGTTCAATGCCGAGGCGATCTCCCTCAACGAGATTCCCGATGCGCTGGTGCGTTCGGATATCGTCATTTCGTCCACCGCGGCTCCACTGCCGATCCTCGGCAAGGGCATGGCCGAGCGGGCGCTCAAGAAGCGCCGTCACCGGCCGATCTTCATGGTCGATATCGCGGTGCCACGGGATATCGAGCCGGAAGTCGGTGACCTGGACGATGTCTTCCTTTATACCGTGGATGACCTCAACGAGGTCATCCAGGAGAATCGACGCCATCGACAGGCTGCGGCAGACCAGGCTGAGTCGTTGATCGAGCATGGCGTCAGCGTTTGGCTGCACGAGCGTCGTATTCGTGGCGGTGGCGAGTTGATTCGACGCTATCGCGATCAGGCCTCCGAGCTGCGCCAGCGCTCGGAACATCAGGCAATGGCTCGGCTGGCTCGTGGCGAGGATCCGGAAGAGGTGATACGCATTCTCGCGCATCAGCTCACCAATCGCCTGCTGCATCAGCCGACGGTCGCCCTGCGCGAAGCCTCGGGCAGTGAACGTCGCGACCTCCTGACGGCGGCCGAAGCGCTGTTGCTCGACTCCTCATCAACAAAACCCTGACAGGAAACGCCATGAAAGCGACCCTGCGCCAGCGGCTCGACTCTTTCGTCGAGCGCTTCGAGGAGCTCGCCGCCTTGCTGGCGGAGCCCGATGTGATTGCTGACCAGCCACGGTTTCGCGACTACTCCCGGGAATACGCTGAGCTCGCAGCCCTCGTTGATGCCTGGCGCGACTATCGGCTCGTCGAGGGTGAGTTGGAAGATGCCGAGCACCTGACCGACGACAGCGATGCCGAGATGCGTGAGTTGGCCGAGTTGGAACTGGTGGAAGGGCAGGAGCGTCTGGAGGCACTGGAAGTCCAGCTCAAGCAACTGCTGGTGCCCCGGGACCCGGACGACAGCCGCAATGTCTTCCTCGAGGTGCGTGCCGGTACCGGCGGCGACGAGGCGGCGCTGTTCGCCGGCGACCTGTTTCGCATGTACTCCCGCTATGCCGAGAAACGTGGCTGGAAAGTCGAGGTGGTCAGTGCCAGCCACGGCGAGCAGGGCGGCTACAAGGAGATCATCTCGCGTGTCAGGGGCGAGGGGGTCTACGCCTGCCTCAAGTTTGAGTCCGGCGCCCATCGCGTGCAGCGTGTGCCGGCCACGGAGTCCCAGGGCCGTATCCACACCTCGGCGTGCACGGTGGCCGTGATGCCCGAAGCCGATACGGTGGGGGATGTGGATATCAATCCAGCCGACCTTCGCGTAGACACCTTCCGTTCCAGCGGAGCCGGAGGACAGCACGTCAATACCACGGACTCGGCGATTCGCCTGACGCACCTGCCAAGCGGCGTGGTGGTCGAATGTCAGGAAGAGCGCAGCCAGCACAAGAATCGCGCCAAGGCGATGTCGTTGCTGGCCGCCAGACTAAAGCAGAGCGCCCAGGACAGTCAGCGCCGCGAGCAGGCCGATACTCGCCGCTCGCTGGTAGGGTCGGGCGACCGCAGCGAGCGAATCCGCACCTACAACTTTCCCCAGGGGCGGCTGACCGATCACCGTATCAATCTCACCCTCTACAAGCTCGGTGAAGTGATGACCGGCGAGCTCGACGAAGTCATCGAGCCGCTGGTTCACGAACACCAGGCCGAGCAGCTTGCGGCGTTGCAGCAGGAGGCCTGATGGATATCGACAGGCTCCTTGGTCGCGCTGCTGCGCGACTGTCGGAATCGGGTTCGACCAGCCCGCGGTTGGATGCCGAGGTGCTGCTGGGCCATGTGCTGGGCGTCGACCGGGCATGGCTCTATGCCTGGGGCGACAGGGCTGCTCCGGTTTATGAGCGAGCCCGGTTCGAAGCTCTGGTGGCGGCCCGGGCCGAGGGGCACCCCGTCGCCTACCTGATCGGCGAGCGCGAGTTCTGGGGCTTGGCCCTTGCCACTTCGCCGCACACCCTGATCCCGCGCCCCGATACTGAGAAGCTGGTGGAGGTGGCGCTGGAACTGGCCCCCGCTGCCAAGGGGCGGCTGCTGGACATGGGTACCGGCACCGGTGCCATTGCGTTGGCCTTCGCCAGTGAGCGGCCCGGCTGGGAGGTGATCGGCATCGATCGGATTGAGGCGGCGGTGGCGCTTGCCACAACCAATGCCGAGAGATTGGGCATCGCCAATGTCCGCTTCCTGGTCAGCGATTGGTTTTCCGCCCTCACCGCTGAATGCTTCGACGTGATAGTCGCCAACCCGCCCTATATCGCCGAGGGCGATCCTCACCTCATGCTCGGCGATGTCCGCTTCGAACCCATCAGCGCGCTGGTGGCGGGTAAAGATGGATTGGACGATTTGCGTTGCCTGATCGGCTCGGCCTTGTCGTATCTGCGGCCGGGTGGCGGGTTGGCCATGGAGCATGGTCATGACCAGGCCGAGCAAGTTCGACAGCTGCTACGGGCGGCCGGGTATCTCGACGTTGCCAGTCATTCCGACCTGTCGGGCCAGCAGCGGGTGACGCTTGGTCGTATGACCGACTAACGTTGAGGGCTCTCCGCTGGAGGGGGGGGGCGTGCTGTGGTACACCTGTTCTGGAAATATTTTCGATTGGCGACATCATCCATTCATCCTGATCCGGTTTGCCAAAATACGATAATGAAAGCTAAAACCCGTTCGCTCGACCGTATCGACCTCAACATCCTGCGCTGCCTGCAGGACAACGCCCGAATCTCCTATGTCGACCTGGCTGCCCAGGTAGGGCTCTCTACCACCCCGTGTCTGGAACGTGTCAAGCGGCTCGAGAAGGCTGGCATCATCCGTGGCTACAAGGCCGTTCTCGACCCCGGAGCCCTCAAGGCCAATCTGCTGGTATTCGTCGAGATCAGCCTGGAGACCCAGTCCCCTGCGGTATTCGACGAGTTTCGTCGGGCCGTGGCGAGATTGCCCCAGATCCAAGAGTGTCACCTGGTATCGGGGCAGTTTGACTATATCCTCAAGTGCCGGATCCCGGAGATGGCGGCCTATCGGCAACTGCTCGGCGACGTGGTGCTGACCCTGCCGGGGGTCAAGGAGTCCAAGAGTTACGTGGTAATGGAAGAGGTCAAGGAGGAGTTCTCCCTCTACGTGCCCGACATCGAGGAGCTCGAAGGCAAGTGATGGCGATGAACGATGGCCAATTGCTTCGATACAGCCGCCAGATCATGCTGGAGGCGATCGATATCAAAGGCCAAGAGCGGCTGCTGGCATCCCGGGTGCTGGTGGTGGGTGCCGGGGGTCTGGGCTCGCCGGTTGCGCTCTATCTTGCCGCTGCGGGAGTGGGGCATCTCACCCTGGCCGATGCCGACAGTGTCGAGCTCTCCAACCTGCAGCGCCAGATCGCTCACGGCATGAGCGCTCTAGAAAGAAACAAGGCCGAGTCGGCCCGTGAGTCGGCACTAGGGCTCAATCCCGATTGCGATATCGCGGTGGTGACGCAACACCTGGCGGGCGCAGCCCTGGAAGAGGCCGTGGCCGCGGTGGATCTAGTGCTCGATTGCACCGACCGTTTTTCCAGCCGCTATGCCATCAACGCCGCTAGCCGCAAGGCGGGGAAACCGCTGGTATCCGGTGCGGCAATCCGCTTCTCGGGGCAGTTGGCGGTGTTCGATCCCCGCGACCCGGCAAGCCCCTGCTATGCCTGTGTCTACCCCCCCGGAGAGGGTGACGACGAGGCACTGCGCTGCTCCGAGAATGGTGTCGTCGCCCCCCTGGTAGGGCTGATCGGCTGCTTCCAGGCACTGGAAGCGATCAAGCTGCTTAGCGGTGCCGGCACCCCGCATCGCGGGCTCTCCACCTTCGATGGCATGAGCGGCCAATGGCGCCATTTCCAGGTGCCACGGGACCCCGCCTGTCCGATTTGCGCCTCGTGTTGAGGGTCCGCTCATGGTCGACCGCTTGGGGCTGAAGCTGGGGCAGGTCAGTGATTTTGACATTCGCCTGATTCGCGTCTTCAAGGCCGTGGTGGAGTGCGGTGGCTTTTCTGCCGCGGAGTCGGCACTTGGCATCAGCCGGCCGGCGATCAGTCAGCACATGAGCGACCTCGAGAAGCGCTTGGGGTTGAAGCTGTGCCAGCGGGGGCGAGGGGGCTTTTCTCTCACCGAGGAGGGGCGCCAGGTCTTCGAGGCGATCTTGACGCTGTTGTCGGCGTTGGAGACCTTTCGTACCGAGGTCAATGGTCTGCATCATAACTTGCGTGGCGAGCTCAATATCGGCCTGACCGACAATCTGGTCAGCATGCCGCGAATGCATGTGACCGATGCCCTGGCCGACCTCAAGGCGCAGGGGCCGGACGTGCGCATCAACATCCACATGGAGGCGCCGGACAGTATCGCCCAGGGGGTGCTGGACGCTCGTCTGCATGTGGGCGTCGTTCCCGAGGTCAACCTGCCGGCCAGCGTCGATGCTCGGCCGCTCTATGACGAAACGTTGCGTCTCTACTGTGCCGACCGTCATCCGCTCTTTCATCTTCCTGACGAGGCATTAGACGAAGCGGCACTGGCCACTCATGAAGCGGTGCTCCCCGCCTACCCGCTGCCCGAGGCGGCTCGTCATGCGCATGCCAGGCTGTGGGGTACCGCGACAGCCTCGGATCGCGAGGGCGCGGTTTTTCTCATCTTGACGGGTTGCTATATCGGCTACCTGCCCGATCACCTGGCTGAACCCTGGGTCGCGGCGGGGCGCTTGCGTGCGCTTTGCCCCGAGATCTGCACCTACCCCATTCCCCTGGTCACGATTACCCGTCGGGACCGTCGACCGCACCGGGTGCTCGACGTCTTTCTGGCCTCCGTGGGTCGTCATGGCTAGCGGGTCGTCACCGCACCGGAGCCACGCCTGGTCGCTAGTCCCAGCGTGCGGTTTGATGGTGATTTCTTGACACGCGATCCTCTTCAGTACCTCGTGTTATCACGGCACTTGGTGCTTTGTCTGCTCTATAAAACGCAATTATTATGCCGCACAAGCAGGTGCAGGTGATTGCGTGTTGACGTTGCTCGTTATTGAATACTTGACAGGGTCTGCGGGTTTGATGCCAGACTAGACGCATGTCCTGTCCGCCGAAGCGGCTCGACAACAAGCCTGATCATCGCTCGTCATGCCGGTTGACCCCGGCGACATCATTGCAAGGACCGGTTTCATGGCAGCTGCCACTACGCTCGACATCCCGGCATCCTATTACCGCGATACGGTGGCGGTTGGCCTGGATGCCTGTCCGCCGCTGGAGGGCGATCAGCGAGCCGATGTCTGTGTGATCGGCGGTGGCGTGACAGGCTGCTCGGCAGCGCTGCATCTGGCCGAACGGGGCTACTCGGTACGCTTGCTGGAAGCACGGGAGGTCGGCTTTGGAGCCTCCGGGCGTAGCGGCGGCCAGATCCTGCCGGGCCTGGGCACCGACATTGCCACCGTGGAGCATGCGCTGGGGCGCGAAAGGGCCCGTGCGATCTGGGAGATGAGTCGAGAAGCGGTTCGGCTCACGGCCGGGCTCGTGGAACGTCATGCTATTCCCTGTGACTTGGCCTGGGGCTTCCTGCACGCCGCCGTCAAGCCGCGCCATGTGCGTGAGCTGCAAGCGTTTCAGGAGCGCATGGCCCGGGATTACGAGTATACGGATATGGCCTGGCTCGAGGGCCCGGCATTGCGTGAGCGGGTGGTGACCGATATCTATCCCGGCGCTCTGTACGAGGGGGAGGGCGGCCACCTGCACCCGCTGAACTATACGCTGGGGTTGGCGCGTGCCGCGCAGCGTGCCGGTGTGACGATTTGCGAAGAGAGTGCCGTGCAGACGATTCGCCGGGGTCAGCCGGCACGGGTGGAAACTGATGGTGGTAGCGTCACTGCAGACTTCGTGGTGGTAGCGGCCAATGCCTATCTGGGCGGGCTGGTACCGGAGCTGGAGGGGCGGACAATGCGTGCCGCCAACTAAATGGTGGCGACCGCCCCACTGAGCGAAGCGCAGGCCGCCTCGGTTCTGCCGTGCAATGACGCGCTGGCTGATTCCAACTTCGTGCTCGATTACTACCGGCTCTCTGCCGATCGGCGGCTGATCTATGGCGGTGAGGTGAGCTACGATGGCCGTGAGCCGAGCGGCCTGCGCGAGCGAATGGACGCCAAGATCGCACGGTTGTTTCCCGTGCTGAAGAGCGTGGCGATCGACTATCGCTGGGGTGGCGATGTGGCCATTACCCTCAACCGGGCACCGGATTTCGGTCGCATTGGAAATAACCTTTACTATGCCCACGGCTATTCCGGGCACGGTATGGCCTTGGCGGGCCTCGCCGGGCGGCTGATGAGCGATGCCATTGCCGATCAGAACGAGCGGTTCGACCTCTTTGCCGCCATGCCGCATCGGCGTTTTCCCGGTGGCGACCGGCTGCGCACGCCGCTGCTGGTGCTGGCGACCAGCTTCTACAAACTGCGCGATCGACTATAACCATCAGCCCGAAACGGGGCGAAAATGAGGTTTTCATGAAAGATCTAGAGAGCTGGCTCAAGGAACGGCGCATCACCGAGGTGGAGTGCCTGGTCAGCGATATCACCGGGATTGCCCGAGGCAAGATCACCCCCGTTTCGAAGTTCATGGCAGAGAAGGGTATGCGCTTGCCCGAAAGCGTACTGCTCCAGACCGTGACCGGCGACTATGTCGAAGACGACCTCTACTACTCTCTGCTCGATCCCGCCGACATCGACATGGTGTGCAAGCCCGATATCTCGGCCGTCTATCCGGTGCCCTGGGCGTTGGAGCCCACGGCCCAGGTGATCCACGACTGCTACGACAAGATGGGCAACCCCATCGAACTCTCTTGCCGCAACCAGCTCAAGCGTGTGCTCGCGCTCTACGCCGAGAAGGGCTGGAAGCCAGTGGTGGCACCGGAGATGGAGTTCTATCTCACCAAGCGTTGCGAAGACCCGGACCTCCCGCTGCAGCCGCCGATCGGCCGCAGTGGTCGCCAGGAGACCGGGCGCCAGTCCTTCTCCATCGATGCCGCCAACGAATTCGATCCGTTGTTCGAGGACATGTATGACTGGTGCGAGGCTCAGGGGCTGGATATCGATACCCTGATCCATGAAGAGGGCACCGCCCAGATGGAGATCAATTTCCGTCACGGCGACCCGTTGATGCTGGCCGACCAGATATTCCTCTTCAAGCGGACACTGCGGGAAGCGGCGCTCAAGCATGATGTGGCGGCCACCTTCATGGCCAAGCCGATCACCAATGAGCCCGGCAGCGCCATGCACATCCATCAGAGCGTGCTCGACGCCACCACGGGCCGCAGTATCTTTGCCAACGACGACGGCTCCATGAGCGAGCTGTTCCTGCACCATATCGGCGGGCTGCAGCGCTATATCCCCGAGGCGCTGCCGCTGATGGCCCCGAACGTGAACTCCTTCCGCCGTT
>NZ_QPKI01000059.1:726-2128 GCF_003339685.1 Halomonas sp. DQ26W | reverse complement strand
GGCGCCAGTCGCGATGGGAACCAGCGCTCCAACAGCTGTTTTCTCCACCGACGGTGCCACGTCGTTGTTGGAGTATCTTCAGATCACGACTGGAGGCTGAAAGCCTCCCGGCCGTGTTGCCATGATCGCGGTAATAGCCAGCGTCGGCAGCCTCCGCCGGGGCGCCTGGCGGCGCCAGTCGCGATGGAGACCAGCGCTCCAACAACGATCCTCTCCACCAACGGTGCCACGTCGTTGTTGGAGTATCTTCAGATCACGACTGGAGGCCGCAGGCCTCCCGGCGGTGTTACCCGTGCCAGCGACCATCGCCTACGCCGTGGCCTCCGCCAAGGCGCCTGGCGGCGCCAATCGCGATGGGGACCAGCGCTCCAACAACGATCCTCTCCACCAACGGCGCCACGCGCTGTTGGAGTATCTTCAGATCGCGACTGGAGGCCGCAGGCCTCCCGGCAGTGTTGCCATGGTCGCGGTAATAGCCAGCGCGGCAGCCTCCGCCGAGGCGCCTGGCGGCGCCAGTTGCGATGGGGACCAGCGCTCCAACAGCTGTTTTTTCCTGCCATGCCGGACAATTGCCACCCTGTTGGAGGAAGCTTCAGCTCACGACTGGAGGCCGAAGGCCTCCCGGCGGGGTTGCCAGTGCCGGCGACCTCGCCTACGCCAAGGCGCCTGACGGCGCCAGTCGCGATGGAAACCAGCGCTCCAACAGCTGCCTTTTCCTGCCATAACAGGCGACTACCACCCTGTAGGAGAATCTTTAGATCACGACTGGAGGCCGAAGGACTCCCGGCGGTGTTGCCATGGTCGCGGTTATTGCCAACGTCGGCAGCCTCCGCCGAGGCGCCTGACGGCGCCAGTCGCGATGGGAACCAGCGCTCCAACAATGATTCTTTCTACCGACGGTGCCACACCGCTGTCGGAGTAGCTTCAGCTCACGACTGGAGGCTGAAAGCCTCCCGGCCGTGTTGCCGATGGTGGCGATAACAGCTGCCGTTGCGGCCTCCGCCGAGGCGCCTACCGGCGCCAGTCGCGATGGGGACCAGCGCTCCAACAATGATTCTTTCTACCGACGGTGCCACGCCATTTTGTAGGAGCATCTTCAGATCGCGACTGGAGGCCGCAGGCCTCCCGGCCGTGTTGCCGATGGTGGCGATAACAGCTGCCGTTGCGGCCTCCGCCGAGGCGCCTACCGGCGCCAGTCGCGATGCGGAGCAGCGCTCCAACAGCTGTTTTCTCCACCGACGGTGCCTCGTCGTTGTTGGAGTATCTTCAGATCACGACTGGAGGCTGAAAGCCTCCCGGCGGTGTTGCCGATGGTGGCGATCACCGCCAACGCCGTGGCCTCCGCCGAGGCGCCTGACGGCGCCTGACGGCGCCAGTCGCGATGCGGAGCAGCGCTCCAACA
>NZ_QPKI01000059.1:0-677 GCF_003339685.1 Halomonas sp. DQ26W | reverse complement strand
CAGCGCTCCAACAATGATTCTTTCTACCGACGGTGCCACGCCGCTGTTGGAGCATCTTCAGATCACGACTGGAGGCCGAAGGACTCCCGGCGGTGTTGCCATGGTCGCGGTAATAGCCAGCGTCGGTGGCCTCCGCCGAGGCACCTGGCGGCGCCAGTCGCGATGGAGACCAGCGCTCCGACAGCGAATCTCTCCACCGACGGTGCCACGTCGTTGTTGGAGTATCTTTAGATCACGACTGGAGGCCACAGGCCTCCCGGCGGGGTTGCCATGGTCGCGGTAATAGCCAGCGTCGGCAGCCGCCGCCGGGCGCCTGCCGGCGCCAGTCGCGATGGGGACCAGCGCTCCAACAATGATTCTTTCTACCGACGGTGCCACGCCGCTGTCGGAGTATCTTCAGATCACGACTGGAGGCCGCAGGCCTCCCGGCGGGGTTGCCATGGTCGCGGTAATAGCCAGCGTCGGCAGCCGCCGCCGGGCGCCTGCCGGCGCCAGTCGCGATGGGGACCAGCGCTCCAACAATGATTCTTTCTACCGACGGTGCCACGCCGCTGTCGGAGTATCTTCAGATCACGACTGGAGGCCGCAGGCCTCCCGGCGGTGTTGCCAGTGCCAGCGACCATCGACAACGCCGTGGCCTCCGCCAAGGCGCCAGTCGCGATGGGAACCAGCGCTCC
>NZ_QPKI01000058.1 GCF_003339685.1 Halomonas sp. DQ26W | reverse complement strand
TGTTAATGGCCAAGTAAAGTGACCCAGTACCGGCCAACGCTTTTGACCCACCCCCGAGGTGGCAGCGCTGCCACCATCCACCTACCGTGTCGGCTCAGCCAAGGGTCGGGACGGAGATGTGAAGGACTGGGGAATGATTCACAAGATCAAAGCGTTACACGATAACGGACAGGGCCTGTCGATTCGCGCCATCGGCCAGGAGCTAGGTATCTCCCGCAACACCGTCCGCAAGTACCTGCGCCAGGACGAGACCACCATCGAGGCGGCGCAGTCGAACCGGGAGCGCGAGAAGAAGCTCGACGCCCACCGCGACTACATCGTCTACCTGCTGCGCACCTTCCCCCGGCTGAGCAGCGTCAAGGTGGCCCGTAAGCTGCGCGAAAAGGTCGGCGAGTTGGCGGTCTCCGAGCGCACCCTGCGCCGCTACGTACAGCAGGTGAAGAGCACGGTGGCCAGCCGGCAGCGGCGCTACTACGAGCCGGTGCTCGACATGGTGCCAGGGGTGCAGTGCCAGGTGGATCCGGGCGAGCTGCGCGAGGTGATGATCGACGGCGAGCCGCGCCCTCTGTACTTCGTGGTGTTCGTGCTCTCCTACTCGCGCCTGTCCTATGTCGGCGTCAGCCTGTCGCCGCTCGATACCGCCACCTTCATCCGCCTGCACGACGAGGCGTTCCGCTACTTCGGCGGCCTGCCCGAGGAGTGCGTCTACGACCAGACCAAGATGGTGGTGATCAGCGAGCAGTTCCGCGAGCTGGAGGTGAACCAGCGCTTCCATGAGTACGCCACCACCGCCGGCTTCCGGATCCGCGCCTGCTGCGGCTACGATCCGGAGAGCAAGGGCAAGGTCGAGGCCGGAGTGAAGTACGCCAAGCAGGATGCCTTCTATGGCGAGGTGTTCCGAGACGAGGCCGACCTGCGCGCTTACGTGCGGCAGTGGCTCGACGACGTCGCCAACGTGCGGACTCACGGCACCACAGGTCAGCAGCCGAGGGCTCTGTGCGACGCCGAGGAGCGGCGCCATCTGCGCCCCTACCTGACCCCGGCCTGCGTGGGCCGCGAGGACGACGGCCTGGCCCCGCGCCGGGTCGACAAGACCGGGTTGATCGCCTGGAAGGCCAACAAGTACTCGGTGCCGATGGCCTACCAGCAGGGCCGTGTCGGGGTTCAAGAAGCGGGCGACCGGCTGACGGTTCACGACCTGGAGAGCGGCGACGAGATCGCCGCTCATACCCTGCATCTGGGCAAGGGTCGCACGCTACGCAACAGCGACCATTACCGTGATCACCACCAGCAGGAGGCCGACCTGGAGCAAGCCATTGCTCAGCGCCTCGGTGAAACGCTGGGAAAGCAACTCTGCGCCCGACTGCGCGATAGCATGCCGCATCACTACAAGGACCAGCTACGCGGCGCCAGGAAGGTGCTGGAAGGCGAGCCCGATCTGGACCTGGCGCTGGTCAGCGACTGGGTCACCCGGGAGCGCCTCACGGCCAGGCGGCTCAAGGAGCGGTTGGCGGCGGCCCGGCTGGCCAAGGCGCGGGGCCGGGATCACGACGCCGACGTGCCTGCCAGCCCGGGTACAACGCCGGCGGAGCTGGCTCCCTACGCCCAACTTGGCCGCTCCGGTGGTCAGCAGGAGGTGACCCATGGGGCAGCTTGAGTTGACCGCCGGGCGCTACCGCAGCCTGCGCCTCGGCGCCATCGCCGGTGACCTCACTGACCTACTGACTCAGGCCGAGGCCAACGAGGTCTCCTACTTGGCCTTCGCCGACATGCTGGTCGAGCACGAGCGCCAGACCCGCGAGGCGAAGCGCATCGACCTCTACCGGCGCCAGGCCGGGTTCCCCAGCGACAAGCGGCTGGAGGGGTTCGACTACCGGCACCAGACCACCATTACCAAGCGCCAGATCAACGCTCTGCTCGACTTCGCCTTCCTCGACAACCGCGAGAACCTGGTATTCATCGGTCCGCCGGGGGTGGGCAAGACCCATCTGAGCATCGGTATCGGCCAGAAGGCCATCGAGGCCGGCTACCGGGTGCTGTTCCGCAATGCCCTGGACCTGGTCGAGGAGCTGGAGCTGGCCGAGATGAAGGGCGAGCTGAAGAAGACGCTGCACAAGCTCGCCAAGGTCGACGCCCTGGTGATCGATGAGCTGGGCTACCTGCCGATGAGCCGGCAGGCGCGCTACGCGCTGTTCCAGTTGATCAACCGGTTCTACGAGCACCGCTCGCTGATCATCACCACCAACAAGGACTTCACCAGTTGGGGGGAGTTCTTCCACGACGACAACGTGGCGGTGCCGATCGTCGACCGGATCATCCACCACTCGCACCTCTATCTGCTCGGCGGGGAGAGCTACCGGCTGAAGCAGAAAACGCTCAGCTGACGATCACGGGTGGGTCAAAACTAATGACCGCTGGTGGGTCACTTCTGATGGCCATTGACA
>NZ_QPKI01000057.1 GCF_003339685.1 Halomonas sp. DQ26W | reverse complement strand
GGCCACCACGGCTTGTCGGCGCTCCTCGGAGTAACGAGGCATGAGTGTCTCCTTTCGCCCCCTGATCGGTTTATAAGAACAGGCTATCAGAGGGTACGACACTCATCCTGACACTGGGGGGGATCCCGCACCTGGTCAGGCGACTCAACGAGAGTACCGGGGCCCAGGTGCGGGTGCGCATCGATGCGGGCTTCACCGACAACGACACGCTGGAGGCGCTGGAAGATCGCGACATCGAGTACCTGGGCCGGCTGCGTAGCCACACCGGCCTGCAGAAGCTGGCGGCGCCTTACCTGAAGCGACCCCGAGGCCGCCCGCCCGAGCAGCTTCGTGAGTGGTGCCACGACCTTGAGTATCAAGCCGGTTCCTGGCCGACGCCGCGACGCGTGGTGCTGGTGGTGCAGGAACGCCCCGATGATCTGTTGCTGCATGCCTTCTTCCTGGTCACCAACCTCGGCAAGTTCGACTGGCCGCCGGAGAAGATTCTGGCGCTGTACCGCAAGCGCGGCAGCGCCGAGGCGCACATGGGCGAAGTGAAGTCGACGCTCGACGTGCACCTCTCGTCGACGGATCGTGGCGCCTCCACCGTTCAGGACGTGATGGCTCGCAACGAAGTGAGCCTGCTGTTGAGCCTCTACGCCTATCAGGTACTGCATGGTCTGCGCTGTCTGCTGGTGCGGCAAACCCGCCAGGGCTGGAGCCTGACACGGATGCGCGAGCAGGTGCTCAAGGTCGCCGCCACACTGTCGCTGCACGCCCGGCGCATCACCGTTCACCTCGGCGATGCCGCCGACAAATGGTGGCTGACGGTCCCGGCTG
This sequence comes from Halomonas sp. DQ26W, assembly GCF_003339685.1. Classification (GTDB taxonomy): domain Bacteria; phylum Pseudomonadota; class Gammaproteobacteria; order Pseudomonadales; family Halomonadaceae; genus Halomonas. The sequence continues at coordinate 1,700 of NZ_QPKI01000057.1, read as the reverse complement.
CTCTGATGACCGCAATTCATTCCTGAAGGTTATAGAGTGGCAAAAAAACGCTCTCCTTGGGCATATATCGGCAGGTTCTCACGCCGCAAATGCTGCGCCTGAGGGGCGGTGCCGGCAGCAAGGGTCTTCAAGACACTCGATCGGCGCCCTCATGAATGAGGCGGGGTAATGCGTCCCCCGGGAATCGCCTGCACGTCACCCGCACGGTGAGGCTGAGATAGCTCAGGCTCAGGAAGACCTGCGCGCTTCTTAGCCATGGAGATTAGGCCTCGATTCCCTGATGACGATAAGCCTCAGCGAAAACTTCCTCGATTGGACGCTGCGGATCGCGCTGACGAATCCGGCGCACCTCGGCGGAGAGCAGGGCCAGTTCCTCGCTTGGCTTGGCCCACTGTTCCTTGGGAAGTGGTTGGGACCACGCCTCCACTTCAGGCAGTCTCTGTTGAGGCTGCTGACGCTGGATAGCCTTGTGCTCCCGCTCAGCAAGATACCCAGGCAGGGTCCAAAGGGTAAGCGCATGGTAGAAATACCACCCCGCCGCAAAAAAATAGCGCCAGAGAGAGGGGTTATCACGCAGACCCCCGTGAAGCTTGCGCTGGGCATTACGGATAGTATGCATGCCTTGATTGGGTGGATCGCCAGGCTCCCTCAGGCCCAGCGCATCCTGTACCTCATCCAGGCTGTGCAGCTCGTATTCCATATAGGCACGTAATACCTCCCACTCCCCGAGGGAAAGAGCCATGCCCGCCGTGCGACCCTCCGTCTTGAGCCACTTTCCCGTCTCGAGATGAGCATAGCCGATTCCCAGCCCGTACTGTTGAGTGGTGCCGTATTGGGTCGCCCCATACCCCTCCACGGCCCAGGCCATCAGCGACTCCCAAGGTACGATTACCGGCTCCTCGACCTCATGCCCCAGGCGCTGTTCCTTGACTATAAAGCACACCTCGCGGCGCTGGCGGTGGAAGCGTATTGGCACGGCCTTCAAATAATTTCGATGCGTTCTACGAATAGAGAACCATGACATCAGGAATCCTGCCCCCCCCATAACAGCCACTCCGAGCAGGATCTGATACCCTTGCCAATCCATAATGGAAATCAGCAACAAGGGAACCATTACAAGACTAAAAAAGATAAAGAACAGGGGCACACCAATGGCGAATTGATAGCCAAAAACATTAGGTGAACCGACCCCATAATCGAGCCAGGTATCGTTCATCTCGCCGACAACTCGACTGAAGTCCACCGGCGACAGGCCGGTGGGCAGTGGCAGCGGTGCCAGATAAGTGATCTTGCTGGTACCGATGCGCTCGATATCGCCAGCTCGGTGGGGCTGGCCTGGCGTCGGCTCGGGAAGCGGTTCGGTTTGTGTCTTTTTCGCCATTAGCTGCTCAATCGTTTCTTGTGGCTGGAGCCGCAATGACACGGCCATCGATTTCAAGCCATTCCCCGCGGCCGGAGCCGGGATTAAGCCCGCTTTCCGGGACATAGCGATGGTCGGTGCCAGTACACCGCCCATAGCAGGCCTAATCCACCGCGAAGGCACCCTCTGAATCAACATCCAGCTTACATTCACGATAAGGGGTGCTGGGCAGCTTCTCTCGAATAAAATCGACGCGCTTATCGAGATCTTTCTTGTGACAATAGAGCGTCTTATAGGCTGGATAGCTAAACCCGTCCTCATTGTGATAGGTAAAGCGTAA
>NZ_QPKI01000056.1 GCF_003339685.1 Halomonas sp. DQ26W | reverse complement strand
TATGGACCGGCACCGTGGTAGCCGAAACCGGCTACAACGGCACCGGCAGCGCCACCATTGCCGACGAAAGCTACGCCGACGAAGCGGGCAACCTGGGCAGCGAGGGTGCCGACAGCATTGTCATTGCTGCTCCACCGACCGTTGAACTCGACGACGCTGTGCTCGTTGTCAATGAGGCTTTCTTGGAAGAGGGTACGCTTCGAAGTGATTACGATAGTAGCGATGGCCAACTGAAGGCGAGCGGCAGTTTCACCATCACTGCTCCTGGTGGTTTAGGGGCGCTGACCATTGGCGGCGTAGCTATTCTAACTGACGGTGCCTGGGCGGGAGATCCGATTGAGATTCCGGCCTCAGAAGACAGTGAGAATGTGCTGCGTGTGACGGGTGTCAGCGAAACTGAAGCAGGCTCTGGTATCTGGATCGTCAGCTTCGTTTTCGAGCTCAACGAAGCCAAGACTCACCTGGACGGTGACACGCCGCTGGATGATCTGTTGGTGGGCTACCCGATAGCCTTTACTGATGGAGTGGGTCAGAGTGCTGACGAGGTCAGTCTAGAAGTAACGGTACTCGATGATGCTCCTGACCTTTCCGCTCTCAACCTCGCCATTGCCAACTTGGCAGGAAGCTACGAGGGAGTCTACGAGTTCAATGTGGGTGCCGATGGGCAAGGCTTCCTTGCCAGCTTCGGCGAAGGCTCGTTGACCTGGACCGGAATGCCGTCAGGTTACTCGCTGACTATCACCGACTCTGGCGAAACCTGGGTCACCTACACGGCGAAGTCAGGCGACTTCGAGTTCTTCAGTCTCACGCTGAATGCCGATGGTGCCTATGCCTTCGATCTGCTGTCGCCGGAGCCTGTCGTTGAGGAAACAATTGACAGTCTTTTGAGTAGCTTTGATAAGTCGAACATATACAAGGAAGAAGGTAAGGATGCCTATTTGTTCACCGCAGATATTTTTAGTGGAAAGTTTGAGATGGCGGTTACTGCCTACCGAAATGGCAAATTGGCAGATGTAAAAATGTCCGCGTCAGACTTGGGTGCATTTTCCAATACAGTTGATGGGAATCACGATGAAGCATTAAGGTTCGATGTCCGGCCAGTGGAAGGGGCGGGTAATATCGGCATAAGCTCCATTACCTTCAGCGTATCCGGTACGAGCGGTTCGAAGGTTGGCGACCAGGCCATCTTGACTGTCTACGATGTCAATGGGACCCCGAAAACCTACACAGCAACCTTGGCTACTGTGGATGGCGAGTTCGCCTTCAACATCGATCCGGCCCTTAATGTCGATTACATTGAGTTGACTCCGGCAGGCTCCAACAGCTTCAAGATCGATGGCGTCTCGACCAGTTACGTCACCCAGCTCTATCCGGATGACTATCAACTCGACTTCTTGCTGACGGGGTCGGATGCCGATGGCGACACCGCCACCGCCGACTTCTCCGTCTTCGTCAAGACGACCGAGACCGGAAGCTATGAAATCTCCGGCTCCGATGGTGATGACGTGGTGCATGGTACTGATGGAGACGACATTCTCATCGGCGGCGCTGGAAACGACATCCTGACCGGTGGTCTAGGCGATGACGTCTTCAAATGGAACTTCGGCGACCAGGGGGTCTCTGACGACAGCGACGCAGATAGTGCTGCCGTCGATATCGTTACCGACTTCGGAGAGGGCCAGAACGTCCTTGACCTCGCTCATCTCCTGCAAGGGGAGGAGTCCGGCGATATCAACGACTTCATTTTCGCCGAGCAGGATGGAGACAACACGACGCTCTATATCAAGCATGATGGAGGCCTCGATGGGGGAGGCTCCAATGCAGATCAGAAGGTCGTATTGGAGAACTATGACATGGGTGGAATGTCATCCGAAGACTTCATCGAGCAACTGCTGAGCAACAATCAGCTGAATATCGACCAGTAACACGATGTTGAGCTAGATCCACCTCCCCGCCTGGTTCGCCCAGGCGGGGTTTTTGTTATGCTTCGCTCAATCAGGAGGAGTGTGCCATGTACATCAAGCGCGACGAGTCGGGTCGGGTCGTTCAGATCAGCCGCGAGGCGACCGCCGAGTGCAAGGAGTTCGTGCCGCCATCCTCACCGGAGCTGCAGGCGTTCGTGGCCGATGAGGAGGGTGGCGAGAACCTGGCTCTCTCGAAGTCGGACCTTGCCTTCGTGCGGGTGCTGGAGGACGTCATCAACGTGCTGATGGACAAGAGCGTGATCAGTTTTACCGACCTGCCCGAACCCGCCCAGCAGAAGCTGATGGCTCGCCAGTCACTGCGCAAGCGATTGAATAGTGTCGGTTTGATGTCCGAGTCGGAGGACGACAGCGGCGTTATTTAACGCTTTTACTTTACCTGATTACGCATAAGACTCCGCAGGCGCCTGGTGGAGGCCGCCGCGTTGGCGGTAATCGTTGGCGTTGCCAACACCGCCGGGAGTCCTTCGGCCTCCAGTCGTGATCTAAAGATTCTCCTACAGGGTGGTAGTCGCCTGTTATGGCAGGAAAAAGCAGCTGTTGGAGCGCTGCTCTGCATCGCGACTG
>NZ_QPKI01000055.1 GCF_003339685.1 Halomonas sp. DQ26W | reverse complement strand
TACGATTTCACCCATAGCGAATGGCCTCTTGGAATCGTGTTCTTGCCGGAACTGACTGATTCTATTGAGTTTACCATTCGCTATCTTCGTTTTCAGCACTCCCTCATGAATATCCAGGGATCATGTCCTCAGAGAGGCTGGTTTCGAAGGGTGTGCCAAGGCCAGAATAGTAGTACCGATCATAGCTTCTTGAGAGGGTGCTTTGTTCTTGAATGGGGTAAGCAGAAAACAAACGGCCAATATTGCTGACGCGGTTCTCTTGTTGGTCTCTTAACAAGTGCCTTCCCATACCATCGAAAAAGAAGCCGATTTCCAGCGCCCGACGGCAATCGGCCCCTAGTCGAGAAACCGATCCATCCTCCGCGCTCGCGTTCAACGCTTGAAGGCACTCAAGTTTCTGCTGGTCAGTCATTGCTATGGTGCTCCTCACGAAGCCGCTGTGAGAGTGGCGACTGCAAGTCAGGGCTCCAGGCCATCTCCACTCGGTTGCCGGGTAAAAAATGTACATGAAGGTATTGATCGTCCCGGGTTCGCTCAGGCATAGGGAGGCTCACGCTATGGCGTTCTTCTTCTAGTCCTGCTGCGATATCCTCAGGAGTCACATCAAGTATCCAAACGACTTCGGCAGTATCTCCCTTGAATGACCAACAGCAAGTTACTCCCCCTCTCGTATACTGGCCGCCCGAGTAACTGGTCAGGTTCCCCCCCCAGTTATCATTGACCCAGAAGCTGTATATAGGGCGATCGATATGGGTATGCCCGGTTAAAGAGCCTCCGGTTGGTTCGCGAAAGTAAGTTTGCCACACCACGGCAGTTGCGATAGCCCCTACCATGACTATCTGTAGCCAGATCGGGATCAGACGAAAGAAACGATTCATCGCCCATCGTACTAGCATGATGAATCATCCTTGTTGAAATTGAATTTCTTCAGGGAAGATAGCCCCTTCATTTCGCGAGCTCCGACTATACAGGTTGAATTTTGGCGATCGGATGCTGGGGCTCCAGATGAGGTCGACCTCGTTTTCAGGCAGGAAATGAACGTGCAGATATTGATCTCCACGCGCATACGCAGGCATGGGAAGAACCATGCTATGTCGTTCTGACTCCACCCCTGCCCGCTCTTGCTCTCCTGTCATACTAAGGATCCAAACGATTTCCACTGTATCGCCCTTGAAAGACCAACAGCAGGTGGTTCCGCCCCACGATTGGGCTGTTATGTTTCCACCATAGTTATCATTGACCCAAAACCGGAAAATGGGCCGGTCAGTATGGTTGTAACCGGCTATGCTGCCATTTACCGAGGGAGAGAGAACATCCTGAAAAATAACGGCGGATATAATTCCACCCACTAGGACGACCCGAAGCCAAATTGGTATCAGGCGAAAGAAGCGACTAATCGACCAGCGTGATAGCATCATTATCATCCTTGTTGGTTTCGATCTGTACTGCTTCTCATGAGTTGCTGAGCGAGCGGCGATTGCAGGTCAGGACTCCAGGCCATTTCCACACGGTTGCCAGGCAAAAAATGTACATGAAGATACTGATCTTCGCGGGTGCGCTCCGGCATGGGCAAGGTGACGCTATGGCGTTCAGACTCCACGCCTGCTCGCTCTTGCTCCCCGGTCATGCTAAGTATCCAAACCACTTCTGCAGTATTGCCTTTAAATGCCCAGCAGCAGGTTACCCCTCCTCTTGTATATGGTCCGCCAGAATAGAAAGGTAAATTCCCTCCCCAGTTGTCATTGACCCAAAAGCTGTATATGGGGCGGTCAATATGGGTATGCCCGGTTAAGGAACCACCAGTGGGTTCACGTAAAAAAAACTGCCAGACTACTGCGGTCACTATTGCCCCAACCAAAATGACCTGAAGCCAGGTCGGGATCAGGCGAAAGAAGCGTCTTGTAGCCCAATTAGCGAGCATCAGGTTGGCTCCCCATACGTTTTTTCAAGCAGTTCGAGCAATAAAGTTTCGCCTCTAGCGGCTTGTTCCAGCAGGGGTCGCATCTCCTCCGATTCCCAAAAGATGTCCCCTTGACTGAGCTGTAAGTATGCAAAGGTGCGGCGATCCGATGTGCGTGTCAAACCGTACGAGTCGGCTTTTTCCAGCACCTGTCCAATCAGGCGAGGGCGCTCGCAAGGGCATACGTTGTTGAACAAGTCTGGCGTATTTTCAATTAGCTCGGCTGTTAGTCCCATGACTTCTGCATCGCCGTGCAGTGTCGCCCACAGCTCGTCGCTTACCTTCAGCTCCCATGGGCCAGGCGAGTCTTGAATTGTCACACCTTTCAGTGCTGTCCATTCCTTATCGCCTGCTCGATACCACCAGCGATTAATGCCGCCGAACAGGCTAGGTCGACACTCGTCTGAAGCTCCGGCGTGAAGCTGTTCGATGATATCAGGTAAGTAGAAGCGTAACAGAGAGCGTTTACCTGCGGCATTTTCGACGACCATTGCCGGTGCAAACTGGGCGGCCAACTGCTCCCCCGCTAATTCACTTTCGATCCACGCGTGAAGCGCGCAATGAATGGATTCGAGATTGCGCCAAGCTCTTAGACGGACGTCGCTGACTGCCAGCAACCACGGACCTTCACGTTGCAAGTGTGGTTGAGTGTCGTCATCGATCAAGGGCCAGAAATAGCTTTCCGCTCTGAAAGTGTCGAAGAGGTCTGTGCGGGCCTGCGGTGGAAGTGAAGCCAGCTCGATCAAGGCATAACGTTTCACGTCACTGGGCTGGGTAGCTTCCTGCCACGAATCGGGAATCCATTTGCTGGTCATGTATTACCCTCCGGAACGGCATATTGCCCCTCAGCAACGGCTTTTTTCCAGCATTCCTCGCAGATCTCCGGAAACTTGAGCCGAGTCGTCAGCAATGCACTGTGCGCGACGCCTTCAATCCGCTCATGCACCTCTGGCACCGCCCGTCCCGGCAGCAGCGGCGCTTCCACGGCCTGGCCGGAGCCCGAACCGGGGCTGCCGCCGGCGTTGATCTTGACGTTGGGGCCGACCAGGGTCACGCCGCCGCCGTCGAGCTTGAGGAAGCTACCGCCGGCGTTCAGCGTCAGTTCACTGCCGGCTTCCAGCACCACCTTGTGGCCGGCCTTGATGTGCAGCTCGCGGCCGCATTCGCTGAGCCAGGCCTGGCCAGCCTTCACATGCAGGCTGCCCTGCACGATCAGGTGCTGGTTGGCGTCGGTCTGCTCATGATGGTTGCCGCGCACGGTATGGTGCTCATCGCCGTGGACCTCGCCAATGCGGTCGTGGTGCACGGTGAGGAAGCTGTCGTTGCCGATCTCCTCGGTGCGGTCGTTGTTGGTCAGCAGCTCCAGGTCCTTCTGGGCGTGCAGCCAGATCTGTTCCCGCTCGGCTTCGTCCTCGAAGCGCAGTTCGTTGAAGCCGTCGCCCTTGTGGCTCTGGGTGCGGATCACGGTGCGGGTCTTGTGCTCGGGCAGGGCGTAGGGCGGGGTGTTCACCGCGTGGTAGGTGCGCCCGGTGATCAGGGGTTGATCCGGATCGCCTTCGAGAAATGAGACAATCACCTCGTGCCCGATCCTGGGAATCGCGATGCTGCCGTAGCCACCGCCGGCCCAGCCCTGGCTGACGCGAATCCACGCACTGGCTCCGC
>NZ_QPKI01000054.1 GCF_003339685.1 Halomonas sp. DQ26W | reverse complement strand
TGGACGCCTATCGGCACCGTGTCACTCAACCCGGAACGGGAGCTCCAGATCACCGTCGCTGAACCAGAAAAACAGGCGGCCTGAATGACCTCAGAGGCGACAGATTCCTTGACAACTACCGGTATCGGGCTGAACACCGAACCAGCGCTGGTAGGCGCCGATGTTGTCCAGTGCCTTGTAGACGACGGAGAGTCCGATGATGGCATCGATGAGGTAGCTGTTGATGCCGATGTTGAAGTACACCCCCAGCAACATGGTCGTGGAGTGACCAATGGCGAAGAGGCTGACGTAGATGGCGATGTGCTGCATCCGATAGAGGAAAAAGATCACCCCCAGCAGAAACAGGATGTGGTCGTACCCCGTCACCATGTGCTTGGCACCGAGATAGACGAACGCGATCAGGTGAACGCCATAGATCTCCTGGATATACCCCTTGTCGCCTTCGGCAACGGCGTGGGCAAGGGCATCACCGCTGGCTCCCAGGAGCATCACCAGCAGTGTGAGAAGGGCCAAGGAGTGGCGTCGGGCCATAGCAGGCAGGCCGAACACACCCCCTAATCGGGATGAAAACATGAAACCTCCACGGGTCTGTCATTAGAATCGGCCGTCCGGCGGACGGCTCCGGTCATCCAGCGATAACCGACCGAGGAGGTCTCTCCAGGCGGTAGACACGGCGCAGTGGATTGCCGCCCAGCTCGCTTAAGCGCGGGGCGGCGCGGAACCTTGACTCGATGGCAATACCCGTCCCGAGCCGATCCGCTTTTTCGTGGAAGTGGTTGCCACTCTCGTAGTGAAAATGACGCCTGTCCCCTGGCGCGTGGTCATGGTCATGTACATGCCCATGGCCATGACCATCCCGTACGGTCTCCTGATGACCGGCCTCAATGCCGGCCAAGCTCGCCGATCCATGGGCGAGTGCCTCCCCTGCACTGGTCAGGACCAGGCCGGGCATGATCAGCACAAGCAAGATCAGATAGCCGAGTCGATGGCGAATCCGGTTGAGCATGGGATAACACACCAGGAGGGCAGAGAGGGTCGAGGACGCGCACGGCCCTTGCTCTGACTTGGGTCATTGGCAAAAGCGATGAGAGCCTACCATTCTATGGCGCCAGTCACCAAGTGCTGGTTGTTGAGAACCCAGGGTGCTTCATTTAAATAGTTCGTTCCTTATGTGTTTCTTTGTGGTGTTTTATGCTTTTTATGAATGTTGAGAAAAACACAAGGATAACACCTAGCATCACCCCTATAATTAAGCTTAATACCAGAGACAAGCCTTTCTTGGGAGAGTCTTGGCTGTTTGGTTGATAAGCCCAGTGTATGGCTGATACAACATCAATTTCATCTTTTGTAACTACGTTAGCGGCAAGAATTTTATTTTGTGACCTAAGGCTATTGTACTCATCGGAAAAGGGAGAAAGTTCCTCTCTATTTAAAAGAGCTTCAATCGTGCGGTTGTTCCTAAGCTGGCTGAGCCGGCTTTCTATATTTCTTATCTCTGCTGTTTTTGTTTCTCTCTCGAGATTTAATTCGATCACTTCTCTTTCTGCTTTCAGGGCCTCAACGCCCATGAAATATAGAGGAAGTCCTCCCTGGGAATTTATTTCCGCATAAATTACATCGCGGTCATGGGTCTGTCTTCCAAGGTCTCTTGGTGTTGTTGGCTTTTCAATGCCAAGGCGATCGGCAATCTGCTCTGCGTTTTCAAGAATTCTAATTCTTTCCTCTCGAGAGGATATGACAGATTTCTTTTCGGCATGCAGCTGGTCTTCTAACTCGGCAATTTTTACTCTATCTTCCTCTTGCAGGCGTGCTATTCTCGCCTCAATGTCTTCTTTATTGACTTCCAGGTGGGCTGCCATACGCTCACTGTTTCGGGCTATGGTGCTGTCTACGGCCCTCTGCGCTCTTGCAATCAGTGTTTCTACGTACGTTTCTTCAGTCCACCTGAAATAGTCGTTGATCAGCTGGGGGCCATCAATATTCTTGGTGTAATTCAAAGAGATCTTGCGTGATAAACCATTCTCTTGTGAAGGTTGATTTATTTTAAGGCTACCAAAGAAAAAGCTTCTTAGTCTACTCATTTCATCCTGGCTTGATTCAAGCAAAGGGCTGAGATGATCAGGATTTTCTTTATGGAAGAACTTGAAATTTTCATGGCTGGAAAGGTGTTGGCTAAACTCCTCAAACGCCTGTGTTTCAGTGTAGTTTGTTCCAGGCATGTTGTTTAATGCATTGAGTCCGCCAGGAGAAGGAGTGTAAGTTATTTCAGTGGAATATTGAGGCGTTGTTATTAGGTAAATATAAATTAGGCCAATGGATAGACTTGCTGCAATGCTACCAGCTATCCACTTCCAGCCATCATGAATAGCTATTGCTATATCTCTCAGGTCAATTTCATCGTCGCTTTCCCTGGGAGGTGAGTGGTTCACTGGAGCGTTCATTGGCTACCCTTGGCTTTTGCCACAACAATATAGGCTAGAAACATAAAATGTATTGATATTAACAGAAAAGTGGCTAGCATTATTTCGGCTTTCTTTCCAATGCTTAAGTAAATTAAATAGCCAACAGGGAGTAATAGAATGACGAATGCGAGTAGCGATTTCCACATTTTTGAATAAAGTAGTGCAAATCCAGGTATGGCAATTGATATGGGTGTAACCAAGGAAGCTTCTATTATTTTCCTTGCCATCCTGTCGTTCATGCTAGCTCCCGCGTAACCATGGGTATTAAATAGTTAATTTGTCGTGATGAATTTTATCATACTGTAATGGTGCTGGGTAGCGATGCTGCTTTTGATTTTGGTCAAGAAATGGTCTTTTTTTCGGTTCTTCACACTTTGGCGTGAATCTGATCTGCACAGACTGCATTGTGGAAGGACGCCTCGGCGATAGCGACGCAGCCGCTCCTTGTTGGAGCGCTCGGTTCGTCGACCCGACTCCGCATCGCGACTGGCGCCGCCAGGCGCCTCGGCGGAGGCCACGGCGTTGTCGATGGTCGCTGGCACGGGCAACCCCGCCGGGAGTCCTTCGGCCTCCAGTCGTGATCTGAAGATACTCCGACAGCGGCGTGGCACCGTCGGTAGAAAGAATCATTGTTGGAGCGCTGCTCCGCATCGCGACTGGCGCCGTCAGGCGCCTCGGCGGAGGCTGAAACGCCGGTGATGGCCGCGAACGTTGGCAACACCGCCGGGAGGCCTGCGGCCTCCAGTCGCGATCTAAAGATGCTCCTACAAAATGGCGTGGCACCGTCGGTAGAAAGAATCATTGTTGGAGCGCTGCTCCGCATCGCGACTGGCGCCGCCAGGCGCCTTGGCGGAGGCCACGGCGTAGGCGATGGTCGCCGGCACTGGCAACCCCGCCGGGAGTCCTTCGGCCTCCAGTCGCGATCTAAAGATGCTCCTACAGCGGCGTGGCAACGTTGGTGGAGAAAGCCGCTGTTGGAGCGCTGGTTTCCATCGCGACTGGCGCCGTCAGGCGCCTTGGCGGAGGCCTTGGCGGAGGCCACGGCGTAGGCGATGGTCGCTGGCACCGGCAACCCCGCCGGGAGTCCTTCGGCCTCCAGTCGCGATCTAAAGATGCTCCTACAAAATGACGTGGCACCGTCGGTAGAAAGAATCATTGTTGGAGCGCTGGTTCCCATCGCGACTGGCGCCGGCAGGCGCCCTGGCGGAGGCTGAAACGCCGGTGATGGCCGCGAACGTTGGCAACACCGCCGGGAGGCCAGCGGCCTCCAGTCGCGATCTGAAGATGCTCCTACAAAATGGCGTGGCACCGTCGGTAGAAAGAATCATTGTTGGAGCGCTGGTTCCCATCGCGACTGGCGCCGCCAGGCGCCTTGGCGGAGGCCACGGCGTAGGCGAGGTCGCTGGCACTGGCAACCTCGCCGGGAGTCCTTCGGCCTCCAGTTGCGATCTGAAGATGCTCCTACAAAATGGCGTGGCACCGTCGGTGGAGAGAATCGCTGTTGGAGCGCTGCTCCGCATCGCGACTGGCGCCGCCAGGCGCCTTGGCGGAGGCCACGGCGTTGTCGATGGTCGCTGGCACGGGCAACACCGCCGGGAGGCCTGCGGCCTCCAGTCGTGATCTGAAGATACTCCGACAGCGGCGTGGCACCGTCGGTAGAAAGAATCATTGCTGGAGCGCTGCTCCGCATCGCGACTGGCGCCGTCAGGCGCCTTGGCGGAGGCCACGGCGTAGGCGATGGTCGCTGGCACTGGCAACCCCGCCGGGAGTCCTTCGGCCTCCAGTCGCGATCTGAAGATGCTCCAACAACGACGTGGCACCGTCGGTGGAAAGGATCGATGTTGGAGCGCTGCTCCGCATCGCGACTGGCGCCGGTAGGCGCCTTGGCGGAGGCCGCAACGGCAGCTGTTATCGCCACCATCGGCAACACCGCCGGGAGGCCTGCGGCCTCCAGTCGCGATCTGAAGATGCTCCGACAGCGGCGTGGCACCGTTGGTAGAAAGAATCATTGTTGGAGCGCTGGTCCCCATCGCGACTGGCGCCGCCAGGCGCCTCGGCGGAGGCTGAAACGCCGGTGATGGCCGCGAACGTTGGCAACACCGCCGGGAGGCCTGCGGCCTCCAGTCGCGATCTGAAGATGCTCCGACAGCGGCGTGGCACCGTCGGTAGAAAGAATCATTGTTGGAGCGCTGCTCCGCATCGCGACTGGCGCCGTCAGGCGCCTCGGCGGAGGCCACGGCGGAGGCCACGGCGTAGGCGATGGTCGCCGGCACTGGCAACCCCGCCGGGAGTCCTTCGGCCTCCAGTCGCGATCTAAAGATGCTCCTACAAAATGGCGTGGCACCGTCGGTAGAAAGAATCATTGTTGGAGCGCTGCTCCGCATCGCGACTGGC
>NZ_QPKI01000053.1 GCF_003339685.1 Halomonas sp. DQ26W | reverse complement strand
ATCGGCCGATAGCCAGGCCTGCCACACCCGCAGCGCGTCGCCCTCGACATAGGTTGCGGCTTCTGGCAGTTCTCGACTCAGCTCGGTGGCAGGGCGCTCAGCAAAGCTGTCCGACGAAGCCCAAAAACCCCCCATAGCACTCTGCGAGATCGTTACCTTCTCTCCACCGATCGCAGCAGGCAGCGCCAGTTGAACCCAGTAGCCCTGGAGCGTTTCCACCCTTGTGCCAGGCGAAAACTGAGAAGACGTTCGTGATATATCGAACTCGGTTCTGACGACCGGCGTCAGCTTGAGCGAGGGAGCAAAGAGAGCTTCATTGAGAGCGCGCAGTTCAGCAACCCGGTCAGCATCGCTATCGGACCACTTGTTGGCGTTGCCCCATGTGCTTTGATAGAGCCATAGACGAACGCCTTCACGGCGATAGTGCTCGGCAAGCATGGAAGCAACCAAATAGCCAACGCTTAGAGCCAGAAGGGCCCAACTAGCCCAAGGGGCTAGAATCCAGCCAAAGGCAAACCAGCGACCTAGCAGGGCCCCACCTAGTTGAGCACTGCCAATAACAGACATACCCACCGTCGCTCCCAATTTTGCCCATAGGGCATTTTTTTCCTCTGAGCTGCTGGTTTGACTGGTTTGTTGCCAAATCTACCATGACTCAACTCCCGCCCCGATAGCAGCAAAAGCGGCCATACCCGCGACGCGGTTGGATAACTTCGCTAAGATTCGTGCCGTGCTAGCTTGCCCGGCAGCTTGCCACCTGGATATTCCTGCCCCGGTTATTTTCCTCGTTGTTCCACGCAGCGAGACCATCTGGTTGGCATGCTGTTGCCAATAGGGGATGACCCATAGCGCCATTACTGCGGCGCTGGCGTAGCTGGCCTGGCTGGCGATCTTGCTCAAGTCTGCCTGGTCCACGCCGTCTCGTTGTGCATTGCGGATGCTGTCGGCCACGTTGACCAGATTGAGTGCGGCGATAAGCAGCGGCAACCCGCCAATGCCTCGACTCTCCATCCACTGAGCCATGCGCTGCCGAGCCGCCACAACGCTACCTGCACCGCGCTGCATGCGTAGGCGATGCTGCTCGCGCAGCTCATCGAAACCCAATGTAGCAAGCGGCGCCGCAGCGCCTTGGGCAGGACCTGCGGTAAAGCGCTTCGGCTCTTGCAGCGCCAAAGCCTGGTGGTCGTTTTCGAGCGAACCAAGCGTGCGCAACACCTCGGCACGCCGGCCAGGCGACATCGGTGCACGCAGCAAAAGCTGTTGGGCCTTGATTTGTATCGACAGGCGAAGCATACCGGCACGCCAGTGGCGCTGCTGAGCCATGGCCCCGTCGTTGCGCTGCAAGAAAGTCCCCTGATTATCAGGGTGAACGAAGGCCGCCAACAGGGCAATCGAGGCCCCCCTGGCGGTTTGCTGCGCGGCCACCTGAGCCCCGGCACCAGCTGCAGGCAACGCCTGATAGGCAAGCGCTTCCCATACTTGCCTACCGGCGCCTGCTGCCACCTTCTGCAATGTGGAAAACGTATCTTGTACAGGCTGGGCCAATGCCAGGAACAGTGCCGATTGTTGCACATGTTCCAGACTCAATACGGCATCGACGTTGCCGGCAAAGCCAGCCACATCGCTTGGCATGACGCCAAGCCCGCCAGCGCCATCCGCTCCTCCCTCTAGCCACTGCTGAGCGATACTATCAAGGGCCGCAGCCAGCGCCGGCGAAAAGTTGAAGAGCCCGGTACCGATCAGGCTGTCACGCTCCCGGAAGGTGTCGGTGAGCCACTGCCGTCCCTGCTCTGTGGCCCCCAAGGCTTCACTGACCAGAGCGGCGAATTCCAACAAAGTCTGCGATTGCTCTTCGTCGCAAAGGTCGAAACAGAGGCTTTCACCATCCGTGGGCAGTCGCTCTAACCAGACGATGACATCTTCGAGATTGGCTTTTGCATGAGCTTGCAACCGTTCCAAACGCGGCTGCTCGGTGTTGATGAATTTTACGACACCGGCATAGTCGACATCGCCTCGCCAGCGCCGTTTGCTCCGCCATGCGTCTCGTTCATCGCGGCTCGGCGGTTCGATCCCCATGGCGGCCAGATTGGAGTCGATTGCGGCGATGCGCTCCTCATGCTGACGCTGCAATGGAGAACCGGCCCGACCAAAGGGTGAGCCCCGGTTAATTGCGGTGGACAGCGCCTGCGCCTCCTGAGCCTCCAGCCGCTGCTGAAGAAGTCGTTGAGCCTGACGAGACATCTCAGGGTCGTTGCGTACCGCTTCTGGCAAGTCGCTGTCGTCGGGGCCACACAAGGCCTGGGTCACCAGGGCTGTTTCCAGTTTGTGGCCATTTTCGTCGAGGAAGGCTTCCAGCTCCGCTTCCCGACCCAATAACGCCATGATCAGATCGTTGACGATGCCAAGGTCGTCATCTAGTGCGACGAAGAGCGCTTCGTCATGACATTTTACTTGGGCCAGAACGCTGTCCTGAGTGATTTCCGGCTTGACGGAGAGAACTTCGTAAAGGCCATCGTCACTTTCCTCTCCCTCACTCTCTTCACGCTCGGCAGTAGAGACGGTGGTTGAGGTAAACCCATCGACGGCTCCGTTGGGCGTGACATCCGCCACGTGCTCGGCAAGCTGGGTGATAGGGCCGACGTTGGCAGGGAAAGCGCCACCCGGCTGAGCCGTGCCCGTTAATGCTGCCAGCAAGTCGACGGAGCGCATCACGCGCTGGCGCGCCTGCGCATCGGCAAGCATGTAGGCCTGGATGCGTTCGGTCCATTGCACCGGGGAATAGGCCAGGGCAAGCCGTGCTTGGGTGGAGTAGGTCAAATGGGGCTGCCCGCCAAAAGTAGCGCCCTCGACCCGATGCTCATCGATGCGCTGCTCGCCCTCTTCCTCGACCCAGACGTACACCCAACCATCGCGCAGTTGGCGCAGCGTGTAACTGCGAGTCTGCAGCTCGGGATAGTTCGGGCCCTGCCAGGGTGAAGCCAGGGGGTGGGGGGCCGGCTCCCCAGCTTGGCCCGGCGCTTCATCAATGGCGTAGCGCACGGGAAAGAGAGCGACATCGAGCAATAGCGGACACATGCCGCCGCCCAGCGGTGATTCATCGAATCGAGCGTCGCGTCGTTGACTCTGGACGTCCCTGTCAGTCATCGGAAACCTCGTTTTCAGATATTGTTCGTGAGCTCGCTTTGCCCTGCAGGGCCATGGCCTCGGGCGTTCGGCTCCAGACATCGAGTGCGTAGAGCCGTTCTTGGCGGGAGAGCCCCGCGGCTTGTGCGGTGCGGGCAATCCAATGGAGATATAATCCGTCACTAGCGCTCATGAAGTTCTCGCCCCAGTGCAGGCTCAGATCGAGCCAGATTGCTATCTGCCGCTCGGTCGAGGCTCCCCAGGCCATCGCATCATCGATACGCGCATCCATCCACTCCCCCCGGCCTTCGGGGGGCAGCGCCTGCCAGGCTTGGCTGGCACTATCTTGGAAGTGCTCGGCCAGCTGCTCCTTGAACTGCCAGCGCGTCACCGCTTCCAATGCCGCGAGTTGGGGCGCCCCCAGGACGTTTTGCAGCGGGCGCTCATCGTGTTCACCGAACCGGGAGCTCTCATCGGACTGAAAGGCATGCCAGGCCAGTACCGAGGCCACTCCCCAGCTAGGCGACCATTCTGCGACCCACCATTTATGAACAGAGCCCATGACGTCTGCAGGCACCGCGTTGCCATGACTGGCCAGCCAGTGGCGTGTCACGAGAGGGTCGGCAAAGCGCAGCAGCTTTTCATGCTGGCCTGTCCCTCTGAACGTAACGAACTGGCGCAAGTGGTCAGCTAATTCCGCACTGCTTGCATCAGTTTGCAGCCACGTCAGAGCTCTTGGCCACTCCCCCTGCTCATCACGTAACACCTCATCAGGAAGCCCCGTACCACGCAGGCGCACTAGAATAGGACCTTGCTCTGCCAACGACGCCCAGCGGGTCGTCAAATACAGCGGCTCGATGTCGGCGATATCGTCCCGGCTGTACAGGCGCTCGAAGGCGTGGGAATAGCGCACACCATCCACCAGCGCATGGGTGGCCTCCCGTAAGTTACCCATTTCAGCGGCTTCCCTGACCATTGGCTACTTCTTCGCATATCTCGCAGCTGGCCGGGGCCTTGAGCAGTGCCTTGAGCTGAGCCGGACGGTTGATCGGGGCGACGATCTCATGCGACTCGCCCGTTGCCTCCCGCGGCAACGCCGGCGCCTGGGCCGCCTGGCCGGAGCCGGAGCCTGGGCTACCGCCGGAGTTGATCTTCACGCTGGCACCGACGATGGTGACGCCGCTGGGGTCGAGCTTGATGAAGCTGCCGCCGGCCTTGAGGGTGATCTCGGCGCCGGCTTCGATCACGACCTTCATGCCCGCCTTGTGGTGGATCTCCTGGCCGGCCTCGACCAGCTGGGCGCGGCCGATCTTCTCGTGGCGGCTGGCGTCGACGATCAGGTGGTCGTCGCCGTCGATTTGGGTGTGCCGCTGGCCGTGTACCGTCAGGTGGTCATCGGCGTGGACCTCGCCAATACGGTCGTTGTGCACGGTGAGGAAGCTGTCGTTGCCGATCTCCTCGGTGCGGTCGTTGTTGGTGAGCAGCTCCAGGTCCTTCTGGGCGTGCAGCCAGATCTGTTCCCGCTCGGCTTCGTCCTCGAAGCGCAGTTCGTTGAAGCCGTCGCCCTTGTGGCTCTGGGTGCGGATCACCGTGCGGGTCTTGTGCTCGGGCAGGGCGTAGGGCGGGGTGTTCACCGCGTGGTAGGTGCGCCCGGTGATCAGCGGCTGATCCGGATCGCCTTCGAGGAAGGACACGATCACCTCGTGCCCGATCCTGGGAATCGCGATGCTGCCGTAGCCGCCACCGGCCCAGCCCTGGCTCACTCTCAGCCAGGCGCTGGCGGTTTCGTCGGGCTCGGCGTAGCGGTCCCAGGGGAACTGCACCTTGACCCGGCCGTGCTCGTCGCAGTGGATCTCCTCACCCTCAGGGCCGACCACGAAGGCGACCTGGGGGCCGTCGACGCGGGGCTTGGGGTCGGGCTCGGGGCGCCAGGCGGTGTCGGCGGGGGTGAGCAGCAGCTCGTTGTAGTAGC
>NZ_QPKI01000052.1 GCF_003339685.1 Halomonas sp. DQ26W | reverse complement strand
ATCTGGCCATTGCCGCCAGTCTGCTGTGCGGCTACCTCGGCATGGAGCAGGGGCTGAACCCGTCGGCGCCGGTGCGAGGGCGGGCGTTCGAGCGTCGCAACATGCGCCTGCCCTTTACCCTCGAGCAGGCGTTGGAGCGAATGGAGCACTGTGCGGAGCTGGAACGTTACATGGGCCACCGGTTCGTGACCGGCTATGTGGCGGTAAAGCGGGTAGAGAACGAGAATTTCAAGCAGGTGATCAGCTCCTGGGAAAGGGAGTTCCTGTTGCTCAGCGTATGAGGCGGTAACGTACTGCAGGGCCCCGGTGAATGGATGCCGGGTATCAAGGAAACCACGTGAATAACAACAGCGAATGAGGTGTCATGATGTCCCGACAAAGCAAGCTTTCCCTGGCCGTGGCTGCGGCATCCCTGGCGTTGATGACCGGTGCGGCTCATGCTAACGAGGTGCGGGTCTACAACTGGTCGGACTACATCGCCCCCGATACCCTCGAGAAGTTCACAGAGGCTACCGGCATCCGGGTGATCTACGACGTCTACGACAGCAACGAGGTACTCGACGCCGCCATGCTGTCGGGGCGCTCCGGCTATGATGTGGTGGTGCCTTCCAACCACTACCTGACGCGGCAGGTGAGTGCCGGCGTCTATCGAGAGCTGGATCACGACAAGATTCCCAACATGGCCAACCTCAACCCCGAGCTGATGGACGACCTGGAGTCTATCGATCCGGGCAGCCGCCACTCCATTCCCTACATGTGGGGCACCAACGGCATCGGCTACAACGTCGAGCGGGTCGAGGCGATTCTCGGCGAGGACGCGCCGGTGGATTCCTGGGCATTGATCTTCGATCCCGAGGTCACCACCGCGCTGAAGGAGGGGGGCTGCGGCATTTCCATGCTTGATTCGGGCGACGAGATGCTCTCGCCAGCCATGGCTTACCTGGGGCTCTCCCCGCTCTCCGAGGAGACGGCGGACCTCGAGGCGGCGGGCGACCTCATCGCCGCCGTGCGCGACAACATCACCTACTTTCACTCCTCGCGCTATATCTCGGATCTGGCCAACGGTGATATTTGCGTGGCGGCCGGCTATTCCGGCGACATCTTCCAAGCCGCGGACCGCGCCGAGGAGGCCGGGCGCGACTTCAGCATCGCCTATTCGATCCCCAAGGAGGGTGCGGCGCTGTGGTTCGACATGATGGCGATTCCCGCTGACGCACCGAATCCCGACAACGCCCACGCCTTCATCAACTTCATTCTTGAGCCGGAGATCGCAGCGGCGATCTCCGAATATGTCGTCTATGCCAACCCCAACGTGGCCGCCAACGAGTTTCTCGATCCGGACATTCTCAACGATACCTCCATCTATCCCGACCAGGAGGTGATGGACAACCTGTATGTTGCGGAAGAGAAACCCCTCGCCGTTCAGCGCGTGCGTACCCGCACCTGGAACCGTGTGAAGTCGGGTATCTGACACGACACGCCGGCCCGCTCGGGCCGGCTCCTTCCGATGGGTTGCCAGGAGATGCTGTGATGCCTCAATCCCAGCCGCGTGCTATGGGCCAGGCTCGACGTGTCGACCCCAGGGCTTTAGAAACCACAGCTGCAGAAACCAGGTCTATGGAAACCAGGTCTATGGAAACCAGGCCTTCCGGGCTGACGTCGTCCGCGCATTCCGACTCAGGCAGGCCGCGGCCGGCGCCTGGGGAGGCGCTGATGGAGATCCGCCGGGTCAGCAAGCGCTTCGATGGCGCGTTGGCGGTGGACGACGTGTCGCTCTCCATCCGGCGAGGAGAGATATTTGCCCTGTTGGGCGGCTCGGGATCGGGCAAGTCGGCTTGGCTCAACGGCAGGTCGATAAGACCGGATTGATCGCCTGGAAGGCCAACAAGTACTCGGCGCCCATGGCCTACCAGCAGAGTCGCGTCGGGTCCGTGAAGAGAACGGTCGACTGGCGATCCACGATCTGGAGAGCGGCGACGAGATTGCTACCCACGCCCTGCACCTGGGCAAGGGTTATACACTGCGCAACAACGGTGACCACCGCCAGCAGGAAGCCGACCTGGAGCAGGCCATCGTCCGGTGCCTCGGCGAGCCGCTGGGTCAGCAGCTCTGTGCGCATCTTCGTGAGACGATGCCACGCCACTACAAGGACCAGCTTCGCGGTGCCAAGAAGCTGCTGTAGGGCGAGCCTGAGCTGGACCTGGCACTGATCGGTGACTGGGTCACCCGCGAGTGACTCACCGCCGGCTGCCTCAAAGAGCACCTGAGCGGCGAGGCCCTGGCCTCGGCCGTTGCTTCGGCGGACCTGGTGCTCGACTGCACCGACCGCTTCTCCAGCTGCTACGCCATCAATTGTGCCTGCCTGGCGGCGGGCACGCCGCTGATTTCCGGGGCGGCGATTCGCTTCTCCGGCCAACTGGCGCTCTTCGACCCGCGGGATGCCGAGGGCCCCTGCTACGCCTGTCTCTACACGCGGGGAGAGCTCGGCGAGAGCGATGAGCGATGCGCTGTGCCGAGAGCTGCGTGGTGGCCCCCTGGTGGGAGAGTGATCGGTAGCTTCCAGGCCCTGGGGGCGGTCAAGCTGTTCAGCGGTGCCGGGACCCCAATCGAGGACTCTCCACCTTCGATGGCCTGAGGGGCGAGTGGTGCCGCTACCGGGTGCCCCGGGATCCCGGCGGTTCCCACTGTGGCTGCCGCTAGGCTTCAACACCCAATTCCTCCCAGCCGTCGTACTCCTTCCTGGGTCTGGGCCCCTGGCTATCGTCTCGCCAGGGGTGCAGGCAATGCTGATCCCTATGCCATTCCTCGTCCCATCGGGCCGCGACATGCTCTCCCTCTTGGTGGTTAGTGGCTTAATCGGGTATGGGATACTCACCATTCGTGCCGCTGCCGTCTCGGCCCCGTATCGCTTCCTGGGATGAGCAGAATCACTTGACGTTATAACGGATATGTTGCCGTTTACCGATCCCCGTCCCTTTGCCGATATTTTTTTAGTGGATTGGTGTGACTCGAGTTTTTGTTATGTATTCGAAAATCGTTAACGCCAGTTGGCAGAAACTCGTTGTTAAATACTTGACACATTACCCGGGTCTGGTGCCAGACTAGGAGGCACGAAGCGGCAGGGTAAGCCGCGACCCATCCCGGTGATGTGGTTAACTATTTCAACAATAACCCTGATGGCCGCGATGCCATCCTCCGTAAGGAAGGTCTGCATGACCACCGATGCGTCACTCCATGCCGGTCCCCGCTCCTACTATCGCGATAGCGTGACGGTGGAACTGGCCCCTCGTCCCCCCCTGGATAGCGATACCCGTGCCGATATCTGCGTGATCGGCGGTGGCATCACCGGCTGCTCGGCGGCCCTGCACCTGGCCGAACGCGGCCATTCGGTGGTGCTGCTGGAGGCCAACGAGATCGGCTATGGCGCCTCCGGGCGCAGTGGCGGCCAGATCCTGCCGGGGCTCGGCACCGATATCGCCACCGTGGAGCAGGCCCTGGGCCTGTCGGCCGCTCGGGAGGTCTGGGAGATGAGCCGCGAGGCGGTGCGCCTTACCGCCGAGCTAGTGGAACGTCACGCCATTCCTTGTGACCTTAGCTGGGGTTATCTGCACGCCGCGGTGAAGCGCCGTCATATCAAGGAACTGTGTGAGTTCCGCGATCGCCTGGCCCGTGACTATGACTACCGGGCCCTGAGCTGGCTGGAGGGCGATGCCCTGCGCCAGCATGTGGTCAGTGACGCCTATCCCGGCGCCCTCTACGAGAGCGAGGCTGGTCACCTGCACCCCCTCAACTACACCCTGGGCCTGGCCCGGGCCGCCCAGCGGGCCGGGGTGCGCTTCCAAGAACATAGTGCCGTGCTGGCGGTGGAGGAGGGCGCCCCGGCCCGGGTGCGTACCGCCCATGGTAGCGTCACCGCCGACTTCGTGGTGGTGGCCGGCAATGCCTATCTCGGCGGGCTGATTCCTCGGTTGGACGGCCGCATTATGCGTGCCGCCAACTATATGATCGCCACCGCCCCCCTGAGTGAGGCCCGGGCCGCCCAGGTGCTGCCCCAGAACGATGCCCTGGCGGATGCCAACTTCGTCCTCGACTACTACCGTCTCAGCGGCGACCGGCGGCTGATCTACGGCGGCCAGGTGAGCTATGACGGCCGTGAACCCCGCGGCCTGCAGGCGCGCATGGATGCCAAGATCGCCGGACTCTTCCCGGCGCTGGCGGGGGTGCCCATCGACTATCGCTGGGGCGGTGACGTGGCCATCACCTTCAACCGCGCCCCGGACTTCGGGCGCCTGGGCACCAATCTCTACTATGCCCAGGGCTACTCCGGTCATGGCATGGCACTCGCCGGGCTCGCCGGTAAGCTGATGGCCGAGGCCATCGACGGCCAGAGCGCGCGCTTCGATGCCTTCGCCGCCATGCCCCACCGCCGTTTCCCCGGCGGCGAGCGGCTGCGCATCCCGCTACTGGTGTTGGCCACCGCCTTCTACAAGCTGCGCGACCGTCTATAACGAAAACGAGGGCGGCGGAATCCTCCGCCGACCCGAGACACGAGGCTGTTATGAAAGATCTCGAGAGTTGGCTCAAGGAACGCCAGATCACCGAGGTGGAGTGCCTGGTCGGCGATATCACCGGTATCGCCCGGGGCAAGATCGCCCCGGTCTCCAAGTTCGTCGCCGAGAAGGGCATGCGCCTGCCCGAGAGCGTGCTGCTGCAGACCGTCACCGGCGACTATGTGGAAGACGATATCTACTACTCGCTGCTCGATCCGGCGGATATCGACATGATCTGCAAGCCGGATATCTCCGCCGTCTACCCGGTGCCCTGGGCGCTGGAGCCCACAGCCCAGGTGATCCATGACTGCTTCGACAAGCAGGGCAATCCCATCGAGCTCTCCTGCCGCAACCAGCTCAAGAAGGTGCTGGCGCTCTACGAGGCCCGGGGCTGGAAGCCGGTGGTGGCACCGGAGATGGAGTTCTACCTGACCAAGCGCTGCGAGGATCCGGACCTGCCGCTGCAGCCGCCGATCGGCCGCAGTGGGCGCCAGGAGACCGGCCGGCAATCCTTCTCCATCGATGCCGCCAACGAATTCGATCCGCTGTTCGAGGACATGTATGACTGGTGCGAGGCCCAGGGGCTGGATATCGATACCCTGATCCATGAAGAGGGCACCGCCCAGATGGAGATCAATTTCCGTCACGGCGACCCGTTGATGCTGGCCGACCAGGTATTCCTCTTCAAGCGCACACTGCGGGAAGCGGCGCTCAAGCATGATGTGGCGGCCACCTTCATGGCCAAGCCGATCACCAATGAGCCCGGCAGCGCCATGCATATCCATCAGAGCGTGCTCGACGCCACCACGGGCCGCAGCATCTTTGCCAACGACGACGGCTCCATGAGCGAGCTGTTCCTGCACCATATCGGCGGGCTGCAGCGCTATATCCCCGAGGCGCTGCCGCTGATGGCCCCGAACGTGAACTCCTTCCGCCGTT
>NZ_QPKI01000051.1 GCF_003339685.1 Halomonas sp. DQ26W | reverse complement strand
ATCGGCCGATAGCCAGGCCTGCCACACCCGCAGCGCGTCGCCCTCGACATAGGTTGCGGCTTCTGGCAGTTCTCGACTCAGCTCGGTGGCAGGGCGCTCAGCAAAGCTGTCCGACGAAGCCTAAAATCCGCCCACAGCATTCTGCGAGATCGTCACCTTCTCTCCACTGATAGCAGCAGGCAGGGCCAATTGAACCCAGTAGCCCTGGAGCGTTTCCACCCTTCTGCCAGGCGAGAACTGAGAAGAAGTTCGTGATACATCGAATTCGGTCCTGACGACTGGCGTCAGCTTGAGCGAGGGAGAAAAAAGAACTTCATTAAGTGCATGCAGTTCCGCGACCCGGTTGGTAAGCATGGAAGAACACGCTTAGAGAATAGTTCTCAAACGAAAATAGTCATCCGAAAAAATTGAAACCCACTTGTTTACTCATAAGCTAGAAGAACCATTTGTTTATATAAAGCATCGCCCCGCCTGCCAATATAAATAGCGCAGGGGGATAAAATGCATACATAGGAAACGCAACCATGAGCTTTATACTCCTTGGAATTTCGTTAATGTTAATATTTTTGCAGGCATGCGGGAATTTTTTACGGACAAATCTTGAGTCATGGAACAACAAAAAACACCCATAGCTTGTCGCTCTACTCATTTCCCACGGCCACAACCCTTTATATCCTCTGTTCGGAAAGTCTGGACTATCAAAATAGACATCTATTTTCTGCATATAAACAAGAAGCATAACGCCCCACACAACAAGGGACAAAAGGCCAGTGATTAATGCCAGCGCCGAAAGAGAAAAAAACACAAATTCAAAATCAATCATTTCAATTTCCATATATAAGTTCGCCAGCCCATCCTCCAACTCCCTTCCCTAGCTCAGCTCCTGCTACCCCCCCCGCGTATCCTGCACCGCCTACCAGTACTACTCCGCACGCAAGTGTAGCCAAACCACCAGTGGGGACGCCGAGAGCTAAACAGATTCCTGCAGCGGCGGTACCGGCTGCAGTACCGGTTGCAGCGCCGCCAAAAACGCCGCCGCCGAAGCCAGCCCATTCCCTAACCCGCGTGATATTGCACTCTTCTTCACGCCCGGATACGCATGCCGCTCGTACATTCGAATGGGTTGACACTGCACTAAACCCTAAGCCTACATAGCCTGCACGGCTCATCCATCTACTGGCACTGGCGATGCCAGCATAATTTTCAGCATAGCCCGGGATGCCTGATGCTGCTGACCCTGCTTGGCGCCAGTGATGCACCGTGCTTTTCGTCGAAAGGCCTAGCGCATGGCGTAGGTTAGGGTGCTCTGGAATCCCTAAGCCCATTCGCGTAACGCGATCGAGCAGGGAGTCCAGTTCTCGAAAAAGAGCGCTTCGTCTGGAGTAGAACTCTTGCCCTCCAAGCCGTCCTGTCCGCTCATAGGTGCGTTGATAAAGGGCTTCTATTTGCCGCAATTTCGCCTCAACTTGCCGTGCATGTTGCCTTACACCTGACGCAGTATTACCGATGGCCGCTCCCGCCCCACCAGTAGCCGCCCCCAAAAGGTCATAATAGTCAACCGTTCTCTGAGCTTCCTCATAGGTCAACTCAGCATTTATTCCATTAACCTCTTGTGCAATCTGCATCAAAAGGTTCTCTTCCTGTGTGCACTGCATGCTTCTGGGATCGCTGAGGACGATGACCTGACCAGGGCTCACGCCATCTTCTAGCCATGGATTCAACCGCTCCAGCATAGCATCTATTTCACCATTAGCCTGCCCAGCGAAGAGATGCTCTTTGAGCTCTTCAATCGTCTGTGGACTTTCCACAACATGGAATCCTGGCTCAACTTCTTCGACTTCGACGCATGGGCCAGCATCCATGATATCATCCGGGCAGCGATCACCTCGCACTTCACTGGTCTCCGGGAGGGTCAATATATCACCAGCTTGAATACGATTAGGATTATCAAGGGCAGGATTTAGCTCCATGATAGAAGAAAGCGACACCCCCTTTTCCCTCGCAATAGAAGTTAAGGTCTGCCCAGGCTGTACAACATAATCCATTATGCTCTCTCCTCTTCTTTTATCCCGAACAGCACTGATTCTATTTTATCAAGTCGCCTCATCGGTGGGTAGCCAACATTCCCTATCATCCCTTGATATTCTGAAGATTTTATAGCCTCAGGATGCTTCAAAAAAAGGAATATGAATCTTTCCAGCTCAGCTGTCGTTTTAAAGTCTGCCTCTTTAGAGATATCGAAGAGCTTTGATATCTCATCTCTCAACTGCGCTCCTGCAGACAAGCCATCCAACTCCTCATCAGCTTTTTTTTCAATTTGCACAATGAAGCTCTCTCTCATGCCGCTCTTCCATATCTCCATATATTCATCAGACATGTGAAGCCAGCCCTCTTCTCTACTATGAACAGGGTTTTCAGCGACGTGTGGCCGATATATCTGCCAGCCATCCTCCGTAAAGGCAGCCCACTGGCTAATCGGTCCAGTAAAATGAGTCAGTTCTTCTTTCTCCAACACGTCAATCACCGATGCAATCCAGCCCGGAGAGTAAAACCGCCAGTAAGCAAGCTGCCCGGAAGAAAGGCTCACGCTTATCAAGCTCTGCAAATGCGTCAATACGTCGAAGAACGAGTAACGACTGGTGAATATGACGCCCTTGTCACGCCAATATTCCGAGCACCCCCATATTCTACTTTCGCTGCTTGGCTCGTACAGACAAGGACTTACCTCTAGGGATTTCTCATGACGTGTCCCATAGTATATGGGGCACGCCTGAGGTGAAGTTTCATACTCGTATATGCTTTGCATGGCCGGAAAGAGTGCACCATCAAGTAAGACGAATAAAGACTCATCTCCAGGTCGAGTGTCTTGTAATCTCGCCAGGATAGTTGACATATCCATTATGCAGGCCTCTATCCTATTTGCATGGGCACGAAGCCAGTGGGCAGCTACCATCGGCTTGCTGATGGCATTGAGCACTGAGTAGTAACCCATCTACTGCCACTTGCCTAAGACGATTTGGCTGGCTTGGAAACACAGGCAGTATCGCCTCATGATTTTCCGTCATCGCATCCCTTGATAGCACCGCCGCCTGGGCCGCCTGACCGGAGCCGGAGCCGGGGCTGCCGCCGGAGTTGATCTTGACGCTGGCACCGACAATGGTCACGCCGCTGGGGTCGAGCTTGATGAAGCTGCCGCCGGCCTTGAGGGTGATCTCGGCGCCGGCTTCGATCACGACCTTCATGCCCGCCTTGTGGTGGATCTCCTGGCCAGCCTCGACCAGCTGGGCGCGGCCGATCTTCTCGTGGCGGCTGGCGTCGACGATCAGGTGGTCGTCGCCGTCGATCTGGGTGTGCCGCTGCCCATGCACCGTCAGGTGGTCATCGGCGTGAATCTCACCGATGCGGTCGTTATGCACGGTGAGGAAGCTGTCGTTGCCGATCTCCTCGGTGCGGTCGTTGTTGGTCAGCAGCTCCAGGTCCTTCTGGGCGTGCAGCCAGATCTGCTCCCGCTCGGCCTCGTCCTCGAAGCGCAGTTCGTTGAAGCCGTCGCCCTTGTGACTCTGGGTGCGGAGCACGGTGCGGGTCTTGTGCTCGGGCAGGGCGTAGGGCGGGGTGTTCACCGCGTGGTAGGTGCGCCCGGTGATCAGCGGCTGATCCGGATCGCCTTCGAGAAATGAGACAATCACCTCGTGCCCGATCCTGGGAATCGCGATGCTGCCGTAGCCACCGCCGGCCCAGCCCTGGCTGACGCGAATCCACGCACTGGCTCCGCTATTCACAGCGGCTTTGCCGCCAGCCCCGGCGGTTTCAGCGGCTTCGCCGCCAGCCCCGGCGGTATCAGCGGCTTCGCCGCCAGCCCCGGCGGTATCAGGCTCGGCATAGCGGTCCCAGGGGAACTGCACCTTGACCCGGCCGTGTTCGTCACAGTGGATCTCTTCACCTTCGGGGCCGACCACGAAGGCGACCTGGGGGCCGTCGACGCAGGGCTTGGGGTTGGGCTCTGGGCGCCAGGCGGTGTCGGCGGGGGTGAGCAGCAGCTCGTTATGGTAGCGGGTGCTGTCGTTGCCGCTGATGCCCTGGCGGTCGCTGGCGGTCACGCCCACGGCGTCCTCCTGCAGCGCCTGGGGCTGCCTGCCGTGATGCACCACCGAGACCACCTGCCAGTCGCGGTTGAGGCGTTCGGCATCGTGGTCGGTAAGGGTAAAGCGATTGCCGGGGGCGAGCTCGGGCAGGTCGCTCTCGGCCTCGGCGGTCAGCGCATCGTGGCGCAGGTGTTCCAGGCAGATGCGGGTGAAGGCCTCGCCGGAGGCGTCGGCCTTGTAGCGGCCGGGGTAGTCGTAGTGTTCGTACTCTTTATCAACGCCGGCCCGCTGCGCATGTTCCTCCAGTCCGTCCGCGACCTGTTCGTGTAGCTGTACCTGATGTAACTGTGAATAGGCCGGCTGCTTGAAGGAGTAGTCCTTGAGCATGGCCGAGGCGGGGCGGACTCGGGAGACCTGGCTGAGCTTGCGCAGGTGGCGCAGGTGGCGCAGCGGCGGCGTGCCGCCGGCCCGGCCGTGATAGGTGCGCTCGCCCAGGCTGGCCAGCACCTGGGGAGCGTCGGCGAAGACCAGGCGGTGGCCGCCGCCGGGCTGGTCCTCGCCTGTTTCGAAGCCTGTTTCAAAGAACTCGTGAAAATAGAACAGCCCCTCCTCGGCGGCCAGGCGCTGGATAAAGGCCAGGTCGGTCTCGCGGTACTGCACGCAGTATTCGCGCTCGGCGGGTTCGCGGGTGGCGGCGAAGGCCACGTCGGTGATGCCGTGCTCGTCGCACAGGGTGTTGATGATGGTCAGCGGCGAGACGTTCTGGAAGATGCGCGAGTTGTGGCGCAGCGACAGACGCCACAGTGCTGGCTGGATGGTCAGCGAATAGAAGGTGCGGCGGTGCCCGCTGTCGCCGCGGCCGAAGGCGGTGGCGATGCCGTGGACCCGGCGCAGCACCTCGCCGTCCTGCCAGATCGTCAGGCCGAGCTCGCGGTCGAGGAAGGCCTCGGGAGCGAGGTCCGGGTCGCGGCTGGCGAGGTTGACCGCCAGATGGAAGGGCCGGGAGAGCGCCTCGGTCAGCGTGAAGTCGACCACGGCCAGGTCGAGGTCATCGGCCCCGGCGAGGGCAAGTGTGAACTGAAGGCCGGTCTGATTGGCCATGGTGATGGCTCCCCTCCTGGAAGACGAATGCGCGGCAATCCATTGCATCAGCAGATTACGCGAGGCCCTGGGTATGGCAAGGGCGAATCGGTCGCTAAGGGCAATGGCTGACAGGACGTGTCAGCGATGTCGTACACGCCGTGATGCCAGCGCTCGATAACAAGCGCTGGCATCACGACGCCGGCGGCGTAACGCCCCGCCGCTGCGGGCGGGACGTTATCGAAGGACTTAGCCTTCGATCGGAGCGCGCCAGTCGTCGGAACCGGAGGTGCCGGCAACGGTGTGTTCCCAATCGATCTTGCGGTAGGCCAGGGAGACGTCCATCAGTTGAGTGAATTCAGCCGTGTTCATGTCCTGGGCGTGCGGCATGCGCAGGTTGATGTCGACGATGGTGGCGTCGGTCA
>NZ_QPKI01000050.1 GCF_003339685.1 Halomonas sp. DQ26W | reverse complement strand
CGCCTATCGGCACCGTGTCACTCAACCCGGAACGGGAGCTCCAGATCACCGTCGCTGAACCAGAAAAACAGGCGGCCTGAATGACCTCAGAGGCGACAGATTCCTTGACAACTACCGCGGCCTGGTGCTGGCGTATTTCTCCTATCGAAAAGGGTTGCCACTCTCAATCCGCTCGAGCCTGTACCCGATCTTTGGTCAGCGTATCTATGGTCCCATCGGCCATGCAGCGGATCTTCTTGCAGTTTTCGGAACCCTGTTCGGCATCGCTACATCTCTGGGCATGGGCTCGCAGCAAATCAACGCCGGTCTCCAGCACCTGGTCGGCATTGATGTAACGACTTCCAATCAGGTAGTACTGATCGTCATTATTTCATTGATTGCCACCATTTCAGTGGTCACCGGTGTCAATAAGGGGATCCGCATCCTCAGTGTACTGAACATGCAATTGACGATCGTTATCCTGGCACTGTTTCTAGTTTTCGGCCCCACTGCTTATCTGCTGGGCGCTTTTTTCACCAATATGGGCGACTACCTGTTCCATGCCGTAGAGTTGGGTCTCTGGGTAAATCCAGATCCCGAGGACCAGTGGCAGGGGGCATGGACCATCTTCTATTGGGGCTGGTGGATTGCCTGGTCACCTTTCGTCGGCATGTTCATCGCGCGTGTCTCACGTGGCCGCACCATTCGCGAGTTTATTCTCGGAGTGCTGATTGCACCGACACTTATGGGTGCGCTGTGGATCACCATTTTCGGTAATACAGCCATGTTCATAGAGCTTTACGGCAATGGTGGCGTCATCGCGGCGGTCAACGATGACATCACTATGGCGTTGTTCAAGACCATAGAACTGATGGGATTGGGGCAGCCCCTTACCCTGCTGATTGCCACGATTTGTACCATCATGCTGGTGACCTACTTCGTGACTTCTGCTGACTCAGCTGCCTTGGTGATTTGCACCTTAGTCGCAATGGGTGATGAACACCCGCCGACACGCCTCCGAGTGTTCTGGGGAATGGCAATCGGCGCGGTTGCCGCGGTGCTATTGCTTGCCGGCGGCTTGGAGGCTCTTCAGACTGCTTCGATCGTTGCCGCCCTTCCAGTCTCAATGGTTGTGTTACTGGCTATTTACGGCTTCTGCAAAGCACTCCGAGCGGAGACCCTTCCCGAAAAAATGACGATGGAGGAAAGCATCAAGATAGCTGAAGATGCCCATCCTGATAACTCCAAGGTCTTAAAGGCCACCAGCAGTCATACCTGACTGCATGGCATCTGCTGCTATGACCAGTTCTCGCATTTTCTTATCTGAGAATCATCGTCAACCTCGAACTAGTGGAGTCGTTATGTCTACTCAAATCATTCTTCCTCGCATCATGCAGGTCGGCGAGAATGCTAGCCAGTCCATACCGGACGTGTTGGCAAGTCTGGGCTGCAAGCGTCCACTCATTATCACCGACGCGATGATGGTGAAGCTGGGATACGTCGATCGGCTACAGAACACGCTCGCCGACCACAAGTTCGCCGCGGATGTCTTCGCCGAGACACTCCCGGAACCCACTGTCGGCTCCATCCAGGCGGGCGTAGACAAAGCACGTCACGGTGATTACGACAGCATCATCGCTCTAGGGGGCGGTAGCCCCATCGACAGTGCCAAGGCAATCGCTATCCTGGCCCGACATGGCGGCGAAATACGCGACTACAAGTTTCCCCGCCAGGTGAATGAATCGGGCTTGCCTATCATCGCAGTGCCCACGACTGCGGGTACCGGCTCCGAGGTGACCCGCTTTACCATCATCACCGACGAGACCACCGACGAGAAGATGCTGTGTGCCGGCATCGGCTTTATGCCAGTAGCGGCGTTGATAGATTACTGCCTGACCCTGAGCCTGCCGCCCAGGACAACCGCCGATACCGGTATCGATGCCTTGACCCACGCGATAGAGGCCTATGTCAGCAAGAAAGGCAATCCCTACAGCGATAGCCAGGCCCTCTCGGCCATACGACTGATTGGCCCTAATCTGCGTCGCGCCTACCACCATGGTGAGGACAAGTTGGCCCGAGAGTCGATGATGCTGGGCTCCACCTTGGCCGGGGTGGCCTTCTCCAACGCCTCGGTGGCCCTGGTGCATGGCATGAGCCGTCCCATCGGTGCCCATTTCCATGTGCCGCACGGTCTCTCCAACGCCATGCTGCTGCCAAGCGTGACCGCCTTCTCGATGCCGGCTGCCCCCGAGCGCTATGCTGACTGCGCACGCGCCATCGGCGTTGCGGACGAGCAGGATAGTGTCGACGTCGCCAATCGAAAGTTTCTGGACGAGCTCGAGGCCCTCAACGACGAGCTTCAGGTCCCCACCCCCGAGCAGTTCGGCATCGAACGTCAGCGCTTCTTTGAGCTGATGCCCAACATGGCGGAGCAGGCGCTGGCCTCGGGCTCGCCCGGCAATAATCCCCGCGTTCCCGATGCTGACGAGATCATCGCGATTTACCGCCAGCTCTGGTAACTGCCAAAACTGTGCCCACCCCCCATTCCGGCGACGCCGAATAATCAAGAGAGAAATACCATGACCCTCGTAGGACATTTGATCAACGGTCGAGTGATCGCCGACGGAACGCGCCGTCAGGCGGTATTCAACCCCGCCACTGGGCAGTCCACCAAGCAGGTCGAGCTGGCCTCCAAGGCCACAGTGGAGCAAGCCATTGCCGCCGCCCAGGCAGCCTTTCCCGGTTGGCGCAACACCCCACCGCTGAAGCGGGCGCGGGTCATGTTTCGCTTCAAGGAGCTACTCGAAAAACATGCCGATACCATCTGCGCCCTGATCGGTGAGGAACACGGCAAGATCACCCATGATGCTATGGGTGAACTACAGCGCGGCATCGAAAACGTCGAATATGCTTGTGGAGCCCCCGAATTGCTCAAGGGCGAACACAGCAAGAATGTGGGACCTAATATCGACTCTTGGAGCGAGTTCCACCCCTTGGGCGTCGTCGCAGGAATCACGCCGTTCAACTTTCCAGCGATGGTTCCACTCTGGATGTTTCCGATGGCGATCGTCTGCGGCAACTGCTTTGTGCTGAAGCCCTCCGAGCGTGACCCAAGCGCCACCCTCTATATCGCTCAGCTGCTCCAGGAAGCCGGCCTGCCGGATGGTGTCATGAACGTCGTCAATGGTGACAAGGAAGCCGTCGATACACTGATTGAAGACACCCGGGTCGAGGCTGTGAGCTTTGTCGGTTCGACGCCGATCGCCGAATATATCTATACCAGAGCCACCGCGCATGGCAAGCGTTGCCAAGCCCTCGGCGGTGCTAAGAACCATGCCATCGTGATGCCTGACGCGGACATGGACAATGCTGTCAACCAACTGGTCGGTGCGGCCTTCGGCTCATCCGGCGAACGCTGCATGGCGCTGTCTGTTGCGGTAGCCGTCGGCGATGCCGCGGGTGACGCCCTGGTTTCCCGGATGCAAGAGGCGATGCAACACCTCAAGGTCGGAGCCAGCTCCGATAGCAGAAACGACTTCGGCCCTGTGATCACCAAAGCCCACCAGGAAAAGGTAGTCGGCTACATTGATAGCGCCGAGGCTCAGGGCGCCACTATCGTGGTCGATGGTCGCCGGACCCAGGTCGATGGATATGAGGATGGTTTCTTCGTCGGTGGTACGCTAATCGATCATGTCAGCCACGATATGACCAGCTATCGGGAGGAGATCTTTGGCCCGGTGTTGCAGGTGGTCCGCGTCGATAGCATGCAAGAGGCTATGGCACTGATCGATGCTCACGAATACGGCAACGGCACCTGCATCTTCACTCGTGATGGAGAGGCCGCGCGGCACTTCTCCGACAACATCAAGGTCGGCATGGTCGGGATCAACGTGCCGCTGCCGGTACCCGTAGCCTACCACAGCTTTGGTGGCTGGAAGCGCTCGCTATTCGGTGACCTTAATGCTTATGGCCCCGACGCGGTGCGTTTCTACACTCGGCGCAAGACCATCACCCAGCGCTGGCCTTCAGCCAGCGTTCGTGAAGGAGCAGAGTTCTCCATGCCAACCATGGAGTAACCACTGTTCCGACTACCGAGTGTCACACTCTAATCGCCGAGCTGCATCTTCCGACAAGGATGATGCAGCCTTTGCGGTTGATCTAGAGGCGATATGGCCGATATCACTTCCCAGATCCGATGATTTTATGAGAAAAAGGGAGCCGATAAACCATGGCTGGTGCAGGCACCATGAAGAAAAGGCTCCCCCCGTTGAACTGGTTACGCTCCTTCGAAGCTGCAGCTCGCCACATGAGCTTCACCCGAGCGGCGGCCGAGCTCAGCCTCACCCAGGCTGCAATTAGCCAACATATCAAAGGGTTGGAATCTCAACTAGGCACCCCGCTATTCAAGCGCTTGCCCCGAGGGCTGGCATTGTCCGATGCCGGGCTCGCCTACTTGCCTGCCATTCATGAAGCGATCGAGCGCCTGAGCGCTGCAACCGACGAGCTCTTCGGTCAAGGACGCCCCAAGCTGATCACCATCAAGGTCAACCTGGTCTTCTTTACTGCCTGGCTTGCCCCGCGTCTCGCCCGCTTCCAGACACTGCACCCCAACATCGGTCTGCGTTTCACCAGCAATATTTGGGCCGGTGAGGGCTATAAGGATGCGGACATGGAAATCCGCTACGGCCAGGGTACATGGTCGGGTATGAAGTCCGATCGGCTCACTTGGGATGAGCTGTTTCCGGTATGCAGTCCAACCCTATACGAAGGTGCAACGCCACCGGATTCTATTGAGACTTTGGCAGAACATACCCTTTTGCACGTGATTGGCTACGAAGAAGGATGGGGGTACTGGCTGAGGAAGATAGGGGGCAGTCATGTCGATATCAGCCAGGGGCTGCAATTCGATACGTTGATTAGTGCACTGGAAGCAGCCACTCAAGGGGTGGGTTTTGCTCTGGGGCGCAGCTCTCTGGTAGAAGACATGATCTCCCATGGTCGACTGATCGCTCCCTTCGAACCTCGTATCGCCACTTCCGAAGCCTTTCACCTAGTGTACCCAGACCACTCCTACCTTCACCCTCATGCGGAGGCATTCCGAGCCTGGTTACTGCAAGAGACCGAAACCCAACCTTCTGAGCAACCGCTCGAAAAGCAATAGTCCCGGATATGTAGCACCTCGGACACCCCGGCATTAGCAGCAAGCGTTGCTAGTAACGTGCGGCACTAAACCATCCAACTCGCCCGGTTGGTCGATTTCGACGTCGTGATCATCAACAGCGACACTGGGCTGTCACAGGAGAGCGGCGGCCCAGAATCGTTGCTGCCTGACGACCAGGCACGAACACCGACACAGATATAATCGAGTAGGAGGGGCGGGCGCATCATCCACCCCGGCGAAATCGCAGGCAGACACCATCGCCCAGGTCGAGCTCGATCTCCCAGCCACGCGAGTCGCGACCGGGCTCCTCCGTCGCAGGGATCGACACCGGGGCGAAGAGCGCGGCCTCGGCACCCGAGGTCTGAGGCATCGCCGCGGTTCCTGATGTCAGACGGCGCTTCCAGAGCTGGAACGAGCTCTTGGACAGGCTTTTCTGTTCACAAAACAATCGCTGGGACAAACCGCTGCGGGCCTGCTCGTCAATCCAGGCCTGCCACTGCTGGGCGAGATAGCGTGGGTGGCGTTGCTTCGGCATGAGCACTGATTCTCCGTCGATAATTGACGGGTTCAGCGTAGGGGGTCAGGACGCGGCTAGAAATGACGCGCCGGAATGGCCGGTTACTGCGATCATCTTCATTGCCTGGGGCGTTGGTAAGTGCCCAATCTCAAGTTTTGCCCGCTCGGACCGATAACCCCTCCTAATTCATCAGGGTGTCGAATGCGGGGGCTGAACCGAGGTGTTGCCGACACCGATCCACTGCAACGTCATCGAGCCGCTTGATCACCAGGCAATCTATTCCTCATCTGACTTA